>JAUILQ010000058.1 GCA_030433005.1 Alphaproteobacteria bacterium
TCCCTTCGTCACCTCGTCGAACACCGTCGCCGGCCAGGCGGCCGCCGGCAGCGGCATCGGCGGCGGCGCGCTCGACACCGTGCTCGGCATCACCAAGGCCTACACGACCCGCGTCGGCGCCGGCCCGTTCCCGACCGAGCTCTCGGACGAGACCGGCCGGCGGATCGGCGAGCGCGGCCGCGAGTTCGGCACGGTCACCGGCCGCGCGCGGCGCTGCGGCTGGTTCGACGCGGTGCTGGTGCGCCAGGCGATCAAGACCGGCGGCATCGACGGCATCGCCCTGACCAAGCTCGACGTGCTCGACGGCCTCGAGGAGCTGAAGATCTGCGTCGGCTACCGGATCGACGGCAAGGACTACGACCACCTGCCGGCGCTCGGCAGCCTGCAAGCGCGCGTCGAGCCGCTCTACGAGACCTTCGAGGGCTGGCAGGAGACGACCGCAGGCGCGCGCTCCTGGGCCGAGCTGCCGGCCATGGCCATCAAGTACGTGCGCCGCATCGAGGAGCTGATCGAGGCCCCGGTCACCCTGCTGTCGACCAGCCCGGAGCGCGAGGACACGATCCTGATGCGCGACCCCTTCGCGGGCTGAGCGAGCGGTCGCCCAGCCGGCCGCTCCCGGGCGCGTCTTCGCGCAGCTTGCAAATAACTGACCGGTCATTTATTTATTGGCCATGTCTGCTCCCCCCGCCCTCTCCCGGCGCAAGTTCCGCCGCCGCGCCGAGGCCCGTCCCGACGAGGTCCTGGACGCCGCGCTCGACCTCTTTATCCGCTTCGGCTTCGCGGCGACGCGAGTCGAGGACATCGCCCGCCGGGCGGGCCTCTCCAAGGGCGCCGTCTATCTCTACTACCCCAGCAAACAGGCGATCATGCAGGCTCTGATCGAGCGGGCCGTGGTGCCGATCGCCGCCCGGGCCGAAGAGCTGGGCCGCAACGAGGGGGACGATCCGCGCCGGACGCTGGCCGCCATCGTCCGGATGCTCGGCGGCGGGGTCGCGGATCCGCGCATCGCGGCGATTCCCAAGATCATCATCGGCGAGGCCGGGAACTTCCCGGAACTCGCCGAAAGCTACCGGCGGAAAGTCATCGAGCGCGGCCTCGGCGCGCTGACCGCCGTGCTGCGGCGCGGCGTCGAGACGGGACATTTTCGCGCGCTCGACCCAGAATTGGCCGTGCGCAACGTCGTCGGCCCGCTGCTCGCCCACCTGCTGCTGGCCCAAGTCTTCGGGCTGCGGCCGGCCGGCGATCCCGCAACGGCTGGCGACGGGGGAGCAGAAGACGACGAGGGGGCGGCCATGTCCCGCTTCCTCGACAGCCATCTCGATATCTTGCTGAACGGTCTGCTGGCGACAGCGCCGGACGGCAGCGACGACAGACCCGATGATGCCTCGGGCGGGAGGCCGCGATGACCGGCGCGCTAGCCTCGCTGAGCGAGCTCGCCGCCGGCCTTCTGGCGGCTCTCGGGCTGGGTCCCGGCCAGCCGCCGCCAGCGCTCGGCTACGTCGAGGCCGACTATCTCTACCTTGCGCCTGCCTGCCGCGGCTCGCTGGTCGCCGTCGAGGTCGGCGACGGCGACTCGGTCCGGGCGGGCGATCCGCTGTTCCAGGTCGACGACGCGCGGCGCGCCGCCACCCTGGCTGCCGCCGAGGCCCGGCTCGCCCGCAGCCAGGCTCAGCGGCGCGACCGCCTGCGGGGCGAGCGCCCCGAGGAGCTCGCGGTGATCGAGCAGGAGCTGGCCGGCGCGCGGGCCGAGCGGGCGGACGCCCGAGCCGCCTTCGCCCGCTCGAAGAACCTGGCCGCGCGCCAGGTCGTCGCCGAGGCGCGCCTCGATTCCGACCGCGCGCGCCTGGAGACCGCGCAGGCCCGGGTCGGCCAGCTGGAGGCCCGCCTGTCGGTCGCCCGCCTGCCGGACCGCGAGGCCGCGATCGAGGCCGCCGAGGCCGAGGTCGCGGCCGCCCGAGCCGAGGTCCGCGAAGCGACGGCAGCCCTGGCGGAGTGCCGAGTCTCCGCGCCGGCGGACGGCCGGATCGAGCGCCGCTATCTCGACCCCGGCGAGCAGACCGGGCCGGAGCGGCCGGTCGTCTCGCTGCTGCCCGAGGGCGCGCTGAAGATCCGCTTCCATCTCTCCGAGTCGCGCCGCGTCGACTTTCCTCTCGGACGCCGGATCCTGGTCGACTGCGACGGCTGCGCGGACGGCATCCCGGCAGAGGTCACTTGGCTGGCCTCCGAGGCCGAGTACACACCGCCGGTGATCTACAGCCTGGACGAGCGGCACCGTCTGGTGTTCCTGGCCGAGGCGCAGCCTCTCGCGCAGGCGGCCGGCCTGCTGCCCGGCCAGCCGGTCGACGTCCGGCCCGCGCCGTGAGCGCGCCACCCGCCCCTGCAGCAGACGCGGACCCGGACGGCGAGAAGCCGGCGATCGAGGTCCAGGGGCTGACCAAGCGCTTCGGCGACAAGACCGTGGTCGACGGCTTCGACATGACCGTACCGCGCGGCACGATCTACGGCTTCCTGGGCCCCAACGGCAGCGGCAAGACGACGACCATCCGCATGATGTGCGGTCTGCTGACCGCCGACGGCGGCACCGGCCGCTGCCTGGGCTTCGACATCCGCAGCCAGACCCGGGAGATCAAGGAGCGGGTCGGCTACATGACGCAGCGCTTCTCGCTCTACGAGGACCTCTCGATCCGCGAGAACCTGGACTTCATGGGCCGCATGTACCGCCTGGACCGGCGCCGCGAACGGGTCTCTCAGGCGCTGGAGGACCTCGGCTTGGCCGGGCGCTCCGGCCAGCTCGCCGGCGCGCTGTCCGGTGGCTGGAAGCAGCGCCTGGCCCTGGCCGCCTGCCTGCTCAACCAGCCGATGCTGCTGCTGCTCGACGAGCCGACCGCCGGCGTCGATCCCAAGGCCCGGCGGGACTTCTGGGACGAGATCCGGCGCTTGGCGGACAACGGCGTCACGGTGCTCGTCTCGACCCACTACATGGACGAGGCCGTGCAGTGCGACGCGATCGCCTACATCGCGTACGGCCGCAAGCTGATCGAGGGGCCGACCGCCGACGTCCCGCGCCGCGTCGGCCTGACGACCTGGCGCGTCGAGGGTCCCGGTCTGGCGATGCTGGCGCAGGCGCTGCAGGGCGCACCGGGGGTCGAGCAGGTCGCACGCTTCGGCTCCGCCCTGCACGTATCGGGAACCGACGCCGCGACCCTGGACGCGACGGCCGAGACCCGTTCGGCGTCCGGCCCCCAGCGCTGGACCCGCCAGGAGGCCGGCCTCGAGGAGGTCTTCATCCACCTGATGGGCGGCGCGCGCGACAACTTCGCCGCCGCGTCCGCCGACGTCGATGGCTCCTGAGCCCGCCACCGGGCGGCGTCCGAGCCGCAACGGCTTCTCGCCGGCCCGCTTCGGTGCCGTGCTGGTGAAGGAGTTCGTCCAGATGCGGCGCGACCGGCTGACCTTGGCGATGATGATCGCCGTGCCGATCATGCAGCTGCTGCTGTTCGGCTTCGCCATCAACAGCGATCCGCGCCATCTGCCGACGCTGGTCGAGATCAACGACCAGGGACCGGTCTCGCGCGCCTTCCTGGCGGCCCTGGAGACTTCGGGCTATTTCGACGTGCAGGGACGCGTCGCCGGCGCATCGGCGGCCGAGCGCGCGCTGAGGCGCGGCGAGGCGACCTTCGTCGTCGTCGTGCCCGACGGCTTCGAGCGCGCGCTGGTGCGCGGCGAGCGGCCGGCGATCCTGCTTGCCGCCGACGCCGGCGATCCGGCCGCGACCGGCGGTGCGACGGCCGCGCTGTCGGGCATCGTCGCCCGTGTCCTGGAGACCAGCCTGACCGGTCCGCTGAGCCACCTGCGGCCCCCGGAGGCCGCCTTCAGCGTCGTCGTCCAGAGGCACTACAATCCCGCTGGCGTGACCAGCTTCAACATCGTGCCCGGCCTGCTCGCGGTCATCCTGTCGATGACGATGGTGATGATCACGGCGATCGCGATCGTGCGCGAGGCCGAGCGCGGCACCATGGAGACCCTGATCGCGACCCCGGTACGGCCGGCCGAGGTCATGCTCGGCAAGATCCTGCCCTATGTCCTGGTCGGCTACGTCCAGACCGCAGTCTTTCTGACCCTGGCGCTGCTCGGTTTCCAGGTGCCCTTCGCCGGCTCGGCGGTGGCCTTCCTGCTCGGCCTCAACCTCTTCATCGTGGTCAACCTCTCGCTGGGCTTCCTCTTCTCGACCGTCGCACGCAGCCAGATGCAGGCGATGCAGATGTCGTTTTTCTACATGCTGCCCTCGATCCTGCTCTCGGGCTTCATGTTTCCCTTTGCCGGCATGCCCGGCTGGGCCCAGGTGCTGGGCAGCGCGGTGCCGACGACCCACTTCATCCGGATCCTGCGCGGCGTCATGCTCAAGGGAGCCGGGCTGGGCGACATCCTGGACGAGCTCGGCGCCCTGGCCGCGATCCTGGCGGTGGTCGCGGGCCTCGCCATGGCACGTTACCGCCAGACCCTCGACTGACCCCTCCGCCGGTCGCGGAACGCGCACCGGGCGCCTGTCGCCGTTAACCTTCCCTTACCCTTGGGTCCTGTAATCAGGGGGCTTGGACAGGCAAGGGAACCGACGCGTCCGTCATGAGCGACCTCGCGGCAGAGCTCGATTTGGAGGAGGCGCCGCGCGCCGGCGGCCGGCGCGGACGTCGCGGCGCGCCCGAGCCGTCCGGCGGCACGATCGTCGTCGACCGCCGCTTCGAGGTCGAGACCGGCCTGCCGCTGCCCGCCTTCGACCAGCCCCATGCCCGCGCCTTCGCCGCCGCGGCGCGCGAGTCCGGCAACGCCCGCAAGCTCTACGCCCTGGTCTGCGACCCCAAGCTGGCGCCCCGGCGCAACCTGATGAGCCAGCTGCCCCACATGGCGCGGCTGCCGCTGAGCGTGCCGCTGGCCTACGAGACGGTGTTCTGGCCGCCGGACAACGCCCGGCGCGGCGTGCTGATCCTGACCCGCCCCGAGGGCGAGCGGGTCCAGGCCCATGCCGGCGCCAGCTTCGATCCCTTCGACGAGGACGCGCTGATCCGCAAGGTCGTGCAGCCGCTGATGCCGGCGCTGATCGAGCTGGGCGCGCGCGGCATCCATCACCGCGCGATCCGCGCGGACAACCTGTTCTACCGCGACGGCGCGCGCAACGAGTGCATGCTCGGCGAATGCGTCTCGGCGCCCGCCGGGCTCGACCAGCCGGCGCTCTACGAGCCGATCGAGAGCGCCATGGCCATGCCCGCCGGGCGCGGCGACGGCACGACCAGCGACGACCTCTACGCGCTCGGCGTGACCCTGGCGATCCTGCTGCGCGGCGGCAATCCGGTGGCCGACCTCAGCGACGAGGCGATCGTGCACTCGAAGCTGAACCGCGGCACCTACGCGACCCTGATCGGCAAGCAGCGCCTGCCGCTGGCGATCACCGAGGCGCTGCGCGGCCTGCTGTGCGACGACTGGGCCGAGCGCTGGGCGCTCAACGACCTGGAGATGTGGGCCAACGGCCGGCATCTCAGCCCGAAGCAGCCGATGGCGCTGTCGCGGGCCAGCCGGCCCTTCGAGTTCGCGGACAAGGACTACTGGAACTGCCGCTCGCTGTCCTCGGCGCTCGGCTTCAACTGGCAAGAAGCCCGGCGCGCGCTGGCCGGCGACGAGCTGATCACCTGGGTGCACCGCAGCGCCGGCGACGAGAAGCGCGCCGAGCGCCTGGCGCTGCTCATGCGCGGCTCCCACGGCGGCACCGGGGGCGGCTCGGGCGTGCTGGCGGAGCCGCGCAACGACCGCGACCTGGCGCGCATCCTCATGGTGCTCGACCACAGGGCGCCGCTGCGCTTCCGCCGGCTGTCGACGCGCATCGACGCCTTCGCCGACGTGCTCGCCGTGCACTTCGAGGACGATGCCGTCCGCCAGGACTTCGCCGAGGTCCTGGGCAACCGCATGATCAACTACTGGTTCGAGGCCCAGCCGGGCATGCGCCCGGAGTACGCCGTGCTCAAGAAGGGCTACGAGCAGCTCGGCTTCTTCCTGATGCGCCAGCGCATCGGCTACGGCCTGGAGCGCTGCCTCTACGACCAGCAGGAATACTGGCCCTGCCTGAGCCCGATGCTGGAGGACGCCTACGTCACCCGCATCGAGGAGCTGCTGCCGGCGCTGGAGCGCCTGACCGAGTCCGGCATGCCCGAGCGCGAGCCGATGGACCGGCACATCGCGGCCTTCGTCGCGGCGCGCGCCCGCGCCGTGCCCGAGCGCATTCTGACGGCGCTGGGCCGCGACGACGACGAGGTGATCCGGCGGCTCGGCGTCGCCTACCTGCTGGCCGAGGTCCAGCGCATGGCCGGCCCGGCCAGCCTGCCCGGCCTGGCGGCCTGGGTGGCGCAGAGCATGGGCCCGGTCATCGAGTCCTTCCACAGCCGGGAGATCCGCCAGACCCTGGCGCTCGAGCTGCAGGCCGCGGTCGACGAGGGCGACCTCTACCGCCTGGCCCTGGCGATGGACGACGGCAAGCAGCGCCAGGACGACGAACGCGGCTACGAGGCCGCCTGCGCCGAGTACGCGGCGCTCAGCCGCGAGCTGACCTGGGTCGAGCAGGGCGGCCTGACCAAGCCGCAGTTCGTCTACGGCAAGTCCCAGCAGATCGCCGCGGTGGTCGCCGGCTGCCTCGCCAGCATCACCATGCTGGTGATGACGCTTTTCTACATCGGCTGACCGGAAAGCAAGGAAAGCGGCGCATGCGCAAGGCCAAGGACATCTCGACCGGCGGCTCCGGCGGCGGGCTCAACTGGGGGCGCGTCGCCCTGGCGCTGCTGGTCGCGCTGCCGGCCATGGTCGTGCTGCTGCCGACCACGCTGATGCTGTTCGTGCTCAGCCTGCCGACCATCGTCGCCTTCCTGGTCGACCGCAGCCGCGAGCGCTACCTGGTCGCCACGGTCGGGCTGCTCAACCTCTGCGGCGTGCTGCCCGCGCTGATCGCGCTGTGGCAGGACGGGCAGAGCATCGACGCCGTGTTCCGACTGCTCACCGACATGTTCTACTGGCTGATGGCCTTCGGCGCCGCCGGTGTCGGCTGGGCCATCTTCGTGTCGCTGCCGCCGATGGTGACCAGCTACTATTCGCTGGTCACCCAGCATCGCGTCCAGCAGCTGCGCAAGCGCCAGAAGCAGCTGATCGAGGAATGGGGCGACGACGTCACCGGCCGGCACCTGACCGAGCTCGACGACGAGGCCGAGCCGGCCGCCGGCTGAGCCGCCCGCCCCCGGGCGGGACCGCCGGAGCGGCGGCCTACTCCGAGGCCAGCCGCTCCTGGATCGCCGCGTTCTTGATCGCGCGCTGCAGCTTCTCGAAGGCCCGCACCTCGATCTGCCGCACCCGCTCGCGGCTGATGCCGTAGACTTGGCTGAGGTCCTCCAGCGTCGTCGGGTTCTCCTGCAGGCGCCGCTCGGTCAGGATGTGGCGCTCGCGCTCGTTCAGGCTCTCCATGGCGTTGACCAGCAGCTCGCGGCGCTGGTCGAGCTCCTCGCGGTCGGCGAGCAGGGTCTCCTGGTTCTCGCCGTCGTCGACCAGCCAGTCCTGCCACTCGCCGTCGCCGTCCTGGCGCAGCGGCGCGTTCAGCGAATGGTCCGGGGCCGACAGCCGCCGGTTCATCGAGACGACGTCCTGCTCGGGCACGTTGAGCTGAGTGGCGATGTGG
Source organism: Alphaproteobacteria bacterium (assembly GCA_030433005.1). Lineage (GTDB taxonomy): Bacteria > Pseudomonadota > Alphaproteobacteria > Kiloniellales > DSM-21159 > Tistlia. Next base: position 7,706 of record JAUILQ010000058.1, read on the forward strand.
GTGACCTGCTCGGGCCTCAGGTCGCCCTCCTCGATCGCCTGCATCTGGCCCTTGAGCTTGCGCAGGTTGAAGAACAGCTTCTTCTGCGCCGCCGTGGTGCCCATCTTCACCAGCGACCAGGAATGCAGGATGTACTCCTGGATCGCCGCGCGGATCCACCACATGGCGTAGGTCGCCAGGCGGAACCCTCGGTCGGGATCGAAGCGCTTGACCGCCTGCATCATGCCGACGTTGCCCTCGCTGATCAGCTCGGACAGCGGCAGGCCGTAGCCGCGGTAGCCCATGGCGATCTTGGCGACCAGGCGCAGATGGCTGGTGACCAGCTGATGGGCGGCCTCGGTGTCCTCCTTGTCCTGCCAGCGCTTGGCCAGCATGTACTCCTGGTCCTGCTCCAGCATCGGGAACTTCCGGATCTCCTGGAGATACCGGGAGAGGTTGCCCTCGGTGACGAGCAAGGGAACTTTGGCAGCAGCCACGATACCGTCCTTTCCTTTACCGTCGTCTTCCTGGAACGGAGCGATGGTGGCGCAGTTCCAGGCAGATGGCACTACAAGTCAAAGTGATTCCAACCTGGCCATCAAGTCCGCCAGGTCGGCCGGCGGCGGCGCGTCGAAGCCGAGCCACCGCCCGTCCGCCGGGTGGCTGAAGCCCAGCCGCCCGGCGTGCAGCGCCTGCCGCGCGAAGCCCTCGACCGCCGCCTGGGCCGCCGGCGGCAGCGCCATCCGGGCCGCCGGCCGCGCCCGCCCGTAGAGCGGGTCGCCGAGCAGCGGATGCCCCCGGCTCGCCAGATGCACGCGGATCTGGTGCGTGCGCCCGGTGAGCAGGCGGCAGGCGAGACGGGAAACCGCCCCGCCGGCATACAGCGCCTCGACCCTGTAACGCGTGACCGCGGGTTTTCCGCCGCTCGCCAGCACCGCCATCTTCTTGCGGTTGCGCGGGCTGCGGCCGATGTTGCCGGCGATCTCGCCCCAGCCGGCCGGCGGCCCCTCACCCTCGCGGCCTGCCCGGGCGGCCGGCACCGCCGGGCGGCCCCAGGCCAGCGCGAGGTACTGCCGCTCGATGCTGCGCTCGGCGAACTGCCGGGTCAACGCCAGGTGCGCCCGCTCGGTCTTGGCGACCACCATCAGGCCGCTGGTGTCCTTGTCGAGGCGGTGCACGATGCCCGGTCGGCGCACCCCGCCGATGCCGGCGAACGCCTCGCCGCAGTGCGCCAGCAGCGCGTTGACCAGCGTCCGGTCGGGATTGCCGGGCGCCGGATGGACGACGAGCCCGGCCGGCTTGTCGAGCACCAGCAGCTCGGCGTCCTCGTGGAGGATCGTCAGCTCCGCCGCCTGCGCCTCCGGAACCGCGGGGACCGCCTCCGGGACCGCCAGGCGGAAGCGCTGGCCCGCTTTGACCCGGGTCGAGGGCTCGTCTATCGTCGCGCCGCCGGTGCTCAGCGCGCCGGCCTCGATCAGGCTCTTGAGGCGGCTGCGCGACAGCGCCGGCAGTCGGCCGGCGAGCCAGCGGTCGACGCGCTCGCCGGCCTCGCCTTCGGCGACCTCGACCACCGCCTCGCCGCCTTCGGTCAGCGGGCGTGAGAGGCCCGACGCGGCGGACGCGCCCGGGCCGGTCGCGGCCGGGTCGTCCACCGGCGACCGGCCGGACAGCGTGGTCGGGCGTGTCGTCATCGAACCAGGGGATAGCGAAAACATGGGTGCGATCAAGGCCGTGGTGTTCTTTCTGGGTGCCCTGATCGTCGTCATGATCGGACTTGTCATATGGGGACTGCTGCGCCAGGGCGAAAGACTGCGCGAACCGGTCGCCTTCGAGGAGCTGTCGCTGGCCGTCCCGGCCGGCTGCCGCCTGGCCGCGGTCGAGCCGGGCGAGGGCGACCTGCTGATCCTGCGCCTCGACGGCCCGCTCGAGCGCGGCTGCCAGCAGGCCGTGCTGGTCGACCGCTCCGAGGGCCGCGTCGCCGGCCGCGTCAAGCTGCAGGCCCAGTAGCGCCGGATCCCCAGGTCCGGGACTTACATCTCTCTATCGGGAACCCGTCATGAACTTCGCCTCCGACAACGTCACCGGGGCCTGCCCCGAGGTCCTGCAGGCCCTGCTGGCCGCCAACGAGGGCAGCGCCATGCCCTATGGCAACGACCCCCTGACCGAGGCGGTCGAGGGCCGGCTGGTCGCGCTGTTCGGCTGCGACCTCAAGGCCTTCCCGGTGGCCACCGGGACCGCCGCCAACGCCCTGGCGCTGGCCTGCCTGGCGCCGCCCTACGGCGCGATCTACTGCCACGCCGAGGCGCACATCAACGTCGACGAGTGCGGCGCGCCGGAGCTGATGACCGGCGGCGCCAAGCTGGTGCCGCTGGCCGGCGAGGCCGGCAAGCTGACGCCCGAAACCCTGGCCGCGGCGATCCACGGCGCCGGCGTCGTGCACCACAACCAGCCGGCCGCGGTCAGCCTGACCAACGAGACCGAGGCCGGCACGCTCTACCGCCCCGAGGAGCTGGCGGCGCTGTCCGCCGTGGCGCGCGAGCACGGCCTGAAGGTCCACCTCGACGGCGCGCGCTTCGCCAACGCCGTCGCCGCCCTGGGCTGCAGCCCGGCCGACCTGACCTGGCGGGCCGGCGTCGACGTGCTGTCCTTCGGCGCCACCAAGAACGGCTGTCTCGCCGCCGAGGCGGTGGTCTTCTTCGACAAGGCGGCGGCCGAAGCCTTTCCCTACTACCGCAAGCGCGCCGGCCATCTGTTCTCCAAGATGCGCATGATCTCGGCCCAGCTCGGCGGCTACTTCGAGGACGAGATCTGGCTGCGCAACGCGCGCCACGCCAACGCCATGGCCCGGCGCCTCGCCGAGGGCCTGGCCGCCCTGCCCGGCTGCAGCCTGCTGCACCCCTGCGAGGCCAACGAGGTCTTCGTCGCGGTGCCGGCGCCGGCGATCGAGCGCCTGCGCGAGGCCGGCTTCGGCTTCTACGAGTGGGCGCCCGGCCAGCTGCGCCTGGTCTGCGCCTGGAACACGGAGGAGGCCGACGTCGCGCGCTTCCTGGAGACCGCTGCGGCGGCCCTGGAGCGGGGCGACAGCGCGGCGCGCTGACCCGCTCGGGGAGTCTCGGCGGCCCGGCCTTGGCCTACCGGGGAGCGGACGCGGGACCGGCGTCGGCAGCGAGCCCCGACTCCGGGCCGCAGCCCCGCGCGGGCAACGGCTCGCGGGCCGCGGCCTCGATGTCGCGCGGCGTCACGTCGAAGCCGCAGTGGCGGCCGTAGTCGGCCATCGCCTTGATGGCCTGGTCGCCGTCGAGCTGGCCGACCGCCTCGATCAATCCGCGGGCGGTCTCGGAATCGGCATCCACGAGTCTGAGAAAGCTCATCATCCCGTCCCTGCTCACAGCGCTCCCCCGGCCCTTGTTCGGCTCTGGCTTGTCCGAGGGGGCGCCGGTCGGAGCGCCCCGCAACGCCCCGGAGGCTAGCTCCTAACGCCGAAGCGGACCTTTCGTTGCGTCCCGGATTCCCTGCAGAGCGTCCGGAGCGCGCCCCGGATTCGCGTCAGGCAAGAACCCGCCTCGCAGGCCGCGACAGCGTCGGTAGCAGGCGGCAGGGCGCGGCGGGGAGCCAGCGGCACGGCGCGCCCAGGCCTGCGGCCGGCGCAGGGCAGCCGGCCGTCACGCCGGTGAAATCGACCCCTTGCGTCGCCCCGGCCGTTTCGCTATATCCCCGGCCTCACGCCCGACCGCGTCCCCTTCGTCTAGCGGTCTAGGACGTCAGCCTCTCACGCTGAAAACAGGGGTTCGAGTCCCCTAGGGGACGCCATTCCTTCCGACGGCCGAGCGCCGTCGACGGCGTCGACACCACGACATCGAGTTCTTTCGCGCGCTAGCGTCGTGCCGCGGCCGCCAGGTCCGCCAGCTGCAGTTCGAGCAGCCTCTCGGCCGACTGGCCGTAGAGGCGCAGCCGGCCGGTGCGCGCCAGCACGACCAGGCCTACGACCTGGGCCAGCGCCGCCGCGGTGCGCGCCCGCGGCGCCTCCAGGCCGGCGGCGGCGAAGGCCGACTCGATCGGCGCGGTCGCGGCGAGCAGGCGCTCGTTTAGGCCGGCGTCCAGCGCCTCGCCGAGCCCGGCCGGGCGCAGGCCGCGGTAGAGATAGAGGCCGAGCGCCAGCTCGTCGGGCCGCTCGCGGTAGTAGACGAAGAGCGCGCGCAGGCCGGCCAGCGCCGCCTCCAGCGGCCGGCCGTCGCCCGCCGCTTCGCTTGCCCCCTCGACCGCCCGCTCGACCGCACCGCCCAGCGTCTCGAGAGTCTCGGCGAGCACGGCGGCGTAGAGCGCCTGCTTGCCGTCGAACCAGGGATAGATCGCGCCGGTGGTGCAGCCGGCCTCGGCGGCGATGCGGCGCATCGAGGTGGCCTCCAGGCCGTCGCGCGCGAACAGCCGGCGCGCCGCCGCGACGATGCGCCGGCGCCGCTCCGCCCCGCTCTCCCCGGCCGCGCCGGACACCGGCCGCGTCAGCCCGGCCGGTTGACCGGGCGGTCGGCGGTCCAGTCCCAGGTGCCGAGGTCGCGGTCGCGCACCGCCTCCTTCCAGCCGACTTCTTCGGCGCGCTTCTTGAAGGTCAGCCCCTCCGGCGAGTGGCGGGTCATGCCGTCGAACAGCGTCGCGAACATCTGGGTCTGCTTCAGGCCCATGGCCTCGATCGCCTGGTTGATCATCAGCTTCTGCATCATCAGCTGGTTGACCGGCACGCCGGCCATGCGCTCGGCCAGCGCCTCGACGGCCTCGTCGAGCTCGTCGTCGGGCACGGCCCTGTGGACCAGGCCGAGGCGCTCGGCCTCGCGGCCGTCGATCTTGTCGCCGGTGAACAGCATGCGCTTGGCCGCCTCTGCGCCCATCCGATAGACCCACATGGCGGTCGTCGGGCAGCCCCAGACGCGCACCGGCATGTACCCGATCTCGGCGCTCTCGGCCATGATCACCAGGTCGCTGCACAGCGCGATGTCGGAGCCGCCGGCGACGGCGTAGCCCTGGACCTTGCAGAGCACCGGCCGGTAGCTGCGCCACAGCGACATGAAGAGCTCGGTGTTCCGCATCATGAAGGCGTAGTCCTTCATGGGATCCCAGGGCATCTCCTGGGTGATCTCGTTGGCCCCGGCGGTCTCGGCGTAGGCGGTCAGGTCGTAGCCGGCGCAGAAGGCGCGACCGGCACCCGCGAGCACGATGACGTGAACGCCCGGGTCGGCGTTGGCCTCGGCGACGCAGTCGGCGAGCGCCTGCGGCAGCTCGCCGTCGATGGCGTTGAGCACCTCCGGGCGGTTGAGGGTGATGCGGCCGATCCGGCCGTCCTTCTCGTAGAGCACCTTGGACACCGGCTTTCCTCCCTGTCGTGGACAGGCGGCATCGTAACAGTGTTATCATGCCCGCGACAGCGCGGGCCGCGGGCGTCGACGCGGACGCGGCGGCCATGCTCAAATGGCATCGGCGCGCCGGCCGGGGACGCGCCGCCACCGCGGAGCCGACGCCGCCCATGCCGTCCGACAGCGCCAGCCCCGCCGGGGCACGGGAAGCCGACACGATCGAGGAGTCCGCCGCGCTCGAGCTCGAGGCGGTCAGCCATCGTTTCGGTTCCCACCTGGCTCTCGACCGCGTCTCGCTGAGCCTGCGGCCGGGCGACTTCACGGTGCTGCTCGGACCCAACGGCGCCGGCAAGACCACGCTGTTCGCGCTGGCGACGCGGCTCTATGCCCTCGACAGCGGGTCGATCCGCGTGTTCGGGCGCTCGCTGCAGCGCGAGCCCGCGGCCGCGCTGCGCCGTCTTGGCGCGGTCTTCCAGCAGCGCACCCTCGACCTCGACCTGACGGTCGCCCAGAACCTGCTCTACCACGCCGACCTGCACGGCCTGCCGCGCGCCGAGGCGAAGCGGATGGCCGAGGAGCTCGAGCGCATCGGCCTGGCCGAGCGCGCGCGCGACCGGGTGCGCCAGCTCTCCGGCGGCCAGCTGCGCCGCGTCGAGATCGCCCGGGCGCTGCTCCACCGGCCGCGGCTGCTGCTCTGCGACGAGGCGACCGTCGGCCTCGACATCGACAGCCGCCGGGCGATCCTCGAGCACCTGCGCCGGCTGGTCCGCGAAGAAGGACTGGCCGTGCTCTGGGCAACGCACCTGGTCGACGAGGTCGTGCCGGGCAACCGCGTCGCGCTGCTGCACCGCGGCCGGCTGCGCGCCGAGGGCGAGGTCGGCCGGCTGCTCGCCGAGCAGGGTCAGCCCGACGTCGGCAGCCTGTTCGCGACCCTGACGCGCGACGCGGCGGCGCCGGCATGACGGCGACCCTCGGACCCGGCCCCGAGGCGCCGCTCGGCGCCGCCGCCTACCTGCGCTGCCTGCGCGGCATCGTCTGGCGCGAGGCGCTGCGCTTCCTGCACCAGCGCGAGCGCTTCGTCGCCGCGCTGGTGCGCCCGCTGGTCTGGCTGTTCGTCTTCGCCGCCGGCTTGCGCGCGCTGCTCGAGGCCTCGATCCCGGCGCCCGACGGCAGCGCCGCGCCCTACGAGGTCTACATCGTTCCCGGGCTGGTCGGCATGATCCAGCTGTTCAACGGCATGCAGTCCTCGCTGTCGATGGTCTACGACCGCGAGATGGGTTCGATGCGCACGCTGCTGCTCAGCCCGCTGCCGCGCTGGTACCTGCTGGCCTGCAAGCTGCTCGCAGGCGTCGCGGTCTCGCTCCTGCAGGTCGCGGCCTTTCTCGCCATTGCCTGGCTGTGGGGGATCCGGCCGCCGCCCTGGGGCTACCTCGCGGCGCTGCCGGCGCTGCTGCTCTCGGGCCTGATGCTGGGCGCGCTCGGCCTGCTGCTGTCCTCCGTCGTCCGGCAGCTGGAGAACTTCGCCGGAATCATGAACTTCGTGATCTTCCCGCTGTTCTTCGCCTCCTCGGCGCTCTATCCGCTCTCGCGCTTCCAGGAGACGAGCCCGCTGCTGCACGCGATCTGCCAGGCCAACCCCTTCACCCATGCCGTCGAGCTGATCCGCTTCGCGCTCTACGGCCGCGTCGAGCCGACGGCGCTGGCCGTGGTCGCCGGCTGCGCGCTGCTGTTCATGGCGCTGGCCGTCTACGGCTACGATCCCGCGCGCGGCATGATGGCGCGGCGCGGCGGTCCCGCCGGCTGAACGACGGGGGCACGGCCGCGCGCCGGCGCCCCGAGGCCGCAGGCGTCGGAACGGGCGCCACCCGGAAAAAGTTGTCCTGCTTGACGCCCGCTTCTACCATCGTATCTCCACAACAAGAGCCACCGAGGAGGAAGACCCATGCGCTGGACCAAGCCGAAGATCGTCGAAATCTCCGTCGGCATGGAGATCAACTGCTACGCCTGTGCCGAGCTGTAAGGCCGGTCGACAGTCTAGGAAACGCTGACGTCACCCGCGACCGGCTTCGCGCCGGCGCGGGTGACGTCACGGCAGGCGCGCGGCCGGCTCCGACGGCGATCCCGGCCCGCGCGCAGTGAGCGGAGAGCGATCGAGGTGTTACGCGTCCTGGTGCTCGGGGCCGCGGCCGGCGGTGGCTTTCCGCAGTGGAACAGCAACAGCCCAGCCTCCCGGCGATCGCGCCAGGGCGACCCGAAGGCGCCCCCGGCGAGCCAGTCGTCGATCGCGGTCAGCCGTGACGGCAAGCGCTGGCTGGTGCTCAACGCTTCCCCCGACATCCGCCAGCAGATCAACGCCTCCCCGCCGCTGCACCCCGCCGAGGGCGAGCGGCACAGCCCGATCGCCAGCGTCCTGCTGACCAACGCCGACGTCGACCACGTCGCCGGCCTGCTGACCCTGCGCGAGAGCCAGCCGTTCTCGCTCTACGCGACGCCGCGCGTGCTCTCGGTGCTGGCCGAGAACCCGATCTTCGGGGTGCTCAACCCCGAGTTCGTGGAGCGCCGGCCGCTCGGCCTCGGCGAGCCCTTCGCGCCGGCGACCCGCGACGGCGCGCCGCTCGGCCTGACGGTCGAGGCCTTCGCGGTGCCGGGCAAGGTCGCGCTCTACAAGGAAGACGCCGCCGCCGGCGACGACTGGGGCACGGTCGAGGAGGACACGGTCGGGCTGCGCGTCAGCGCGACCGGGGACGGCGGCGCGGAGCGAGAGCCGAGCCTGTTCTACCTGCCGGGCTGCGCGGCACTGACCGAGGCCCTGAAGGCGCGCCTGGAGGGCGCCGACCTGCTGCTGTTCGACGGCACGCTGTGGCGCGACGACGAGATGCTGGTCCAGGGCGCCGGCGTGAAGACCGGCCGGCGCATGGGGCACCTCTCGATGTCGGGCCCGGACGGCAGCATCGCCGGCCTCGCCGGCCTGGCGATCCGGCGCCGCGTGTTCATCCACATCAACAACACCAACCCGGTGCTGCTGCTCGATTCCCCGGAGCGCGCCGAGGCCGAGGCGGCGGGCTGGGAGATCGCCCACGACGGCATGGAGCTGACGCTGTGAGCCCCGAAACCGCCGAGCCGCGTTCGGCCGGCTACCCGCAGGCGCTGCTGAGCCCCGCCGAGCTGGAGGCGCGCCTGCAGCAGATCGGCCGCGAGCGCTACCACAGCCGGCATCCCTTCCACCGCCTGCTGCACGGCGGCCGGCTGAACCGCGGCCAGGTCCAGGCCTGGGTGCTCAACCGCTACTATTATCAGAGCCGCATCCCGCTGAAGGACGCGACGCTGCTGTCGCGCTGCGACGACCTGGCGCTGCGCCGCGAATGGCGCAAGCGCATCGAGGAACACGACGGCTGGCCGGCAGCAGACGGCCGGCCGGCCAACGAGGGCGGCATCGAGCGCTGGCTGGTGCTGGCCGAGGCGGTCGGCCTGGACCGCGACTACGTGGTCTCGACCGAGGGCCTGCTGCCGGCGACCCGCTTCGCCGTCGAGGCCTACATCCGCTTCGTGCGCGAGAAGTCGCTGCTCGAGGCCGTCGCCTCGTCGCTGACCGAGCTGTTCGCGCCGAAGATCCACGAGGAGCGGATCGCCGGGCTGCTGGAGCACTATCCCTTCGCCAACGAGCGCACCATCGCCTACTTCAAGCGGCGCCTCAGCGAGGCGCCGGAGGACGTCAAGTTCGGCCTCGCCTACGTCACCCGCGAGGCGCGCACGCGCGAGCAGCAAGAGCAGGTGCTGGCGGCGGTGCGCTTCAAGACCGACGTGCTCTGGGCGCAGCTCGACGCCCTGCACCATGCCTACGTCGAGCCGGCGCAGGTGCCGCCGGGTGCCTTCGTGCCGGTCGGGCCTCAGGAGTGGCAGGGCATGGGGTCGGGCGGGGGCTGACGATGGGCCAGGCCGTAACCATCTCGGAAACGTCGGTGCCGCGCCTGCCGCGCGGGGTCAAGCTGCGCTTCGACAAGGCGCGAGAGCAGTGGCTGGTCCAGGCGCCGGAGCGGGTCCTGGTGCCCGATCCGATCGCCCTGGAGGTGCTGAAGCGCTGCGACGGCAAGGCCGATGTCGGCGCCATCGCCGACGACCTGGCGGCGACCTACGAGGCGGCTCGAGAGGAGATCCTGGGCGACGTGATCGAGATGCTGCAGGACCTGGCGGATCGGGCGGTGGTGACGGCATGAGCGCCGCCCCCGCGGACAACGCGCCCGGCGAGGAAGCGCCGGGCTTCCCGATGGCGCTGCTCGCCGAGCTGACGCACCGCTGCCCGCTGCAGTGCCCCTACTGCTCCAACCCGCTGGCGCTGGAGGCGGCGAACCGGGAGCTCGACACCGCGACCTGGCTGCGCGTCATCGAGCAGGCGGCCGAGCTCGGCTGCCTGCAGATCCACTTCTCGGGCGGCGAGCCGACGGTGCGCAAGGACCTCGAGCAGCTCGTCGCCAAGGCCGCCGAGGTCGGACTCTACAGCAACCTGATCACCGCCGGCGTGCTGGTCGACCCGGCGCGCCTGGAGGCTCTGGCGGCGGGCGGGCTCGATCACGTCCAGCTGTCCTTCCAGGACAGCGAGGCCGCGAGCGCCGAGCGGCTCGGCGGCCATCCCGGCGCGCAGGCGAAGAAGCGGCGCTTCGCCGCGGCCGTGCGCGACGCGGGGCTGCCGCTCACCCTCAACCTGGTGGTCCACCGGCAGAACCTCGACCACCTGCCGGCGCTGCTCGACCTCGCCGTCGAGCTGGAGGCTGAGCGCGCCGAGATCGCCCACGTCCAGTACTACGGCTGGGCCTTCCGCAACCGCGCCGCCCTGATGCCGACGCGGGCCCAGCTGGAGCAGGCGACCGCCACCGTCGAGGCGGCCCGCGACCGCCTCAAGGGCCGGCTGGTCATCGACTACGTGGTGCCCGACTACTACGCGCGCCGGCCGAAGGCCTGCATGGGCGGCTGGGGCCGGCGCTTCCTCAACGTCTCGCCGGCCGGCAAGGTCCTGCCCTGCCACGCCGCCGAGTCGATCGAGGGCCTGCGCTTCGACTCGGTCACCGAGCGGCCGCTCGCCGAGATCTGGCGCGACTCCGAGGCCTTCCGGCGCTTCCGCGGGACCGACTGGATGCCCGAGCCCTGCCGCAGCTGCGAGCGGCGCGAGCTCGACTGGGGCGGCTGCCGCTGCCAGGCCTTCGCCCTGACCGGCGATGCCGCCGCCACCGACCCGGCCTGCGGACTTTCCGCCGACCATGAGACGCTGGTCGGCATCGCCGAGGCCGAGTCCGGCTCCGCGCAGCGCGACTTCGTCTACCGCCGTTACGCCAACGCACCGGCCGAGGCCTGACGCCGCCGAGGCCTGACGCCGCCGAGGCCTGACACTGCCGAGGCCTGACACTGCCGAGGCCTGACACTGCCGGCGCCGGCCGGCCGCCCGCGTCCGCAAGCCCTCGTTAACCATTTCGTCGGCATAACGGTCGGCGGGCGCAACCCACGGGTTGCCCCGCGGAATCGCCTGATTCACCTTCGGCGCCGGACTTGCTGGATAGGGCTCGGTGAAGGCTCTCACCTTTCTTCGACGGCTGCGGAGGCCGTGCGTGCCGCTGGCGCTTGCCGTGGCCGTCGGCGCGACGGCGAGCGTCGCCGCACCGGCGGAGCCGCCCGCCGATCCGGCTATCGCTCGCCCGGCATCGGGGGCTTCCGTCGAGCAGGCCGAGCGGCCGCTGTTCGTGCGGCGCTTCGTCGTCGACGGCGGCGCGGCCTTGGACGAGGCGGCGCTGCAGCGGCTGCTGGCGCCCTACACGGGGCGGCGCCTGGCGCTCGGCGAGCTGCGCCGGGCGGTCGAGGCGCTCGCCGAGCACGTCCGGACGCGCGGCCACCCGGCGGCCCGGGTCTCCCTGCCGCCCCAGACCATCCGGGACGGCGTCGTGCGCCTGCGCGTCCGTCACGACGAGGCCGTCGCGCCCGTCGCCCCGCATGTCGCCCTCGCCCCGCGCCTCGACCTGTCACTGCCGGCGACCGCCACCGCAGAGGCACAGGAACCGCAGGCGGACCGGGAGCAGGAGACGACGGCCCGGCGTGCGCCGGCGCCGCGCTTCTACGCCGAACTGCCGAGCAGCCGGCCGCGCGCCACCGTCGTCGGCAACGAGAAGCGCCCGGCCGAGCGGCTGATCGTCGAGCTGGCCGAGGGCGAGCACCAGAGCCTCGGACCCGACGGCGACCTCTTCGCGACGCCGCCGCGCGACTGGCGCCTCGGCGCCAGCCTGGACTTCGCCAACCCGGCCGGGCGCGGCGGCCATCTCAACGCCCGCGCGGTCGCCGCCGCGGGGGGCACGCCCTACGTCTCCGGACGCTTCGACGCGCCGCTCGACGTCGCGGCCTCGACGCTGGCTTCGGACGGGCGCTACCTGGACGACGGCATCGCGGAGGAGCTCAACGCGCTCGGCGCCGAGGGCCGGACCCGCGCCTTCGAGCTGGCGGCCGAGCGGCCGCTGCGCACCCGCCCGGGCTTCGACCTGGCGCTGCGCACGCGGCTGCGGCAGCTCGAGCGGCACGATGAGGCCGGCGGCGCGACGACCGCCCATCGGCTGACGCGCAGCGCCCAGCTGGGCGCGCGCGGCCGGCTGGAGGACGGCCTGCTGGGCGGCGGCCGCAGTGCCGCCAGCCTGTCGGCCACGCTCGGCCTCACCGAGCTCGACGGCTTCGCGCCCTACGCGCGCAGCGACGCCGCCGGACCGGGCACCGCCGGCGCCTTCGGCCGCGTCCGGGCCAGCGTCGCCCGGCTCCAACAGCTCGGCGGCCCCTGGGCGCTGTTCGGCGCGCTCAGCGCCCAGGGCGCCAGCAAGAACCTGGACGGCTCGCAGCGCTTCTCGATCGGCGGCATCGCGCCGGAGCGCGGCTTCGCGGTCGGCGAAGCCGCCGGGGACGAGGGCTTCCGGCTCAATGCCGACCTGCGCTACGCCGTGCCGCGGCCGCTGCTCGGCGGCCGCCTGTCCTTCGCCCTGTTCTACGACCAGGGCGGCCTGCGGCTTCGCCGCGACCCGGCCGAGGGCGCCGGCAACACGCTCGATCATCGCGCGCTCGGCCTGACCCTGCGCCAGGACTGGAGCGATCTCGGCTTCCTGCAGGTCTCGGCCGGGCGCCGCTTCGGCAGCAGCCTGGCCGAGGGCCAGGATCCGAAGCGCCGGACGCCCTATCGCTTCTGGCTGCATCTCGGCCTGACCTTCTAGATCCGGCTGGCTGAGTCCCGCGGCTGGGCGGAGCCGCCCGGCCGACCTATCTTCTGGACGGGGTCAGACGGGGAGCGCCGCGATGCCTGCAGCCTGCTTGCCTCTTGTCAGCGGTGAAGGCCGTGCGTTCGCGGCGATCCGAGCGCTCGTTCTGACGCTCTGGCTGGCGGCCCTGACAGGGCCGGCCGCGGCGCAGGAGCCCGACTACGTCGACCTGGAGCTGGTGCTGGGGGTCGACGTCTCGCGCTCGATGGACCAGGTCGAGCTTGAGATCCAGCGTGCCGGCTACGTCGCGGCCTTCCGGCATCCCCGGGTGCTGGAGGCGATCACCGGCGGCCTGCACGGGCGCATCGCCGTGCTCTACTTCGAGTGGGCCGGCCCCGGAGTCCACGAGATCCTGGTGCCCTGGAGCGTCATCGACGGCCCGGAGAGCGCCGAGGCCTTCGCCGCCCGCCTCGAGTCGGCACCGGTGCGCGAGGCGACGGGCACCTCGATCTCCAGCGGCCTCTACTTCGCCTCCCGCCGCTTCGCGGAGAGCGGCGTGTTCGGCCTGCGCCGGGTCGTCGACGTCTCGGGCGACGGCCCCAACAACATGGGCGGGCCGGTCACCGAGGCGCGCGACCACCTGGCCGGCCAGGGCATCGCGATCAACGGCCTGCCGCTGCTGCTCGGCCGGCCCGGCGGCTTTCTCGATATCGAGCTGCTCGACCTCTACTACGAGGACTGCGTGATCGGCGGGCCCGGCGCCTTCCTGATCCCGGTCACCGACATGGCGGAGTTCGGCGAGGCGATCCGGCGCAAGCTGATCCTCGAGATCGCCGGCCTGACGCCGGGCCGCGGCGCCGCGGCGCTGCCGGTCGCCTACCGGGCGGCCCAGGCCGCCGAGCCGCGCATCGACTGCCTGATCGGCGAGAAGCTGTGGCGCAGCTGGATGGACGGCAACTAGGCGGCTCCTGTCCGCCGGCGACAAGACCGCCGGAACCGGCCGATCGCCCGAATCGTTGAGTCGCCACCAACAGATGCGGAGTCCGATCATGCCGCCGTCCCGTCCGGTCTGGAGCGGCCACGTCCGGCTGTCCCTGGTGTCTTTCGCCGTGAAGCTCTATCCGGCGACCAGCTCGACCTCGAAGCTGTCGTTCCATCAGGTGCACGAGCCCTCGGGCAAGCGCATCCGCTACGAGAAGGTCGTGCCCGGCATCGGGCCGGTCGACAAGGACGAGATCGTCAAGGGCTACGAGGTCGAGAAGGGCAACTACGTCCTGCTGACCCAGGAGGAGATCGACGAGGTCAAGATCGAGGCGCGCAAGACGCTCGAGCTGGTGCAGTTCGTCGAAGCCTGCGAGATCGATCCGATCTACTTCGACCGCCCCTACTACGTCGTGCCCGACGACGAGGTCGGCGAGGACGCCTTCCGGGTGCTGCGCGACGCCCTGCGCCGCTCCGAGAAGGTCGGCCTGGGCCAGCTGGTCATGCGCGGGCGCGAGTACATCGGCGCGCTCAAGCCCTGCAGCCGCGGCCTGATGCTGGAGACGCTGCGCTTCGAGGACGAGCTGCGCCGTGCCGATCCCTATTTCTCCGAGATCGCCGACAGCAAGCCGGACGGCGAGCTGCTGTCGCTCGCCGAGGAGCTGATCGAGCGCAAGACCCGACCCTTCGAGGCCGAGACCTTCAAGGACAGCTACAGCCAGGCGCTGAAGACCCTGGTCGAGAAGAAGGCCAAGGGCCGCAAGGCGACGGTCGCGGTCGACGAGGAGGAGGCGCCGAGCGGCGAGGTCATCGACCTGATGGCGGCGCTGAAGCAGAGCCTGGGCGACGGCAAGGGCGGGCGCGCCCGTTCCGGCGGCGGCTCAAGCCGGAAGGCGTCGGGCAACAAGCCCTCCGGCCGCCAATCCTCGGGGAACAAATCCTCGTCGACGAAGTCCTCGGGCACCAGATCGTCGGGCACCAAGTCCTCTGGCGGCAAGTCGCGGAGCCGCTCCAAGAAGGCGGCGTGATGCCGCCGGCCGGCCTCGACACCTATCGCAGCAAGCGCGACTTCAAGAAGACGAGGGAGCCGCGGGGTGCGCGGCGCGCGGCCGGCGGCAAGCCCTTCTTCATCGTCCAGAAGCACGACGCGACGCGCCTGCACTACGACTTCCGCCTGGCGATCGGCGGCGTGCTGGCGAGCTGGGCGGTGACCAGGGGGCCGAGCCTCGATCCCTCGGAGAAGCGCCTGGCCGTGCGCACCGAGGACCACCCGATGGACTATGCCGACTTCGAGGGCACGATCCCCGAGGGGCAGTACGGCGGCGGCACGGTGATGCTCTGGGACCGCGGCGCCTACGAGGCCGAGGGCGACGCCGCGGAGGGGCTCGCGCGCGGCAAGCTGAAGCTGGTCCTGCACGGCGAGCGCCTGAAGGGCGGCTTCGCGCTGGTCCGCATGCGCCCGCGAAAGGGCGAGAGCCGCGAGAACTGGCTGCTGATCAAGGAGAAGGATGAGGAGGTCGACCGAGGCGAGGACTTCGCCGAAACCGACCGCTCGGTCGCCTCGGGGCGCTCGATGGCCGAGATCGCCCGCGAGCGGCCTGCCGCGCGCTTCCGCGAGAACGCCGGCGGCAAGACCGCGAAGACGGAGAAGAAGCAGGCGGCCGGCGGCCGTCGCGGCTCCGGCGGCAAGCCGCCGCGCTTCCTCAAGCCGCAGCTGGCGACGCTGGTCGACGAGACTCCCGGCGAGGCGGGCTGGCTCTACGAGACCAAGTTCGACGGCTACCGCATGCTGGCCGCCTGCGACGGCGAGGCGGTGCGCTGCTACACCCGCTCCGGCGCCGACTGGACCGAGCGCTTCGGCGCGATCCCGGAGGCCCTCGCCCGCCTGGGGCTGCGGCAGAGCCTGCTCGACGGCGAGGTCGTGGTCGCCGACGCCGCCGGCCGCAGCGACTTCGGCGCCCTGCAGCGCGCCCTCAAGGAGGCCCCCGAGCGGCTCTCCTACTTCGTCTTCGACGCCCCGCTGCTCGACGGCGAGGATCTGCGAGAGCAGCCGCTCGAAGCGCGCAAGGCCCGCCTCGAGAAGGCCCTGGCCAAGGCGCGCAAGCCGGTCCGCCTCGCCGCCTTCCTGGAAGCCGACGGCGAGCGCGCGGCAGCGGCGGCCTGCCGGCAGGGCCACGAGGGCGTCATCGCCAAGCGGGCCGACGCGCCCTACCGCTCGCGCCGCACCCGCGCCTGGCTCAAGATCAAGTGCGTCAGGCGCCAGGAGTTCGTGATCGGCGGCTGGTCGCCCTCGGACCGCAAGCGGCCCTTCTCCTCGCTGCTGCTGGGCTTCCACGAAGACGGCGCGCTGCGCTACGCCGGGCGGGTCGGCAGCGGCTTCGACGAGTCCCTGCTGCAGGAGATCGCCGGCAAGCTGAAGGCGCGGGCGCGCAAGACCCCGCCCTTCGCGGAGGTGCCGGCCGAGGTGCGGCGCTCGGCGCGCTGGGTCACCCCCGACCTGGTCTGCGAGGTGCGCTACGCCGAACTGACCCGCGACGGCGCCGTGCGCCACGCCGTCTTCGAGGGCCTGCGCCAGGACAAGCCGGCCGCCGAGGTCGGGCCGGAGCGCAGCGCCCGCGCGGGCGGGGCCTCGGCCGACGCCCTGGACTGCGAAACCGCCCGGGGCAGGCGGCGAGGCGGCAAGGCGTCGGCTCCGAAAGGGCGCAGACAGGAGAACGACATGGTCGAGATCGCCGGCGTGCGGCTCAGTCACCCCGATCGCGTGCTCTTCGCCTCGATGGGCGTCACCAAGCGCGCGCTCGCGGAATACTTCGAGGCGGTCTCCGAGGTCATGCTGCCGCACCTGGAGGGCCGTCCGGTCAGCCTGGTGCGCTGCCCGGAAGGCAGCGGCCCCGATGGCAAGTGGGAGTGTTTCTTCCAGAAGCACGCGGGTCCCAGCCTGCCCGAGGCGCTGGGCAGCGTGGCGATCGCCGAGAAGAGCGGCGGCACGAAGGACTACCTGCTGGTCGAGAGCGCGGCTGCGCTGGTCGCCTGCGCCCAGGTCGGCGCCCTGGAACTGCATCTCTGGGCCAGCCGGCGCGACCGCATCGAGCGGCCCGATCGCCTGGTCTTCGACCTCGATCCCGGCGAGGGCGTCGGCTTCAAGGAGGTCAAGCGCGCCGCCGTCGATCTCGCCGACATCCTGCGAGAAGCCGGGCTGGAGAGCGCCCCGCTGCTGACCGGCGGCAAGGGGGTGCATCTGGTCGTCCGGCTCGAGCGGCGCCAGGACTGGCCGACCTTCGCCGGCTTCGCCAAGGCCTTCGCCGCGAAGGTCGAGGCGCTCGACCCGCGGCGCTTCGTCGCCACCATGTCCAAGGCCAAGCGCGGCGGCCGGATCTTCGTCGATCACTTCCGCAACGGCCGCGGCTCGACGGCGATCGCGCCCTACTCGCCGCGCGCCCGCGAAGGCGCCCCGGTCGCCGTGCCGGTCTCCTGGTCGGAGCTCGGGTCGATCGACCGGGCGAACGCCTTTTCGCTGGAGCAGGTGCTCGGCGACCTCAAGGGCCGCGCCCGGGCCTGGCAGGACGTCCCCGATCGCCAGCGCTTGACCGACAAGGGCATGGCGCGCATCGGCGTCGAGCCGCAGAGCGACTGACCGGGCCGACCCGGAGAGCGACCGGCGTCAGCGGCGGATCTCGCGCAGCCGGTGCTCGATGTACTCGCCGGCCGTCTCGAAGGCCATCTTCACGATCAGCCCGGCGCGGTCGTACCAGAGGTGGGCGATGCGGCGCTTGCCGGTGACCCGGAAGCGCTGCGCGCGGACCTCTTCGTCGGCCGCCTTGACGATGTCGATGCCGCGATCCTCGACGGCGATCTCGTAGAGCTCGCCGGTCTCGACGTCGATCAGGGCGTTGGTCTGGACGAGGTCGGAGTTCCAGTAGCTGCCGGGGATGACTCCGGCCGAGACGACGTAGCTGCCGGCCGAGCCGTCGACGGCGAAGCCGCGTTCGGTCTTGCGGCCGCTGACCTGGTACTGCGTGCCGTCGTCGTTGGTCGCGGTCTCCAGGGACTGCAGGAAGGGTCCCTGCCAGACCTCGCGGCCGTTGTGGCTGTAGCTGTAGACCGGCACGCCGACCAGCGAGAGCTCGACCTCGGTCGCGGTCTCGACGCGCAGGGCGTTGCCGTCGCGCACGAAGGTCAGGCTGTGACCGCCCACCGAATCCTGGCCGCGGAAGATCTCGAAGCGCAGGGTCGTGGTCTCGGCGGCGCGGGCCCTGCCCGCCCCGCCGGCCAGCAGCAGCAGGGCGGCCGGCCCGGCGGCGAGCAGCCTGCGGCGCGCGAGCGGCAGGCGGTGGCGGAATGCGGCGCTTTGGGCGTTGACGCTCATCAGGTCTTCCGTTGCATGATCCGGCCAGCTTATCGGGCGCGCGGAGGCATCGAAAGCCCCGCTCGGGATGCGCCCCGGACGAGAGCAAGAGTCTGGCACCGCCTGAGGTTCCCGGCCCAGCGAAGAGAATGAGAGCGAAGAGAATGACGGCGAAGAGAGTGAGGACGACCACCCGATGACGCCCCCTGTAACGCCTGCCGGCCTGGCCGCCGCCGAGGCCGGCTCCGATTCCGTCGCCGTCACGCTGGCGGACGGGCGCCGCCACCGCCTGCCCTTCCTGTGGCTGCGCGACCACTGCGCCTGCGCCGACTGCCTGCATCCCGAGACCGGCCAGCGCCTGCTCGACACCTTCGCGCTGCCGGCCGAGCTCGCCGTCGACTCGCTCGAGAGCTCGCCGCAGGAGCTGACGATCCGCTGGAGCGACGGCCACGTCAGCCGCCACCCGGCCGGCCGGCTGGCCGACGCGCTGGCCGAGCCGGAGGCGCCGGCGCTGACGCTGTGGCGCGGCGACGAGCTGGCCGACGACGGCCCCAGCGTCGCCTACGAGGCGGTGATGGGCAGCGAGAGCGGCCTCGCCGACTGGCTGGAGGCGATCCGCCGCCAC
Organism: Alphaproteobacteria bacterium; assembly: GCA_030433005.1. Lineage (GTDB taxonomy): Bacteria > Pseudomonadota > Alphaproteobacteria > Kiloniellales > DSM-21159 > Tistlia. The sequence goes on from JAUILQ010000058.1 coordinate 26,195, forward strand.
GGCTACTGCTTCGTCGAGGGCGTGCCGCCGACGGCCGAGCGGACCGAGGAGCTGGCCCGGCGCATCGCCTATGTGCGCGAGACGATCTTCGGCGGCTTCTGGGTGTTCTCCGCGAACATGGCCCACGCCGACACGGCATACACGACCGGCACCATCGGGCCGCACACCGACGGCACCTACGTGCAGGACGCGCCGGGGCTGCAGCTCTTCCACTGCATCGAGTTCGAGGGCGAGGGCGGCGAGAGCCTGCTGATCGACGGCTTCCGCGTCGCCGCCGACCTCAGGGCCGAGGATCCCGAGGCCTATGGCGTGCTGTCGCGCGTCGAGGTTCCGGGCCAGTACATCGAGGAGGGCGTGCATCTGCGCGCCGCGCGCCCGATCCTGCGCCACGACTCGGCGGGCCGGCTGGTCCAGGTCTCCTTCAACAACCACGACCGCGCGCCCTTCGCCCTGCCCGAGGCCGAAATGGCCGCCTTCTACCGCGCGCTCGCTGCCCTGTGGCGCAAGCTCGACGATCCCGGCTACCAGCTGAGGACCCACCTCGATCCGGGCCGCGCGCTGATCTTCGACAACTGGCGGGTGCTGCACGGGCGCCTGGCCTATCGCGGCAAGCGGACGCTCTGCGGCTGCTACCTGAACCGCGAGGACTTCGACAGCCGCCGCCGGGTGCTCGCCGCCGCCGCGGCGTGAATCCGGCGTCCCGGCTGCCGCTCGCGCGGCCTGCAACCGCCCGGTGCGCCGGGCCGGCAGGGGGAACAAATCCCCGTGTGGCGCGTTCGTTGGCCGCGTGGCATTCTTCCGTGCGCCGGCCGCGTCTCGTCACGGGGGCGGCGCCGGAGGCTTCGGGTCGGACGGGTGATGGCGGGGCTGCCACGGCCCTGCCTTGTGATCCGCCGCGATTCGGGGCATTGTAGGCGCCGTCACACAGTCGGGGGGCGCCCGACGACTGGGTAAGGAGATTTTCGAATGCGCAAGAAGGTTACCCTGGTTCTCGCCGCTATGGGCCTGGCCGCGGCGCTCTCGGCTTGCACGAAGTACGAGAACGGCTTCATCACCGACCACAACTGCAGCGGCGGTGGCGGCATCTACGTGCCGGACTTCTGTGCGAAGTACACCTCCGGCAACTTCTAAGGCTTCCAGAGGCGGCCGCTTCTTCGCGCGGCCGCCCGGGAGCAGTTCCGTCGCCGCCCGGCGAAAGAGTCGTCCGGTGCCCTATGGCACCGCACGGATCGGCTGAAGCGGCGACGGCACGGGTCGGAACAGAACGGGCGGTGCCGTCGGCGCCGCCCGTTTTGTCGTCGAGGCGGGGCTTGTCTCGAGGCTGCTGACCGGCGGCGGCCGCCCGCCTACCCCATGGGAGCGGCAGGCCCGATCAGGCGGCGCCGTCGGCCCGCTCGACCACCAGTTGGGTGCGATCGGCCGCGAAGAGCGTCTGGCCGAACTCGACCGGCCGGTCCGCCGCATCGACGTTGACCGCCTCGGTCACCAGGACGGGCCGACTGCGCGGCTGCTGCAGCAGGGTCGCCTCGGTTTCCTCCGGCATGCGCGCGGTGATCCGCGTGACCCGGCGCTCGTAGTCGGTGAGGCCGTACTCGGCCAGCGCCAGGCTGACCGACCCGGTGCGGCCGTAGACCGCGACCATGTCCGGAAAGCGCGCCTGTGCGAAGTAGTGGCGCGCCAGCGAGATCGGCCGCTCGTCGGCCTGCCCCAGCGATTCGATGAGAACGCAGGGGCCGCCGGGCTCGATGCCCAGCTCGGCCGCGACCTCTCTGGCCGCCGGCAGCTGCACCGCCCGCAGCAGCTGCCCGCCGGGGCGGCGCTGCTGGGCGAGCACGTTGGCCGAGAAGCGCGTGCGCCGCCCGATCGTGTAGTCCAGGACGTGCTCCTGCACGAAGCTGCCGCGCCCCTGCTCGATCCGGACCAGCCCCTGCTCTGCCAGCTCGGCCATGGCGCGGCGCAGGGTATGTCGGTTTACGCCGAATCGGCGCGCCAGATCGGGCTCGGTAGGCAGGCGCTCGCCCGGAGCGAGTTCGCCGCGCGCGATCTCTTCGGCCAGCGTCGACTGAATCTGCCGCCACAGCGTCAGGCCGCCGCGCCGCTCCATGTCAGGCTCCCCCCGCCGAGCCGCCTGATCGGCTGCGGAACCGCCCGCGCGGCCGGCCCGTCATCGAAAATTCATCTAGACGCCTCATGGGAGTCACGCACACTGTCCAAGGTGACGTGAAAGTATATACGACTAGATGTCTTGGCAAATAGATTGATGACTGAGTCCCAGGCTTCATCCGCCCGTCCCGCCACCGGCCCGGCGCAGGCGCCCGATCAGGCGGCTCGGCGCGACTGGATGTCGGTGCTGGCGCAGGCCGACGCCGCCGAACTGAACCGGCTCTGGGAAGCCCTGGGCGAGCGCGTGGCCCACCGGCCGTTGCGCCGCCCGGAAGTCGGGCTGGTACAGCTGCGCGGTCGGATCGGCGGCAGCGGTGCGCCCTTCAACCTCGGCGAGGCACCGGTGACCCGCTGCTCCCTGATCGTCGAGGGCGAGCGGATCGGCCACGCCTACGTGCTCGGCCGGGCGCCCGCCCACGCCGAGACGGCGGCGCTGCTCGACGGCCTGCTGCAGGACCCGGCGCGCCGGCCCCGCCTGCTCGAGGCGGTGATCGAGCCGCTGCGCGCGGCACGCCGGGCGCGTGCAGAGGCGCGGCGCCGCGACGCCGAATCGACGCGGGTCGACTTCTTCACCCTCGTGCGCGGCGAGGCCTCGACATGAGCGGACTGGTCCAGGACCCGGCGACGGCTGGCGGCGAGGCTTCCGGCGGCCTGCTGCGCCCGGGCTTCGCCGAGCCGGCGCTCGACGCCCAGCGCTGCTTTCGCACGCTGCTCTCCGCCATGGCGCATCCAGGCCGCATCCACGCCCTCGACGTCGCGATCGAGCCGCCGGCGCGGCTGATGCCGGGCAGCGCGGCCCTCTGCCTGACCCTGCTCGACGCCGAGACGCCGCTGTGGCTCGACGCGGCCTGCGCCGACGAGGAGGCCCGCGCCTACCTGCGCTTCCACTGCGGCTGCCCGCTGGTCGACGACAGTCGCGCGGCCGCCTTCGGCCTGGTCGGCGGCGCCCTGCCGCCGCTCGGCGACTTCGCGCCGGGCGACGACCTTGCGCCCGAGGACTCGGCGACCGTGATCTGGCAGGTCGAGGCACTGGAGGACGAGGGCCCGCTGCGCCTCTCCGGCCCCGGTATCGACGGCATCCGCGCCCTCGGCCTGGCGCCGCTGCCCGGGCATTTCCTGGAAGAGCGGGCGCGGGGCCACGCCGCCTTTCCGGCCGGCGTCGACCTGATCCTGGTCGCCGGCAGCCGCCTCGTCGGGCTGCCGCGCAGCACCCGCATCGAGACCGCAGGGGAGGGCTGAGCGCCATGTACGTGGCGGTCAAGGGCGGCGAGCGGGCGATCCGCAACGCCCACCAGCGTCTCGCCGAGCGGCGCCGCGGCGACCCGGCGACGGCGGAGCTGGAGCTGAACCAGATCCGCGAGCAGCTCGGCCTTGCGGTCGACAGGGTGATGTCCGAGGGCTCGCTCTACGCGCCCGAGCTGGCGGCATTGGCGCTCAAGCAGGCGCGCGGCGACAGCGTCGAGGCCGCCTTCCTGCTGCGCGTCTACCGCAACACCCTGCCCCGCTTCGGCTACAGCGAGCCGCTGGAAACCGCCCGCATGGCGGTCGAGCGGCGCATCTCGGGGGCCTTCAAGGACCTGCCGGGCGGCCAGCTGCTCGGGGCCACGGCCGACTACACCCACCGGCTTCTCGACTTCTCGCTCGCCGAGGCGCGGGCCCTGGATTCGCAGCTCGTCGCGCCGGCGGACGAGGCTCCCAAAGGCGGAACGTCGGACGGCGGAACCTCGAACGGCGGCCCGGACGGCAGCGCCGGTCCGGCGGCCCCGACGGCCGCCTCGTCCGAGACCGCGGCCGGCGCCGCCGTGCCGCGCGCCCTTGACCTGCTCGGCGACGAGACGCTGATCGAGACTCCCCCCGACGCGGACGACGGCCCGGTTCCCGACATCACCCGGGAGCCGCCGCTGTTCCCGGCCGGCCGGGCGCAGCGCCTGCAGACCCTGGCGCGCGGCGACGAGGGCTTCCTGGTCGGCCTCGCCTATTCCAGCCAGCGCGGCTACGGCAACACCCATCCCTTCGTCGGCGAGCTGCGCCAGGGCCGGGTCAGCGTCGAGTTCACGCCCGAGGAGCTGGGCTTCGCGGTCGAGATCGGCGAGGTCGAGCTCAGCGAGATGGAGACGATCAACCAGTTCCAGGGCGACGCCGAGCAGCCGCCGCGCTTCACCCGCGGCTACGGGCTCGCCTTCGGGCGCGCCGAGCGCAAGGCCCTGGCGATGGCCCTGCTCGACCGCGCGCTGCGCGCCGAAGAGCTGGGCGAGGAGAAGTCCTCGCCGGCGCAGGACGAGGAGTTCGTCCTGGAGCATGCCGACAACATCCTCTCGACCGGCTTCCTGGAGCACCTGAAGCTGCCGCACCACGTCGACTTCCAGTCCGAGCGCGAGCTGCTGCGCGCGCTGCGCAAGGCCTGGGACGAGCGCCGCCGCCAGGCCCGCGAGGCCGCCGAATGACCGCAGAGTCGAGCCGCCCTCGCGTCCCGCAGGGCGCCGGATCCGCTCGTCCGGGCTACAACTACGCCTTCCTGGACGAGGCGACGAAGCGCGAGATCCGCCGCAAGCTGCTGAAGGCCGTGGCGATTCCCGGCCACCAGGTGCCCTTCTCCAGCCGCGAGATGCCGCTGCCGCCGGGCTGGGGCACCGGCGGCATCCAGGTGACCGCCAGCCTGGTCGGACCGGCCGACGTGCTGAAGGTCATCGACCAGGGCGCCGACGACACCACCAATGCCGTCTCGATCCGCCGCTTTTTCGCCGAGACCGCCGGCGTCGAGACCACGACCTCGACGCGCCGCGCCAGCCTGATCCAGACCCGGCACCGGATTCCCGAGACGCCGCTCGCCGAGGGCCAGATCCTGGTCTTCCAGGTGCCGTTGCCGGAGCCGCTGCGCTTCCTCGAGCCGCGCGAGAGCGAGACGCGCCGGCTGCACGCCCTCGCGGAGTACGGCAGCGCCTACGTCTCGCTCTACGAGCAGGTCGCCCGCCACGGCCGGATCGCCCAGTCCTACGACTATCCGGTGATGGTCGGCGGCCGCTACCTGATGCGCCCGAGCCCGATCCCGAGCTTCGACAACCCGAAGCTCGACCGCAATCCGGCCCTGCTGCTGTTCGGCGCCGGGCGCGAGCGGCGGCTCTACGCCGTGCCGCCCTACACACCGGTCGAGAGCCTGTCGTTCGAGGACCGGCCCTTCGCGGTCGAGCGCTCGCCTCAGGCCTGCGACCTCTGCGGCGCCACCGACAGCTTCCTCGACGAGATCGTCGCCGACGACGCCGGCTCGCGCCTCTTCGCCTGCTCGGACAGCGAGTACTGCAACGAGCGCCAGCGCCGCCTCGGACGCAGCGTGGTGGCCCCGTGAGCCGCGCGCTGCAGGAGCCCGCGGCGGAAGTCCGGCCGCTGCTGAGCGTCAGCGGGCTGACCAAGGACCACGGCGGCGGCCACGGCTGCCACGACGTCGCCTTCGAGCTCTGGCCGGGCGAGATCCTCGGTGTCGTCGGCGAGTCGGGTGCCGGCAAATCGACCCTGCTCGACTGCCTCGGCGGCTTCGCCGCGCCGGACGCCGGGCGCGCGGACTACCAGAGCCGGCTGTTCGGCCCGGTCGAGATCTTCGGCCTGTCCGAGGCCCGCCGCCGGCGCCTGGCGCGCAGCGAATGGGGCTTCGTCCACCAGGATGCGCGGCGCGGCCTGCGCCTCTCGGTCTCGGCCGGCGGCAACATCGGCGAGCGCCTGATGGCCGGCGGCGCGCGGCACTACGGCGACCTGCGGGCGCGCGCCGGCGCCTGGCTGGAACGCCTGGAGCTTGACCCGAGCCGCCTGGACGAGGCGCCGCGCCAGTTCTCCGGCGGCATGCGCCAGCGCCTGCAGATCGCCCGCAACCTGGTCACCGAGCCCCGGCTGCTGCTGATGGACGAGCCGACCGGCGGCCTCGACCTCTCGGTCCAGGCCCGGCTGCTCGACCTGCTGCGCGGCCTGGTCCGCGACCTCGGGCTCTCCGTCGTGCTCGTGACCCACGACCTCGGCGTGGTCCGCCTGCTCTGCGATCGCATGCTGGTCATGGAGCGCGGCCGTGTGGTCGAGGAAGGCCTGACCGACCAGGTCCTGGAGGATCCGCAGCACGCGCACAGCCAGCGTCTGGTTGCCTCGATCCTGCCGGTGTAGAACGCGAGGCATCCATGAGCGAAACCGCCATCGAGATCGACGGCCTGTCCAAGGGCTTCGTGCGTCACGCCGCGGGCGAGCGCCAGTTGCCCGTGCTCGGCGGCTTCTCGCTCGCGGTCGCCGCCGGCGAGTGCGTCGCCCTGGCCGGTCCCTCCGGGGTCGGCAAGTCGACCGTGCTGCGCTGCCTCTACGGCAGCTACCGGCCCGACGCCGGCTCGCTGCGAGTCCGCCACGACGGGGCGCCGGTCGAGCTCGTCGGGGCGCCGCCCTGGCTGGTGCGCGCGGTCCGCCGGCGCACGCTGGGCTACGTCAGCCAGTTCCTGCGGCTGATCCCGCGCGTGCCGGCGCTGCGGGTCGTCGCCGAGCCGCTGCTCGACGCCGGGGTAATCGAGGACGCGGCCGAGCGCCGCGCCGGAGCGATGCTGGAGCGCCTGAACATCCCGAGCCGTCTGTGGGACCTGCCGCCGGCGACCTTCTCCGGCGGCGAGCAGCAGCGCGTCAACCTGGCGCGCGCCCTGGCGCCGGCCTATCCCCTGCTGCTGCTCGACGAGCCGACCGCCGCGCTCGACGCCGGGAACCGGGCCGTGGTCGTCGAGTTGATCCGGGAGGCCAGGCAGCGCGGCGCGGCGATGATCGGGATCTTCCACGACCGGCCGGTGCGCGATGCCGTGGCCGACCGGGTTCTCGAGATGGGCGCGCACGAGCGGGCGGCATGAGCGACGGCGAGCTGATTCTCCGCAACGCCCGCCTGGTGCTGGCCGACCGCGTTCTCGAGGGAGCGCTGATCTGCCGCGACGGCGTCATCGCCGAGCTCGACCCGGACGGCGCGACCCGGACCGGCGAGGATCTGGGCGGCGACTGGCTGCTGCCCGGCCTGGTCGAGCTGCACACCGACAACCTGGAAGGCCACCTGCATCCGCGCCCCGGCGTCGACTGGCCGACCCTGCCGGGCCTGGTCGCCCACGACGCCGAGCTGGTCGCCGCCGGCGTCACGACCGTGCTCGACTCGCTGCGCATCGGCGAGGATCCGCAGTATGCCGGCTGTCGCGCGGCGCTCGACCGGGTGCTGGAGGCGACCGGCGAGGCGGCGCGCCTGGAGGTGCTGCGCGCCGAGCATCTGCTGCACCTGCGCTGCGAGCTGGTCGCCGAGCGCGTGGTCGAGGACTTCGAGGAGCTTTCGCACCAGCCCTCGCTGCGCCTCGTCTCGCTGATGGACCACACGCCGGGCCAGCGCCAGTTCGCCGATCTCGACGCGGCCCGGCTCTACCTCGCCGGCCGCAAGAACCTCTCCGGACAAGCCCTCGAGGACTATGTCCAGCACCGCATCCGCGAGGCCGGCGACAAGGCCGGTCGCGCCCGCGCCGCGATCGCCGGGATCGCCCGTGCCCGGGGCCTGCCGCTGGCCAGCCACGACGACGCGACGCCCGAGCACGTCGAGGAAGCGGCGGAGCTGGGCCTGACGATCAGCGAGTTCCCGACCAGCCTGGCCGCCGGGTCCGCCGCCCACGCCCGCGGCCTCGAGGTCGTCGCCGGCGCGCCCAACGCGGTGCGCGGCGGCTCCAGCTACGGCAACGTCGGCGCGCTCGAGCTCGCCGATGCGGGACACCTGGACATCTTCGCCAGCGACTACGTGCCGGCCAGCCTGCTGCAGGCCCTGTTCCTGCTCGCCGGGCGGCCCGGATGGGATCTGCCGCGCGCCGTGGCGACCGCCAGCGCCAACCCGGCGGCTACCATCGCTTTGAGTGACCGCGGGTCATTGAAGCCGGGTCTACGGGCCGACCTGATCCAGGTCGCCCTCGCCGGCGAGCTGCCTGTCGTCAAGCGGGTCTGGCGCGGCGGCCGCCGCATGATATGACGCGCCACGCGCTCTACTTCACGCCGCCGCCGGGCAGCGCCCTGGCGGAGTTCGGCCGGCGCTGGTTCGAGGATCCGCAGGCCGCGCCGCTGACCGAGTCGGCGCGCCGCTACGGCTTCCACGCCACCCTCAAGGCGCCCTTCCACCTGGCCGCCGGCTGCAGCGAAGGGGACCTGCGGCGGGCGCTCGCCGCCTTCTGCGCCGGCCGGCCGGCGGTCACGGTCGAGCGCCCGGTGGTCGCCAGCCTCGACGGCTTCCTGGCCGTGGTGCCGGCGGGGCGGCAGGGGCAGATCGGAGCGCTCGCCGAGGCCTGCGTGCGGCACTTCGACGGCTTCCGCGCGCCGGCCGGCGCCGAGGAGCTGTCCCGGCGCCGCGCGGCGGGCCTGACCGCCCGGCAGGAGGCCCACCTGCAGGCCTGGGGCTACCCCTACGTCCTCGACGAGTTCCGCTTCCACATGACGCTGACGCGCCGCCTCGACGCGGCCGAGCAAGAGCGGCTGCGGCCGCGGCTCGCCGCGTCACTGGCCGAGAGCGTCGGCGGGGCGTTCGCCGTCGATGCCCTCAGCCTCTCGGTCCAGCCGGCGGCCGATGCCCCCTTCGAGGTTCGCGAGCGGGTGCCGCTGTCCGGCTGAGCTGCCCCCGGGCGGCCGGCCGCTACCAGCTGCTCTCGCGGACCAGCACGCTGACGGCGTGGCGCCAGAAGCGGCCGACCAGGCTCTCGCGCGCGCCCTCGATGACCAGCGTGCCGCGCTCGGCGCGCGCCGGCGCCGCGAGGTCGCTGCGTGAGAGCAGCACCCGGTAGACCGCCTTCTGCGGCACGAGATCGCCTTCCTCGTCGCGGCGCACGGCGACGCCGCCGCCGTACTCCGAGGCCAGAATTTCGGTGTCGAGCGTACGCGTCGCGGTGTCGTCGATGCCGACCACCGCGAGGCCCTCGACCGGTTCGCTGCCGTCCTCGGGATAGAAGCGCGCCAGGGCCCCTCGCTCGAAGCGCCAGAGGTCCGACTCCTCGACGTAGGCTTCGACCTCCGCCGCGCCCGCCGCGACGATCAGACCCAGCTCCTCGTCGGCGGCGACCCAGGCGCCCGCCTCCAGGTAGTCGGGCAGCTCGGCGAGTCGCCCGCCGATCTGCGCGGTCAGGGTCAGGCGCTCGCGCTCGGCCAGCAGGCCGGCGTGCTTGGTCAGCGCCTCCTCCAGCGATTCCAGCGCCACCTTGTTGCGCTGCGCCAGGTCGAGCGAGACGTTGGTCGCCTGCAGCTGCAACCGGAGCGTGGCGATCTGGCGCTCGGCCGAGGCGATCTCGTAGGCCAGATCGGGCGAGGTCAGACGGATCACCGTCTGGCCCTCCGCGACCGCTGCGCCTCGCCCCACGGCGACCTCCTCGATGCGCGCCGGCTGGGGCGCATAGAGCCCCGCGGTCGCTTGCGCGCGCAGCAGCGCCGGGGCGCTCACCGAGCCCTGCCAGGGCACCAGGAACAGCGCCACCAGGCCGGCCAGCACGGCGAGGCTGGTCAGGCTGCGCAGCGTGAAGCGGGCCGCCGAGCGCAGCGACCACCACTGGGCGACCTCGCGGACCACCGGCCGCACGATGAAGTAGGCGATCTCGACGGCGAAGAGGATCAGGCCCAGGGCCTTGAAGAAGAAGTAGTAGACCAGCACCGCGATGCCGAGGAACAGCAGCAGGCGGTAGATCCAGGTACCGATCGCATAGGCGATCAGCCAGCGCCGGCGCGAGGCCGGAAGCGCCTCGGGCGGCGGCGCCCCGAGACCGAACAGCGTCTCGCGCAGCGCCCAGCGGGCCAGCGCGAAGGAGCGCTCCTGCAGGTTCGGCACGTCGGCCAGGTCCGACAGCAGGTAGTAGCCGTCGAAGCGCATGAAGGGATTGAGGTTGATCGCCAGGCTGACGGTCCAGGTCACCGTCGCGGTCAGGAAGGCGGCGGTGCGCAGCGGCCCGTCGGGCAGGAAGCTCCAGACCAGCGTCGCGGCCGCGGCGAGCGCCAGCTCGACGGCCATGCCGGCGGCACCGATGACCAGCCGCTGGCGCCGCGAGGTCAGCCGCCAGGCGTCGGTGG
>JAUILQ010000059.1 GCA_030433005.1 Alphaproteobacteria bacterium
TGGTGACCGGGCGGTTGCCCTTGGGCGGCGGCGGAAAGCCCCAGCGCATCATCCGCAGCTCGCGCCCACCTTCTCCTGAGCGGGGACCCTCTTCGCCGCTTGAGCCGGTGCCGCTTGAGCCGGTGCCGCTTGAGCCGGTGCCCAGGGCGCGGGTGTTGGGGGCGTGCGCGACCACGGGGGCCGCCTGGTCCGGATAGATCGCCGGCAGGGGCGCCAGGTTGCCCGTCCGGTCGCGCGCTGGGTCGACGCCGAAGAGCCGGCGGATCTCGTCCTGGGTGCGGGCCATCGAGTAGAGGTTGCACATGAGGCTCAGGCCCTTGCTGCCGGGTTCGGGATTCGCTGAAGACGCTGCCCGCAGGTCAGCATCGCCCTGGCGCGCCTGCGTCGCAAGTCAGCACCGGCGATCTACTTCGACCGCACGGCGGACACCTCGATCCCGCCGCGCTCCGGGCGGCGCGGCGCTCCCTCCTTGTTGGCCACCGCCGCCAGGATCGCCTCCCGGCAGCGCTGCAGCGGATGCGAGCCGTCGCGAAAGCGTTCCAGGCGCCAGACGAGCGAGCGCTCGAAGCCGTCGGCGACCGGGCCGGACCAGCGCCGGCCCATCGAGAAGACCTCCAGCCCGACCTCGCGCCCGACTTCGAGCAGCGTGTCCGGCAGGTAGCTCGAGGCGGCGGTCAGGACGATCTTCTCGATCTCCGGGCCGAGGAGGTCGAGCTGCTTCTCGGCGAAGTCGTTCATCAGGTTGAAGGCGGGCTGCGCCGCGTAGCTGCGGGGATCGGCGAAGAAGGTCTTGGTGTCGACCACCACGACGACGCCCGAGCGCGGCAGCAGCGGGAGCCCCGCGCTCTTCGAGGCTGCCGGGGGCAGATCGGCGCCGAGCTCGATCGCTTTGCGGGGGAGGTGGACGACGGCGTCCCAGGAGCGCGAACGCAGGCCGGGCTGCTGGGGGTCGAACACCTGAGAGGGGCCCGAGACCTGCCAGGAGGAAGCCTTGTCCGCGCCAAGGCTCATTCCCGTCTCCGCGCCGCGGCCGGCGTCCAGCCAGGCGCGCAGCATGTCCTTGACCCGCTCCTCCATCCAGGGGCCGTAGATCGAGCCGCCTTGGTGCACGGAGCAGCCCACATGATCGAGGTCCCGGGCGAACGCCAGGGTCTCGGGATCGTCTACGTCGCCGGTCTCGAGGCGAGCCCCGGGGAAGAGGTTCGGCATGGCGGCCCCTGGAGCGAGGGCGTGCGGTGGAGCGCCTGGTCGGGTGCCTGGTCGGGCGCCTGGTCGGGTGTGTGGTCGATAGCGAGAACGCAGGGTGTCGGTTCGGCGCTGGCGTCGCAAGGGTGGTGGGCTGTACGTGGAAGTCGCGAGCCGGAAGGACGTGAAACTACGGATTCTGTGCCGCGCCTTCTGGGTCAGCCCGACGATCGGCTACAAATGGCTGGCGCGCGGTGCGCAGGGCCCATGCTTGGTGAAGCAGCCGCGAGATCCATCACGTGCTGCGAAACTAGGCCATCAAGCCAGCGGTCCACCGCCGCCGGTGACCGACATCCTGCATCGCGACGGCCTGTTGTTTCGTGCGCCGTAAGAGCAGTGGGCAGGAAACGGAAGCTTTGCCTTCTGGGGTGCTGACCGAAGAGAAGTTAACAGGATCTTAGCGGGAATTAACAGGGGATCAGCTAGAATTAACAGGGGTACGGCAGGAATTAATAGGGGCTCAGCTAGAATTAATAGGGGTGCGGAAGGAATTAATAGGGGCTCGAAACTCGCAAGGACAGGCGTTCGTCCAACCGACCTCCGATCCCCGTGGGGCAGCGTCGAGGGGCTAGGCCGAGGGAGTGCCCATGAACTCACGATGAGTTCTTGGCGAGTGCAAGCCCCAGCCGGGCGACACGCGGCGCGACTACACGCCCGGCGCCGGAGCGCGAGCCCGCTCCGAGGCTTCCGGCCGGCGAGCCGATACCTGCCGGCCGCACGGAGCGCATGGCCTTCGAGTTCGTGGAATCGAACGGCGTGCCGGTGATCGTCGCCAACGGCACGATCGAGACCGGCACTGCCGAGGAGTTCGCACGCTTCGACGCCAAGCACGGCGAGCGGGCGCGCTACGTCTTCCTGGTCTCCAACGGCGGCGTCGGCGGCGAGGCGATGGACATGGCGCGCACGATCCGCGAGCGGGGCCTGAAGACCGTTGTCCCGCGCGAGGGCTACTGCCTGTCGGCCTGCCCGCTGGTGCTCGCCGGCGGCCTGGAGCGCGTCGTCTACCCCGACGCCTGGCTCGGCCTGCACCGGGCCAGCATCCGCCACCTACCGGCGCAGGACGGCGCCGACAGCCTCGAGCAGGCCGAGGCCTCGATGGCGCGGGTGATGGACTTCCTTGAGGAGATGGACGTCGACCCGCTGGTCTGGACCGACGCCATGCGCACGCCCGTCGAGAAGATCCACGTGATGACCCACGAGGAGATGATCGAGACGCGGATCGCAACGATCGTCAGCGACAACATCCGGCTGCGGTAGCGGCGAGCAGTGCGAGGGTCGAACTCTCGGGGCTGAGGGCGGGGACTTCCCGATCGGGAAGAACTGCCTTGGCGACGATTGCCGACCTTCACATCTTCCCGATCGGGAAAATCTCAACCTCTCGACCGAAGCACAAGGTGATCATTCTTTCGCGCGAAGTTTTGGAGGGCGAGCAGGTAGGAAGGGCAGGGTCGCTGGCGTTTTGAATTACCCTATTGGCGCTACCTTGGTAAGAGCGCCGCAGCGTTCTCGGAGAGCGCTTGCTCTTCCTCCTTGCGATCGTCGTCGATGTCGGTTCTGAGCGCCGTCGTGATGGCGGCGGTGATTCCGGCGAGGGACGCGCGGGTCATCTGCGCAGCGTAGATCCGCTGGGCTAGCGGCGGGTCACTTGCCTGAGGAGCGGCCAAGAAGTGGTCGAGGCTGTTTGGCAGGCCGCACTCCAGTATTGCTGCGAGATCGGTCCGACCGCACTCCTTCAGTAGCACGATGCTGGCGAGGCGCTCGGTGTGCTCGCCTACGTACCGGCTCCCCAGGTCGGCGCCCATCCGGTAGGCCCGATCAACCACCTCCAGTTTCTCTAGCTCCTTGAGCGTATCGGCCGCACCCGGAGAGGCGACGGCCGCAGAGAGGAGGCCGACGGCGCCAATCAGCGCCAAGCGTTTCGAACAGGTTATGAAAGAGCGTCGCTGCCGGGTAGGGCTCTGGTCAAACTGCCTATCGCTGAGCGGCGCAGAGCCGAGCCAAGTCGGGCCGCGCAAAGCCGCAATCGTTCTCGTTTTCAAAGATTCGTCGCAGCATCCAGGTCATCGAAGATCGGAGACAACAGATCGGCGGGCAAGGAGCCGAGAGACAACCTTCTCCGCGCTGAGATGAAACAACCAGGAAGGCTATGGCTATGAGGACCTTTTTTGATTCGGTGGAGCGACCTGCCCAAGCTGCGAGACGGATCGCGACATCGTTGGGAATTGAAATGGGCGCGGCACACGATGCCGTCGCTCGTTCGACGGGCTATCTCAACTGGCGTGATCTCATGTCTTGTCGTGCTGATCAGCCCGCATCGCCGCTCACCGATACTTTGTCCGCTGATAGACGCAGAAGCGCGATGGCGACGCAGATCGTGCGGTTAGCTCTTGAACTGAACGCTGACATTGGCGACTTACAGCACGTCTTTTCGAAGAGCTACTTGACGTTCGATAAGGATTGGTCGCTCGAAGATAGCTTGGCCATCAGGTGCGCTGCGTGGGAACTCACGGGTGTGATCCATCATGATCCATCGAGGCGTGGCGCATTCGTGGAGGTAGATCTTCCTGGGGCCGCCCTGAACGCCGGCTACCAATGTGCAGATAATGATGAAGAGCCCTGGATTATCTACGACACGACCTTTGGTCGATGCCTGCATACAGAGATTAAGGGACCCGCGATCGACGTCGTGCCCTATGTTCCAACCCGGCTTTGGCTTCCCTATGGATACTGGACGCTCAAGGACGGGTCACAGGTCATCTTCTCAAGGGATTACTTCCCTCTTTGGCGGATTGCCGACGGAGAGGTGGAGCGCGTAGACCCGTGGCTACGGATCGAGTGGAGTGTGGAAACTTGGTTTAAACCACTCGACTCCTCAGAATGGGCATCCGGAGCGCCCCGACAAGCAGCGCTGGCTAAACTTGAGGCACATGGCATTACGGGGCTACCAAGGCTCGCGGATACGCTGCCATGCATCATTCAGAACGGCCGGCGGCGAATCCATGATGGGGTTGCTGACCTCCGTGACACACATGCCTGAAGGCGGCGCTGCCGGCGGTTGCCGCAGCGCAGGGCGTGTCGATGCGCATGGTGCGCAAGTGGCGCGAACGCTTTGCCGGCGTGGGGCGGGCGGGATTGCTTGACCGCCCTCGCGGCCGCATTGCAGCCCGCGGCGGCTGGCGGCAGCCGGGCAGGAGATCGAGGCCTTGCGGCGCCAGCGGCTGAGCGGGCCGGCAATCGCCCGCCAGCTCCGCCGGCCGGTCTCGACCGTCGGCGTGGTCTTGCGCCGGCTCGGCCTGGGGCGCTTGGCGGCGCTCGACCCCAAGCCCGCCGTCGTACGCTACGAGCGCGAGCGGCCCGGCGAGCTGATCCACGTCGACACCAAGAAGTTCGGCCGCACCTGCGCGTCGCGATCGACGACGCCAGCCGGCTCGCACGGTACTGGCCGGAGTTAACAGGCCGCTAGCCGGAGGCAACAGGGGTCCTGCCAGGAATTGATAGGCGTATTGGCCTGCTGATGGGGCGGTCGGCCGCAGTAGGACTTTGCGAGAGCCAGAATCAACCAATCCCTCTCGTTTTCTTCTCGGCGTCATACGCTCCTAAAGAAGTGAAGCAAGGCTCCCCCGGAGGGCCCCGGAAAGTCCGCGCTGGCGCGCGACCTTTCCTCTGCCCCGCGGGGCCATGCGAGGGGGCTCCGCCCCCTGGAACCCCGGCCCGCTGGCGCGGGCCGATCCTGCGGGAGAAGAGGTTTGAAGACGACAACCACGACCGGACGGCCGAGCCTGGCTCCCAGTTCGCGGCGGAGCTTCGTCATCAAAGCCAAGTTCACCGAGGCCGAGCATGCGCAGCTCGTGGCGGCTGCCGGGCGCGCGGGCCTGCCGTCCGCTGTCTTCGTGCGCAAGGCTGCCCTCGGGCGGCCGTCCGAGGCGACCGACGATCCGCTTGCCCCCTTCGTCATGGGGCGGATCGCGGCCCATCTCGAGCAGATCGCCGCCTGGGCGAGGCAGTGCCCGGATCCCGTCGACGCCGTCAGCCTCGTCGCGGCTCTCCTGCGGGTCGAGCGCCTGGCGATGTCCTTGCTCCGATCCTCGCGGGGGTCTCGGCCCCGCGAGGGCGATGCCGGCTGACCGGGCCGCGGAGGACGATCCCCATGCTCGTCGCCTGGGCGAAGCACACCGGTCAAAGCGATGCCAGCGGCCGCTCGGCAGTTGCCTACCTGGCCGACGAGGTCGTCTACAAGGCCGACCGCGGCGCAGAGGGAGCGTCGCTGCGCCGCCAGCCGGCCCCGGAAGTCCTGCGCGGCGACAGGGAGCTGGTCTGTGCCGCCATCGGGGCGGTCCCGTTCAAGTATCGCTACAGCAGCTGCGTGCTCAGCTTCGCGGCGAGCGATGTCGACGTGAATGCCTTCAACGCCGGCGACCCGATCCTGCGGGCGTGCATTCGCGAGGTCATCGACGGTTTCGAGGACACGGCCTTCGCCGGGATTCCGATCGGGCGCCGGCCGCCGACCTTCTGGACGACGCACACTCACACCGGGCGGCTGGAGCTCAACTTCCTCAGCCCGCGGGCTGTCGTTGACGGCAATGGGCGCCTGAAGGCGCTCAACGCGCATCCTCCCGGCGCCGAGAGCAGAGCCCTCTGGGACGTCTTCCGGTCCTCATTCAACCTGCGCTTCGGCTGGGCCGATCCGGAGGATCCCAAGCGCCAACGCCAGGTGAAGCTGCCGGACTGGAAAGCCAAGCAGCTGGCGGAGCAGCTGCGAGCCGGATGCGCCACACAGCCGGACCTGCGCGAGGGCTTCCTGGCGTGGGCCAAGAAAGCGGTCGCCGCCGGACGCATCGAGAGCCGAGGCGATGTCATCGCTCACTTCGAGCGGGTTGGGCTGGCGGTCTTCCGCACGGGCCAGGACTACATCACGGTCGGCGACCCAGGCGCGCCGGCCCGAGAGCGCGTCCGGCTGCGCGGGCCACTCTTCTCCCGGTCCTTTGTCTCCCGTGAGGCGCTCGCGGAACAAGCTCACGAGGGCCCGGACGAGCCAGCGGCGCGCCTTGCCGCGGTCGAGGCACGACTGGCGGAGCTTCGACAGCGCCGGGCTCGCTACCATCGCAGCCGCCTTCTCGGACCAGCCTGGTCAGCCGCGGCGCCTGACGCCGCGCTGGGGTTGGGTAGCCTCGACCGTGCCCAGCCTGAACGTCTCGACGGGCTTCCGGAGGCTCACAGCGATGGAGAGGTCAAGGACCTCCGTGCGAGCTGGGCGGAGCTCGAGGACGCGCTTCCCCTCGAGGATCGTGAGCACGCTGGCCTACCCAAACAGCTGACCGTGCCGGAACACGGCGAGCCGCTGTCCTTCCATCTTCCCCAAACCGAGCAGACCACAGAGGTGACAAATGATGGACTCGACCCTCACTCCCATGGAGCGCGAATTGATCGTCCAGGTGAAGCAACTCATGGATCGCCAGGAGACGATTCTGGACCGCCTCGACCGGCTCGAGGAGCGGCTCCGGGAGCGCGACGAAACCGACGCGGTCGAACGGGAGCGCTTGGACGATCTCTCGAGCGTCTGCGAGGAGCTTGTGAGGCTCTACAGCGATGCGCTGAAGCGTTTTTCGGACAGCTAGCGCGGCGCCAAGCGGAGGCATGTTCACCACGCGAACGACGAGCCGACGCCGACGCTGAGTTGGACCAGGAGGGTCCAACGCCGTGGTGATCCCTGCGCCCGTCGCCAGATCGCCATGGTCCCGCATGGGCACCAGGATTTTCGGCGACTGGACGATGCGAAAAGCTTGGAGCCCCAGACAAAGCATCGTAGAATCAAAGACATGATCAGAAGGCACCAGATACCTGTCGCTATCCGTCGTCCCTTCGCCACCCCAGGCGAGGTGCGCTCGCGCGACTAGTCCATCTGAGACAGGTCTGCCGCAGCGGCCCGCCATCTGGCGGGCCGTTTTGCGTCGAGCACGGTCTGCCGTCTCACGGAGACCACCCCCATGGGCAAGAAGATCCAGCGCCTTCGCCTACCGATCCCTCAGCAGGTCGTCCTCGGAACGCTGCTCAGCAAGCAGGTGAACTACAGCCGCCTTCTGGAGCGGGAACCCGCCAAGACGAGGAGCCGGCAGATCGACGTGCTCCGCCACGCGCTGGAGTTCGCCGCGAAGCCCGAACTAGCCTATTCCTGCGCTTGGCAGATCCGGAGCGCGAAAGAGATCCGCTACGCCCTGCTCGACGCTTTTGCCGCCGAGGTCGAGGCTATTCCTGCCTGGCAGCCGCCGGCGGGGCCCGTCCATCATGTGCTCCCTGCGCTCGCCGGGCTCGGCGAGGTCGCGAGAGAGGATCGGAAGAAGGTCTTCCCGGGCTTGCCTCGAGAGGTCAACGCCGAGCGCTACATGTGCTTGGCCAACCTGCTGCCGCTAGCCGGTGGTGACATCGGCCCCGAGACGGTCGAGGCGCTGGCGGAGGAGTTCCCCAACCACTCGGACGCCGCGGCCCTCATCGCCGACGATCTCAGGCTGCGCTCGGTTGCGCCCGACCGGCGCTATTTCGGTTTTCGGCCACTGCTTCTGGTCGGGCCGCCTGGCTGCGGGAAGACCCGCTTCTGCCGGCGATTGGCACAGCTTGCCGGGGTTCCCCTGCGGGTCATCGCGGCCGCCGGCATGAGCGATAACCGAGACCTGGCAGGCACAGCCCGGGGTTGGTCCACGGCAGAGCCGGGGGCGGTGATCCGCACGATCGCCGATCACCAGGTTGCCAATCCGCTGGTCCTGGTCGACGAGATCGAGAAGGCCGGATCGAGCAGGCGCAACGGGCGCATCGTCGATACCCTCGTGCAGCTGCTCGAGCCGGAGACGGCCCGCCGGTTCCACGACGACTGCCTGCAGCACCACGCGGACCTCTCGGCGGTGAACTGGGTGGCGACGTGCAACTCCCTGGACGGTCTGCCGGAGCCTCTGCTGTCGCGCTTCACGATCGTTCGGGTGACGGCGCCGGGAGCGGAGGCCTTCGAGGCGATCTACGAGGCGATCGTCCGGGACATCGCCGAGGAGTTCGGCGTCGAGATTGAGGACTTGCCGCGACTCGACCCGCTGGCTGTCGAGGCTCTCAGGCGTGGCTTTGCCGCCGGGCTGCCGATCCGCGCGATGAAGCGTGCGACCGAGCGGGCCATGGCGGCGAGCCTGAGGCCGATCGGGCGGCCGAACTAGCCGAGAGCGCAATGGCAGAAACAAGCATGGAGACAGCTGCCTGGGCGCGGCCGTCCCCATGCCCTCCAGCTAAATCAGAAAGGAGACAAGCCGATGGTCAGGGTCGGTCGGGTTTCGAACAAGCAGCGCGCGTTTGCCACAGCGGTTCTGTCCATGGTGATGCGGGTGGCCCTGTGGCTGTTTCACGAGATTTCGGGGGCAAGCTGACGATGCGGTTCGCTCGCCGCGAAAGCCGCAAGGGGCCGGACGGCTCCCCCCCTGTTCGGCGGCAGGGCCAAAGCCACTGCGGCTTCCTTGCTCGCAGTCCCGCCGGCTGCTGGATCGATGCGGTCGCCAAGGCTCATTCCCTCTGCAGGATTGGCCGCGTTAGCGGCCACAACGGGAGAAGCCTGGACCGGGTTACTGGGCCCAGGAATCGGCGTCAAAGACTGCCGAGGTGGACGAGCGGGCTCGTCGCTTCTTCGCGCCAATCGACGGCTGCGGCGGAGTGAGGCTGGTGACAGCGCTGCGTGTTGCCCGCTCCCCCGCGAGGAGCAGGTCCGCTTGCTAGTCCCGCGCCTGAGATCCGGCAGGGCACCCTACACGAGAGGAGTTCGAACATGCTTGTCGTGCCTGTCTACCTCGATCCCTATGGCTGCACCGAGAGCCGCACCCTGCTCGCCAGGATGGCGATCGCCAACGTCGGAGAGGCCGAGCGCCACAATCACTACGAGTATGTCTGGACGCTCAGCGAGAAGCCCTTGCGCAGTGTTCACGCTGGTGTCGCCGCGGTCCACGGGCGGCTGATCGCGCGTCGCAGCCGACCCGCATCGGCGCTCGTCAGGGACGCCCTTCTCCAGGCCTTCGATCTACCGGGGGAGGCGAGTCTCGATACGGCCCCTGCGAGCGGTGGTCTCGCGAGGTTCATCCGGGAGAACCTCGCGGCCCTTGAGCGCGGGGAGGTCTAATGACGAACCTTCGGCGTCCGTGCCGAATCAGTACACGGCCCCGCGGATCAGCCGTTGCCAGTACTCTGGGAAATTCTCCCCGACAGGCGGCCAAGCCCGCTGAATTGAGCAATGCTTTTCCTGTTTTCGGCAACGCGTGATCTCATCGATCCAATCGCATTCCGTATTGGACCAGAATGATGGCTGATAACTACCACTCTCAGACCCGTCTCACTCTGTCTTTCGAGTCAGTCGCCGCGCAGCTTGGCTGGAGCAAGAAGACGCTTCAGAACCGGCTTCCCGCGCTCGGCCTTCCATACGTGAAGGTTGGCCGATCGGTCGTCTTCCTTCCTGAAGACCTTGACGCATTCCTGCGTCGCCATCGGGTCGCGAACGACTGTTTGGCGGCGGTGCCTCAGGCGAAGAGGGGTCGGGGGCGCCCAAAAGGCAGCCACACGCGCCGTGAACATCCTGACTATCGGTGATGTAGCGTGCCGTTTTGGCATCGATGGCCAGTGAGCCGATTAGCCCAACTTCTTCGCGACCGTGGCTGGTTTAGCGTTGACGTACCCAAGCAAGATCTGAGCGGTCCGATGACCGCTTTGTGCTTGCAGTTCTCCGATCGTCAGGTCCCGTTCCGCCATCCGGGAAAGGCCTTCGTGGCGAAGATCATGCCAGCGCAATCCCGTCACCTTGGCGGCCTGCCGAGCCAGCCGCCAACGGTACTCCACGGCTGGGACATCGAGCCGGAACAGGCGATCCTCATCGTCTAGTTTGGCTGGCAGCGTTTCGAGCAAGCTGTCAAGCGCAGTTGCGGCACGGGTAGACAGGATAACGCGTCGACCGGCGTTATTCTTGCTGTCGGGTCGCGCAACAAAGCGAGTTCCCTGGGCGCGCCGGAGCTGCCCCTTGCGAACGTCGAGGATCTCGGAGAGTCGCATTCCCGTCTCGATCGCAAGGGTGAACAGCGTAGCCATTACGACGGGATCTGGCCCTGCTGCGAGTGCGGCCCGCAGGCGATCCTCTTCACCGTGTTGATCTTCCGCATGCGCGTCCTCAAGCCGCCGGTGACGGGCTGGTGGCGGCGGCGGTAGCACTAGCGCGTGAGTCGGATTTGTAAGTTCACTGAGTCCCCATCCGTGACGGCCGCTCGCGTCTACATCGGGCGCCCGAGCATGCTCGAAAACAGCGCTAATCAAGAAAATTTCATTGCGTACTGTGTTGTTGGCCCGCCCCGCCGCTAACCGCTCGCCGATATGCTTCTGGAGAAGGGCCGGCAGCTCGCTATCGTCCAAGCGACGGCTCGTTAACGGCCGCTTGCGCCAAGCTGCGATCCGGTCACCCTCCGCTTTCCAGCCTTTCTTGGAGGTCGTGACTGTGTTCGCGTAATGCTCGAGCGCCCTGTCCAGCGTCCATCCCGCGTGCGGCCTGCTATCGTCGGGCGCAGCCCTATGTTCCTGCAGGCCCCACTTGGCCCAGAGGTGAGGCGGCACCAAGTCCCGGCGTGGCCACTCGCGAGCGTCGATCGCAACTTCGACGTCCCGCCCCCACCGCGACGCAGCAGTCTTGCTTGAGAAGGTCTGCGCGATTGACACGCCCTTGTATCGGACGCGTGCTGTGTGGCGACCGGAGCGGGTCAGGATAACCGCCATTTCTTGATCTCGTGGCACGTGGATGGCACAGAAATTGATGCTTCCACAAAGATCGGCAGGAAACTAGGAAAAATCAACGCCTTGCTAAACCGTTATACGGTTAACACCGTATCGAGGGTTCGAATCCCTTCCCCTCCGCCATTTTCCCGCTTGCTCCAGCGCCGTCTCCGCCCTTAGACGCCGTCGGGATTCCTCCTGTCGGGCCCGGTGCGCCCACGGCTGCGTCGGAAGGCGCGTCAGGAGGTGACGGCCTCGACGAGAGCCGCGCGGGCCTCGCCCGACGCCTCGCCTTCTCCCGGCAGCTTGCCTCTCCGCGGCTGTTCACCGTCTTCCTCGCGATAGAGCCTCTCGACCTGCCGGGCGACCTGCCGGGCCGGGCGTGGCTGCAGCATGCCGAAGTGACCGGCCTCGAGCCGGAGGCAGCGGCAGGCCGCCGTCGTGTGGCGCTGCCAGCCGAAGCCTTCGTCCGGCTCCGCGCCCGCCGGCTCCGCGCCCGCCGGTTCCGCGCTCCCCGGCCCGTCGTCCGCGCGGAACAGCAGGATCGGTGCCCGGCAGCGGCCGGGCCTGTGGCCGGCGATCAGCGCCTCGGCGCCGCGCAGGTTGTCCAGCACCCGGCGCGCGAGCTCCCGCGGCGCGTCGGCGGGCAGCAGGCCCGAGGCGACCGCGAGCTGGAGCAGCAGCGCGTCGAGCCGCTCGGGCTCGCCCTGCAATTCGGCGACCGGCTGGCCGGTCAGGCGCGCAAGCTCGCGGGCCGTCTGCCGTGCCGCTTCGTCGTCCGCCGTTTCGCCCTCCGTCCCCGGCCGGGCCGCGCTGCCGACCTCGGCGGGCGCATCGAGCAGGACCAGGCAGGCGACCGTCTCGCCCAGCGCCTCGAGCCGCTCGGCCATGGCGTGCGCGATGCGGCCGCCGAGCGACCAGCCGAGCAGGTGGTAGGGGCCGCAGGGCTGCACGGAGCGAATCGCCGCGACATAGCTGTCGGCCATCTCGTCGATCGAGGAATGGGGCCGCTCGCCCGGCTCGAGGCCGGCCGCCTCCAGGCCCCAGACCGGGATCTCGGGGTCCAGCAGCTCGGCGAGCGGCCGGTAGCAGCTGGCCCTGCCGCCGGCCGGATGGACGCAGAACAGCGGCGGCCGGCTGCCGGAGCGGCGCAGCGGCAGGAGGGGCGAGTAGCCGTGCTCGAGGTCGAGCGCACGCGCCAGCGCGCGCGGGGTCGGATGCTCGAACAGGGCGCGCAGCGGCAGCTCCCTGCCGGTCTGCCGCGTCAGGCGGGCCAGCAGCCGCATCGCCGACAGCGAGTGCCCGCCGAGCTCGAAGAAGCCGTGCTCGACGCCGACCTGCTCGGGCGCGGCGCCGGTCAGCTCTGCGTAGAGCGCGCAGAGCAGCTCCTCGGTCTCGCTGGCCGGCGGCACGACCGCCTTTGCGCTCGCCATCTCCGGCGCCGGCAGCGCCTGGCGGTCGAGCTTGCCGTTCGGGGTCAGCGGCAGGGCCTCGAGCACGACGATCGCCGAGGGCAGCATGTAGTCCGGCAGGCAGCGGCCCAGGGACTCGCGCAGTCGGCCCGCGACGACCCGCTCGCGCCGGCGGCGCTCGGGCTGGTTGGCGAGCGGCCCGCCGGCCTGGGCCGGGTAGCGCGGCAGCCAGCGCCTCTCCGCCGGCGCGCCCGCCGGCGCGAACACCACCGTGACCCGGCCGGGCCTCGGCGCCAGCCCGACGGCCAGCGCGCGGCCCTGCCGGCGCGCCAGGTCGCGCAGCGCGGCCAGGTCGACGTCGTCCGCGGCCTCGGGAGGCCGGCCGCCGACGGGGGCCTCGTCGGCGGCGCGTTCCGGACCCTCCGCCGACAGGCGCTCCCAGAGCCGCCGCCCGGGCGCGAGACGCGGGTCGGGCAGGTCCTGCAGGCCGAACGCCTTGTCGGGCGCGGCCGCCAGGCGGTCCGCTAGGTCCTGCAGCAGGGCCGAGGCCGGGGCGGCGGGCGTGCACCAGGCGACCTCGGCGCCGGCGTCCGCCGGCGCCCGGCGCCGCAGGGTGGCGTCGTAGCGGTGCAGCGCCATCTCCGTCGCGAAGCGGTCGAGGCGCGGCTCAAGGGCGAGGTCCTGCAGGCGCGGCTCCTCCTCGAGGAAGCGGGCCAGCCAGGCGGGATCGAGGAGCAGCTCGCCCTCCTCGGCGGCGGCCCGCTGCACGCGCTGCCGCAGCGCGCCGTGCGTGACCTCGGGGCCGAGCCGCTGCAGGCCGACCTCGGCGTGGAACCACTCCAGCGTGCCGAGGTGGCGCAGGTCGCCGAGGAACAGGCAGCCCGCCTCGGCCAGCCGGCCGGTCAGCCCGGACAGCACTTCTCGGAGATAGCCGGCGCTCGGGAAGTACTGGACCACCGAGTTGACGACGATCAGATCGAAGGGCCCCTCGGGCAGGGCGGCGAGCTCGTCGGCGGCGGCGCGGATCAGCTGGACGTGACTCAGCTCGGGCCGCGTCTCCGCCAGGCGGCGGCAGGCGGCGATCGCGCGCGCGCTGTGGTCGACGCCGACGTAGGTCTCGGCCTCGGGCGCCAGGCCGGTCAGCAGCAGGCCGGTGCCGCAGCCGATCTCCAGCACGCGGCGATGGGGCAGCGCGGCGAGGCGCGTCAGGGTGGAGGCCCGCCAGTCCAGCATGGCCTCGCGCGGATAGGGCGCCTCGCTGTAGCTGCTGGTCCAGCCGCTGAAGTCGAGGCCGACGGCAGCGTCCGGCGCCTCGTCCAGGGCCTCGTTCCGGTAGGCGGTCTCGAAGACGCCCTCCCAGTCCGCGACGATCTCCGCGGCGGCGTCGCCCTCGCGCCGGACGGCCTCGTCGAGCGTCACGTAGGCGACCAGACGGACCTCGCCGTCCGGCGCCGGCTGCGTGACGACGGCGGCCTGCGACACGCCGTCCAGGCCGGCCAGGGCCGCCGCGACCTCGCCGGGTTCGATGCGGAAGCCGCGCAGCTTGACCTGCTCGTCGGCGCGGCCGAGGAACTCCAGGGTGCCGTCCGGCCGCCAGCGCGCCAGGTCGCCCGTGCGGTATATGCGCTCGCCCGCCGCGCCGAAGGGGGCGGCGAGGAAGCGCTCCGCCGTCAGCCCGGCGCGGCCCAGGTAGCCGCGCGCCACGCCCACGCCGGCGATGTAGAGCTCGCCCGCGACCCCGACCGGCACCGGCGCGAGCAGCCGGTCGAGCAGGTAGAGCCGCGCCCCCGATATCGGGCGGCCGATGGTGACCGAGGCCCGCGCGTCGCGCTCCGGATTGAGCGGTGCGCTGATGCTCGCGCAGACGCTCGTCTCGGTCGGGCCGTAGGCGTTGAGCATGCGGCGGTTCCGGGCGAAGCGGCGCACCAGGTCGGGCGGGCAGGCCTCGCCGGCGACGACCAGCGTGGCGATCCCGGCGAGGGCGTGCGGGTCGAGGCTCGGCAGCAGGGCCGGCGGCAGGGTCGCCTGGGTGACGCCGGCGCGCTCGATCAGTCTGGCCAGGCGGCCCGGATCGTGCAGCGTCGCGGCCGGCGCCAGGACCAGGGCCGCAC
The DNA here is from genome assembly GCA_030433005.1 of Alphaproteobacteria bacterium. GTDB lineage: Bacteria > Pseudomonadota > Alphaproteobacteria > Kiloniellales > DSM-21159 > Tistlia. Next base: position 14,537 of record JAUILQ010000059.1, read on the forward strand.
CGCTGCCCAGCGTGACGAAGATCTCGGAGACGGCCGCGTCGAACGCCGGCGTGGCGAACTGCAGCACGCGGTCGGCGGGCGTCACCGCGAAGGCGGTGCGCTGGGCCCGCACCAGGTTGACCGCGCCGGCATGGTTGACCCCGACGCCCTTGGGGGTGCCGGTCGAGCCCGAGGTGTAGATCACATAGGCGAGGTTGCCGGGCGCGGGGCGCGACCGCTCCCGGCTGGCCGGGCCGCCCGGCTCGCCGGGCGCTCCCAGGGCCGCACCGACGTCGGGGCCGTCGAGCAGCAGCTGCTCAGGACCGTCGTTGGCGCCGTCGCTCGCGCCGGCGGCGAAGCCCTGGGCGAGCGGGCGCGTCGTCACGAGCAGCCGGGCGCCGCTGTCCCGCAGCATGAAGGCGTTGCGCGCCGGGGGATGGCCGGGATCGAGCGGCAGATAGGCGGCGCCGGCCTTGAGCGTGGCCAGGATCGCGACCACCAGCTCGGGCGAGCGCTCGAGCGCGATCGCGACGACGATCTCCGGTCCGGCGCCGCGCCGACGCAGCAGGTCAGCCAGCTGCTCGGCCCGCGCGTCGAGCGCGGCGTAGCTGACCGCGTCCTCGCCGAACAGCAGCGCGGTCGCCCCGGGCGTGCGCTCGGCCTGGGCCTCGACCAGGGCGGGCAGGGTCGTCGGTGCCCCGGCCGGCACCTCGGGGGCCGTGGCGAAAGCGCCGAGGATCCGCCGCCGCTCCTCGGGCGCCAGGATCTCCAGCCCGGCAACCGGCGCCTCCGGCCGGCCGGTCATGCCCTCCAGCAGCCGCCGGAAGGCCGCGCCCCAGCGCGCGATCGTCGCGGGCTCGAACAGCGAGGCGTCGTACTCCAGCCAGCCGGCGATGCTGCCGTCGGCCAGCGGCGCCAGGGACAGGCCGAGGTCGAACTTGGCCTGCGCCGGCGGCGGCTCGAGCAGCTCGACCGATAGCGCCTCAAGAGAGAGGTCGAAGGCCCGCTGGGTCTGCCAGGCGAAGATCGCCTGGACCACGGGCATGTGCTCGAGCGTCCGCGCCACCCTGAGCTCCTCGACCAGCTGCTCGAAGGGCAGGTGCTGGTGCTCCAGGGCCTGGCGGGCGAGCGCGGCCGTCCGGGCCAGCAGCGCGCGGCTGTCGGGCCGGCCCGCGAGGTCGACCGGGAGCGCCAGCGTGTTGACGAAGAAGCCGATCAGTTCCTCGGCTTCGGCACGGGTCCGGCCGGCGACGGCGGTGCCGACGACCGGCGAGTCCTGGCCGCTCAGCCGGCCGAGCAGGCCGGCGTAGGCGGCGAGCAGCAGCGGGAAGAGGGTGGCGCCCGCCTGGCTTGCCAGCGCGCGCAGGCGGCCGGCCAGCGTGGCCGGCAGGACCAGCGGCAGCCGGCCGGCGCGGCGCGAGCGCGCGGCGGCGCGCGGGAAGTCGGTGGGCAGGTCGAGCCGCTCCGGCGCATTCGCCAGCTGCGCCGTCCAGAACGCGCGCTGCCGCTCGTGGCCGCCGCTCTCCCGCAGCCAGTCCTCCAGCCAGGCCGCATGGTCGGCATAGGACAGGGCGAGCGGTGCCAGCGTCGGTGCGGCGCCGCGCAGCCGGGCGCGGTAGGCGGCGCCGAGCTCGTCGGTCAGCAGGCCCAGCGACACGCCGTCGGCGGCCCAGTGGTGCAGCGTGAGCAGCAGCAGGTGCTCTTCCGCGCCGAGCCGCAGCAGCTTGGCCCTGAGGCTGTAGTCCTGGGCCAGGTCGAAGCGGATCCCGGGCTCGGCCGCGGTGCGCTCGGCGATGCGGCGCTCGCGGGTTCGGCGGTCGAGTTCGCCGAGATCCTCGAAGGCGAGCAGCGCGTCGGACGCGGGGGGCGGCAGCAGGGCGCCGAGGGGGCCTTCGCCGCTCTCGAGCGCGACGGTGCGCAGGGGCTCGTGGCGGTCGACGACGTCGGCCAGCGCCGCGCCGAGGGCCGCCGCGTCGAGCGGCCCCGACAGGCGCAGGGCGCCGGCCATGGTGTAGGCGGCGTTCGCGTCGAGCCGGTCGAGCGCCAGCAGTCGCTTCTGGCCGGGCGAGAGGGCGATCAGCCTGCGGCCGCGCTCGTCGGTGCCGCGCGCGCCGGCGCCGGGCCGCGGGTCGGAAGCCTGAGCCTGCCCGGTGCGCTCGAGGATACGGGCCAGCGCGCGCGGCGTCGGGTGATCGAAGATCGCGCGCAGGGGCAGGTCCTTGCCGGTCTGCCGCCGCAGGCGCGCCAGCAGGCGCATCGCCGACAGCGAATGGCCGCCGAGCTCGAAGAAGCCGTGGTCGATGCCGACGGCCTCCGCCTCGGTTCCGGTCAGCTCGGCGAAGAGCGCGCAGAGCAGCGCCTCGCTCTCGTTTCCCGGGGCCGCGGCCGGCCTGGCCGGTCCCGAGTCGGGCGCGGGCAGCGCGCGGCGGTCGAGCTTGCCGCTGGCGGTCAGCGGCAGGGACTCCAGCACCAGGATCGCCGAGGGCAGCATGGCGCTCGGCAGCCGCTCGGCCAGCGCCGCGCGCAGGGCGCCGGCCTCCAGCGTCGCCCCGCGCTTGGCCACCGCGTAGCCGACCAGGCGCGCCTCTCCGGACGGGCCCAAGGCGCCGGGTTGCGGCTCCGGCGGGCGCAGGATCACGACGGCCTGCGCGACGCCGTCCAGCCGGCTCAGCGTGGCCTCGATCTCGCCGGGCTCGATGCGCACGCCGCGCAGCTTGACCTGCTGGTCGGCCCGCCCGAGGAACTCCAGGACGCCGTCGGCCCGCCAGCGCGCGCGGTCGCCGGTGCGGTACATCCGCTGGCCGGGCGGGCCGAAGGGGCAGGCCGGGAAGCGCTCCGCCGTGAGGCCGGGCCGGCCGAGGTAGCCGCGCGCCAGGCCGGTGCCGGCGATGTAGAGCTCGCCGGCGACGCCGAGGGGAAGCGGCGACAGGCTCTGGTCGAGCACGTAGGCCCGGTAGCCGGCCAGCGGCCGGCCGATCGGCACGACCGTGCCGTCGTCCTCCTCGACCTCCTGCGCCACCGCGTCGATGCAGGTCTCGGTCGGTCCGTAGACGTTGAGCAGGCGGCCGACCGCCGGTCCCTCGCGGCGCAGTCGCCGGACCAGGCCGGGCGACAGCGTCTCGCCGCCCAGCAGCAGGCAGGCGAGCGCCGGCAGAGCCGGATTGTCGAGCAGCAGGGCCTCGGCCTGCGAGGGCACGAGATCGAGGTGCGTGAGGCCGTGGCGGGTCGCGGCCGCGGCCAGGGCCTCGCCGTCCAGGCGCTCGCTCTCGGAGAGCAGCAGGCAGAGCGCGCCGTGCGCCAGCGGCAGGAACAGCTGCTCGAGGCTCGCATCGAAGGTGAAGCTGGCGTGGCAGGCGACCCGCGCCGCGCCGTCGATCTCGAGCCGTCGGCCGAGGTCGCGCAGCTTGGCGGCCAGGCTGGCATGGCTGACGGCGACGCCCTTCGGCGCTCCCGTGGAGCCCGAGGTGTAGAGGAGGTAGGCGAGATTGCCGGGCTCCAGCCGCCGGCTGCGCTCGGCGTCGCCGAGCGGCGTCCCGAGCAGGCCGGCGAGCGCCGCGCGCACCGCCCGGTCGTCGAGCAGGAGCGGGACGGCGCCGGCCGGCAGGGCCAGGCGTCGGGCGACAGCCGAGCGCGAGACGAGCAGGCCGGCCCCGCTGTCCTCCAGCAGATAGGCCGTGCGGGCGGGCGGCTGGTCGGGGTCGAGGGGCAGGCAGGCGCCCCCGGCCTTGAGCACGGCCAGGAGGGCGACCGCCAGCTCGGGCGAACGCTCGAGCGCGACGGCGACGACCGTTTCGGGGCCGGCGCCGCTGTCGCGCAGCAGCCGGGCAAGGCGGTTGGCCCGGGCGTCGAGCTCGGCGTAGCTCAGCCTCTCGTCGAGGAAGGCCAGGGCGGGCGCCTCGGGCGTGCGCGCGACCTGCGCCTCGATCAGCGCGGGCAGGGTGTCCGGAGCCGAGCAGTCCGGGCCCGCGCAGGGATCCCCGATCGGCCTGTTGAAGGCCTCCAGCACCGTGGTCCGTTCGCCCGCGTCGAGCAGTTCCAGGCTGCCGACCGGGGCCTCCGGTCCCGCTGCCGCGATGGCGCCCAGCAGCCGACGGAAGCGCTCGGCATGGGTCCGCAGCGCGCCTTCGGAATGGCGGACGGCATTGGCGTTGAGGTGCAGAATCCAGGGCTGGCCGGCCGCACCCTCGTACGACTGGACGTCGAGGTCCGCGACCGGGCCGTTCGACAGGTTGAAGGTCGCCGAGGGCGCGCCGCCGAACGGCAGGTCGTAGTCGAAGGGCATGGAGTTGACGGCCACCGCCGTGATGTCGCCGTCGAGCGGCCCGAGCCCCAGCGCCTCCCTCAGGTCCTCCCGGGCGAAGCGCTGGTGGCGGAGCCCGCCGCGCAGCTGGCGCGCCGCCTCTTCGACCAGGGCCCCGACGCTCCGGCCCGGTATCGCCCGCAGGCGGATCGGCAGCACGTTGGCCATCATGGCCGGCGTGCGCCTGGCGTCCGCGCCGCTGCGCCCGAGCACCGGCGTGGCCAGCAGGATGTCGCGCCGGCCGGTCAGCCGGTGCAGGTAGATCGCGACCGCCACCGTCATCAGGCTCGCCGGTGTCGCGCGACAGGCGGCGGCCTGCTCGCGGAGCGCGTCGGCGAGCGCGGCCGGCAGCTCGAGGCGGCTGCGCCTGAAGCCGCTTTCGCCGGTGGTCGCGCGCTCGGCGAGGCCGGCCGGCGTCTCGGGCCGGTCGGCGAGCCGCGCCAGCCAGTAGTCGCGGTCTTTGAGCCAGCGTTCGGAACCGCGGTAGCGCGCCTCCTCGGCGGCCAGCTCGGCGAGCTCGACGACCTGCGTCGCGGGCGCGGCGCCGCCCGCCAGCCGTGCGGAGTAGAGCTCTGCCAGCCGCCGGGCGACGAGATGGCCGCTGTAGCCGTCGAGGACCAGGTGATGAACGATCTGGACCCAGTAGAAGCGGTCCGCGGCGAGCTTGAGCAGCGCCCAGAAGAACAGCGGCGGCCGGGCGACGTCGAATGGGACGGCGAGCCGCTCGCCCATCCAGTGCCGGGCGGCGGCTTCCGGATCCGCCTGCGCCGAGAGGTCGACGAAGGGCAGCGACCAGTCGGCCAGGGCGGCGATGCGTTGGACCGGCCCGTCCTCGGTCTCCTCGAAGTGCACCCGCAGCGTCTGCGTCTCGGCGACGACCTGCCGGGCGGCGGAGTCGAAGAGATCGCGGTCGACCGCCCCGCGGATCTCCGTGTACTGGCCGATAATGTAGGCGCAGTCGCCCGGGTCGAGCCGCTGGGCGAACCAGATGCCTTGCTGGCTGCGCAGCAGCGGCAGAAGGCCGGAGGCTCCGGCGGGCGGGCAGGCGGTCAGGTCGGCGGTTGGCGGGGCCGTCTCGTTCATTCAGCCGAGGCCCTCCTGGCCCGACGGCAGCCCCGCCGCATCGCCGCGTCGGCGGCGCCGCGTCCCGCGCTGCACTGGCTTCGCCCTTTCCACGGCCGCAGCTCTGTCGGCTATCCCGAGGCCGCGACCGGCTGCGGCTGCTGCTTCAGGTCGGGCGCGCCGTAGGTCCGGGCGATGCTGCCGCCATGGGTCTGGAGCAGCTGCAGATCCTCCAGGGTCTCCCCGGCGACCGGTGCGAGGGCGAAGTCCTGGTAGGCCTCGACCTTGCCTTCGCGCAGGATCCGGCGCCGGATCCGCTCGATCCTGCGACGCAGCAGGGACCAGAGGACGCGGCGGCTGGCGACCTCCCAGGCCCGCTTCGCGTAGAAGACCGGCCGGCTCTCGACCGGCAGGCCGCTGCGGCGCTGCGTGCGGACCTTGACGCGCGACCAGCCGCCCTGGAGGGGATGCACGCCCTCGATCGAGATCGAGCCGCAGAACAGCGCGATGATGCGGGCCAGCTCCTCGACCGGCTGGCCGTTGGCCGCGGCGCGGCGCAGCAGCGTCTCGATGTGCGCCGGCGTGTAGTAGAGGCGCCAGGCCTCGCGGTAGATGCCTTCCCACTCCGCGGCGCTCATCACCGGGTGCCTGGCGACGACGTGCTCCAGGTCGTACTTGTTCATGTCCGGGTCCATCCAGGCGCCCTCGCGCGTCATCCTCTGGTGGTCCTCGGAGCCGGGCAGCGGCGTCAGGTTGAAGAACTCCAGGATGTCGAGCGGCAACTCGCGCTGGATGATCGCGATGTCGGTCCGGATCTTCTCGGGCGTGTCGCCGGGAAAGCCCAGGATGTAGCCGGCGGTCGTCATGACGCCGCGCTGCTTCCATTCCTGCAGCATGGCCCGGTACTCCCAGATCTTGTTCTGGCGCTTCTTGGCGGCGGTCAGGTTGTCCGGGTTGATGTTCTCGAGGCCGATGAAGACCTGGTCGACGCCCGCGCGCACGGCCTTCTCGATGAAGCCGGGCGTCTTGTGGCAGAGCGTGTCGACCTGGATGGTGAACTGGATGGTCATGCCCTCGACCTCGCGCAGCCGGATGCAGCGGTCGAGGATCGCCTCCCAGTTCTTGTTCCGGGCGAAGTTGTCGTCGGTGACGAAGAAGGCGTGGATGCCCTGCTCGGCGTTGGTGCGCAGGATCGCCTCGATGTCGTCGGCGGTGCGGAAGCGGGACTTCCTGCCCTGGACGTTGATGATCGTGCAGAAGGAGCACTGGAAGGGGCAGCCGCGCCCCGCGTCGAACGACGAGGTCGAGCCTAGGTTGCGGGCGATCACCTCGCTGGGCAGGAAGGGCGCGGTCGCCGCGGCCATGTCCGGCAGGTCGTCCATGAAGTTGACGATCGGCGGGGCGCTGCCGTCCGCGATCGCCTGGACGAAGCCGTCCATGCGGCCTTCGGCTTCGCCGCAGAACAGCGTGACGCCGAGGTCGAGCGCTTCCTGGATGTCGGGCGGGACCTCGGGCAGCATGGCGAGGCAGCCGGAGACGTGGAAGCCGCCGATGGCGACCGGCAGGCCGGCGGCGCGCAGCGGCCGGGCGATGTCGAGGGCGCGCGGGAACTGGTTGGACTGCACGCCGACCAGGCCCAGGAAGCCGCCCGCCTCGGCCTCGCTCAGCCAGGCGATCAGCGCCTCGGGCTCGATTACCGTGTTGGTCTCGTCCTGGACGCTGATCTCGATCTCGACCGCGTCGCCGAGGATCCGGCGCTCGCGCGATTCGAGCAGCAGCGCGTAGACGCTGGCCAGGGAGTTCGAGGGCAGGAAGCAGCGTTGCCACTGGATGACGTAGCCGTCGTCGTCGTAGTGCGACGGCTTGACCAGCGCGATCCGGAAGCGGCCGGCCGCCGGGACCTCGCGTGCGTCGGCTGCGGCCGAGGGAGCGGAAGCGACCGCGGTGCGCCGCCCGGCGTCGCCGCCGCCCGCCGCAGACTCCCAAGCGGATCCATTCTGCATCGCCACCCCCAGCCCCCCGAGCGGTGAAGTCCCTGCGGCGAGGTCGCCGATCTGCCACCTTGGCGCGCAGACCGGCATCGGGGCTCGTCCCTGACGCTCGCTCTCTGGGAGCGAGGATGCCCGCAAACCGGGGCCGAGACAACGCACAACAGAATTAAATGATTGTCATCGAGGGCGGGCCGCACTTCCTCGGCCGGCGGCGCTTGCCCCGACCGGCGATTTCATGAGAAAGCGCCATGGGTTTCTTGGGTTAGTCTGTTGGCGGCGGGCCGAATTCTTAACGGCAGGGCCGCTCGGGCGCCCCCGACGCCGGCGAAAGCTGTCCGGATGGCGCCCGGCCCGGCGGCCATTGTTGCCGCTGGCCCGACGCGGCCCGCCGCCCGCTCGCGCACTCTGGGCATTAACTCCCGGCAAGCCCGGCTGCGCGGCATTGCGCAGCGGCCGCCGCAGCGCCTAGGCTCGCGCCGATGCGAGCGGGGCCAACAACGGAGCCGAGGGATGAGCGAGGCTGAAGGCGAGGGCCGCGTCGTCGACGACGTCACGGTCGACGGCGAGGTCTTCCGGGTGCTGATCAACGACGAGGAGCAGTACTCGCTGTGGCCCGCCGGCAAGGAGATCCCGGCCGGCTGGTCATCGGTGTTCGGTCCGGACTCCAAGGAAGCCTGCCTGGCCTACGTCGAGGAGCACTGGACCGACATGCGCCCGAAGAGCCTGCGCGAGGCGATGGACGGCTAGCCCCTCGCTCGGGACGAGGGGCGCCGGGTCACTGGAACATGTCGGGCTGGCTGGCGGCGATCTGCTCGTAGGCCGGCTGGAAGTGCAGCCAGCCGATGTACTCGCTGCCGACGTGCTCGCGGCTGTAGCGGGCCGCCGACTCCGGCACCCGGATCGGCTTGTGGCCCGAGGCTTCGACCAGCAGCTGCTGCTGGCAGCAGCGCTCCAGCGCGGCGAACCAGAAGGCCGCCGACTCGATCGAGTGGCGGCTGGCGGTCAGCAGGCCGTGGTTCTGGTGGATCGCCGCCTTGACGCCCTTGAAGGCGGCGGCGACCTTCGGCCCGGCCGGGTTCTCGACGGCGACCTGGCCGGCCTCCTCGGTGATCACGACGTGGTCCTCGTAGAAGGCGCAGGCGTCCTGGGAGATCGGCTCGAGCGGCCGGCCGAGCGCGGCGAAGGCCCCGCCGTAGAGCGTGTGGGCGTGGCACATCGCCAGGATGTCCGGGTGCTGCTCGTGGACCGCGGCGTGCAGCACGAAGCCGGCGCGGTTGACCGCGTACTCGCCCTCGACGACCCGGCCGTCGTGGTCGACCAGGATCAGGTTCGACATCCGGACCTGTGCGAAGTGCACGGCCATCGGGTTGGTCCAGTAGAGCTCCGGGCGCTCCGGATCGCGGATCGTCAGGTGGCCGGCGAAGCCGTAGTCCAGGCCCTGCTGGGCGAAGTAGCGGCAGGCGCCGACCAGCCGCTCCTTGCGGTACTGGCGCTCCTCGGCCGCGGTCTCGAACTCCGGACGCACCGGGAACTTGAGGTCGGGCTGCTCGGGCTCGTAGATCGACTGGCGGTTGCCAAGGTCCGGCATCTGGGTCTCCCTGGAGGGCTTCTGGCAAGACGGCTCGTTGTCGACAGAAGCTAGGGCTTGCCGAGGCGGCTGGCGAGAGGCCAAAGAGGGAAACCTGCCTTGCCCGGCGTTCATGCTGGCGCCGAGGCGCCATCGAGCCCGCCGACCGACCCTGGCAACCGACGAAGGGGACCAAGCGCCATGACCGGGATCACCATCCAGCCGCAGCGCCTGCTCGACGACCTGGAGACCCTGCGCTCCTACGGCCGCTGCGGCAGCGGGGTCGTGCGGCCGGCCTACTGCGAGGCCGACATCGAGGCGCGCAAGTGGCTGGCCGGGCGGATGCGCGAGGCCGGGCTGGAGCCGGTCTTCGATCCCGTCGGCAACCTCTTCGGCCTGCCGCCCGGCGACGAGCCCTGCCTGCTCATGGGCTCGCACTCCGACAGCCAGCCCGAGGGCGGCTGGCTCGACGGCGCCTACGGCGTGATCGCCGCCCTGGAGGTTGCGCGCGCCAGCCGGGAAGCCGGCGGCCCCCCGGTCGCGGTGGTCTCCTTCCAGGACGAGGAGGGGCGCTTCACGACGCTGACCGGCAGCCGCGTCTGGTCCGGCCTGATGTCGCTGGAGGAAGCCGACGCCATGACCGACCACGAGGGCGTGACCATGGCCGAGGCGCGGGCGACCATGGCCGACCTCGCCGGCGACTTCCCGGCGCACGGCCGCTTCTCCGCCTTCGTCGAGGCGCACATCGAGCAGGGCCCGGTGCTCGACCAGTCGGGCGAGCGGATCGGCGTCGTCGAGGACATCGTCGGCATCCGCAGCGAGCGCTACCGCTTCGAGGGCCAGCAGAACCACGCCGGCACCACGCCGATGCGCCTGCGCCGCGACGCCTACCAGGGCCTGGCCGAGTTCACGACGCTGCTCAACGCGCGCCTGGCGCCGCTGGTCACCCCGGCGACGGTCTGGACCATCGGCCACGTCGCGGTGCACCCCAACGCGCCCTCGATCGTGCCGGGCCGCGTCGACTTCACGGTGCAGTGGCGCGACGGCGAGACCGCCCGGCTCGACCGCATGGAGAGCGTCATCCGCAGCACCGCCGAGGAGGTCGCCGGCAAGCGCGAGCTCTCGGTCTCGCGCTCGGCCTACGCGCGGATCGAACCGGCGCGCATGGCCCCGGCCCTGGCGGCACGCATCGAGGCGGCGGCCCGGCAGCACGCCGAGGGGCTGTGGCGGCGCATGCCCTCGGGCGCGCTGCACGACGCCGCCAACGTCGCCCACGTCATGCCGGCGGCGATGCTGTTCGTGCCCTCGAAGCGCGGCATCAGCCACTCCTTCGAGGAGGACACCGCCCACGACGACCTGGCGCTCGGCGCCCAGGTCCTGGCGACCGCCGCGGCGAACGCGGGGTAGGGCCTGTGCCTTTCGGGCACGAGCCCGGTGTGACAGCGCTCGCCGGCGTTGCGAACGAAAGGGGACCGTGATTCAGTGGATCGCCCGAGTCCCCGAGTCGCGAGCCCTTCCTTGTCCGCCGTACCTCTCGTCCCGCCCGCCGGCCCTCTCGACAGCCTCAACCCCGAGCAGCGGCGGGCCGCCGAGCACGGCGCGGGGCCGCTGCTGGTCATCGCCGGCGCCGGCTCGGGCAAGACCAGCACCCTGGCGCACCGCGTCGCCCACCTGATCGTCGGCGGCGCCGATCCGCGGCGCATCCTGCTGATGACCTTCTCGCGTCGCGCCGCCGCCGACATGACCCGCCGGGTCGAGCGCATCGCCCGCCAGGCGCTCGGCGAGAAGGCCGGCGTGCTGGCCGGCGGCCTCGCCTGGGCCGGCACCTTCCACGGCATCGGCGCGCGCCTGCTGCGCGACTACGCGGCCCAACTCGGCCTCGACCCCGGCTTCACGATCCACGACCGCGAGGACTCGGCCGACCTGATGAACCTGGTGCGCCACGAGCTCGGCCTGTCGAGGACCGAGAAGCGCTTCCCGACCAAGGCGACCTGCCTGGCGATCTACTCGCGCTGCGTCAACGCCGAGCAGCCGCTCGACGCGGTGCTGGAGCAGGCCTTTCCCTGGTGCGCCGACTGGGCCGAGGCGCTCAGGCAGCTGTTCTCCGGCTACGTCGAGGCCAAGCAGCAGCAGAACGTGCTGGACTACGACGACCTGCTGCTCGCCTGGGCCCAGGCCGTCTCGGATCCCGAGCTGGCGGCCGAGATCGGCGGCCTGTTCGACCACGTGCTGGTCGACGAGTACCAGGACACCAACCGCCTGCAGGCCTCGATCGTCCTGGCCCTGCGGCCCGAGGGGCGGGGCCTGACCGTGGTCGGCGACGACGCCCAGTCGATCTACGCCTTCCGGGCCGCGACGGTGCGCAACATCCTGGACTTCCCGGCCGCCTTCGAGCCGCCGGCGACGGTCTTGACGCTGGAGCGCAACTACCGCTCGACGCAGCCGATCCTGGCAGCCGCCAACGGGGTCATCGGCCTGGCCGCCGAGCGCTTCACCAAGAACCTCTGGAGCGAGCGCCGGGGAGAGGGAGAGTCCGGCGGGCGGCCGCGCCTGGTCGCGGTCGCCGACGAGGCGACCCAGGCGCGCTACGTCGTCGAGCGGGTGCTCGAGAACCGCGAGGCCGGCGCGACGCTGAAGCAGCAGGCGGTGCTGTTCCGCACCTCGCACCATTCGGGCCCGCTCGAGGTCGAGCTGACCCGGCGCAACATCCCCTTCGTCAAGTTCGGCGGCCTCAAGTTCCTCGACGCGGCGCACGTCAAGGACCTGCTGGCGCTGCTGCGCTTCGCCGGCAACCCGCGCGACCGCGTCGCCGGCTTCCGCCTGCTGCAGCTGCTGCCCGGCGTCGGGCCGGCCTCGGCGCAGCGCGCGCTCGACGCCATGGCGGCGGCCGCCGACCCGCTGGCCGCGCTGGCCGGGCTGCCGGCCCCGCCGCGCGCCGGCGAGGGCTGGGCCGGCCTGGTCGAGACCCTGGCCGGGCTCGCCTCCGACGGCGGCCGCGACTGGCCCGCCGACCTGGAGCGCGCCCGCCTGTGGTACGAGCCGCAGCTCGAGCGCATCCACGAGGATGCGGCCGTGCGGCGCGCCGACCTGCTGCAGCTCGAGCAGATCGCCCAGGGCTACCCCTCGCGCGAGCGCTTCCTGACCGAGCTGACCCTGGACCCGCCCGACGCGACCAGCGACGAGGCCGGCGTGCCGCTGCTCGACGAGGACTACCTGGTGCTCTCGACGATCCACTCGGCCAAGGGCCAGGAGTGGAAGTCGGTGTTCGTTCTCAACGTCGTCGACGGCTGCCTGCCCTCCGACCTCGGCGCCGGCACCACGGCCGAGCTCGAGGAGGAGCGGCGGCTGCTCTACGTCGCCATGACCCGGGCGCGCGACGACCTCGACCTGATCGTGCCGCAGCGCTTCTTCACCCACGCCCAGCGCGCCCAGGGCGACCGCCACGTCTACGCCTCGCGCAGCCGCTTCATCGCGCGCGAGCTGCTCGACCTCTTCGAGCGCACGGCCTGGCCGAAGGCCGCCACGGGACCGCTCACCGCCCGCCCGCCGGCCGCCGCGCCGCGCGTCGACGTCGGCGCCCGGATGCGGGCGATGTGGCAGTAGCGGGCGGCCGCGCCGCTCCCACCTCACCCCGGCCCTCTCCCCCCAAAGGGCGGAGAGGGAGTCGAACGGCTGGGCCCGGCGCTCCAATCCCTCTCCGCTCCCTTGGGGAGGGGAGAGGGAGGGGCCCGCGGCCGCAGGCCGTGGGAGGGAGAGGTGAGGGGGAAGGCGGCTCGGCGCGTCAGTCCCGCGGTGCGCCGTCCTGGTGGAACTTGAGGGCGGCGACGACGAAGCCGTTGGCCGGGGTCGGCACGCCGAGCTCGCGGCCGAGGCCGACGACCTTGCCGGAGAGCCAGGGCAGCTCCAGGCGGTTGCCGCGCTCCAGGTCGACGGCCATCGAGGCCTTGACCGTGGCGCCCAGGCTGTTGGCGCGCTCGGCCATGGTCTCGACCAGGTCGTCCGGCAGCGCCACGCCGCTCGCCTTGCCGACCGCCAGGGTCTCGCGCATGACCTGGAGCAGCAGGGCGCGGGTGTCGGGGTCGCCGCGCACCTCGCCGACCGGCCGGCGGGTCACCGCGGTCAGCGCCGAAAGGCCGACCAGCATGATGAACTTGGTCCAGAGCGCGACGTGGATGTCCTCGGGCCGGGCGTGCTCGATGCCGGCGGCGGTCAGCGCGGCGTCGAGCATCTCGCAGCGCTCGCTTTGCCGGCCGTCGAGCTCGCCGAAGCGGATCCGCTGGAAGGGGCTGTAGCAGCGGATGACGCCGGGCTCGGCGATGGTCGCCGAGATCTCGGCGACGCCGCCCAGCACGTGCTCCTCGCCCAGCACGCCGGCGATGCGCTGCTCGGAATCGACGCCGTTCTGCAGCGAGAGCACGGCGGTGTCCGGGCCGATCAGCGGACGGCAGGCTTCGGCGGCGCTCTCGGTGTCCCAGAGCTTGACGGAAAACAGCACGAAGTCGACCGGGCCGATGCTCGACGGGTCGTCGGTCGCCTCGACCGGCAGGGTCCTGCGCTCCTCCCCGGCCTCGACGGTCAGGCCGTGATCGCGCAGCGCCTCGAGGTGCGCGCCGCGCGCGACGAAGGTGGTCGGAAAGCCGGCCGCCGCCAGCTTGGCGCCGAAGAAGCCGCCGACGCCGCCGCTGCCCATGATCGCGAAGCGGGGCTTCTGCCCGCCGCCTGCCGTGTCGCCCATGCCCTGGAGATCCTTTCGTTGCGCGAAGGTCGGGCTCCGGCATAGGCGAGGTCCGGCCGGCGGCGCAACGCCCGCCGCTGCAAGGCAGACCCGCCGCGCGGAAACGGTGAAGTGCCGGGGCAGGGGTGGCGAAGGGGGCGCGCGCACCCTAAAACCTCTTCCCGTCTCCTTCCTGCCTTCCCAGTCGCGGGGCTGCTTTCTTGATCGATCTTCCTCCCCTCGGCGAGCTCGCCTGGCTCGCCGGCGCCATGGTCGCGACCGGCGCGCTGGCCGGCGTGCTCGCCGGGCTGCTCGGCGTCGGCGGCGGCATCGTCATCGTGCCGGTGCTCTCGGTGATCCTGGCGGTGCTCGGCGTCGAGCCGGCGATCCTGATGCACGTCGCCGTCGGCACCTCGCTGCTGACCATCGTGCCGACCTCGATCTCCTCGGCGCGCTCCCACGCCAGGCGCGGCGCCGTCGACTGGTCGCTGATCAAGCGCTGGGCGGCGACCATCGTCGTCGGCGCGATCCTCGGCGGCCTCGCCGCCGGCCAGCTGCGCTCGGCGCAGTTGAGCCTGGTGTTCGCGGTCATCGCCCTGGCCGTGGCGCTGTTCATGCTGCTGCGCCGCGAGGGCCAGCCGCTGTTCCAGGGACTGCCCAGGACGCCGCTCGACCAGCCGATCCCCCTGACCATGGGCGTGATCTCGACCCTGATGGGCATCGGCGGCGGCACGCTCGGCGTGCCGCTGCTCTCGGCCTGCGCCTACCCGGTGCGCCAGGCGGTCGCGACCGCCAGCGTGTTCGGCCTGCTGATCGCGGTGCCGGGCTCGATCGGCTTCGTCGTCTCGGGCTGGGGCCACCCGGACCTGCCGCCCTTCTCGCTGGGCTACCCGAACCTGCTCGGCCTGGTCTGCATCGCGCCGCTGACCATCGTCTTCGCGCCGCTGGGGGCGAAGATCGCGCATACCATCCGCCCGGGCCTGCTGCGCGTGCTCTTCGCGCTCTTCCTGATCGCCACCGCGGTCAAGATGCTGCTCGCCGCCCTGGGCATCTTCTGAGGACGCCGTCCCGGAACGCTGCGCTCAGGCCTCGGCGTCGGGCTGCTTCTTCGGCTGGGTCTCGTCGAAGGCCGGCAGCGCCATGCAGGCCTCGAACACCGCCATGGTGCGCGGGACGGCGTCGAGCGGGCAGTGGAAGCGGTAGGCGTTGAAGATCTGCGGCACCAGGCAGATGTCGGCGATCGTCACCGCCTGGCCATAGGAGTAGCGGCCGCCCCGCAGGCCCTGGGCCTCGAGGCCCTGCAGGCTGGATTCGTAGTTCTTCAGGCCCTCGGTGACCCAGTGGCAGTACCAGCGGTCGTGCGCCGCCTGGTCGAGGCCGAGCGTGCCCTTCAGGTACTTGAGGACACGCAGGTTGTTGAGCGGATGGATCTCGCAGCCGATGACCTGCGCCAGCGCCCGCACGTGGGCGCGGCCGGCCGGATCGGCGGGCAGGATCGGCGGCTCCGGGTGGGTCTCCTCCAGGTAGTCGAGCAGCGCCAGCGACTGGGTCAGCGTGTGGCCGCCGTCGACCAGCGTCGGCACCAGGCCGTGCGGGTTGACCGCGAGGTAGCCCTCGCCGCGCTGCTCGTCCTTCGGCAGGCTGACGTAGTGCGCCTGGTAGTCGAGCCCCTTGAGCGCCAGCGCGATGCGCAGGCGGTAGGAGGTCGAGGACCGGTAGTAGCCGTAGAGCTCCATCGTCGCGCATCTCCCCGCTGGCGTTTCCCGTCTTCTTGTCGTGCGAGCTTGCCAGTTTTCCATGGCGCGATGAAGCGGAGCGGGGGCGGCGTCAGCCCTGGGGCACGGTCTGGGCCAGCGAAGGCCGCTTCGAGACCTCCGCGTACCAGGCGGCGAGGCGCGGCGCCGTGGCGCGCCAGTCGCGCTCGGCGAAACGGAAGTCGAGGTAGCCGAGCGCGCAGGCGACGCCGAGCGCGCCGATGTCGAAGGCCGCCTCGAGCCGGTCGATCCAGTCGGCCTCGAGCTCGGCGACCGAGGAGTCGACCTTGGCGAGCTGGCCCTCGAGCCAGTCGTCCCAGCGCTTGTCCTCGGGCCTGAGCGCGCTCTCGTAGCGGGCCAGCAGCGCGGCGTCGAGCAGCGCCTGGGCCAGGGCGAACAGCGTCAGGGCCTGCCAGCGCGCCGGCCCCTCGGCCGGGAACAGCCGCGGGCCCTGGTGGCGGGCGTCGAGATACTCGCAGATGACCCGGCTGTCGTAGAGCGCGCTGCCGTCCTCGAGCAGGGCCGTGGGTACCTTGCCGCTCGGGTTGTGGGCGAGGATCGAGGCGTCGCGCTTGACCGGCCCGGCGGCGCTGGGCAGGCGCTCGATCGAATCGGCCTGGCCGGTCTCGAGCGCCAGGGCGCTGACCATGCGCACGTAGGGCGAGGCGGGCGAGTAGAAGAGCTTCATGGCGTCGCGTTCCTGTCTCGAAGGGGCTGGCGGGCCCGGGCGGGCCGGTGGGGCGGATGCTGCGCCGCCGCCGCGCTCGGCGCCAGCGCCGGCTGCGCATGGCGGGGTACCGCCGGCCCGACCGGGGCTTCCGCGCGGTGCGCCTGGCGTAGTATCCGGGGGGACGGGACTGCCGCTCCCGCCCCGCCGCCTTTCCATTCCTTCCAGTCGTGAGGTCTTTCCGTGAGCCGTCATCCCGCCGCCATCCAGTCGGTCGCCGTCGAGCCGCGCGGGCTCGCCGTCGCCTGGGCCGACGGCCGCAGCTTCACCTTCCATCCGATCTGGCTGCGCGAGCGCGCGCCGCTCGAGGACACGCTCGACCCGCGCACCGGCCAGCGCAAGCTGGAGGCCGCCTTCCTGCCGCTCGAGCTGAGCGTCCTGGCGGCCCGCCGGCGCGGCGAGGCGAGCGTCGAGGTCGGCTTCAGCGACGGCGCGGTGGCGCGCTTCGCCGGCGCCGAGCTGCGGCGCGCGGTGGCCGAGACGCCGCAGCTCGACCTGGTCGGCGACAAGCAGCTCTGGGACGCCTCGCTCGGCGGCTTTCCGCGCTACCGGCTCGACGACGCGAAGCAGGAGGCCGGGCTGCTCGGCCTGCTCGACGACCTGGCGCGGCTCGGCTGCGTGCTGGTCGAGGAGGTGCCGGCCGAGAAGAACGGCATCCTCGAGTTCATGGGCCTGATCGGCAACATCAAGCTGACCAATTGGGGCGGCGTCGAGGACGTCAGGGTCGACGCGAACGCCTTCGACCTGACCCTGACCAACCGCGGGCTGGAGCCGCACGTCGACAACCCCTACCGCTCGTCGACCATCGGCTATGTCGTGCTGCACTGCCTGGAGAACTCCTTCGAGGGGGGCGAGAGCGGCATCGTCGACGGCTTCGCCGTGGCCGAGCGGCTGCGCGCGGAGGACCCCGCGGCCTTCGAGGCGCTGGCGACGACGCCGGTCACCTTCCGCTACCAGGACGAGACGACGCTGCTGGAGAACCGCTGCCCGCTGATCGGCCTCGACGACGCGGGCGCGGTCGAGCGCGTCGCCTGGTCGAACCGCACGGAGTTCGCCGATGCCCGGCCGCCCGAGGAGCTGGCGCTCTACTACCGGGCGCGCCGCCGACTCGCCGAGCTGATCTACTCCGACGAGATGACCGTGCGCTTCAAGCTGCAGCCCGGCCAGGCCTTCGTCCTGGACAACTACCGGGTGCTGCACAGCCGCCAGCCTTTCGAGCTGTCGGGCGGCGGCAACCGCCACATGCGCCAAGCCTATTTCGACCGCGACATGGTCTCGAGCCGCCAGAAGGTGCTGCGCCGGAGGCTCGCCGAGGGCTGACGGCGGCGGCCGGGGCGCGTCGACGCGCAAGCCCTGCCTCCCTCCAGACCTCGTATTGCGAATGATTCTGAGAATCAGTTGCATTTGCGAGTCGCCTGCCTTAGGGATCGAACGACGCCGCCCCGCAAGCGGGGGCTTCGGAGCGGCCGAGCGAGATTCCTAGTCGGGGGACGACATGAGAAGAGTTGCCTTGGCCGCGGGCTGCGCGGCGATTTCCCTTTGCGCCCTGCCGTGGGGTGCGGCGGCGGAGACCTTCAAGCTCGAGCCGGTCGTCGTCGAGGGCGCGAACGACCATCCCTCCCAGAGCATCCGCAACGACGTCGAGCGGGCGATCAACGAGAGCCGCACGGATTCCTACATCGACGGCTCGGTGCTGCAGAACCTGAACCCGGTCAACCCGGGCGACGCGCTGCGCTACAACGTGCCGGGCATCATCAACCAGCCGTTCAACGGCGACCGCTTCGGCGGCGGCCAGAAGATCCGGACCTTCGGCGATTTCGGCGCGGCCGAATCGATCGACGGCCTGCCGGCCTTCCGCTCGCAGGGCCAGGAGGGCGGCGGCTACGCCAACACCCTGATCCCGACCATCGCCATCGACCGGATCGGCGTGCTCAAGGGCGGGCGCGGCGTCGGCTACGGCGACGGCACCGACGGCGGACTGGTCGAGACGACCATCAAGTCGGGCCGCAGCTACGACCACCACCAGGCCTTCAGCCTCGACACCAGCACCGCCCGCGAGGCCCTGCTGCAGGGCGAGGCGGCCGACCACGGCGAGAGCTGGGACTACTACTTCGCCGGCAGCGGCCTCTACGGCGGCTACTTCGGGCATCCCGACCTGCTCGAGGAGCAGACGGTGATCGGCGGGCTCGGCAAGCTCGGCTACAACTTCAGCGACTCGACCCGCCTGGAGGTGCTCGGCATCTACGACCGCAGCGATCCGGAGATCTATCGCAACGGGGCGATCAACGACATCACCACCAAGACGGTCTACGGCGCCGCGACGCTGGACACCAAGCTCAGCGACATCAACGCCCTGCGCTTCGGTTTCCTCTACGAGGACGGCGGCTCGCAGTGGCCGGAGCGCGGCCGCGACCGGGCGATCTCCAACAAGATCGGCTTCGCCGAGCACTACCTCTCGACGCCGCTGACCGGCTGGCTCGACTTCGACAACACGCTGGGCGCCGAGTACAAGCACACCAACTCGCTGCGCGACGGCGTCTGGGACAACACCTTCGACGACATCTCGGCCTACTCGCAGAACGCCTTCACGATCGACGACAACCTCGTCGTCAACGGCGGACTGCGCTACACGTGGCTGAACAACGACATCGTCTACAACGGCGCCGAGCAGCCCGACAACCTGGCCCAGGACGGCGTGCTCTCCTACGAGGGCGGCGTGTCCTACAGCGTCCTCGAGATGACGCGCCTGCGCTTCAGCTACGCGACCTCCTACAACCGCTTCTACAGCAAGTACGGCAACTTCGGCACCGACGCCCTGAACCCGGCCGGCGCCGGCGACGAGGTCGTCGAATCGCGCACGCTCGAGTTCGGCATCAACCAGGGCTGGTCGGGCGGCTACCTCGACGTCGCCTGGTACAACATCGGCCAGGACAACGTGCCGCGGCGCAACAGCGGCGCCATCGAGAGCGTCGAGGTCGACCAGTCCGGCATCGAGGTCGAGCTCTTCGCCAACGTCACCGACGATCTCGCGGTCTCCGGCGCCTACATGCGCGTGCTCGACGTCGAGGCCACCCGCGCCGACGGCAGCAAGGTCAACTCCAACATCTTCTGGGACGGCCAGACCGCCTCGGTGCCGAAGAACCAGTTCTCGCTCCGGCTCGACTACCGCCTGACCGACGAGATCAACCTCTGGGGCACCGGCTTCTACTCGACCGGCTACGACGAGGTCGACGCCAGCGGCAACCTGCAGGAGCGCGAGGGCTTCACGCGCATCGACCTCGGCGCCGGCTGGTCGCCGGAGGCCGACTGGACCTTCCGTTTCCGGGTCGAGAACCTGACCGACGAGAAGGACTACGGCCAGACCGTGGTCGGCAACCAGATCGACACCGACGGAAACATCGGTCGGGTCTTCTGGCTCGGCGTCGACCACACCTTCTGACCTTGCGGCCCGGGCCCATCCGGCCCGGGCCGACCACACGCGACGAGACGACGCGCGAGGGACCGGACCGATGCGCTACAGCTGGCTGCGAACCGCCCATCTCTGGCTCTCGCTCCTCGCCGCCGGGCCGCTGCTGCTGCTCAGCCTGACCGGCGTGCTGCTGGTCTACGGCCAGGAACTGCAGGACCTGGTGCAGCCCGAGCGCTGGACGGTCGAGCGGCCGGCGCCCGACGCCGGGCCGCTCGGATACCAGGAGCTGCTCGCCCGGATTGCCGAGCAGAAGCCCGAGGTGAGGGTCTGGTCCTTCGGCCTCGGCAAGAGCGACGCAGAGGCCTGGAAGCTGTGGCTCGCCGACGGCGCCGGCGTGCTCAACCTCGATCCCTACACCGGCGAGATTCTCGACCACTACCGCAACGACGACAGCCCCTACGGCTTCGTCGTCGCGCTGCACCGGCGCTGGCTGACCAGCGACAGCACGATCACGCCCTGGATCCGTCACTTCATCTCGGCGATCACGCTGGTGCTGATCGCGCAGATGGCGGTCGGCCTGTGGATGTGGCTGCTGCCGCCCAAGCGCCTGGCCCGACTCAAGGTCGATTTCCGGCGCACGCCGCGCGCCGTGGTGCTGCGCCTGCACCAGCTGGCAGGCGTGGCCACCTCGCTGATCCTGGCGACCGTCGCGGTCACCGGCATGTCGCTCTACTGGCACGATACGATGGAGGCGGTCGTCGAGACCGTGACCGGCCAGGAGGTCGCCAAGACCGGCGAGCCCGACATGGCCGGCGTCGCAGACATCGCCGACCTCGACGCCGCCGTGGCCGTCGGCCAGGCCGCCTTTCCCGATAGCCGCCTGCAGCACTTCCGCGCGCCGCAGCCGGGCAAGCCGCTCTCGATGGGGCTGAAGCCCGACGACGGCCTGATGGCGCACCGCGTCTGGGTCGGCGACGAGCCCCCGCGCGTGCTCGCCGTCGAGCGCGGCGACGACGTCAACGCCGCGACCTGGTTCTGGCGCGCGCGCTACTGGATCCACATCGGCGACTTCGCCGGCCCGGTCGTGCGGGCCTTGTGGCTGCTCGTCGCCCTGCTGCCCGCGGGCTTCGTGGTCAGCGGCCTGTGGCTCTGGCTCGACCGCCGCAAGCGGGTGCGGCTGCGCGAGACCGCACGCGGCGAGGCCCAGGCCGGGCTGGCCGCCTGAGGCCTCACTCGGCCGCCGCCTCTTCCGGGTTCCGGCCGGCGCCGCGCGCCGCAGCCAGCTGGCGGGCGACGAGGCGAGCGTAGCTGCTGCCGCGCGCCAGCAGCTCGGCGTGGCGGCCCTGCTCGACCAGCCGGCCCTCCTCCAGCACCAGGATCCGGTCGGCCTCGCGCACCGTCGAGAGGCGGTGCGCGATGATCAGCGTCGTGCGGTCCTTCATCAGTTCGGTCAGGGCCGCGTGCACGGCCTTCTCGCTGAGCGCGTCGAGGTGCGAGGTCGCCTCGTCGAGCACCAGCACCGGCGCGTCCTTGAGGAAGGCCCGCGCGATGGCGACGCGCTGGCGCTGGCCGCCGGACAGCGCGACGCCGCGCTCGCCCACCCGCGTCTCCAGGCCCTCCGGCAGGCTCGCGACCAGCTCGTCGAGCGCGGCCTGGCGGACCGCCCGCTCGAGCTCCTGCGGGCTCGCCTCGGGGCGGGCCAGCAGGATGTTGGCGGCCAGGGTGTCGTTGAACAGGTAGGTGTCCTGGGCGACCAGCGCGCCGCCGGCGCGCAGCGCGTCGAGCCGGTAGTCGGGCAGCGGCCGGCCGGCGAGCAGCACCCGGCCC
>JAUILQ010000060.1 GCA_030433005.1 Alphaproteobacteria bacterium
GTAGGCGGCCTCGACCAGGTCGCCCTGAACGTTGCGGATGCCGAGGTTGGTGAGCCGCACGATCGGCGGCAGCGCGAAGATGATGGTCGCGATGATGCCCGGCACCATGCCGACGCCGAACAGCATCACGATCGGCACCAGGTACACGAAGGGCGGGATCGTCTGCATGATGTCGAGGATCGGCCGCAAGACCCGCGCGAAGCGGTCGCTGCGCGCGGCGGCGATCCCGAGCGGCACGCCGACGACGGCGCAGAAGACCACGGCGGTCAGGATCATCGCCAGGGTCGTCATGGTGTCGCCCCAGACGTCGATCAGGTCCAGGAAGACCAGCGCCAGGAAGCTGAAGAGCGCGACCCCGCGGCCGGCGGCCAGCCAGGCCAGCAGGCCGACCAGGACCGCGAAGAGCGGCATCGGGACGGCCTGGAGAAAGAGATTGAGCGCCTGCAGGACCTGTTCGACGGGCCAGCCGATCGCCTGGAACACGTCGCGGAAGTTGGGCGCCAGCCAGCCCTTGACGAAGGAATCGACCCAATCGCCGAGCGGCAGGGTGAAGCTGTCGGACGGTTGCCACATGGCTCGGCCTCCTCGCTCAGGCGACGGCCGGCGCGCCGGTCTCGGCCGGCTGCCGGTCCGCCTCGCCGGCCGCTTCCTCGACGGCGAGCTGGTCGAAGATATCCTCCTGCTCGACCGTGCCGAGCAGCCGCCCGCCGTCGAGCACGGCGACCGGCAGGCCGGAGCGGCACGGGGCGTAGAGCTGGTAGAGCTTGGTGTCGGGCCCCACCGACGGGAAGTCGCGGACCAGCCCCTCGCTCAGGCTCGCGCAGCGCGCTCCCTCGGGCCCGGCAAGCTCGCGGCGGGTCACCACGCCGACCGGCTTGCCCGCCTCGAGCACGTAGAGGGCGTCGCGTCCGACGGCGTCCATGCGTTCCAGGGCGGCGGCCGGCGTGTCGGTACCGAGATCGAGCGCCTCGGGTTCGCGCATGACGCGCTCGGCGGCGAACACCCGCGAGCGGTCGATGTCCTGCGTGAAGGCGGCGACGTAGTCGTGCGCCGGCTCGCCGACGATCTGCTCGGCCGTGCCGATCTGCACGAAGCGTCCTTCCTTCATGATGGCGATGTGGTCGCCCAGGATCAGCGCCTCGTGCAGATCGTGGGTGATGAACACGATGGTCATCTTCAGGCGCCGCTGGAGCTCGATCAGCTCCTGCTGCATCTCGCGCCGGATCAACGGGTCAAGCGCGGAGAAGGGCTCGTCCATCAAGAGGACCTGCGGGTCGACGGCCAGTCCGCGGGCGAGGCCGACGCGCTGCTGCATGCCGCCGGAGAGCGCGGCCGGCGGCCGGTCCGCCCAGGCCTTGAGCCCGACCTGGTCGAGCGCCGCCAGAGCCCGCTCGCGCCGTTCCTCGGCGGAGACGCCCTGGACCTTGAGGCCGTACTCGACGTTCTCGCAGACCGTCTTGTGCGGGAACAGCGCGAAGTGCTGGAAGACCATCGAGATCTTCTCCAGCCGGATGCGGCGCAGCTCCTCGCTGCCGACCGAGGCGATGTCCTCGCCGTCGATCCGGACCTCGCCGGCGGTCGGCTCGATCAGGCGGTTGAGCATGCGCACCAGGGTCGACTTGCCGGAGCCGGACAGCCCCATGACCACGAAGATCTCGCCCTCGCCGACGCTGAACTCGGCGTCCTGCACGCCGACCGTCATGCCGGTCTGCTCGAGGATCTCGTCCTTGGATCGGCCCTCTCGCAACAGGGAGAGCGCCTGGTCGGGGTCATCCCCGAAGATCTTGTAGAGGTTCTTGACGCTTAGTTTTTCAGTCATGCCTCTCGCAACAAAAGTTCATTATTCGTCGGTCCCGTATGCGATGCCGCTTGCATTTTCCTGAATTCCTGAACGCTGGGCTGGCCGGCCGAATGTAATCGGCCAGCCACGCGGTGCGGATCGAGAAACAGCGGGCACCGGAGAACACCGACTCAATCAATTCCCCGACGACAGGAAGCCACCTGAGGCGACGAATACAGAAAGCCTCCCCGCAGGGCGTTCCGCTTGATTGTTCGTACCCTGCTACGACGGCGCATGTATGAGCCGACCTGCGGCCTTCAACCGAAAATTTTCGCGCGGCCCCTGACAGCCTGCCGGCCGACGGCCCGGGAGGCGCACGGAACCGCGCCTGCCACGGCGTTCGGCAGACGCGAAAAAAACGGCCGCCCCTGTGGGCGGCCGCCAACTGCATCGCGCGGCCCGCGGGGCCGCTCGGCGCGAGGGCCCGGCGTCAGCCGTCGGCCTCGCCCTCCTCGATGTCGGTGCTGTCCTCGACGGCCTTGCGGACCTCCTGGACCAGCGCCCGGCACCCCTCGACGTCTCCGTCTGCCGCCAGGGTGCCGGCCTCCTCCAGCTTCTCGAGCATGGCCTCGGTCTCCGGCGGCGAGCCGAACCAGTTCTCCTCGGGCGCGCCGGCTTCCTCGGGGGTGAGCCCGGCGAGCAGCTCGTGGTCGCCCTCCTTCAGGCCCTCCTCGCCGGCGATCTGGTAGCGCAGCTGCGAAACCTCGGCGCGGCAGTCGGAGCCCTCGCCGGTCGCACCGCCGCCGGTCGTCGCCTGCGTGTCGGCGAGCGCGAGGGGAGCACAGAGGGTCAGGGCGAGCGACAGCGCGCCGCCCGTCAGAAGACGCTGCATGGGGGAGTCCTTTCCGAAGTCAGATTCGGACTGTGAAACGCCCCGCCGACGGGCCGGTTCCCGCCGGGCCGCCGCGCCCCCCGAAGGCTCAGCCGCGCAGCGTACGCCGCACCGCGTCGTGCCAGAGCGCCAGGCGCTGGCGCCGCTGCTCCTCGCCCATCGCCGGCTCGAAGCGCCGGTCGAGCTGCCAGCGACGGCCGAACTCGGCCTGATCGGGCCAGACCCCGGCCTGGCGACCGGCCAGCCAGGCGGCGCCGAGGGCGGTGGTCTCCAGGACCGTCGGTCGGTCGACCGGTGCGGCCAGGATATCGGCCAGGCGCTGCAGCATCCAGTCGCTGGCGGTCATGCCGCCGTCGACGCGCAGGACCATGCGCCCGCCGCCCTCCTCCGATCCCCGCCAGTCGGCGTGCATGCAGTCGACCAGGTCGTGGGTCTGGAAGGCGACCGATTCCAGGGCGGCAAGCGCCAGCTCCCTGGGTCCGCTGCTGCGCGTCAGACCGAACAGCGCGCCGCGCGCCTCGGCGTCCCAGTGCGGCGCGCCCATGCCGACGAAGGCCGGCACCAGGACGACCTGCTGCAGCGGGTCGGCCTGCTCGGCGAGATCGCCGCTTTCGGCGGCGCTGCCGATCACGCCGAGGCCGTCGCGCAGCCACTGCACGGCGGCGCCGGCGACGAAGATCGAGCCCTCCAGGGCGTAGGTCGTGCGGCCGTCGAGGCGGTAGGCGATGGTCGTCAGCAGGCGGTGCTTCGAGGGCACCGGCTCCTCGCCGGTGTTGACCAGGGCGAAGCAGCCGGTGCCGTAGGTCGACTTGACCATGCCCGGCTCGAAGCAAGCCTGGCCGACGGTCGCGGCCTGCTGGTCGCCGGCGACGCCGGCGATGGCGATCGGCGCGCCGAACAGCCCGGGCTCGGTGGTGCCGAAGTCGGCCGCGCTGTCGCGCACCTCGGGCAGCAGCGAGGCCGGGATGCCGAGGATCTCGAGCAGTTCCGCGTCCCAGTCGTTGCGGCGGATGTCGTAGAGCAGCGTGCGCGAGGCGTTGGTCGCGTCGGTGGCGTGGACCCGGCCGCCGGTCAGGCGCCAGATCAGGAAGGAGTCGATCGTGCCGAAGGCGAGGTGCCCGGCCTCGGCGGCCGCGCGCGCCCCCTCGACGTTGTCGAGCAGCCAGGCCAGCTTGGTGCCGGAGAAGTAGGGGTCGAGCAGCAGGCCGGTGCGCTCGGTGAACAGCGGCTCGTGGCCCTGGCGCTTGAGCGACTGGCAGAGCTCGGCGGTGCGCCGGTCCTGCCAGACGATGGCGCGGTGCAGCGCCTTGCCGTCGCGCCGGTCCCAGAGCATCACCGTCTCGCGCTGGTTGGTGATGCCGAGCGCGGCGACCTCGCCGGCGCCCAGCCCCGCCTTGTCGAGCGCGCCGCGCACCACCGCCAGGGTGCCGGACCAGATGTCCTCGGCCTCGTGCTCGACCCAGCCGGGCCGCGGGTAGTGCTGCTCGAACTCCTGCTGGGCCTGGCCCAGGACGCGGGTCTCGGCGTCGAAGACCATTGCGCGCGTCGAGGTCGTGCCCTGGTCGATTGCCAGGATCGCACCCGAGCTGTTGGGATCCGCTGTCATCGCGGGTCTCCTCCCTTGACGTTCCTTGGCTTCAGCAAGACAGGAAAGAAGGGGCCGGACAAGCTGCCCGGCCCCTCGAGTTTCCCTCGGGAGGGTGGACGCTTACGCCGTTACTGCTTGGCGTTGGCGTCCTCCCAGGACTTGATCAGCTCGTCGTAGCCGATCGTCTGGGGAGTCTCCTTCTCGTTCTCCTTCTTGGGCTGCGGAGCCAGCGTGCCGTTCGCCTTGGCCTGCTCGACCCAGTAGGCCATGTCGTGCTCCTCGTTGAGCTTCGGCCCGATGTCGCCCTGGACGCCGGCGCGCTCGAGGCGCTCCAGCACCTGCTCCTGGGCCTCGCAGAGCGCGTCCATCGCCTCCTGCGGGGTCTTGGCGCCCGAGGCCGCGTCGCCGATGTTCTGCCACCACAGCTGCGCCAGCTTCGGATAGTCCGGCACGTTGGTGCCGGTCGGCGTCCACTGGACGCGCGCCGGCGAGCGGTAGAACTCGACGAGCCCGCCCAGCTTTGGCGCCCGCTCGGTGAAGGACTCGTGACGGATCGTCGACTCGCGGATGAAGGTCAAGCCGACGTGGCTCTTCTTCACGTCGACGGTCTTCGAGGTGACGAACTGGGCGTAGAGCCAGGCCGCCTTGGCGCGCTCGACCGGGGTCGACTTCATCAGTGTCCAGGAACCGGCGTCCTGGTAGCCGAGCTTCATGCCGTCGACCCAGTAGACGCCGTGCGGGCTCGGCGCCATGCGCCATTTCGGCGTGCCGTCCTCGTTCACCACCGGCAGGCCGTCCTTGACCATGTCGGCGGTGAAGGCGGTGTACCAGAAGATCTGCTGGGCGACGTTGCCCTGCGCCGGGATCGGGCCGGCCTCGGAGAAGGTCATGCCGGCGGCCTCGGGCGGCGCGTAGTTGTTGAGCCACTCGAGGTACTTGGCGATCGAGTAGACGGCCGCCGGGCCGTTGGTGTCGCCGCCGCGCGCGACGCAGGAGCCGGTCGGCTGGCTGTTCTCGTTGACCCGGATGCCCCACTCGTCGACCGGCACGCCGTTCGGGATGCCCTTGTCGCCGTTGCCGGCCATCGACAGCCAGGCGTCGGTGAAGCGCCAGCCCAGCGAGGGGTCCTTCTTGCCGTAGTCCATGTGACCATAGACTTCGCTGCCGTCGATGGTCTTGCCGGTGAAGAACTCGGCGATGTCCTCGTAGGCCGACCAGTTGACCGGCACGCCGAGGTCGTAGCCGTACTTCTCCTTGAACTCGGCCTGGATCTCGGGGTCGTTGAACCAGTCGTAGCGGAACCAGTAGAGGTTCGCGAACTGCTGGTCCGGCAGCTGGTAGAGCTTGCCGTCCGGCGCCGTCGTGAAGGACTTGCCGATGAAGTCGTCGACGTCGAGGTTGGGGTTGGTGACGTCGGCGCCCTCGCCTTCCATCCAGTCGGTCAGGTTGCGCACCTGCTGGTAGCGCCAGTGCGTGCCGATCAGGTCGGAGTCGTTGACGTAGGCGTCGTAGATGTTCTGGCCCGACTGCATCTGGGTCTGCAGCTTCTCGATCACGTCGCCTTCGCCGATCAGGTCGTGGTTGACCTGGATGCCGGTGATCTCGCTGAAGGCCTTGGCCAGGGTCTTGGCCTCGTACTCATGGGTCGTGATCGTCTCGGAGACGACGTTGATCTCCATGCCCTTGTAGGGCTCGGCCGCCTCGATGAACCACTTGAGCTCCTCGAGCTGCTCCTCCTTGGTCAGCGACGAGGGCTGGAACTCGTCGAGCCAGCGCTCCGCCGCGGCCATGTCGGCCGAGGCACCGCCGCCGCTTCCGGCGACCAGGGCAACCGCCGCGGCGGCCGCCAACAGATGTCTTCTCATCATGATCCTCCCTTCGTGTGCGGTCCGCTTGTCTCCCTCGTCGGAGGCGGGACCCTGCCCCCGTTTCGACGTCGCTGCCGGCTCAGACCCAGCGGAACACGCAGACCGCGTAGGCCAGGCAGACGGCGAGAGCCCACCAGAGGCTCGGCCCCACGAGGCCGAGCCAGGCAAGACAGATGAAGGCGCTGCCGAGCAGCGACACGAACAGCCGGTCGCCGCGCGTCGTCTCGAAGCGCAGGATGCCGACCCGGGGCGCGCCGCCGGGCCGGAACCACTCCCAGACGCCCATCGCCGCGATCAGCGTGAAGATCGTCACGAAGAAGATCGCGGTCGGCCAGGTCCAGGCCATCCAGGCGAGATCCATGGCGCTTGCCCCCCTGCCTAGACGCGGCCAAGGGCGAAGCCCTTGGCGATGTAGTTGCGGACGAAGTAGATGACCAAGGCGCCCGGCACGATGGTCAGCACGCCGGCGGCGGCGAGCACGCCCCAGTCGAGCCCGGAGGCCGAGACCGTGCGGGTCATGGTGGCGGCGATCGGCTTGGCGTCGACGGCGGTCAGCGTGCGCGACAGCAGCAGCTCGACCCACGAGAACATGAAGCAGAAGAAGGCGGCGACGCCGATGCCGCTGGCGATCAGCGGCATGAAGATCTTCACGAAGAAGCGCGGGAAGGAGTAGCCGTCGATGTAGGCGGTCTCGTCGATCTCCTTCGGCACGCCCGACATGAAGCCCTCCAGGATCCAGACCGCCAGAGGCACGTTGAACAGGCAGTGCGCCAGGGCGACGGCGATGTGGGTGTCGAACAGGCCGACCGCCGAGTAGAGCTGGAAGAACGGCAGCGCGAAGACCGCCGGCGGCGCCATGCGGTTGGTCAGCAGCCAGAAGAACAGGTGCTTGTCGCCGAGGAAGCGGTAGCGCGAGAAGGCGTAGGCGGCGGGCAGCGCCACGGCGACCGAGATCGCCATGTTCATGACCACGTAAAGGATCGAGTTGATGTAGCCCGAGTACCAGGAGGGATCGGTGAAGATCACCATGTAGTTGGCCAGGGTCGGATTTTCGGGCCACAGCGAGAAGGTCGAGAGGATCTCGGTGTTCGTCTTCAGCGACATGTTGAGCAGCCAGTAGATCGGCAGCAGCAGGAAGACGATGTAGACGGTCGGCACAAGCCAGGTCAGGCGCGCGCGCCCGCCGCGGCGCCGGATCCGGGTGCCGGCGAGGCCGCCGGCGCGCACGCTGTCGGCGGCATCGGTCATCGGCCGCCTCCCGAGCCGGTCCCGGAGCCGGTCTCGCGCCCGACGTTGGTCATCACCGTGTAGAAGACCCACGACAGCAGCAGGATGATCAGGAAGTAGACCAGCGACATGGCCGCGGCGTTGCCCAGGTCGAACTGGCCGATCGCCATCTTGACCAGGTCGATCGACAGGAAGGTCGTCGAGTTGCCGGGACCGCCGCCGGTGACCACGAAGGGCTCGGTGTAGATCATGAAGGAGTCCATGAAGCGCAGCAGGATCGCGATCAGCAGCACGCGGTGCATCTTCGGCAGCTGGATGTAGCGGAACACCGCCCAGCGCGAGGCGCCGTCGATGCGCGCGGCCTGGTAGTAGGCTTCGGGAATCGAGACCAGACCGGCGTAGCAGAGCAGCACGACCAGGCTGGTCCAGTGCCAGACGTCCATGACCACCACGGTGATCCAGGCGTCGAGCGGGTCGCTGACGTAGTTGTAGTCGACGCCGAGGTTGAACAGCGTGTGGCCGAGCAGGCCGATGTCGACGCGCCCGAAGATCTGCCAGATCGTGCCGACGACGTTCCAGGGGATCAGCAGCGGCAGCGCCATCAGCACCAGGCAGACCGGCACGCCCCAGCCCTTGCGCGGCATCGCCAGGGCGACCGCGATGCCGAGCGGCACCTCGATCGCAAGGATGATCCCGGAGAACAGGAACTGCCGCCACAGCGCCTCGTGGAAGCGTTCGGAGGCCAGCAGGTCCTCGAACCAGGCGCTGCCGGCCCAGAAGAACTGGTTGTTGCCGAAGGTGTCCTGGACCGAATAGTTGACCACGGTCATCAGCGGGATGGCGGCGCTGAACAGGACCAGGACCAGGACCGGGATGACGAACAGCCAGCCCTTGTTGTTCCAGGTGCGCTCCATCAGCCGCCCTCCTGCACGCGGTGGCCGTCGGCGTAGACGTTGATGCGCTGCGGATCGAAGACGATCTCGGCGCCGTCGGCCGGGATCTCGCCGTCCTCCGGCGCGACCACGGCGAGCTCCTGGCCGCCGACCATGGCCCGGGCGATGCGGTAGCGGCCGACGTCCTCGACCTTGCGGATGCTCGCCGGCAGGCCGCGGCTCTCTCCCGCCCCGGCGCGCACCAGCCGCAGGAACTCGGGACGGATGCCGATCTCGATCTTGCCGCCCTGCGGCAGGCGCCCGTAGGCGGCGCCGAGCGCCAGCTCATGGCCCTCGACCGTGGCCCGGTCGCCGCTCACCTCGGCCGGCAGGATGTTCATGCCGGGCGAGCCGATGAAGTAGCCGACGAAGGTGTGGGCGGGGCGCTCGAACAGCTCGTCGGGCCTGCCGACCTGCACGACCTCGCCCTCGTACATGACGACCACCTTGTCGGCGAAGGTCAGCGCCTCGGTCTGGTCGTGGGTGACGTAGACCATGGTGAAGTCGAAGCGCCGGTGCAGGTGCTTGAGCTGCGAGCGCAGCATCCACTTGAGGTGCGGGTCGATCACCGTCAGCGGTTCGTCGAACAGGATCGCGGCGACGTCGGAGCGCACCAGGCCGCGGCCCAGCGAGATCTTCTGCTTGGCGTCGGCGGTCAGGTTGCTGGCCTTGCGCTTCAGCGAGTCCGAGAGGTCCAGCATCCCGGCGATCTCGCGCACGCGGGCGTCGACCGCCTTGGCCTCGATGCCGCGGTTGCGCAGGGGGAAGGCGAGGTTGTCGTAGACGGTCATGGTGTCGTAGACGACCGGGAACTGGAACACCTGGGCGATGTTGCGCTGCTCGGGCGGCAGGTCGGTGACGTCCTGGCCGTCGAAGCGGATCTCGCCGCGCGTCGGCCGGACCAGCCCGGAGATGATGTTGAGCAGCGTGGTCTTGCCGCAGCCCGAGGGGCCGAGCAGGGCATAGGCGCCGCCATCCTCCCAGACGTGGTCGAGCTGCTTCAGGGCGTAGTCCTGCGGACCCGCCGGCGACGGCAGGTAGGAGTGGGCCAGGCCCTCGAGCGTGATGCGTGCCATGCTGCCTCCCGCTCCCTCAGGCCGCCTGCGCCTGCCGGCCCGGCGCCGCGACCAGGCGGCCGGCCTCGTCGAAGACGAAGAGGCGCTCGGGGTCGATCCAGACCTCGGTCGGCTCGTCGATCTGCCGCTCGTGGATGCCGTGCGCGATCGCCACCCAGCGCTCGCCGGCGAAGTCGACGTGAACGAAGCTCTCCGAGCCGGTGATTTCGGTGACCGCGACCTGGGCCGTCACCGGCACGGCCGCGCCGCCCGGCGGCGTCAGGTGCAGGTGGTGCGGCCGGAAACCGATGGTGTAGCGGCCGTCGGCCAGCCCCGAGAGGCTGCCGCGCGCCGGCAGCGCCAGCGCCGCGGCCTCGCCCTCGCCGGCGACGCGCTCGCCACGCTTGGTCACGCCGAGCTGGTTGAGCGGCGGGTCGGAGAAGGTGCGCGCGGTGATCATGTCGACCGGCTGGCGGTAGACCTCGGGCGTCGGCCCGAACTGCGTGACCCGCCCCTGGTGCAGGGTCGCGGTGTTGCCGCCGAGCAGCAGCGCCTCGCTCGGCTCGGTCGTGGCGTAGACGAAGATCGCGCCGGATTCCTGGAAGATGCGCGGCAGCTCGGCGCGCAGCTCCTCGCGCAGCTTGTAGTCGAGGTTGGCCAGCGGCTCGTCGAGCAGCACCAGCTCGGCGCCCTTGACCAGCGCACGCGCCAGCGCCGTGCGCTGCTGCTGGCCGCCGGAGAGCTCGAGCGGCGTGCGCTCGAGCATCGGCTCCAGCCGGAGCAGCCCGGCGACCTCGCGCACCCGGCGGTCGATCTCGTCCTTCGCGGCGCCGGCGACGCGCAGCGGCGAGGCGATGTTCTCGTAGACCGTCAGCGTCGGGTAGTTGATGAACTGCTGGTAGACCATCGCGACGTTGCGCTTCTGCACCGGCCGGCCGGTGACGTCCTGGCCGTCCATCACGACCCGGCCCTCGGTCGGCTTGTCGAGGCCGGCCATCAGGCGCATCAGGCTGGTCTTGCCGGACAGCGTCGGGCCGAGCAGCACGTTGAGGCTGCCCTTCTCCAGCGTCAGGGAGACGTCGGCGATGTGCGGGCTGCCGCCCACCACCTTGCTGATGCCCTGCAGTTCGAGCGCCATCGCCGCTACTCCGCCGCCCGCATCGCCAGGGCCTCCGCGCGCTCGGCCATCCAGGCGTCGAGCCGCGCCGTCTCCTCCTTGGACAGCCTGAGTCCGAGCTTGGAGCGCCGCCAGACCACGTCGTCGGCGCGCCGCGCCCACTCGAAGCGCATCAGGTAGTCGACCTCGACCTCGTAGAGATCCGCGCCGAAGCGCTCGCCCAGGTCCTCGGCCGAACTCGCCCGGCCGAGCAGCTTCTCGACGCGCGTGCCGTAGGCCCGGCACAGCCGGCGCGCCGTCGGCTCGGCAAGGAAGGGATGGGCGCGGCAGGTCTTCTGCACCAGCGCCTCGAAGCCCTCGACCGGGAAGTCGCCGCCCGGCAGCGGCGCGGCCTCCGTCCAGGGCGCGCCGCCGGCCGGCAGGTAGTCTGCGAGCTGCGCCAGCGCCGCCTCGGCGAGCTTGCGGTAGGTCGTGATCTTGCCGCCGAAGACGTTGAGCAGCGCCGGCTTGCCGTCGGCGCCGCCGTCGAGCTTCAGCACGTAGTCGCGGGTCGCCTCCTGGGCCTTGGAGGCGCCGTCGTCGTAGAGCGGGCGCACGCCGGAGTAGGTCCAGACGATCTGCGAACGCTCGACCGGCGTCGCCAGGTAGTCGCTGACCGCGCGGCAGAGGTAGTCGATCTCCTCGTCGCTGATCTCGACATCGCCGGGCGCGCCCTTCCAGTCGCGGTCGGTCGTGCCGATCAGCGTGAAGTCGCGCTCGTAGGGGATCGCGAAGACGATGCGCCCGTCCGAGTTCTGGAAGATGTAGGCGCGGTCGTGCTCGAACAGCCGCGGCACGACGATGTGGCTGCCCTGGACAAGGCGCACCTTCTCGGCGGCGTTGACGCCGATGGCGCCGGTCAGCACCTGCTCGACCCACGGCCCGGCGGCGTTGACCAGAACCCGCGCGCCGATCGTCTCCTGGCTGCCGTCGGCGGCCTCCAGCGTGACCTGCCAGCCGCTGTCGTCGCCCTCGCTCCGCCGCGCCGAGACGCAGCGGCTGCGCACCCGCACCTCGGCGCCGCGCTCGGCGGCGTCCAGCGCGTTGAGCGCGACCAGGCGCGAATCCTCGACCCAGCAGTCCGAGTACTCGAAGCCGCGCACGAAGGCCTCGGACAGCGGCTTGCCGGCCGGGTCGCGGCGCAGGTCGAGCTGGCGCGTCGCCGGCAGCAGCTTGCGGCCGCCCAGATGGTCGTAGAGGAACAGGCCGAGGCGCAGCAGCCAGGCCGGCCTGAGGCCGCTGTGGTGCGGTAGCACGAAACGCAGCGGCCAGATGATGTGGGGTGCGGCGCGCAGCAGCACCTCGCGCTCGATCAGCGCCTCGCGGACCAGCCGGAACTCGTAGTGCTCGAGATAGCGCAGGCCGCCGTGGACCAGCTTGGTCGAGGCCGAGGAGGTGCCGCCGCCCAGGTCGTCGCGCTCGCACAGCAGCACGCGCCAGCCGCGCCCGGCGGCGTCGCGGGCGATGCCGCAGCCGTTCACGCCTCCGCCGATGACCGCGATGTCGTAGCGCTCCAAGACCCCTCCTCGAGCGCCCCCTCCGCGATCTTGGTTGCCGCGATTGGCTTTCGTTTAGCGCTCGATATGAACGCTACTATTGCGAATTTCGAAGATCAACCGGCCAAAACGAAAATTCGTTTGCTGCGCTGCGAAGGCAGTTTCGCAACTGCGTTAAGTCGCGGACTCGCCGAAGGTTTCCACCACCTCGACCTCGGCGTCCTGGAGCAGCTGGCGCATGCCGGGGTCGGGCAGACGGTCGGTCACGAAGACGTCGACCGCCGAAACGTGCGCGATGCGCACCGGCGCGGCGCGCTCGAACTTCGTCGCGTCGGCGACCAGGATGACGCTGCGTGCGTTCTCCATGATCGTGCGCGCGACGCTGACCTCGCGGTAGTCGTAGTCCATCAGCGAGCCGTCGGCGTCGATCGCCGAGGCGCCGATCACCGCGTAGTCGACCTTGAAGCGGCGGATGAACTCGACCGCCGCCTCGCCGATGATGCCGCCGTCGGAGCGGCGCACGACCCCGGAGGCGATGATCACCTCGATGCCCGGCCAGGCGCGAAGGATGTTGGCGGCGTTGATGTTGTTGGTGATCGCCAGCAGGCCCTGGTGGTGGCGCAGCGCCTTGGCGACCTCCTCGGTGGTGGTGCCGATGTTGATCAGCAGCGAGGCGTTGTTGGGGATCAGGCTGGCGGCCGCCGCGCCGATCGTGCGCTTGGCGTCGCGCGCGATCAGGCGGCGCGCCTCGTAGCCGACGTTCTCGACCGTCGAGCCGATCACCGCGCCGCCGTGGACCCGGTCGAGCAGCCCCTGCTCGCAGAGGTCGTTGAGGTCCTTGCGGATGGTCTGGGGGGTCACGCCGAACAGGCTGGCCAGGCTCTCGACGCCGACCCGTCCGGCTTCCTTGGCGATCTCGAGGATCTGGTTCTGTCGTTCCGGAAGCATCGCCGCCCCATCCCCCGCGGGCGCACGCCCGAGCCGGTTTCGTTTGTGTTTCGCTTGACGATATACCCTTCTAGACTTCTGAAAAACCCACAGCGCAAGGCAGAGAAGCCGACGCGACGGGCCGCCGCCGCCGCTCGTACCGCCGCCCCGGGAGACCTCGATGACCTTCCCTTTCGCCTCCGATCTCTTCGCCGGCCGCCGGGTGCTGGTGACCGGCGCCGGCCGCGGCATCGGCCAGGCCGTCGCCGCCGGCTTCCTGCAGGGCGGCGCGCAGGTGCTGGCGCACCTCGGCGTCGCCGAGCGCGACGCTGCCGAGAGCTTCCCCGGTCTTTCGCCGGCGGAGCGCGAGCGCCTCGCCGTGACCGCGGGCGACCTCGCCGGCGGCGCCGGCGTAGAGGCGCTGCTCGCCGAGGTCCACCGCCGCCTCGGCGGGCTCGACGTGCTGGTCAACAACGCCGGAACGATGCTCGGCCGGGTGCCCGCCGACGCGGTCGACGAGGCGCACTACGCCCGCGTCCTGGACCTCAACGCGCGCTCTGTGGTGCTGCTTTCGGGCGGCGCCGTCCCGATGCTGCGCGAAGCCGCGCAGGGCGGCCGGGGCGCCGCCATCGTCAACACGGTCTCGATCTCGGCGCGCACCGGCGGCAGCCCCGGCTCCTCGCTCTACAGCGCCGCCAAGGCCTTCGTCGCGACGCACAGCCGCGCGCTGGCGCGCGAGCTGGCGCCCGACGGCATCCGGGTGAACGCCGTCTCGCCGGGCACGATCATGACCGACTTCCACCGCCGCTACTCGACCCCGGAGAAGCTGGAGGCGACCGCCGCCTCGATCCCGATGAAGCGCCTGGGCACGGCGGCCGACTGCGTCGGCGCCTACCTGTTCCTGGCGGCGCCGGAGCTCTCCGGCTACGTCACGGGGCAGGTTCTCGAAGTCAACGGCGGCCAGCTCATGGCCTGAGGACGGCTGCCGGGCTCAGCGCAGCCGGAACACCGCGTCGACCTCGACGGCGGCGTTGCCCGGCAGGCCGGAGACGCCGACCGCGGTGCGGGCATGGCGGCCGTCCTCGCCGAACAGCGCAATGAACAGATCCGAGGCGCCGTCGACCACGGCGGGCGAGCGGTCGAAGCCGGGCAGGCAATTGACGAAACCGCCCAGGCGCAGCGGCCCGACCGCCCGGTCGAGATCGCCGCCGCAGGCCGCCTTGAGATGGAACAGCAGGTTGAGCGCGCAGACCTCGGCGGCCCGGCGGGCGGTCTCGAGGTCGATGCCGGGACGGCCGTCGGCCGGCTCCTGGCCCGGCGCCAACACCGGCCCCTCGTGGAGAATCGCGCCGTCCCACTCGCAGGTCTGGCCGGCCAGAAAGACCTGGTCGCCGTCGCGCTTGAACGGCAGGAAACTGCCGTCCGGCAGGCAACCTTGCGGCAGGGCGAGCCCCAGATCCCCGAGCCGCTTCTCGATCTTGCCGTCCATGCCGCCCTTTCCGTCGCGGTCGCCCGCCTGACACGGTGGTGCTAGCGCGCCTGCGGGGCGGCTGGCAAGCCGGCGGAACGGACAGCGGTCCCGGCCTTCCCGTCGGCCGTGCCGGCGCTGCGCCGCTCGGACCGGCCGCCCCTCGCCCTATGCGTTGTCGTTCGCGCCGACCGGGCCGCCCTCGCGGTCGTAGGGCAGCAGCTCGCGCACGCGGGCCTGGAGGGTGCGCAGCGCGAAGGGCTTCGGCAGGACGGCGTCGGCGCCCAGCAACTCGGCAATCGGCAGGAAGTCGACCGGCACCATGCCGCTGCCGCCGGAGATCGCCAGGATCGGCACGTGGTCGGCGCAGTCGCGCACCGCACGGATCACCTCGAGTCCGTCGAAGTCGGGCATGAAGACGTCGGTGATCACCAGGTCGACCGGCGTCTCGATCAGCGTCCTGACGGCCTGGCGTCCATTGCTCGAGGTCAGCACGCTGTAACCCGACATCTGGAGCGCGATGGTCAGCGGCGTGCGCATCTCCTGGTCGTCGTCGATCACCAGGATGCGGTAGCGGTCCTGCGTGGCCGGCGGGATCTCTGCGGCGCAATGGCTCGTGTAACCGGGCATTAACTAATCCTCCAGCATACTGCCGTGGCGCGTGCCAAAGACGGCGGCCCGTTCGATGCCAGGACGGTAACGAGAGCGAATCGCTCGCCATAGCTGTCGAAAGGGGGATAATCGATGGAGGTCGTGCCTCACCTTTTGGATAGGGTCGGGGATGCCAGCGGACGAATGCCCATGGCCGAACAGCAGCTGCGAATCGTGATCGCCGACGATCACCCGCTGGTCGGGGATCTCCTGGACGTCTACATCCGCCGGGCACTGCCGGGTGCCGAGGTCGTCGTCGTCGACAGCCTGCCGGCCGCCCGCGAGACGCTCGACGGCGACGGAGCGGTGGCCCTGGCCCTGCTCGATCTGCACATGCCCGGCATGGCCGGCGCCCGCGACATCGCCGAGCTGCGCCGCGACTATCCCGGAACCCGCCTCGCCATCATCTCGGGCACGAGCGATCGCAGCGAGGTCCGCGCGTGCCTGAGCGCCGGCGCGATCGGCTTCCTGCCGAAGACCCTGACCGGCCAGGCGATGGTCGACGCGATCCGCCTGATGGCCGGCGGCGCCAGCTACCTGCCGCTGGAAATGCTGGCGCCCGATCCCGAGCAGCCGCAGGCTGCCGACGGCCCCAGCCTGACCCCGCGCGAGCGCGAGGTGCTCGACCTGGTGCTCGAGGGCACGCCGAACAAGCTGATCGCCTACGAGCTCAAGATCTCCGAGCCGACGGTGAAGCTGCACCTGCGCGGCCTGTTCCGGAAGTTCTCGGTCGGCAACCGCACCCAGCTGGTGGCCGAGGCCATGGCCGCCGGCTTCCTGTCGAGCCGAAGGGCCTAGCAGCGCCGTCGGGCGGCCGAAGCCCCACCGGGGCGGCATCCTGACCGAAGGGATAGGGATCCCCCTGCCCGCGCGATCAGATTGCGCAGAGGCGAAGCCAGGGCCATCTTCGGTCGCTGTCCATCCTTCGGAGTCCCGCCCATGACGAATCGCATCCGACGCGGCCTCGCGCTGCTCGGCCTCGGCCTGCTGGTCGCCTGCGCCGGCATCGGCCCCTCCCACGCCGCCCCGCTCCTGGAGATCGTCGTGGCCGGCGCGGATCGCACGGTCACGCTCGACCGCGCAGACCTCGCCGCCCTGCCGCGCACGACCGTGGTGACCGCGACTCCCTGGACGGCCGGCGAGACCCGGTTCGAGGGCGTGCTGCTCCGCGACCTGCTGGGCGAGCTCGGACTGCCCGCCGGCGACGTCGTGGCGCGTGCCCTCAACGACTACGAGGCGACGATCCCGGCGGCGGACATCGCCGGCTACGACGTCCTGGTCGCCGACCGGCTCGACGGCGAGGCCATGTCGATCCGCGAGAAGGGCCCGCTCTGGATCATCTACCCGCTCGACGCGCATCCCGAGCTGGCCGGCCCCGACACCGAGGCCAAGATGGTCTGGCAGCTGTTCCGGCTGACGGTTCAGTAGCGGACCATCCGGGATGCGCCGACGGCTCGCACGTCCGATCCTGCTGGCCATGGTCGCGGTCTTCGCCTCGACCGCGATCCTGATGGCCGTGCGCCTGATCGACGAGCGCGAGCTGGCGCTGCAGACCTATCGGCGCGGCACCTGGGTCGCGGTCCAGGCCGAGACCGAGCTGCTCCGCCTGCAACGCGCGCTCGCGGCCTACCGTGCGGCGCCGAGCGAGGCGGCGCTTGGCGACGCCTGGCTGCGCAGCGAGCTGTTCTGGAGCCGCCTGCCGGTCATCCTCGAGTCCGACGAGGGCGAAGGCCTGCGCAGCCTCGAGGGGGTCACCGACAAGGTCGCCGCCATCGCCGCCGCGATGCCCGAGCTCGAGCGGCTGCTCGAGGCCACCGACCCGCCGGCGGTCGCCCCCATCGAACGGGCAGAGCTGCTGGTCGAGGGCTTCTCGGAGCCGCTGCGCGACATCGTCCGCCGCACCCTGATCCAGGACAACTACGTCTACAACCGCCAGCGGCTGCACGACAGCCTGGTCGAGACCCTGGCGGTGTTCGGCGTGCTGCTGGTCGCCGGTGCCGGGCTGATCCTGGTCGTGCTGCGCCAGGACCGGAGCACCCGCAAGGCCTTCCTCGCCGCGACCGAGGCCGAGGCCGACGCGCGCACCGCGCGCGAGCGCCTGGCGAGCGCCATCGACGGGGCCAGCGAGGGCATCCTGCTGCTCGACGCCCAGGACCGCGTGCTCGTCGCCAACCAGCGCTACCGCGACCTCTATCCGGTGGTCGCGCCCCTGCTGACCCCGGGCACGCCCTTCCTCAGGGTCATCGATGCGGCGGCCCGG
Organism: Alphaproteobacteria bacterium; assembly: GCA_030433005.1. Lineage (GTDB taxonomy): Bacteria > Pseudomonadota > Alphaproteobacteria > Kiloniellales > DSM-21159 > Tistlia. Next base: position 17,301 of record JAUILQ010000060.1, read on the forward strand.
GGCTCGCAGGTCGGCTCGCGCAATCCCGAGGAGTGGGCGGCGCGGCGCGCAGCGCGCCTGCGCGAGCCGGGCGCCCCCTGGGAACAGCGTCTGGCCGACGGCCGCACCATGCTGGTCAGCGAGAAGCGGACCGTCGACGGCGGCCTGGTCGCGGTCCACACCGACATCACCGAGGTCAAGCGCAACGCCGAGCGCCTGCTGCGCCTGGAGCAGGTCAACGACGAGCTGGCGGCCGCCGTCGAGGCCGCCGACGTCGGCGTGCTGATCTGCGACCCCGGCCCCGGCTCGACGCCGATCCGCCGCGTCAACGCCGCCTTCTCGCGGCTGACCGGCTTCAGCGAAAGCGAGGTGCTGGGCCGCGACCCGCGCTTCCTGCAGACCCCGGAGAGCGATCGCCGGATGATCGCGACGATGGCCCGCGCCGTCGATGCCGGCGAAGGCGTCAGCGTGCGCCTGCTCAACCGCCGCAAGGACGGCTCGACTTTCTGGAACGACATGACGATCGTCCCGGTCAAGACCCGCGACGGCCTGATCGGCGCCTGGGTCGGCCTGGTGGTCAACGCCGACGACAAGGTGCTCGCCGAGGAGGAGCGCGCCGAGCTCAGCGAGCGCTTCCACCGCACCGAGAAGATGGCGGCGATCGGCCAGCTCGCCGGCGGCATCGCCCACGACTTCAACAACCTGCTCGCCGTCGTCACCGGCTTCAGCGAGCTGCTGGTGGATGCGCTCGACGGCCAGAACCGCGACATGGCCGAGCGGATCCTGCGTGCCGGCAACCGCGGCAAGGGACTGGTCGAGCAGATCCTGGCCTTCAGCCGGCGCCGCGACAGCGCGCACGCCCGACCGGTCGACCTGCGCCGGGCCCTGCCCGAGACGGTGCAGCTGCTGCGCGCGACGATCACCCATCCGACGCAGCTGCAGCTCGACATGACGACCGAGCCGGCCGTCGTCATGGCCGACCCGGTGCAGCTCGAGCAGATCCTGATGAACCTCTGCATCAACGCCCGGGACGCCCTGCCGAACGGCCGCGGCTACATCCACATCGACCTCGACCGGGTCGAGATCGACGGGGTCCGCGCCGGCGCGCTGAAGGCCCATGCCGCCGCCAGCGAATCGCGCGAGGCGGCAAAGCTGGAGGAGCGCGACGGCGCCAATCGCCTGTGGCTCGGCCTGCTGCACGCCGGCCCGCACCTCAAGCTGACGGTCAGCGACAACGGCAGCGGCATGGACTCGGCGACGCTGGGCAAGGCCTTCCAGGCCTTCTTCACGACCAAGAACGCCGGGCGCGGCACCGGCCTGGGGCTGGCCACGGTGAAGAGCCTGGTGGCGCGCCACGGCGGCGCCATCGACGTGACCAGCCGGCCGCTCGGCGGCACCGTCGTCTCGATCTACCTGCCGCTGCTCAAGGAAAGCGCCGAGACGCTGCCCGATCCCGAGCGACGCAGCGCCCCGGCGGCCGGCGCGGGCCGGATCCTGGTGGTCGACGACGATCCCGTCGTGCTCGACCTGCTGACCGCAATGCTGGCAGCGGCCGGCTACGAGACCGTGCGGGCGAACAGCGGCGAGACGGCGATCGAGCTGTTCGTCGCGGATCCGGAAAGCTTCGCCGCGGTGGTCACCGACCGGGCCATGCCCGGCAGCGACGGCCTCGACCTCGCGCACGTCATCACCGAGGAGCGGCCGGGCACGCCGATCCTGCTGTGCACCGGCTACTCGGACGACCTCGACGAGGCGACGATCGCGGCCGCGGGAGTCTCCGAGCTGCTCGGCAAGCCCGCCTCGCGCCGCGAGCTCGTCGCAGCCCTGGAGCGGGCGATCGAGCGCGCGTCGGCCCCGGTCGCCTGACCGGCCGGCGTCTCAGAACTCCAGGACCACGCCCCCGACCACGGCATAGCCGCTGTTGTCCGCCGCGTCGCCGTCGTAGTCGACGCGATAGGCGGAGCCGGCAAGCGACGCGCCGGGGCCGAGCTCGTAGTCGACCGAGAGCATGTAGACGTCGCTCTCGTCGTCGCCGGGGTCGACGAGCGTGCCCTCGGCCTCTCCGTGATAGTGGCTGACGCTGAAGGCCCAGGGGCCGCTGACGTAGGCGAGGCCGACATCGTAGCCCCGGCCGTCCAGGGATTCGGCGGGGTTGGTACCGGCGTCGGCGCTGCCGGCGGTGTGCGCGTAGGACCCGCCCAGCAGGAAGCCGGCGTAGCCGAGGTTGAGTCCGAAGGCGTAGCCCTGCGCGTCGTCGACGCCGGCGACCGTGCCGGGCGCGCTCGCCCGCAGGTAGGTCGCCGAGGCCGCCACCGCGACCGGCCCGAGCTCGTCGACGAAGTTGACGCCGAGCGCGACGCCGTCGTGGTAGCGGTCGCCGGCCGGCTGGTCGTTGTTCATCTGCTCGAACTCGGGAATGTACGAGACGCCGAACTGGAAGCCGGCCAGGCGCGGCGTGAAGAAGGTGACCTTCGAGGCCTTGTCCTCGCCGAGGTAGAGGTAGGTCGACTCGAAGGCCGAATCGGCGTCGCCCGAGGTCGGGTTGTGCACCCACTCCGCGACGTCGCCGTCGTTGATGCCGATGCCGACGTCGGGCGCCGCGTAGTGCATCAGCGAGGCGGCGCTGTCGCGGTCGCCGATCTCGGCCCGGCCGAAGCCGCTCTCGACGTAGAGGAAGGCCTCGACCGTCTGGTTGTCCGGACCGGACTCGTTCTCCACGCTGAACCGGACCCCGAACTGCAGACCGTTGTCGAGCGCGACCTCGGAACCGACGTCGACCTCGAAGTCGGTCTTCACGTCGGCGCCCGAGTAGGCGCTCTGCTCGTTTCGGGCATAGCCGACCCATTGGGTCATCTCGCCCGACAGGCCGAGCTCGATCTGCGCCGAGGCCGGCGCCGCAAGGCCGAAGATGCCGGCCGCGAGCCCGCCGCCGGCCGCCGCAATGCGCTTGTTCAAGAAGCCCCCACCTCTCGATCAGGCCGCCGAAGGCTCCGCAGAGACCGCAGCGTCGACTGAATCAAGATGCTATCTTGTTGGATTTCAATGAGAATTGCACACTGTTTGTAGAAGCGGCGACTCGACACCGCTCCCGCTCAGGCTTGGTCGTTCAGGTGACAGGCCGACCAGCGGCCCGGCGCGACCTCCCTGAGCAGCGGCCGCTCGGCGCGGCAGCGCGCGAAGGCGTGCGGGCAGCGCGGATGGAAGGCGCAGCCGGGCGGCGGATCGAGAGGCGAGGGAATCTCGCCTTCGACCGGCTTGAAGACGCGGCGCCGGCTGTCGATGCGCGGCACCTCGGCGAGCAGCGCCTGGGCATAGGGATGGTTGGCCCCCTCGGCGAACAGCGCGGCGGTCGGCGCGACCTCGACCAGACGGCCGAGATACATGATGGCGACGCGGTCCGAGAGGTGCTCGACGACGCCGAGGTCGTGACTGATGAACAGGTAGGTCAGGTCGAGGCGCTCGCGCAGGTCCATGAAGAGATTGAGCACCTGGGCCTGGATCGAGACGTCGAGCGCCGCCACCGACTCGTCGCAGACCAGGAAGTCGGGCCGGACCGCGAGCGCCCGGGCGATGCCGATGCGCTGGCGCTGGCCGCCGGAGAACTGGTGCGGATAGCGGCGCCGGTAGGCGGGATCGAGGCCGACGCTCTCCAGCACCTCGTCGACGTAGCCGGCCAGCTGCGCGCGCGGCACGATGCCGTGGACCAGCGGCGCCTCGCCGACGATCTCGGCGACCTTGAGCCGCGGGTTCAGCGAGGCGAAGGGGTCCTGGAAGATCATCTGGATCTTCAGCGCCGACTTCTTGGCCTCGGCCCCGGCGGCGTCGGTGATGTCCTTGCCGCGGTAGGTCATCCGGCCGGCGCTGGCGGCGTGGATGCCGGCGACGACGCGGCCCAGGGTCGACTTGCCGCAGCCCGATTCGCCGACCAGGCCGACGACCTCGCCGGGCTCGATCGCGAGATCGACGTCCTCGACGGCGTGCACGACCTCCTCCTTGACGTCGGCGCCGAGCCGGGCGGCCAGCCGCTCGGCGAGATCCAGGCGCTTGACGAAGCGCTTGCAGATGCCCTCCAGGCGCAGCAGGGGCCCGGTCTCGCCAGCGGCTGCCGCCTCGCGCGCGCTCACGACGCCCTCTCCGCCTGCCAGGGGTGGTAGCAGCGCAGCGTCCGGCCGACCTCCGGCACGCTCTCGGGCGGCGCCTCGCGGGCGCAGTCCTCGCCGGCGTTGGGGCAGCGCGCGCGGAAGGCGCAGCCGCTCGGCAGGGCGAACAGCGAGGGCGTCATGCCGGGGATCTGGGCGAGCCGCGCGCCGCGGCGGTTGCGGCTCGGCACCGAGCCGATCAGGCCGGCGGTGTAGGGATGCAGCGGCCGGTCGAGCACCGCGTCGACCGGCCCCGATTCGACGATGCGCCCGGCGTACATCACGCAGACCCGGTCGGCGAGGCCGCTGACCACCGCCAGGTCGTGGGTGATCCAGATCAGCGCCGTGCCGGTCTCGCCGCACAGCTTCTGCATCTCGTAGAGGATCTGCGCCTGGATCGTGACGTCGAGCGCGGTCGTCGGCTCGTCGGCGATGATCACCCGCGGCTCGTTGAGCAGCGCGATGGCGATGGCGACGCGCTGGCGCATGCCGCCGGAGAACTGGTGCGGATAGGCCGACAGCCGCTCCTCCGGCGCCGGGATGCCGACCCGGCCGAGGGCGTCGCGCGCGCGGCGCCGCGCCTCGGCCCGGTCGACCCGGCGGTGCGCGCGCACCGCCTCGATCATCTGGGTGTCGATGCGCAGGACCGGGTTGAGCGTCATCATCGGGTCCTGGAAGATCATGGCGATGCGGTTGCCGCGCAGCTGGCGCAGGCGCGCCTCGCCGGCCGCCACCAGGTTCTCGCCCTCGAACAGCACGCGCCCGCCGACGATGCGCCCCGGCTCGTCGACCAGGCCGAGGATCGAGAAGCCGGTCACCGACTTGCCCGAGCCCGACTCGCCGACCAGGCCGAGCACCTCGCCGGGCGCGACCTCGAAGGTGACGCCGTCGACCGCCCGGGCGACGCCGGCCTGGGTCAGGAAGTGGGTCTGCAGCTGCTCGACGCGCAGCAGGGGCACCTCGACGCGGGCCATCAGCGCTGCAGCCGCGGGTTCAGCAGGTCGCGCAGGCGGTCGCCGACCAGGTTGATGGCGACAATGACGACGACCAGCGCGACGCCCGGGAAGAAGGAGATCCAGTAGCGCCCGCTCATCATGTACTCGAAGCCGTTGGAGATCAGCAGGCCGAGCGAGGGCTCGGTGATCGGCACGCCGACGCCGAGGAACGACAGCGTCGCCTCCAGCGCGATGGCGTGGGCGACCTGGACCGTGGCGATGACGATCAGCGGCGGCAGGCAGTTCGGCAGCAGGTGGCGGAACAGCACGCGCCGCGTGCCGAGGCCCAGGCAGACCGCGGCGTCGATGTACTCCTTGCGGCGCTCGACCAGGGCCGAGCCGCGCACCGCGCGCGCGTAGTAGGCCCACTGCACGATGATCAGCGCGACGATCACCTTGTCGACGCCGTTGCCGAAGATCGCCAGCAGGATCAGCGCGACCAGGATCGCCGGGAACGACAGCTGGATGTCGACGATGCGCATCAGCACCGAATCGACGGAGCCGCCGAAGAAGGCCGCGACCAGCCCGACGGCGCTGCCGACGACCAGCGCGCAGGCGACGGAGACGCTGCCGACCAGCAGCGAGATCCGGAGGCCGTAGACGATCGCCGAGAGCATGTCGCGGCCCTGCACGTCGGTGCCCAGCCAGTAGGTGCCGAAGGCGTAGGACTCGGCGCCCGGCGGCAGCGTGCCGTCCATGATGTCGAGCTGCGCCAGGTCGTAGGGGTCCTGCGGCACGATCCAGGGCGCGAAGACCGCGACCACGGCGATGACCAGGATCACCACGAGGCCGATCAGCGCCGGCCAGCTGGCGCAGAAGTCGCGGGCCAGGCGCGCCAGCGGCGAGCGCGCGGTCAGCGGCGCGGCGTGCAGCGCCTCGGGCTCGCCGGCCGCCGCGGCGGCGGAGAGACCCTGCCCGGGCGTGTCCGACGCGGGCGCGCTCACGCCTTCGCCTCCGACAGGCGGACCCGCGGGTCGAGCAGCGAGTAGAGCAGGTCGACCGCGAAGTTGATCAGGATGAAGATGAAGACCGTCATCATCAGGTAGGCGACGACCACGGGCCGGTCGAGGTTGACGATCGAATCGATCAGCAGCTTGCCGATGCCGGGCCAGGCGAAGACCGTCTCTGTGACCACGGCGAAGGCGATCATCGAGCCGAGCTCCAGGCCGATCACCGTGACCACCGGGATCATGATGTTCTTGAGCACGTGGACGTAGATCACCCGCGAGGACGAAAGCCCCTTGGCCCGGGCGAACTTGACGTAGTCCTGCAGCGCCACCTCGCGGGTCCCGGCGCGCGCCAGGCGGATCACCAGCGAAGTCTTGTAGAGCGCCAGGGTGACCGCCGGCAGGATCAGGTGAGACAGGCCGTCGAGCGTGAACAGGCTGGTGCGGATCCCGAGCAGCGAGACCGTGTCGCCGCGGCCGCCCGCAGGCAGCCATTGCAGCGAGACGGCGAAGACCAGGATCAGCATCAGCCCGAGCCAGAAGTTGGGCAGCGAGAAGCCGAGGATCGAGCCGGTCATGATCGAGCGGCCGGTCAGGCTGTCCGGCTTGAGCCCGGCCCAGAGGCCGAGGAAGACGCCGGCCGTCACCGCGATGACCAGCGCGACCAGCGCCAGCTCCAGCGTCGCCGGCAGCCGCTCCAGGATCAGCTGCAGCGCCGGCTCGCCGTGCACGAAGGAGCGCCCCAGGTCGCCGCCGAGCGCGTTGACCAGGAACAGCCAGAGCTGCTCCCACAGCGGCTTGTCGAGGCCGAGCCGCTCGATCGTCGCCTGCTGCTCGGCGAGGTCGGCCTCCGGACTGATCAGCACGTCGACCGGGTTGCCGATGGCGTAGATGCCGACGAACACGAGCAGCGCCATGACCACGAGGACCAGGGCCGCCTGTCCGAGGCGCCGGATGAAGTAGACGAGCATGAAGGGTCCCGCCCGATGCGAGCGGCCGGGGGCGGAGCGCCGCCCCCGGCCCGTCGCTCAGGAAGCTACTCGGCCTTGGTGACGCTCATGGCCATCGTGTACTGGTCGGTCCGCGGCTCGTAGGCGAGCCCCTCGCGCGTCGCCCAGCTGGTCACCTCGTAGTGCAGCGGCAGGATGCCGTAGTCCTGGATGACCATCTCGCTAGCCTGCTGCAGCAGCTTCTCGCGCTCGGCCTCGTCGAGCGTGGCGAGCGCCTGCTCGATCAGGGCGTCGAGCGCCGGGTTGGAGTAGCGCCCGCGGTTGGTGCCGCCGTAGCCCTTGTCCTTGTCGGGCGTGGCGACCAGCGCGCGCAGCGGCGAGGACATCTCGCCGGTGCCCGAGCCCCAGCCGGCCAGGTAGACGGTGAACTCGTAGTCGTTGCGGCGCTTGAAAAAGACCGACTTGGTCGAGGCGTCGACCGAGGTCTCGATGCCGATGCGGCTGAGGAACTGCGCCGCCGCCTGGGCGACCTTCTCGTCGTTGATGTAGCGGTCGTTCGGCGTGCCGATGACCAGCTTGAAGCCGTCGGGATAGCCGGCCTCGGCAAGCAGCGCCTTGGCCGCCTCCGGGTCGTAGGCCTCGACGGCCAGCTCGTTGCTGGCGCCGTACATGCCCTGCGGCAGCAGCTGCTCGGCGGCGACCGCGACCCCGCCCATGATCTTCTCGACGATGGCGGCCCGGTCGATCGCCTTGGAGACCGCCTCGCGCACGCGCACGTCCTTGAAGGGGTTCTTGCCGTCGGTGCCCTCGACGCCGGGCGTGTCGTCGGCGTGCTGGTCCATGTGCAGGTAGATGACGCGGTTCGACAGGCCCGAGTAGACGCTGACCTCCGGGTCGGCCTCGAGGCGCGGCAGGTCCTGGGTCGGCGGGTTGTCGATGACGTCGACGTCGCCCGAGAGCAGCGCCGCGACGCGCGGACCGTCGCTGGCGATCGGCTTGAAGGTGACCCTGTCCCAGGTCGGCTCGCCGCCCCAGTAGTCGGCGTTCTTGCTCAACACCAGGCGGTCACCCTTGACGAATTCCTCGTACTTGTAGGGACCGGTGCCGACGGCCAGCGAGCCGTCGTTGAAGCCCTCGGTCTTGGGCCAGTCGCCGCCGTTCGAGTCGGCGACCGTCTCCTTGGAGATGATCGCGATGTTCGACAGCTCGGTCGGCAGCAGCGGCCGCGGCCCGGGCGTCTTGACGATCAGGGTGTGGGGGTCCTTCGCCTCCATCGATTCGATGGAGTTGGTGTAGATCGAGAAGGAGGACGGCGAGTTCGGCACGTTCGGCACGCGCTCGATCGTGTAGATCACGTCCTCGGCGTCGAAGTCCGTGCCGTCGTGGAATTTGACGCCCTGGCGCAGGTTGAACTGCCAGGTGCTGTCGTCCAGCGCCTCCCAGGATTCCGCCAGGCCCGGCTGCAGGCGCTGCTTGGCGTCCTGCTTGATCAGCGCGTCGAAGATGTGCTCCTTCAGCGCGTTGTTGGGGCCGAGGTTGTGGTAGTGCGGATCGATCGCGCTGGGCTCCGACGAGACGCCGATCACCAGCTCGTCGGCCAGCGCCGGGCCGCTCGTCGCGCCCTGGGCCAGGCCAAGCGCAAGAGCACCGCCGGCGAGGGCGGCAAGGTAACGCTTCATCGCTAGTCTCCCTGTTGCCTCGGAACCGCCGCCCCGTCTTGGGCGGGCTTGCCGCGGTTCGTGCCGGCCAGTGTCACGAAGGAAGCGTCCGCCTGCAACTCTTTCGGGTCGCCGCCCGCAACCGACCCGCGACCGCCTCCTCGCGGTCGCGGGCCGCCGGGCGCCGTCAGGGCGCGATCGCGACCTTCAGCACGCCGTCGCGCTGGTGACCGAACAGCTCGTAGGCGGCCTCGATGTCGTCGAGCTTGAAGCGGTGGGTGACCAACGGCTCCAGGTCGACACGGCCCGAGGCGACGACGTTCATCAGCCGGCGCATGCGCTCCTTGCCGCCCGGGCAGAGCGTGGTGACGATCTTGTGGTCGCCCAGCCCCGCGGCGAAGGGCTGCAGCGGCAGCTTGAGATCGCTCGAGTAGACGCCGAGGCTGGACAGCGTGCCGCCCGGCCGCAGCACGCGCAGGCAGGCCTCGAAGGTCTGCGCCAGGCCGAGCGCCTCGATCGCCACGTCGACGCCGCGCCCCCCGGTCAGCTTCATGATCTCGTCGACGGGGTCGGCCTTGCCGAAGTCGACGACGTGGTCGGCGCCCAGGCGCCGCGCCGCCTCCATCCGCTCCGGCACGGTCTCGACGCCGATGATCGTGGTCGCGCCCGACAGCCGGGCGCCGGCGGTGGCGCAGAGCCCGATCGGCCCCTGGGCGAAGACCGCCACGGTGTCGCCGATGCGCACGCCGCCGCTCTCGGCGCCGCTGAAGCCGGTCGACATGATGTCGGGGCACATCAGCACCTGCTCGTCGGTCAGGCCCTCGGGCACCGGCGCCAGGTTGGCCATGGCGTCGGGCACCCGCAGGTACTCGGCTTGGCAGCCGTCGATGGTGTTGCCGAAGCGCCAGCCGCCCATCGCCTTCCAGCCGTGCGGGGTGCCGGCGCCGCACTGCGAGTGGCAGCCGTCGAGCGAGGCGTAGCTGTGGCCGCTCGGCGTGATCGCGCCGGCGATCACCCGCTGGCCTTCCCGGTAGCCGGTCACCGCAGAGCCGAGCTTCTCGATCACGCCGACCGGCTCGTGGCCGATCGTCAAGCCCTTCTCGACCGGGTATTCGCCTTTCAGGATGTGGATGTCGGTGCCGCAGATCGTGGTCGTGGTGATGCGGATCAGCGCGTCGTTCGGTCCGATGTCGGGGACCGGCTTGTCGTCGAGCACGATGCGGTTCTTCTCGACGAAGATCGCTGCCTTCATCTTGGCGGCCATGGTCGTTTGCTCCCTCGGGTCGATGTCCAGCTTGGAAGGCAACGACAGCGCGACCGAACGGTGCCCGCACTGATCGAGGTCAAGAGGCCGGTCGGGTCTCGTGAACAAGGAGTAAACCGTGCGACCGATTCCTGCGTAAGCTGTTCGGGTCCCTACGCCCGGCTGCGGCGTGGGGCCCGGTAGGGGGAGAAGCACATGATTCCCGAGCGCGAGGACGCCCTGATCGGCCGGCTTCTGTCCGAAGCCGAGAACCCGGAGGCCCCGCCCTTCGCGCTGCGCCGACTCGACCCGGAGGCGGCGCAGCAGGCGGCGCCCGAGTTCGCGCCCCTCGTCGAGCTGTGGCTCAGGCGCCGTGGACCGGAGCGAGTGCCCGACTGGTCCCAGGTCGAGTTCTCAGACTTCCGCGGCTGGCACTCGGCCTTGCTGTTCAGCGGCTTCGACGGCCCCCAGCCGGATCCCTTGTTCCGCATCATGGGAGAGGACTTCCGCGTCGCGACGACCATCGGCAGCATCGTCGGCAAGCGCATGAGCGAGCTGCTGCCGCGGCTCTACGAGAGCCAGCTGAAGGCGCACTTCCAGGAGATTCGCCAGCACGGTCTGATCGGCCTCGCCGTCGGGCCGGCGCCGGTGGTCGGGCGCAAGCACGTCCGCCTGCGGATCCTCGAGCTGCCGTTCCGGCACGGGGGCGCCGACGTCCGGCGCCTGCTGCACGCCTTCCGCACGGACTTCTGACGCGGCCGCCTCACCCCTCTCGGGGGGCCGGCTGCCGCGGATTGCGGGGTGACGCGGGTCCCTGCACGGCCTCCCCGCGCAGCAGTCTGGCCAGCCGCTCGGCGTCGCCGCGCCCGTCCTCGGCGGCCAGTTCCAGGGCCACGCCGTCGCGCTTCAGGGCGCGGCCGAGCGCGGCCGGCGGCGCGGCGTCGCTGACCAGGACATCGATGCGCGCCAGCGGACAGACGTTCTCCAGGGTCAGCTGCTCGTACTTCGAGTGGTCGAGCAGCAGCAGCCCGGCCGCCGAGCGCGCGAGCATCGCGCGCTTGATCGCCGCGGCGTTGGGGTTGACGTCGTTCGGCCCGTCGGGGGTCAGGCCGCTGGCGCTGATCACCGCGACGTTGGCGTTGTAGCGCTCCAGGAAGGCGACGGCGTCGGCGCCGAACACGCTGCCCTCGCGGCCGTCGTAGCGGCCGGGGCACATCAGCACGGTGATCGTCGGGTTGGCCGAGAGCACGGTCGCCACGCCGAAGGAATTGGTGATCACCGTCAGGTCCCTGGCCTCGGCCGACAGGCGGCGGGCGAAGTGCACCGTGGTCGAGCCGACGTCGACCATCAGCACCTGGCCCGGCCGGATCGCGCGGGCCGCCAGGGCGCCGATGCGCTGGCGCTCCTCGACGTGCTCCTTGTGGCGTTCGCTGAGCGCCGGCTCGAAGGCGAAGGCGCGCGCCGAGGCGCCGCCGTACGTGCGGTTCAGCATGCCGCGCCGGCCGAGGTCGTCGAGGTCCCGTCGGATGGTCTCGGTCGAGACCTCGTAGTCGTCGGCCAGCTTGGCGATGCGGATCGCCGGCGAGGCGCGCAGCTCGCCCAGGATCCGTTCCTGCCGCTCGGTCTTGCGCAGCTTGCGCCGTGCCGTCCTCGCCACCGTCCTGACCTCTTCGCCCGTCCTGCCGAGCCCTGTCGGCGCCCGCCTTGTGAGTCAGCGCCGCGACGAAATCAAGCCGTCCGACGCCGCGCCGCCCCCGGGGCCGAGGTTTTCGATCCGAGCCTGCGCCGTTTTGTTGGAATCGCCAACATTTGCGTGGTAGATTTTACAAACAACAGGGTATGTTTCTGGGAAGCAAGGCAAAGCCCCTTGCAAGGGGCCATGGTGCGGCGCAGCGTAGAACGACCGAAAACGGCGGCGGGGTCGCGCTCGAGAACTTCCCGGTTCGTCCGGCCGAGGGCCGGAGCAACGAGGCTTCACCGCGCCGCCAGGCAACAGGCCCATCGTGGGCGACCACCTGGACGCGGTTCCACGTGGGAGAGCTGACCATGAGTTTCACGCGCAGAGATTTCCTGAAGACCTCGGCGGCCGGGGCCGCCGCCCTCTCGGCTCCCGCCCTGCTGGCCGGACCGGCCCGCGCGGCGCGCGAGAAGGAGATGAACATCCTCTGCTGGGAGGGCTACAACTCGGCCGAGGTGCTCGACCCCTTCCGCTCGATGCACGACGCGACCGTCAAGGCGGAGTCGCTGACCAACGACCCGACCATGATCAACCGCCTGCGCGCCGGGGAGACCGACGTCTGGGACCTGATCAACGTCAACAATCCCTGGGCGCGCAAGGTCATGTACCCCGAGGGGCTGATCAAGCCGCTCGACCGCGCGACCTTCGAGCCCTACTTCGAGAAGATGCTCCCGGGCTTCGAGCCACCCTACAAGTGGGCGATGAGCGAGGACGGCAGCGAGCTGCTCGGCATCGCCCAGCGCTTCGGCCCCTACTCCTTCGTCGTCAATACCGACAAGATCAGCAAGGCGACCGCCGAGGACCAGGGCTGGGACCTCTGGAACGACCCGGCCAACGCCGGCAGGTACGGCGTGCTGGAGTCCGACGACTGGAACGTCTTCGACATCTTCCTGATCGCCGGCATCAACCCCTTCGTCGAGCACTCGGACGCCGACTTCGAGGCCTTCGACGCCGCCGCCAAGAAGGTCTTCAAGGGCGCCAAGCTGGTCGGCGACATCGCGACCATGAACCAGGCGCTGATCTCCGGCGAGATCGACTTCCACCTGACCGGCGGCACCTACTCGGCCTCGCCGGCGCGCTACGACGGCTTCCCGGAGATCCGCGGCATCACCCCGCTGACGAGCGCGATCCCCGGCAAGGGCGGCGTCGCCTGGATCGAGATCACCTCGGTCGTCAACAACCCCCAGCTCTCGCCGCTGGCCAGCCAGTTCCTGGAGTACGTCCAGGCGCCGGAGATGGCCCACACCGTCGCCTTCGCCGAGGGCACCTTCAATCCGGTCACCCAGATGGGCCAGAAGGAGTGCTTCGACCTCTTCACCGCGGACCAGCTGGAGGCGATCCAGTGGGACAGCCTGGAGGAGGACATGGCTCGCTCGGCCGAGTACGACATCGTGCCCGACTACGACCGCGCCCTGGACATCATGACCGCCGCCAAGCGCGAGGCGAGCGGCGGCTGAGCCGCCGGCCGAGACGCGGCGCACAGAGAACGGGGGACCCGGGGTACATGGACGAGCGGCCGTCGATCCTCGAGCTGGTCGGGGTCACCAAGCAGTTCGGCGGATTGACGGCCGTCGACCACATCGACCTCAAGGTCCGCGAGGGCGAGTTCTTCACCATCGTCGGCCCCTCGGGCTCGGGCAAGACGACGCTGCTGCGCATGCTGGCCGGCATGGAGACGCCGACGACCGGCGACATCCTGCTGCGCGACCGCGTCGTCAACGAGCTGCCGGCCAACCGCCGGCCGACCTGCATGGTGTTCCAGTCTCTGGCGCTGTTCCCGCACAAGTCGGTCGGCGAGAACATCGAGTTTCCCCTGAAGATGCGCGGCGTCGCCCGCGACAAGCGCAAGGCGCGGGCGCTCGAGCTGCTCGACCTGCTGCGCCTGCCGCAGAGCTACTACGCGCGCAACGTCACCCAATGCTCGGGCGGCGAGCGCCAGCGCGTCGCCCTGGCCCGGGCCTTCGCCTTCGATCCCGAGATCCTGTTCTTCGACGAGCCGCTCTCGGCGATCGACTACAAGCTGCGCAAGACCCTGGAAAAGGAGCTCAAGGACATCCACAAGGAGTCCGGCAAGACCTTCATGTACATCACCCACTCCCTGGAGGAGGCGATGGTGATGTCCGACCGCATCGGCGTGATGCGCGCCGGCCGGCTGGTCCAGGTCGGCACGCCGGAGGAGATCTACACGCAGCCCCGCGACCGCTTCGTCTCGGAGTTCATGGGCGAGGTCAACGTCATCGAGGTGCGCAAGGGCGCCAACGGCCACGCCGTCGGCGTCGAGCTGCCCGGCGACTTCGTCCTGCCCGGCGGAGCCGTGCCCTTCGAGACCGCGCACCTGGTGGTGCGGCCGGAGTCGCTGCGCTTCCTGGCCGGCGAAGGCGAGGCCGAGAACCACCTGCGCGGCACGGTCTACAACGAGTACGCCCTGGGCTCGCGGATCCAGTACCAGGTCCGCGTCGGCGAGAAGGTCTTCATCGTCGAGCGGCTGCGTCAGCAGGCCTACCAGGGCGGCCTCGACCAGGAGGTCCTGATCGGCTGGGACGCCAAGGACTCGGTCCTGGTCACCGACTGATGGGCGAGGCCGCGCTCCCCCGCGACGACAGCGCGACGCCGCCGCAGGCCGCGGCCCGGCGGCGTCTCGGGCTGCGCGCCGGGCCGCTCTATTCCCTGCCGATGCTGACGCTGCTGGCGGTCGGCTTCCTGGCGCCGCTGATCGCCGTGATCGGCTTCAGCTTCTCCGAGCCGCGCAGCTTCGACTGGCTGGCCGAGCCGACGCTGGAGAACTACCGGACGATCTTCGACCCCTCGAACACGGTCTACCTCTCGTTCCTCTGGTCGCTGTGGTTCGCCTTCCTCTCGGTGCTGATCCTGGCCGTGATCTGCTATCCCGTGGCGTACGGCCTGGCCAAGGTGTTCGGCCGCTGGTCGATGGTGATCACGCTGCTGCTGGTCTTCCCGCTGTTCATCTCGGAGAACGTGCGGCTCTACGGCTGGGTGCTGTTCTTCATCAAGGCCGGCGTGCTCGACGGCACGCTGCGGGCGCTGTTCGACGCCGGGATCGGCGACTTCCTGTTCACGCCCGAGGCGATCGTCTTCGGCCTGGTCTACGTCTACGTGCCCTTCATGCTGTTCCCGATGACGCTCGGCCTGTCGATGGTGCCGAACGAGGTGGTCGAGGCGGCCGGCGACCTCGGCGCCTCGCGCCTCCAGGTGTTCCGCGAGATCGAGCTGCCGCTGGCGATCCCCGGCATCATCATCGGCTCGCTGCTGACCTTCGTGCTGGCGGTCGGCGCCATCGCCGAATCCAAGGTGCTCGGCGGCCAGTCGGTGATCGTCATCACCCACGACATCGAGATCGCCTTCACCTACTCGCAGAACTGGCCGCTCGGCGCCGCCCTGGCGGTGCTGCTGATGCTGGTCATCGGCGTGCTGGTGATGACCGTGCTGCGCTACCTCGACCTCGACCGCATCCTGGGGAGGAGATAGGTCATGGCGGCGACGGCCGGCGCCTCGCGCAACAAGCGCCTGATCTGGCTCTGGACCGGCATCATGGTGGTGTTCCTCTACCTGCCGGTCGCCTGCGGGCTGCTCGCCTCGCTCAACCAGGGCCGCTACTTCACCTTCCCGATCCGCCGCTGGTCGACACGCTGGTGGGAGCGCACGCTGGACTCGATCGAGATCTCGATCCTGATCCAGACCTCGATCACCATCGCGCTGATCGTCACCGCGATCTCGGTCGTGCTGGCGTTCTGCGGGGCGCTCGCCTTCGCGCGCTACAACTGGCGCGGCCGCACCCTCTTCCAGCGCCTGGTGCTGCTGCCGATCTTCTTCCCGCAGACCGTGCTCGGCCTGGCGCTGCTGCTCTGGTTCAACATGCTGGGCCTGCCGCTCAGCTGGCAGACCGCGGTCTTCGCGCATCTGGTCTGGATCGTGCCGATCGTCACCCTGGTGATCTCGATCCAGGTCTACTCCTTCGACCCGGCCCTCGAGGAGGCGGCGCTCGACCTCGGCGCCTCGCGCTGGCAGGTCATGACCGAGGTGACGCTGCCGGTGCTCTGGCCCGGCATCTTCTCCGGCGCGCTCTTCGCCTTCCTGCTGTCCTGGGGCAACTTCCCACTGTCGCTCTACACGACCGGCGCGGACTCGACCGTGCCCGAGTACCTCTACGCCAAGATGGTCGCCGGCTACACGCCGGGCGTGCCGACGCTCGGCACGATCTCGACCGCCGGCGCCGCCCTGGTGCTGCTCGGCGGCTACGCCATCGTGGTGCTGGCGCGGCGGGCCAGAAGCGGGCGGTAATCGGTGATCGTCTGACCGAATGCGATAGTCTCCGCCTCGCCTCTCGACTGAAGCGAAGCAGGGAGTCAGGTCATGAGGGTTGATCCTTCGTACTTCGGAAGGTTGCTCGACGCGCTCAACGCAGCCGGCGTTCGCACGCAATCAGCTCGTGGGTTCTGGGGAGGCGTGACCGATGACGACGAGATCGTCGTTACAACTTGGTCGGATGCCCGCATCGAGCCACGCGGCTACCAGATCTGGCGCCCGGAAAGGAACCAAGGCGGCCTGCTCGACGCTTGGCGTTCCGGCCGAATGGTCCCTGGCACCAAGGTTCGGCTTATCGTCCTATGGCAACAAGGTGCCGTTCCCCTCGGTGCCGGTCAAAGGAAGGTGGAGGGAGCGCGCCTTTTGCCGGGACACTGGTCGATCACCGCTCTGAACGACCTGGGCGCTGTCGTGGAGCCGGCATCTTCGTAAGCTGAATCGCCGAGACGGCTTCCGCTGATAGACCACCCGCGCGAACTCGGCCGTGCCTGACTGGCTCTAGGCGGCTACGCCATGGGTGTGCCGGCCGGCGCGAGCGCAGCGGCGCTGAACCGTCCGGACGGCCCGGCTTCACCCCTCCTTCGCTCTTCCGTCCTTTGATCCTCATTCCCGCACGAGCGGGATGACGAAGGTAGGACCGGATAGCGTCGGCCGTCGCTTGCCGAGATCCACGCAGAAACTTTGCAACCACCAAATTTCCTGCCTGTCTCGCCACATCTGTGCTACACAGGAACGATCGCTGCCGCGCCCGCCGGCGGCTGCCGGCCGCTTCGGCGAACGCGCTGAAAAAGCTCAGGTTTCCAGGGTGCCGCGATGGACTTCATCTTCATGCTGACCCGGCAGGACCAGACGGTCGAGGACTGCCTCGAGGTCCTGGAGGAGATCCGCCCGCTCGGCCTCGGCCACATCGGCTTCAAGGACATCGGCGTCGACAAGGCGACGCTGAAGACGCTCAACCGGGCGATCAAGGACGCCGGCGCCCTCAGCTACATGGAGGTCGTCTCCGAGACCCCGGAGGCGGCGCTCAACTCGGCGCGGGTTGCCGCCGAGATCGGCGTCGACCGGCTGCTCGGCGGCACCGACGTCGCCGGCATCATGAAGCAGCTGAACGGCGCGGACCTGGGCTTCTACCCGTTCCCCGGCCGGCCGAGCGGCCACCCGACCAAGCTCGGCGGCGACGCCGCGCTGGTCGAGCGGCAGTGCCGCGAGTTCCTGGACATGGGCTGCGCCGGCGTCGACCTGCTGGCCTATCGCGCGACCGAGGCCGAGCCGCTGGACCTGGTGCGCGCCGCCCACGCCGGGCTCGCCGGGCGCGGTTCCCTGATCTGCGCCGGCAGCGTCGACAGCCCGGAGCGCATCCGGGCGCTCAAGGAGGCCGGCTGCGACGCCTTCACGATCGGCTCGGCCGCCTTCGCCGGCGCCTTCTCGCCGCGCAAGGGCACGCTTCGGGGCCAGCTCTCGGACATCCTGGCGGCCTGCTGAGGGCCCGCGCCGCTTCCGCCCTGTCCCCTTCCGTCATTCCCGCGAAGGCGGCAATCCAGAGGACGACGCCGGCGGCGCGGACAGGCATCGTCCGCTCCTGCGTGTCCTTTCTCTGGATTCCCGCCTTCGCGAGAGCTCTGCGAAAGGCGGCGGGGTCGCGTCAGATAGGTTTTGAAAGGGTTGGGCGGTCTGGTGATCGCAGAGGGTTCGCTTGAGCGGCTGGCCTGTCTTTGTCGATCCGTACTGGTGTGGCTG
>JAUILQ010000061.1 GCA_030433005.1 Alphaproteobacteria bacterium
GCCGGCGCCGGCGCGGGCGCCGGAGCCGGGGCAGGCGCGGGGGCCGGCTCGGCGGCGGGCGCGGCCGCTGCCGCGCCGCTGCCGCTCTCGACGATCTCGCGGAACTTGGCGAAGAAGTCGTCGGCGTACTTCTTGGCGGTCGAATCGATCAGGCGTGCGCCGATCTGCGCCATCTTGCCGCTGACCTTGGCGTCGACGTCGTAGGACAGCTGGGTCGCCGCGGCCGCGTCGCCCTCGGGCGGCACCTCCTCGAGGCGCACCTTGGCGCTGCCGGTCGCCATGCCGGCGGCGCCGCCCTTGCCGGAGCCGGAGATCGTGTAGCTCTTCGGCGCGTCGATGTCCTTGAGCTCGACCGAGCCGTTGAACTTGGCGCTGACCGGCCCGACCTTGGCCTTGACCGTGGCGTCGAACTGGTTGTCGGCGCTCTTCTCCAGGCTCTCGCAGCCGGGGATGCAGGCCTTGAGGACCTCGGGGTCGTTGAGCGCCTCCCAGACCTTGTCGCGCGGCGCCTCGATGCGGTACTCGCCGGACATCTGCATGGTCTTATCCTTCCTTGGTCTGCGTCGGGTCGGGCGCCCCGCCCGCTTCTCCCTCACTTGAGGGCGAGCCTAGCGGCTCGCGACCCATCCGCCAATTCCACAGGAACAGCGCCACGAACAGCGCCAGGCCGGCGCCGTGGGTCCACCAGACCTGAGGCCAGAACAGCAGGGCGCCGGCGAGAATCGCGACGGCCCGCTCGACCAGGTTCAGGCGGTTCTCCAGGTGGCCTTGGAAGCCGGCGGCGATGGCGTAGAGGCCGACCGCGGCGAAGAAGAAGATCTCCAGGACCTCGAGGGTCGGGCCGCCGAGGAAGGCGGTGTAGCAGAACAGCAGCGGCACGAAGTAGAGGCCCTTGGCGATCTTCCAGGACTCGAAGCCGGTCGCCATCGGCGGCGTCTTGGCGATCGCCGCGGCAGTGAAGGAGGTCAGGCAGACCGGCGGCGTGACGTTGGAGTCCTGGCTCAGCCAGAAGATCGTCATGTGCGCCGAGAGCAGGGCGAGGGTCAGCATCTCCGCCGACAGCGCCTGCTCGCGCAGGATGCCCAGGATCTCCGGGCCGGCTGCCGCCAGCATGGCTTCGGCGGCGGCCGCGCTCATCGGCTCGGCGAGCTTGGCCATGGCCTCGGGGTCGACCAGCATGAAGCTGGCCGCCGCCGATTGCGGCAGCGTGCCGGCGACCATCATGTCGACCAGCTGGCCGTGCACGATGAGATCGCGCAGTGCCGGCGCCGAGAGCACGGCGAGCACGACGTAGGCCGCGGTCACCGGCAGCCCCATGCCGAGGATCAGCGAGGCGACGGCGATCAGCACGAAGGCGATGATCAGCGAGTTGCCGGCCCACTCGGTGATCATCAGCGAGACGATGTTGGCGACGCCGGTGGTCGGGATGATGTTGACGAACAGGCCGATCACGACCAGCAGCACCGCGGTCATGGTGACGTTGCGCACGCCGGTCGCCAGCGCGTCCTTGATCTCGCCGAACCGCATCGGCTGGCTGGTCAGCCAGGAGCCGGCGATCACCGCGACGATGGCGATGCCGGCCGAGTAGGTCGGCGTGAAGCCGTAGAGCAGGCAGGCCATCAGCACGCCGATCGGCGCCAGCAGCTTGACCACCGCCCGCGTGAAGACCTCCTTGGCGTCGAGCCCGTGGTTGCGGTCGGGCTTGAGGCCGACCCGGCGCGCCTCGATGCGCACGTAGAAGGCGACCGACAGGAAGTAGAGGATCGCCGGCAGCGCCGCGACGGCGATGATCGTCGTGTAGGGGATGCGCGTGTAGTTCGCCATGATGAAGGCGCCGGCGCCCATGATCGGCGGCATCAGCTGGCCGCCGGTCGAGGCCGCGGCCTCGACGCCGGCGGAGAAGCGCGCCGGGTAGCCCGAGCGCTTCATCAGCGGGATGGTGATCGAGCCGGTCTGCGCGGTGTTGGCGATCGCCGAGCCGGAGATCGTGCCGGTCAGCGCCGAGGAGACCACGGCGACCAGGCCCGGGCCGCCGACCAGACGGCCGGCGACGACGCGCGACAGGTCGACGATCGCCTGGCCGGCGCCCGACTGGATCAGGAAGGCGCCGAAGATGATGAACATGATGACGATCGAGGCCGAGATCCCGGCGATGTTGCCGAAGATGCCGTCGTCGCCGAACACGCTGCGGAACAGCACCGTCTCGTAGCTGAGGCCGGAGAACTTGAAGACGCCGTCGATCATCGGGCCGAGCCAGGTCGCGTAGGACAGCGCCAGCACCACCAGCACCGGCACGATCCAGCCGGTGGTCCGGCGCACCAGCTCCAGCCCGCAGATGATCAGCAGGCCGCCGGCGATCCACTCCGACAGGACCAGGTGGACGCCGCGGTCGTAGATCGCCTGCTCGGAGGCGATCAGGTAGAGGCCGGAGAGTGCGCCGACGACGCCGATCGCGAGGTCGAGCGCCAGGCCGGCCCGGCTCTTCGCGTAGGCCGGCCGCGGGATCATCGGATAGAAGATCGCGGCCAGCACCGCGAAGCCGGCGAAGTGCAGCGAGTTCATGACCAGCGGCGGCGGCGTCGCCAGCTGGCGCAGCAGGTAGCCGACCGGCTCGAGGAACGGCAGGGACAGCCCGAGCGTGCCGAGCAGCCACTCGCCGCCCTGCACGATCGGCGTGCCGAGCGCGTTCATGTAGATGTGCAGCAGGGCGATGGCGACGGCGAACCAGACGACGAAGCGGTCGAGCCGCGGGCCGAGCGGGCGGACCGCGACGGTCACCTCGCCGAGCTCTTCCTCGCCATCCCTGGCGTTCGCGTTGTCCGGCTGCGCCGGACGCCGGGAATCCTGATCAGCCATTGCCGGATCGCCTGCGCGGTGCCGCGGCCCGCCCCGAGAGGCCGGCCGGCGGGCAGGTCAGAGGGACGAACGGCGCGGCTCCGCCCGCACGGGGTCGGGAAGCCGCGCCGCCCCGGAGGCCGCCGTCGCCGAGACGGCCGCCTCCCCAGGTCGCTGCCGGGCTCAGCCCTGCGGACGCAGGCGGTCGGGAATCGTCACCCCGACTTCCTCGTAGTAGCGGATCGCGCCCGGGTGCAGCGGCGCCGGCAGGCCGGCGATCGCCCGCTCGATCGACATCGCCTTGGTCGCCGAGTGGATGTTCTGCAGGAAGGGCAGGTTCTCGTAGATCGTCTTGGTGATCTTGTAGACGTCCTCTTCCGGCAGGTCCTGGTGGGTGGCCAGGAAGTTCGGCTGGGCGATGGTGTTGGTGTCCTTGTCGAGGCCCGGGTAGGTCCCGGCCGGCACGGTGTAGGGCACCCAGAGGCCCATCTCGCCGTCGGCCTCGGCGGCCTGCTCCTCGGTGAAGTTGAGCAGCGCGATCTCGTCGCCCATCGCCGCGAAGGCCTGGGTGACCGCGCCGACGGGATCGCCCGCGGGCGTCGACATGCCGACGATCTGGCCGTTCTGCAGCGCCTCGGCCGAGGGGCCGTAGCCGACGTAGATCAGCTCGAAGTCGTTCTCCATGTCGTAGCCGAGGTTGGACAGGATGCGCTCGTTGGAGCCGATGGTGCCCGAGTTCTTGCGGCCCATCGACCAGCCCATGCCCTTGGTCGCGGCGATGTCCTCGATGGTGCCGGTCTTGGCGTACTCGGCGTCGACGACGAAGTGCTCGACGTTCGGCCAGAGCATGGTCACCGAGCGCAGGTGCTCCTGCTTGCCGTCGCCCTCGACCGGGCCCTCGCCCTGCCAGGCGTAGTAGCCGTAGAGGCCCTGGAGAATCGCGAAGTCGGCCTCCTTCTCGCGGATCAGCTTCACGTTCTCGCCGGAGCCCGCGGAGTTGATCGCCGACATGTTGATCTTGTCGCCGGGCTGCAGCTTGACCTTGATCAGCGTGGCCAGCGCGACGCCGACCGGATAGTAGGTGCCGCCGGTCGAGGCGGTGGTCAGGATGTAGTTCTTCTCTTCCTGGGCCTGGGCCTGCGGGGCGCCGAGCACCGAGACGGCGAGCGCCGCGACGGCGGCCGCCTGGAGGAACCCGCGACGGCCGCGGACTTCCGTATGCTTGCTGTCGTTCATTGCCGAAAGACCTCCCAGTCTTCTTTCTTGTACAGCGGTGGCGGCCGCCTTCGCGCCCGCCGGGTGGCGCGAGAGTAGCAATACCCGGGGAGCGAGGCCACCGGCTTGGGGTGCCCGGCGCCGCGTCTGGCTCATCCCTCGGGTTGCCAGGCGGTGAGATGTCGGCCCAGGCGGTCGACGGCGAAGTAGAGCGCGACCGCGATCACCGCCAGCACGAAGAGGGCGGCGAAGACCAAGTCGACCTGCATGCGCGCGTTGGCGTTGAGCATCAGGTGTCCGAGCCCGGCCGAGGAGCCGACCCACTCGCCGACGACGGCGCCGATCGGCGCCACCGCCGTGGCGACCCGCAGGCCGGAGAAGAAGGCGGGCAGGGCCGCCGGGATGCGGATGTGGCGGAAGGTCCGCCAGGCGCCGGCGTCCATCGAGCGGGCGAGGTCGAGCCAGCCGGGGTCGCTGCGCCGGAGCCCGTCGTAGAAGGCGGCGGTGACCGGGAAGTAGATGATCAGCGTCGCCATCGCGACCTTGCTCCACAGCCCGTAGCCGAACCACAGCACCAGCAGCGGCGCCAGCGCGAAGACCGGGATCGCCTGGCTGACCACCAGCACCGGCAGCAGCCAGCGGCGCAGCGGCGCGACGGCGCTGAGCGCCAGCGCCGAGGCACTGCCGAGCAGCAGCCCGCAGGCCAGGCCGAGCAGGATCTCGGTCAGCGTCACGCCGGCGTGGTGCAGCAGGCTCGGCCAGCGCGCCGCCAGGGTCTGGGCGACGGTCAGCGGACCCGGCAGCAGGAAGGGCTGGATCGCCGTCGCCCAGACGAAGAGCTGCCAGGCGAGCAGCAGGCCGAGGAAGACGACGAGCGGGCGCAGGACGGCCATCGGCGCGCGCCTCACGCCGCCCGCGCGGCGGCGAGCCGGCGCAGCAGCTCGGCCTGCAGGTCGAGCAGGCCCGGCTGCGCCGGGTCGCGCGGCGGCGCGCCCTCGGGACGGATCGCCTCGCCGAGCAGCGCCGGCCGGCCGGCCAGCACGCGGATCTCCTGGCCGATCCGCAAGGCCTCCAGCGGGTCGTGGGTGACCAGCAGCACGGTGCGTCCGGCGAGCAGCCGCGCCGCGAGATCCTGCAGGGCCAGGCGGGTGATCGCGTCGAGCGCCGAGAAAGGCTCGTCCATCAGCACCACCGGCTTGTCCTCCATCAGCGTGCGCGCCAGGGCGGTGCGCTGGCGCATGCCCCCCGACAGCGCCGCCGGCAGGGCGTCGGCGCGCTCGGCCAGCCCGACCTCGGCGAGCAGCGCGAGGGCGCGCTCGCGGCGCGGCGGCCGGCCGCGCAGGCGGTCGCCGAGCAGCACGTTGTCGAGCACCGACAGCCAGGGCAGCAGCAGGTCGCGCTGCGCCATGTAGGCGACGCGCCCGGCGAGCGGCCGGCCGGCCTCGTCGAGCACCCGCCCCTCGGCGCCGTGGGCGAGGCCGGCGATCAGGCGCAGCAGGCTCGACTTGCCGACCCCCGAGGGCCCGAGCAGGCAGGACACCTGGCCGGCGGGCAGGCTCAGCGACAGGCGGTCGAACAGCAGCGCGCCGCCGTAGGCGAGATGCGCCGCCTCGACCTCGACGCGCGGCGCCGCCGGCCCGGCGCCCTGGTCGCCCGCCGCCATCGTCACCGGCCGCCGCCGAGGCGGCTGTCGACGAACCACTCGGGCAGGCGCAGGGCGTTGAAGCCGTTGCGGTCGACGATCTGGCAGAAGCAGTCGTTGGTCGCCTCGTACTGGGCGCAGTAGTCGTTCGCCCGCTGCTCGAGCTGCTCGAGCTTGACGATGTCGTACTCGGCGCGGCTCTGGCCGGTGTCGTAGTAGTAGGCGTAGCCGTACCAGTCGACGGCGTCTGGCGTGGTCGCGTCCCAGTTGATGCAGGCCGCGATGACCTTGTCGGAGGCGATGGCGGGGTAGGGATTGACCTCGCCGATCGACCAGCGTGCGCCCTCGGTCGCGGTCTTGACCCCGGTCAGCAGGATGTCGGCCATCAGGCGGTGGTAGAGCGCCCAGCGGACCTGCTCGACCCGGTCCGTGCGAGCGCCCTCGGCGGCCGGCGCCGGCCCGGCCGCGGCGGGCGCCAGCGCGGCGGCGAGGCAGAGCGGCAGGGCGGCGGACCGGAAGGGCCAGGGCGGAGCGGGGCGGCGGGGCACCATGGCGGCTTTCTAGACCAAGTCGGCGCCGTGCTGAATTGCCCTCTTCGTCGCCCGTCGTCTTTCCGCGCTCAGAAGCGCGCGTACTCGTCGAGGAAGCTGCGCGGCACCTCCAGCACGTTCGCGCCGGCCGAATCGAGCAGCGCGCACTGGCAGTCGCGCCCGGCGTAGGCGGCCCGGCAGTCGTCGAGCGTGCGCGTGTCGATCGAGGCCTGCTGCTCGGCGGTGACGGCGGCGCCGAAGCGGTAGGCGAAGCCGCCCCAGACCACGCGGTCGAGCGTCGAGCGCTGCCAGTTGACGCAGACCGCCAGGGCCTTGCCGGCGGTCATGCCGGGGTAGGGATTGACCTCGGAGCTGCCGCCGTCGGCCTGCTCGCGGATGCCGCTGCGCAGCACCTCGGCCATCAGGCGGTGGTACATGACCGAGCGCACCTGCAACTCGGCCTGGTCGGGCTGGATCTCAAGGCTCTGCGGGTTCGAGCTCTGGGCGGTGTTCTGGGCGGTGTTCTGGGCGGCCGCCGGCGTCGCCAAGCCGGTGGCAAGGACGAGGCCGGCGACCAAGGCGAGGAGGGCGGCGGAAAGCGACGGGTGACGGCGCGGCATCGAGCGATCTCTCCTTGTTTGCGCAGGACGGGGATGGCTCCGGCGACTCGACCGGCGGACCTTGCCAGGGTAGCACCCCTGACCGGGACGGTCCTGCGACCTAGATGCGACGAGATGATGGAAGGTTCCCAGATCGCCGAGGATCCAGACTCGCCGGCCGCCAGCCTGGAGCGGCCGCTGCTCATCGGCAGCGAGATCTACCGCCGCTCCAGCTACGGCGGCCAGCATCCGCTGGCGATCCCGCGGGTCTCGACCGCGATCGACCTCTGCCGGGCGCTCGGCTGGCTGCCCGAGGCGCGCTACCTCGACAGCCCGGTCGCGACGCCGGCCCAGCTCGCGCGCTTCCACGACCCGGCCTACGTCGCCGCGGTGCAGGCCGCCGAGGCGGCCCAGCAGGTCTCGGAGGAGGCCAGGGGCCGCTTCAACATCGGCGTCGCCGGCAACCCGGTTTTCCCGGAGATCTTCCGCCGGCCGGCGACGGCCAGCGGTGGCTCGATCCTGGCCGGGCGGCTGCTCGCGGAGGCCGTTCTGCCGGCCGGCGGCACGGCGACGGTCTACTCGCCGGCCGGCGGCACGCACCACGGCCGGCCCGACCGCGCCAGCGGCTTCTGCTACTTCAACGATCCGGTGCTGGCGATCCTGGCGCTGCTCGACCGCGGCGTCTCGCGGGTCTTCTACCTGGACCTCGACGCCCACCACGGCGACGGCGTGCAGGACGCCTTCGACGCCGACCCGCGGGTCTTCACCCTGTCGATCCACGAGGGCGGCCGCTGGCCGATGCGGCCGCGCGACTGGAGCGGCCCCGGCGGCCTCGACGACCGCGGCGGCGCGGCGGGCGGCCACAGCGCGCGCAACCTGCCGGTGCCGGCCGGCTTCAACGACAGCGAGCTGGCCTTCCTGGTCGAGGCCGCGGTGCTGCCGCTGATCGAGCGCTTCGAGCCGCAGGTGCTGGTCGTGCAGTGCGGCGCCGACGCCCTGGAGGACGACCCGCAGAGCCGGCTGTCGCTGTCGAACCTGGCGCTCTGGCGCGCCGTCGCGTCGGCGCTGCCGACGGCGCCGCGGCGCCTGGTGCTCGGCGGCGGCGGCTACAATCCCTGGTCGGTCGGCCGCGCCTGGGCCGGGGTCTGGGCGACGCTCAACGGCTTCGCGGTGCCCGAGCGCCTGCCGGCCGAGGCCGAGGTCCTGCTGCGCGCGCTGACCTGGCGCCACCGCCGGGCCAAGGAGCCGCCCGAGCGCTGGTTCGTCAGCCTCGCCGACCCGCCGCGGCCGGGACCGCTGCGCGACGAGGTCCGGGCGGCGGCGCAGGCGGTGCTGCGGTGACCGCCGGCTTGCCCGGTGCCCGCCCTTGGGGCAGTCTCCGGGCCATGCTGAGCCGTCTGCTGCCGATCCTCGCCCTGCTGCTTGCCGTCTGCGGACCGGCGGGCGCCCAGGCCCCGGTCGAGTTCGACACCGGGCCGCTGACGGTCGTCACCCGGGACGGCACGCGCCACGACTTCACGGTCGAGCTGGCGCTGACCGGCCAGCAGATGGCACGCGGCCTGATGCACCGCGAGGAGCTGGCGCCCGACGCCGGCATGCTCTTCGTCTTCCCGCAGCGCGTCGCCTCTTTCTGGATGAAGAACACGCTGATCCCGCTCGACATGCTGTTCATCGACCGGCGCGGCCGGGTCGTGCACATCGCCGAGCGCACGACCCCGCTCAGCGAGCGCGGCATCTCCTCGCGCCGGCCGGTGATCGCCGTGCTGGAGCTCGCCGGCGGCACGGCCGAGCGCCTGGGCATTGAGCCCGGCGCGACGGTCGAGAGCCCGGCCCTGCCGTAGCGGCGGCCGGGCGCGTGGCAGAGCTCTGGAACCTGGGCGCGGCGGCGATGGCCGCCGCGGTGCGCGAGGGCCGGGCGACCAGCGAGGCCCTGGTCGCCGCCTGCCTGGCGCGCATCGCCGAGCGCGAGCCCGAGGTCCGGGCCTGGGAGGCGCTGGAGCCCGAGGCGGCGCTGGCCGAGGCGCGGGCGCGCGACGCCGAACCGGCCAGGGGGCCGCTGCACGGCGTGCCGGTCGCGATCAAGGACATCATCGACACCGCGGACCTGCCGACTGCCTACGGCTCGCCGATCTATGCCGGCCACCGCCCGGCGCGCGACGCCGACTGCGTCGCCCGGCTGCGCGCCGCCGGCGCCGTCGTGCTCGGCAAGACGGTGACCACCGAGTTCGCGACCTTCCGGCCGGGCAAGACCCGGAATCCCCACGACACGGGCCACACGCCGGGCGGCTCGTCGAGCGGCTCGGCCGCCGCGGTCGCCGCCGGCATGGCGCCGCTGGCGCTCGGCACCCAGACCGTCGGCTCGGTGATCCGGCCGGCCTCGTTCTGCGGCGTCGTCGGCTTCAAGGCGACGCGCGGGCGGCTG
Organism: Alphaproteobacteria bacterium; assembly: GCA_030433005.1. Lineage (GTDB taxonomy): Bacteria > Pseudomonadota > Alphaproteobacteria > Kiloniellales > DSM-21159 > Tistlia. The sequence continues at coordinate 9,244 of JAUILQ010000061.1, forward strand.
TCGCTCGACGGCGTCAAGCCGCTGGCCGCCGCCTTCGATTCGCTCGGCTGCTTCGCCCGCTCGGTCGAGGACGTGGCGCTCTGGCTGACGGCGCTCGAGGGCGGCGTGCCGGCGCCGCCGCGCGCCGCCGCGCCGCGCGTGGCGCTGGTGCGCACGGCGCAGTGGCAGAAGGCGGCGCCGGAGACGCGCGCGGCCGTCGAGGCGGCGGCGGCGCGGCTGGCCGGGGCCGGCGCGGCCGTCGAGGAGCCGGCGCTGCCCGACGACTTCGCGCGGCTCGCCGACGAGCAGGACGTGATCTTCGCCGCGGGCGCGCTGCGCGCGCTGGCGCGCGAGCGGGCCGGGCATCCCGAGCTGCTGAGCCCGCAGCTCAAGGAGGTGCTGGCGCGCGGCGCGGCGGTCGGCGCCGGGCGGCTGGCCGAGGCCGAGGCGACCGCCGCGCGTTGCCGCACCGCGCTGGCCGAGCTGTTCGACCGGGTCGACCTGGTGCTGGCGCCGGCCGCGCCCGGCGAGGCCCCGGCCGGCCTGGAGGCGACCGGCGACCCGCTGTTCAATCGCATGTGGACCCTGCTGCTCGGCCCCTGCCTCAACCTGCCGGCGGGGCAGGGGCCGCAGGGCCTGCCGGTCGGCGTGCAGCTGGTCGGCGCGCTCGATTCGGATCCGGCCTTCCTCGCCGATGCCGCCTGGGCCGAGCGGGCGCTCGGCGCGGCGACCTAGGGGGCCGGGCCTAGCCGGCGGCCAGGATCGCCTCGACCTGCTCCTGCACGCGCAGCGCGGTCGCGAAGTCGGGCAGCACGTGGGGCTCGCCGTCGAGCATCCGCACCAGCTCGTCGAGCTGCAGGCCGTAGGAGTCGAGCGCCGGGTTGTCGATGCCGGGCAGCGCGTCGTGCCAGCCGCCGCCGTCGCTCTGCCAGAGCCGGTAGAAGTCGGTCATGCGGTAGGAGCGGCGGCTGCCCCAGAGCGTGAACTCGACCCGGTCGGGGCCGGCGCCGCCGACCGAGCCGGCCAGGGTGACCGGCCGACCGCCGCAGACCAGGCGGGCGACGACGTGGCTCTCGGCCGCCTCCGGGTCCTCCGGGTAGGCCGGCGAGGCGGCGACCACGCGGCCCGGGCCGAGCAGGCTGTCGGTCAGGTAGAGGAAATGGGTCGCGACCTCGCGGGTGAAGCCGCCCTCGGCGCGCCCGGACAGCCAGGTCGCGCTGTCCTGCCAGCCGCGCGGCCAGCGCCCGAAGTGCAGGCGGATGTCGGCGCCGGCGATCTCGCCGAGGCTGCCGTCGGCGATCGCCCGGCGCATCACGGTGACGCCGCGCGCCGCGGCGAGCGCCAGGTTGACCGCCTGCGGCCTGCCGCCGGCCTCGACCTCCCGCGTGATGCGCCGGCTCTCCTGCAGGTCGACGCCCAGCGGCTTCTCGCAGAACACCGCCTTGCCGGCCTGCACCGAGGCCCGCGCATAGGCGGCGTGGGCCTTCGGCGGCACGCCGATGTAGACGAGGTCGGTCTCGGGCTCGGCGATCAGCGCCTCGGCGGTCTCGGCGATGCGCAGCCAGGGAAAGTCGGCGGCGGCCGCGGAACGCGCCTCGGCGCTGAGGTCCCAGCCGCCGGTCACCTCCAGGCGCCCCTGGCTGGGCATGTTGGTCAGCATGCGCCGCCCGATCACGCCCAGACCGATGATAGCGACCCGATAGACCCTCGCCATGAGGCACGTCTCCCACTAGCCTGCCGCCCCTGAAAGACCAGCCGGGACGATCCGAAGAATCCGCCCCGCCGAACGGGGACGCCGGCGGAAAAGCCCGGCGCGGCGGCACTTTAGCGAGGAGAGACGAGCCATGGCCAGCGCCCTTCCCGACGAGATGACCTACATCGACCTGCCGAGCTACGGCGGGCCGGAGTGCCTGGTGCCGGCCAGCGGCCCGCTGCCGCAGGCCGGGCGGGGCGAGGTGCTGATCAAGGTCGCCTTCGCCGGCGTCAACCGGCCCGACGTCATGCAGCGCCAGGGCAAGTACAACCCGCCGCCGGGCGCCTCGCCGGTGCCTGGCCTCGAGGTCGCCGGCGAGATCGTGGCGCTCGGCGCGGGCGTCACCGACCGCCGGGTCGGCGAGGAGGTCTGCGCGCTGGTCGGCGGCGGCGGCTACGCCCAGTACTGCGCCGCCCCGGCGCCGCAGTGCCTGCCGGTGCCGCAGGGCCTGGACCTGCAGCAGGCGGCGGCGCTGCCGGAGACCTACTTCACCGTCTGGACCAACGTGTTCGAGCGCGGCGGCCTGCAGGCCGGGGAGACGATCCTGATCCACGGCGGCTCGAGCGGCATCGGCACCACGGCGATCCAGCTGGCCCGCGAGTTCGGCGCGCGCATCTTCACCACGGTCGGCAACGCCGAGAAGGCCGAGGCCTGCGTCAAGCTGGGGGCCGAGCGGGCGATCAACTACCGCGAGGAGGACTACGTCGCGGTGGTCAAGGAGCTGACCGACGGTCAGGGCGTCGACCTGATCCTCGACATGGTCGGCGGCGACTACATTCCGCGCGACGTCCAGGCCCTGGCCGTCGAGGGCCGCCTGGTGCAGATCGCCTTCCAGAAGCCGAGCAAGATGGAGTTCGACTTCCTGCCGATGATGCTGAAGCGCCTGACCCTGACCGGCTCGACGCTGCGGCCGCGCTCGATCGAGCAGAAGGCTGCGATCGCGCGCCAGCTGCACGCCAAGGTCTGGCCGCTGCTCGAGGCCGGCAAGGTGGCGCCGCTGATCTACCAGACCTTCCCGCTGAAGGAGACGGCCGCGGCCCATGCGCTGATGGACAGCAGCAAGCACATCGGCAAGATCATGCTCGACTGCCGCTGAGCGGGGCGGGGGGAGGGCCCCCCACCTCTCCCCGGCCCTCTCCCCCCCAAAGGGGCGGAGAGGGGGCGCAAAGGGAGCCGCCTGCGCACCACTGGCCTGTCTCGCGCCAAGCCCCGCCGTTCGACTCCCTCTCCGCCCCCTTGGGGGGGGAGAGGTGGGGGCAACGCCGCAGCCGCGCGCCGCCTCACATGCCCAGGTAGGCCTTGCGCACGCGGTCGTCGTTCAGCATCTCCTGCCCGGCGCCCTCGAACTCGACGCGGCCCTGCTCCAGGACCCAGGCGCGGTCGGAGAGAGCCAGCGCGTGGCGCACATTCTGCTCGACCATCAGCACGGTGACGCCTTCCTCGCGGATCCGGCGGACGATGTCGAAGATCGTCTGCACGATGATCGGCGCCAGGCCGAGCGAGGGCTCGTCGAGCATCAGCAGGCGCGGCAGGCTCATCAGGCCGCGGCCGATGGCGCACATCTGCTGCTCGCCGCCGGACAGCGTGCCGGCCTTCTGGCCCTCGCGCTCGAGGAGGCGCGGGAAGATGTCGAAGACCTGCTCCAGGGTTTGGGCGCGCGCCGCCTTGGCGCGCGGGTGCAGCGAGCCGAGCTCGAGGTTCTCGCGCACGGTCATCGAGGGAAAGAGCTTGCGGCCCTCGGGCACCAGCACGACCCCGGCCTCGACGCGCTGGCGCGGCGTCAGGCCGTCGATGCGCTCGCCGGCCAGGGAGATCTCGCCGCGCCAGGTCGGCAGGATGCCGGCGACGGCGCGCATCGTCGTGGTCTTGCCGGCGCCGTTGGCGCCGACCACCGCGCCGATCATGCGCTCCTCGATGTCGAGGTCGAAGCCGTGCAGGATCGGCACGTCGCCATAGCCGCTGTGCAGGTCGCGGATCGCCAGCATGCTCATGGCCGCGGCGCTCCGCTTCCGTCGCCCTCGTCCCTGGCGGCCTGGCTCTCGCGCCAGGCCGCCTTGTCGGCGTCGGCGGCCTCCTGGTCGGCGAGGAAGCTGTCGCCCAGGTAGGCCTTGGTGACCTCGGGGTTGTTCAGGATCTCCTGCGGCCGGCCCTCGGCGATCGCCTCGCCGTGGTGCAGCACGTAGATGCGGTCGGAGAGGTTCATGATGACCTGCATGACGTGCTCGACGATGACCATGGTGACGCCGGCCTCGCGCACGCGGCCCAGCACCTCGATCATGCCGGCGACCTCGGAGGGCGTCAGGCCGGCCATGACCTCGTCGAGCAGCATCAGCTTGGGCTCGGTCGCCAGCGCCTTGGCCAGCTCGACGCGCTTGCGGCCGCCGACCGTCAGCTCGCCGCCCAGCTTGTCGGCCTGGGGGCCGAGGCCGACCAGCTCGATGACCGCGCGCGCCCGCTTGCGCGCCGAGCCGGCGTCGCGGTGATGGTTGAAGGCGCCGACCAGCACGTTGTCGGTCACCGTCATCTCGGCGAAGGGCTTGACGATCTGGAAGGTGCGGGTCATGCCGCGCTTGCAGATGTCCGAGGGCTTCTGGCCGACGATGCTGGCACCTTCGAAGACGACGTCGCCCTCGTCCGGCTTCAGGAAGCCGGAGATCAGGTTGAAGAAGGTCGTCTTGCCGGCGCCGTTCGGGCCGATCAGCCCGACGATCTCGCCGGTCTCGACGCGGAAGTCGACGCCGTTGACCGCGGTCAGGCCGCCGAAGCGCTTGGTGACGCCGCTCGCCTCGAACAGACTCATGGGCCGCTCACCCGCCGGCCTGGTCGGCGCGCCGGCGCAGGCGCTGCCTGAGCCCCGACAGCCAGGGCAGCACGCCGCCGGGCATGCCCAGCACCACGGCCATCAGCAGCACGCCGTAGAGGATCACCGCCAGGCCGCCACCGCCGCCCGAGGCCAGGTAGTCCAGGTAGGCGACGAACTTCTCGCCGAAGCCGAGGTCGCTGGAGATCAGCGTCGAGAGCGAGACGCCGGTGCCGCCGCCCTCGAAGATCACGCGCGTCGCCTCGCCGACCGGGATCAGGATGAAGGCGCCGATGATCGGCCCCATCACCGTGCCGGCGCCGCCGATCACGGCCCCCAGCAGGATCTCGACCGAGACGCGGCCGACGACCATGTCGTCGGGCACGATGTACTGGGTGTACTGGGCGTAGAAGGTGCCGCCCATCCCGGCGAGCGCCGCCGACAGCGCGATCGCCTGGATCTTGCAGCGCTTGGTCGGCACGCCGACCGCCTCGGCCGCGTCCTCGTCCTGCCGGATGGCGTGCAGGTAGTAGCCGAAGCGCGAGCGTGCGATCCAGGCGACCAGCGCGATCGAGCAGAGCATCATGACCAGGGCGATGTAGTAGTAGGGCTCCTTGCCCTTGAACTGGAACTGCCAGAAGGTCGGGTCCGGCTCGAAGGGCAGCAGGATGCCGTTGGCGGCGCCGACGAACTCCCAGTGCAGCAGCACCAGGCGGGTGATCTCGGCGAAGGCCACGGTGACCAGCGCGAAGAAGGGGCCCTTGAGGCCGTAGTGGAAGGAGACCAGGCCGAGCCCGGCGCCGAACACCGAGGTCACCGCCGCGGCGACCAGCATGCCGATCCAGGGCGACAGGCCGAGGTGGACGTAGCAGATCGTCGACACGTAGGCGCCGATGCCGAAGAAGGCGGCGTGGCCGATCGAGAGCTGCCCGGCGAAGCCGCCGATGATGTTCCAGGCCTGGCTCATGAAGGCGAAGAAGAAGATCAGCACGAAGACGTGGAGCAGCGCCGAGCCGGTCAGGCCGACCGGCATCACCGCCTCGACCGCGGCGCTCTCCGAGACCAGCGGCAGCAGCAGCAGCAGCGCCAGGACCACGAGATAGAAGATCCGGGCGCGCGACGCGGCGAAGAAGCGGGGCGGGGCCCCGAGCGTGCCGCTCGAGGCGCCGGGAGAGGGGGCGGGGGAGGGGCCGGGGGAAGGGCTGGGCGCCATATGTCAGGCTCCCTTGCCGCCGAACAGGCCCTGCGGGCGGAACAGCAGCACCAGGATGAACAGGACGTAGACCGCCAGGTCCTTGAGCGAGGGCGAGGGCATGACCAGCGCGCCGACGCTCTCGACGACGCCGACGATCAGCGCGCCGGCGACCGCGCCGGGGATGTTGCCGAGGCCGCCGAGCACGACGATGACGAAGGCGACCAGGGTGAACTTCGGGCCGACCACCGGCGCCACGTAGAAGAAGGGCGTCATGGCGATGCCGGCGATGGCGACGCAGGCGATGCCCAGCCCGAAGGCGATCTTGTACATGCGCCCGAGGTCGATGCCGACGGCCAGCGAGCCCTCGTGCTCCTCGGCGCAGGCGCGCAGCGCCTTGCCGGTGTCGGTGCGCTGCAGGAACAGCCAGAGCGCCAGGCAGAGGCCCATCGAGATGGCGAAGGCGGCGACGCGGGTCCAGCCGATGCGCGCGCCGGCGATCTGCAGCGTGGCGTCGGCGTAGTCCAGCTTCAGGCTCTGGAAGTCGGCCGAGAAGAGGTACTGCGCCAGGGCCTGCAGCAGCAGCGACAGGCCGAGCGTCAGCAGGATCTGGATGGCGTGGCTCTTGCCGACGACCGGCTTGATCAGCGTGCCCTGGATCGCCCAGCCGACCGCGAAGAAGGCCGGCAGCGCCAGCACCGCGGTGACGTAGGGGTCGATGCCGAACAGCACCGAGGCGAAGAAGGCCGCGTACATGCCGAACATCAGGAACTCGCCGTGGGCGAAGTTGATGATGTCCATGACGCCGAAGATCAGCGTCAGGCCGACGGCGACGAGCGCATAGACGCCGCCGATCATCAGACCGCTCAGCAGGGCCTGCAGGTAGACGTCCGACATGGGGCGGCGCGCTTCAGCTGTTGCGGGGCAAGGAAGGCAGGAAAGCGGGCGGGCGCGCCGCCGCCGCCGAAGGGCGGGGCGGCGCGCCCGGGCCTTTCGTCAGCGCGCGCTCCAGTCCGGCACCGGCCAGACCGGGTCCTGCGCGGCCACGGCCGGCGGCCAGACCGTGACGTGCTCGCCGTCGATGATCTGCAGGACGACCAGCTGCGCCTCGGGCGACTGGCCGCTCTCGCCGAAGCGGATGCACTCGTAGGGCAGGATGTTGGCCTCGCCGCAGATCTCGGTCTCGGCCAGGGCGTCGCGCACCGCGTCGCGGTCGGTCGTGCCGGCCCGCTCCAGGGCGTCGCGCAGCACCATCGTCGACATGTAGGTTTCGGCCGCGTGGCCGTTCATGGCGACGCCGAACTTGTCGCGGAAGCGCTTGGCGATCTCGGCCACGCCCGGCTTGTCGATGTCGGTGTTCCACTCGCCGACCGTGAAGGTGTAGTTGGCGTCGGCGCCGAGGTTCTCGATGTAGGCCGGGTCGATGTGGCCGGCCGAGGTGCCGATGATCGGGATGTTGACGTCCAGCTCCTTCATCGTCTTGGTGATCAGCACCGCGTCGTTGATGTAGGAGACCAGCAGCACCGCGTCGGGGTTCAGCTCCTTGATCCGGGCGATCGTCGAGGTGATCTCCGGCGTGTCCTTGGGATAGGAGATGTCGTCGAGGACCTCGATGCCGTACTCCTCGGCGGCCTTGATCTGGCCCTCGGCGGTCGAGGTGCCGAACAGCGTGTCCTCGTGCAGCAGCACCACCGACTCGGCCGGCTCGCCGGCCGCCTTGCTGGCGTCGACCAGGAAGCGGACCTGGTCGCGCGCGTACCAGGAGGCCAGCGGCGAGACCTTGAAGGTGTACTTGAAGCCGCGGCCCTCGGTGATCGAGTCGGCGATCGCGACGGGGTCGATGTAGGGGATGCCGAGGCGCTCGGCCATCTGGGTCGTCGGGAAGGTCACGCCCGACTGGTAGGCGCCCATGATCGCGACGACGTCGCGGCGGCCGAGCTTCTCGACCTCCGAGATGCCGACGTTCGGATTGCCCTGGGTGTCGCCGTCGATCATCGTCAGCTTGGCGCCGCCGAGCGACTTGATGCCGCCCTCGGCGTTGATCTCCTCGATCGCCAGCTCGTGGCCGCGGCGGTTGTTGATGCCGATCGGCGCGACCGAGCCCGACAGCGGCAGCAGGATGCCGACCGGCACCTCGTCCTGGGCCGCCGCCGGCGTCGGCTGGCCGAAGCCGGCCGCGGCGAGCGCCAGTGCCGAGACCGCCAGCGCGGCGGAGCCGAAGGCGCGTCTTGCGATTGTCCTGGTCATGTCATGAACCTCCCCTGGGGTTGGCCGCTCTTGAGGCGGCTTTTCGTTTGTTTAACCAAGCTTTTCGCATCGCGCCGGCCTCGTCAACTGCGGGTGGCGCGAGGGCGCATGGCTGGTCCTCCGTTTTGGATAGGCTTCGGGGGCGCCCTCTATCGCACCAGCGCCTCGGCGGCGGCGCGGCCGAGGCCGGTCTTCTCGTAGTGGGCGAGGGTGGCGTCGAGCTTGGTGAAGACGTCCTCGTAGCCCATCGCCTTGCCCTCGGGGTCGACGTAGACGTAGCCGGCGGTGACGTGGAAGAGGGTCACCATCTCCTCGACGCCCTCGGGCACGATGAGGGTGTGGGTCTCGCCCGAGGGCTCGAAGGCGTAGTCGCCGGGCCGTGCCGTCCAGTCGTGCTCCAGGTAGTGCCACTCACCGCGCAGGGTGAAGGCGTGGACCGGGCCGAGGTGGCGGTGGCGCGACAGGATGCCGGCCTTCCGGACGCGCAGCAGGTTGATGTAGTAGCCGCTGGAGACCGAAAGCAGCAGCGGCCGGAACCAGACGTCCTCGGCCTGCGGCACCCAGGTCTCGGGCGCCGCGTCTAGGTCGAGCGCGCCGGGCTGCAGCATGTCGGCCAGCATGCCGGTCGGCTGGGGCTTCTGGTAGGCGATCGCGCGCCGGTCCATGGTGTCGGTCATCCGGTCCTCCTCCTGGCTGTCGTCGAGATGCTGGTGGCCGCGGGAGGGCTCAGCGCTTGCGGGCCAGCGTCAGGCCGTCGCCGATCGGCACCAGCGAGATCGTCCAGCGGCCGTCCTCCTTGAGCGCCGCGTTGAGCGCGCGGATCGCCCGGGTGTCGGCGTCGTCGGCCGCGGGGTCGGCGACCGCGCCGTCCCACAGCACGTTGTCGACGGCGAGCAGGCCGCCCGGGCGCAGCAGCGCGTGGCAGCGCTCGACGTAGCCCTGGTAGTTCTCCTTGTCGGCGTCGACGAAGGCGAAGTCGTAGGCACCCTCCTCCCCGGCGGCGACGGCGCGGTCGAGCGTGTCGAGCGCCGGCGCCAGGTGCAGCGCGACGCGGTCCTCGACCCCGGCCTTCTTCCAGTAGCGCCGGGCCACCGCCGTGTAGTCCTCGGAGAGGTCGCAGCAGGTCGCCCGGCCCTCGGGACCCATGGCCAGCAGCACGGCCAGCGCCGAGTAGCCGGTGAAGGTGCCGACCTCGAGGTAGCGCCGGGCGCCGATCAGCTCGGCGAGCAGCGCCATCAGCTGGCCCTGCTCGGGCGAGATCTGCATGCCGGCGCCGGACATCCCCGCCGTTTCCTCGCGCAACTCGGCCAGGATCTCCGGCTCGCGCAGCGAGGTCTCCAGGATGTAGTCGTAGAGGCGGTCGTCGACCTCGATGGTCTTGCGCGACATGGCGGCGGCGCTCCTTGCTCGGCGGGTGATTCCGGGAAGATGGAGGCGGGCGTGGCCCGCCGCATCCCCGAAAGAGGGGGAGGGCCGTCCTGCCTACTCCCCCGCGCCGCGCCTGTCGACCGGCCGCTACCGATCGAGCCGGGGCTTCACCGAGAGGCTGCCGTTGGCGTCGATGGTCACCTCGAGGGCCGCCTTCCTGACGTTCCCGAGCATGGCGAAGAGGTCGGCGCGCACGGCGATCTGCTCGGCATAGCCGCCGCTGTCGTTCAGCGTCGAGAGATAGACCAGGTTGTCGACCTGCAGCGCGCCCTCGCCCTCGGCCATGACGATCCAGAACAGCCCCGGCTCGATGCGCTGGGCCGCGGCGCCGGCCGGGACGGTGGCGTTGCGCGGCGGCGACAGCGCCTGGCCGGGGATCGTGGTCTGCCAGGCGAGGTCGACCGCTCTGCCGCTCTCGTTGGTCACGTAGAGCGGCGGGTCGACGAGATTGTTCATCAGCGTGGCATTGATGTTGTCACCCTGGGCCGATGCCTGGCCGGCGGCGGCCAACAGCAGCGTACCGGCGAGGAAGAGAGGCTTTCTCACGGTTCGTTTCCCTTGTTCTGGAGTGCCCGACCGGCGCCGGGGCCCGGGCCCCCAGGGCGGCTTCGGGCGGCGCCGGCAAGCCGTCCGACGAGCCGGTCCCGCAGGCGAGCCTGCCGGACCGGGCGCCAGGCGAGGTCTCGCGACGGCTACTCGTCCAGCCTGGGCGCGGCCGACAGCGTGCCGTCCGCGGCGATGGTCACGGCCAGGGCGGCCTTCTTGACGTCCGACAGGCTGCCGAAGAAATCGGCCTGCACGGCGATCTGCTCGGCGTAGCCGCCGGCGCCGTTCGACGTCGAGAGGTAGACGACGTTGTCGGCCAGGAGCTCGCCCTCGCCCTCGGCCATGACGATCCAGTACAGGCCGGGCTCGACGCGCTGGCCCTCGGCGCCGTCGGCGATCGTGGCGTTGCGCGGCGGCGAGAGGGCGGCGCCGGGAATGCTGGTCTGCCAGGCGAGCTCGACCGGCGCGCCGCTCTGGTTGGTCACGTAGAGCGGCGGGTCGATCAGCAGGCCGTTCTGGTTGGGATCGACGTCGTCGGACTGCGCCGAGGCCGGCGCGACGAATGCCGGCGCGACGAATGCCGCCGACAGCGCCAGCGCGGGCGCGAGCAGCAGCGCCGGCGCGAGGCCGAAGAGTTTCGATTTCATCCTGACTTGTCCCCCATGGTCGTTGTCGACGATTCGACCGGGCGACGATAAGCAGGCGAGTCGCGCCACTTCCAGTTAAAAGACCGTCATCCGGACGGCCGTCACGGCGATCGCTCCCGTCGGGTTGTTCCGCGGCCCGAGCCTGCGCCGTCACGCCGCCTTGTCGCGGGTCTTGAGGAAGCGCACCTGGGGGTGGTTCTTCTGGGCGTCCTCGAGGTGCCAGGCGTTGCGCGCCAGGAACACCGGCGCCTCGTCGTGGTCGTCGGCGACCGAGGCGCGCTCCTTCTCGGTCATCGCCTTGAGGGCGGCCGGGTCGTCGCTCTCCAGCCAGCGCGCGGTGTAGTAGATCGTCGGCTCGAAGATCACCGGCACGTCGTACTCGGTGCGGATGCGGTCGGCCATGACCTCGAACTGCAGGGCGCCGACCACGCCGACGATCCAGTCGGCGCCGAGCCTGGGCTTGAAGACGCGCGCCGCGCCCTCCTCGGCGAGCTGGGTCAGCGCCCGGCCCAGGTGCTTGGCCTTCAGCGGGTCCTTGGGCCGGACCTTCTGCAGCAGCTCCGGCGCGAAGGCCGGCAGGCCGGTGAAGTTGAGGTCCTCGCCCTCGGTCAGCGAATCGCCGAGATGCAGGTTGCCGTGGTTGGGCACGCCGATGATGTCGCCGGCCCAGGCCTCCTCGGCGAGCTCGCGGTCGCGGGCCAGGAACAGCACGGGATTGTGCAGGTTCAGCGTCTTGCCGGTGCGCACCTGCTTCAGCTTCATGCCGCGCTTGAAGTGCCCGGACGCCAGGCGCACGAAGGCGATGCGGTCGCGGTGCTTGGGATCCATGTTCGCCTGGATCTTGAAGACGAAGCCCGAGACCTTCTCGTCCGAGGGCGGCACCGGCCGCTCGGCGGCCGGCTGCACGCGCGGCGGCGGGGCCAGGCGCGCCACGCCCTCGAGCAGCTCGCGCACCCCGAAGTTGTTGAGCGCCGAGCCGAAGTAGACCGGCGTCATGTCGCCCGCGCGGTAGGCCTCGAAGTCGAACTCCGGACAGAGCCCGCGCGCCATCTCGACCTGCTCGCGCAGCTCGGCGACCGCGTAGTCGGGCAGCAGCTTGTCGAGCTTGGGGTCGTCGAGGCCCTGGCACTGCTCGCCCTCGGCCGGTCGCTCGCCCTTGGAGCGGGCGATCAGCAGCAGCTTGTCCTCGAACAGGTCGTAGCAGCCGAGGAAGCCCTTGCCCATGCCGATCGGCCAGGAGGCCGGGGTGACGTCCAGCTGCAGCGTCTGCTCGATCTCGTCGAGCAGCTCGAAGGGGTCGCGCGCCTCGCGGTCCATCTTGTTGATGAAGGTCACGATCGGCACGTTGCGCATCCGGCAGACCTCGAACAGCTTGCGGGTCTGCGCCTCGATGCCCTTGGCAGCGTCGATCACCATGACCGCCGAATCGACCGCGGTCAGCGTGCGGTAGGTGTCCTCCGAGAAGTCCTCGTGGCCCGGCGTGTCGAGCAGGTTGAAGGTGCAGTCCTTGTAGTCGTAGGTCATCACCGCGGAGGTGACGGAGATGCCGCGCTCCTGCTCGACCTTCATCCAGTCCGAGCGCGCGCGTCGGCGCTCGCCGCGCGCCTTGACCGCGCCGGCCATCTGGATGGCGCCGCCGAACAGCAGCAGCTTCTCGGTCAGCGTCGTCTTGCCGGCGTCCGGGTGGCTGATGATCGCGAAGGTGCGGCGCCGGGCGATCGGCGCCGGCAGCTCCGCGGCGCCGAGGTCGGCGTCGGCCGCGAGGGGGGTCGAGTCCATGGGACCTGTTTTCCTTGGGTGGTCCGCCTGATGTAGCGGAGCCGGCGCCCGGATGAAAGGGCCGGGCCGGCGCATGGGGGAGCGGCGATGAGGCGCCCGGTCGCGCGCGTGGGGGCTGGACAGGGTCGGCGCGGATCGACAATTTTGACGCTCTCGCCCGGACAATCGGGCCCGAAGCAGACCGAGCCCATGAGACGCCCACCCCGTCCGGCCGCCCGCCGCGCCCCCGGCCCAGCGAAGTTCTGACCTCTTCCGCGATGCAGCCTGACCGACAGTTCCTCTCCGGCGGCGGCGAGATGGGCGAGCGGATCCGTGCCCACGACTGGGCCGCGACGCCATTCGGCCCGCCCGAGTCCTGGCCCACGGCGCTGCGCACGGCGCTCGGCCTCTGCCTCGATTCGAGCTTTCCCACGGCGATCTACTGGGGCCCCGAGCTGCGCCTGCTCTACAACGACGCCTGGGCGCCGATCCCGGCCGAGCGCCATCCCTGGTGCCTCGGCCGGCCGGCCCGCGAGGTCTGGTCCGACATCTGGCCGGTGATCGAGCCGCAGTTCGGCCAGGTGCTGGAGACCGGGGAGGGCTTCTCGACCTTCGACCAGCTCTTGCCGATGGTGCGCGACGGCGTCGCGCACGAAACCTACTGGAACTACAGCTTCACGCCGATCCGCGGCGAGGACGGCGCGGTCCTGGGCATCTTCAACCAGGGCAACGAGACGACCGGCCGGATCATGGCCGAGCGCGCCTTGCGGCTCAGCGAGGAGCGGCTGCAGCTGGCGCTCGACACCTCGAACGGCGTCGGCACCTGGGACTGGGACGTCCAGGCCGACCGTCTGGTCGCCGACGAGCGCTTCGCGCGGATCTACGGCGTCGACCCCGAGCGGGCGCGCGCCGGCGCGCCGCTCGCCGAGTTCTTCGGGCGCATCCACGAGGCCGACACCGAGCGCCTGGAGGTCGCGGTCGCCGCGGCGCTGGAGAGCGGCGAGCCCTTCGCCGAGGAGTATCGCCTGGTGGCGCCGGACGGCGCCGTGCGCTGGGTGCTCGCGCAGGGCCGCTGCATCCTGGACGGGGACGGCCGCCCGCTGCGCTTTCCCGGCATCACCTTCGACATCACCGAGCTCAAGAACAGCGAGGCGGCGCTGCGCGAGAGCGAGCGCCGGATGCGCGCGCTGACCGACTCGGTCGACCAGATGATCTGGTCGACGCGGCCCGACGGCCATCATGACTACTTCAATCAGCGCTGGTACGACTTTACCGGCGTGCCGGAAGGCTCGACCGACGGCGAGGCCTGGCACGCGCTGTTCCATCCGGACGACCGGGAGCGTGCCCGGTCGGTCTGGCGGCACTCGCTCAAGAGCGGCGAGCCCTACCAGATCGAGTACCGCCTGCGGCATCGCTCGGGGCACTACCGCTGGGTGCTCGGGCGCGCGCAGCCGGTGCGCGACGAGGCCGGCGCCATCGTCCGCTGGTACGGCACCTGCACCGACATCCAGGACATCGTCGACGCGCGGGACGTCCTGGCGCGCTCGCGCAGGGAGCTGGAGCAGGCCGTGCAGGCGCGCACCGCCGAGCTGATGCGCGCGGAGGAGCAGCTGCGCCAGTCGCAGAAGATGGAGGCGGTCGGCCAGCTGACCGGCGGCATCGCCCACGACTTCAACAACATGCTGGCGGTGGTGATCAGCGGTCTCAACCTGCTGGAGCGCCGCCTCAAGGCCGGCAACACAGACGTCGCGCGCTTCATCGAGGGCGCGCGCGACGGCGCGCAGCGCGCCGCGGCGCTGACCCAGCGGCTGCTCGCCTTCTCGCGCCAGCAGCCGCTGGCGCCGGAGCCGCTGGAGCCCAACCGCATGGTCAGCGACATGACCGAGCTGCTGGGCCGCACCCTGGGCGAGGAGATCCGCATCGAGACGGTGCTGGCCGCCGGGCTGTGGCGCTGCCACGTCGACGCCAACCAGCTCGAGAGCGCGCTGCTCAATCTCTCGGTCAATGCCCGCGACGCGATGCCCGGCGGCGGCCGCCTGACCATCGAGACGGCCAACGCCCACGTCGACGAGGCCTACGCGCGCGAGCACGCCATCGCGCCCGGCCAGTACGTCATGATCGCGGTCACCGATACCGGCAGCGGCATGGAGCCCGAGGTCCTGGCCCGTGCCTTCGATCCCTTCTTCACGACCAAGGGCGTCGGCAAGGGCACCGGCCTCGGCCTCAGCCAGGTCTTCGGCTTCCTGCGCCAGTCCGACGGCCACGTGAAGCTCTATTCCGAGCCGGGCGTCGGCACCACGGTGAAGCTCTACCTGCCGCGCTACTACGGCAGCGCGGTGCCGGCCCCGCCCCCCCAGGCGCCGGCCAGCCGCGGCGGCAGCGCCGAGGAGATCGTCATGGTGGTCGAGGACGAGGAGCGGGTGCGCAGCTTCTCGGTCGAGGCGCTGCGCGAGCTCGGCTACGCCGTGGTCTCCGCGCCCGACGGCGAGGCGGCGCTGGCGCTGATCGAGGCCGGCCAGCCGGTCTCGCTGCTGTTCACCGACGTCGTCATGCCCGGCATGAACGGCCGCCAGCTCGCCGAGCGCGCGCAGGCGCGGCTGCCGGAGCTGAAGGTGCTCTACACCACCGGCTACACGCGCAACGCCGTGGTCCACAACGGGGTGCTCGACCCCGGCACCAACTTCCTGGCCAAGCCCTACTCGATCGAGCAGCTGGCCCAGAAGGTGCGCAGCGCGCTCGACGGCTGAGGCCCGGCCAAGGGAACGGCGGGGGCCGCCGCGGGCCGGTCATCGCGTCCTGGACTTGGGCCGCGGCGCTGACTACCTTCCGGCGCGTCGGCTGGACGGCCCGGCCGGGGAGTAGCGCAGCCTGGTAGCGCATCTGCTTTGGGAGCAGAGGGTCGCTGGTTCGAATCCAGTCTCCCCGACCAGCCCACACCCTGGCGGCTGCCGACGGATATCGCGACGAGAGGATGCCCGGACCATGCAGGTGCGTATCTACCAGCTCTCCAAGACGGCGATGCAGTCGGGCCGGGCGCTGACCAAGCGCTGGGTCGTCGAGTTCGAGCCGGCCGACGCCAAGCGGGTCGAGCCGCTGATGGGCTGGACCTCTTCGGGCGACACCCGCCAGCAGCTGCGGCTCTATTTCGAGAGCCAGGCCGAGGCCGAGGCCTACGCCCGGCGCAAGGGGCTGATGTACTCCGTCGAGACGCCGCGCGAGCGGACCGTGCGGCCCAAGGCCTACGGCGACAACTTCCGTGCCGACAAGCTGCTGACCTGGACCCACTGAGGCCCTCCGAGCACACCCTCGCCCGGGCGCTGAAGGCCGCCTTCTGGGCGGCGCTCGGCGCGGTCGCGGTCCTCGCGCTGATGCCGCAGCCGCCGCAGCTGGCGGCGCTGCCCTCCGACAAGCTGCAGCACCTGGCCGCCTTCGCCCTGCTCTCGGCGGCGGCTGTCGCCGCCTATCCCGCGGCGTGGCGCTGGCGCCAGGGGCTCGGCCTCGCGGCCTACGGAGCCGCGATCGAGCTGGCGCAGCTGCTGCTGCCGGCGCTCAACCGGTCCGGCGAGCTGCGCGACTGGCTGGCCGACCTCGCCGGAATCGCGGTCTGCCTGCCGGTCGCTCACGGGTTGCACCGGCGCGTCGTGCGGCGCCGGGCCCCGGCCCTCCCGCGCCCACGCGAGCGTCACCGAAAGACCTCTTGACCGAGGCCGGCGCGACGCCGATGTTGGATCTGTCGCTGCCGGCTCGAAAGGGCAGGGCGGCGGCCGCGGAGATTTGAGCGAGCAGCTTGCGCCGCGTCACCAAACGCTAAAGCGCCACGGCAGCGTCGTGGCCTCCAGCCCTCGAACAGGGAGGATCCCATGGCCCCGTGCCGCGATCCCGATCAGCGAATGTGTCCGACGTCCTCGCCGCAGCTGTCCGGCTGCCTGCAGGGAGGCTGCTGACCCCGGTCGGCCTGCCCCGCGTCGTGTCCTGCAAGGTCCCGGCCCGCCGTTCCGCGCGAGCGCGAGCCGCTGAGAAGGTCCATTCCGAGATGTCCCAGTCCTTCGTGATCGAGGTCGACGAGGAGTCGGCCGGCCTCGTCGTCGCCGACGGCGAGCGCCGCGGCTTCGTCTTCCACGCCGCGAGCAGCCGCTTCGGCGCGCTCGACGGCCGATCCTTCGCCTCCGTGCGGGCCGCCGAGAAGGCGGCCGTGGCGCTACGGCGGCCCCGCCAGGGCAGCGGCGAGGCGCGCTTCGCCACGCCGGCCCGCCCGCGCGGCGGGCCGGGTTGATGGAGGGCGCGCTGATGGACGGCCTGTCTGGGCCCCTGCGCCGCCCGCCGGGCGGCCGGTCCGCTGCCGACGACTCCGGGCCCGCTTCCGGGTCGGGCGGCGCCGTTCAGGATCGGCCGGCGGCGCTGCCCGGGCTGGCCCGGGTCCTGGCCAAGAGCCGCAAGGCGCCGTCCTGCCGGATCCTGGCCTCCCAGGTCCCCTCCGCTCGTCGCCGCGGCGCACTCTGAAGCTGAAACGCGCCGCCGCGCCCGCTATAGTCCGGCCGCGTTCGCCGGCGGGCCGCCGCCGGCGAGCCGTCGTGGGCGCCCGTAGCTCAGCTGGATAGAGCACGTGCCTTCTAAGCATGGGGTCGCAGGTTCAAGTCCTGCCGGGCGCGCCACCCTTCCTCTGTCCGGCCCGGACGCATGGGTAACGTTTCGTACCTGAGACAGGGGGTGACAGCCCCGGGGCGGGGCTGCTGCGCAGCCTTGCCGTCCGACCCGCCGTCCCTGGCCGCTGTCTTTACTGGCGCGTGCACAGCCTGTCGCCCTATGATCGCAACCAAGGCGCGATTCCATGGGGGAGGAGCGCGTTCGGACAGGAAGGGTGGGGGCATGTCTCGCCGTTTTCCGCTTTGGGGCGCCCTGCTCGGCGTCCTGCTGCTGGTCGGCTGCCAGAGCTACAAGTCGGTGCCTTTCGAGCGCAGCGCCGAGATCCGGCGCATCGGCCTGCCGACGCCGGCGGCGCCGGACCGGCCGGAGGCCATGCTGGCCAGCTCGGTCGGGCAGTCGTTCGGCCTGGTCGGCGCGCTGATCGACGCCGGCATGGCCTCGGAACGGGCCTCGAGCCTCGATCGCATCCTCGCCGCCGAAGGCTTCGAGGCCCAGGAGGAGATGAGCCGGGCGCTGGTCGCCGCCCTCGAGGCGCGCGGCTACGAGGTGGTCCTGCTGGAGGCCGAGCGGGCGCCGGAGCCGGGGTATCTCGAGGCCTATCCCAAGGCGAGCCCGCCGGTCGACGCCTACCTCGACGTCGTCGTCGAAGCCTACGGCTTCGCGGCGGCCGGCATCCACGCCTCGACGCCCTACCGGCCCTACGTCTACACCGCCAACCGCCTGGTCGCGCCCGGCGGCCGGGTGCTGATGGAGGACCACGTCGTCTACAACCACATCGAGCGCGGCGGCCTGGTCGAGACCCAGCAGGTCACGGTGGCGCCGGAAGCCGGCTACCAGTACGCGACCTTCGACGGCCTGACCGCCAATGCCGGGGTCGCCGTCGAGGGGCTCGACAAGGCCTTCGACAAGACCGCCGAGACGATCGGCACGCTGCTCCAATGAACGGCCCGCGTCCGATCGCGGCGAGGGCGCTGCTGCTCGCGGCCGTCCTGGCGGCCCTGGCCGGCTGCCGGTCCGCCCCCTCCGCGCCGCCAATCCTGGCGGTCGAGGCACGGGACTGCACGGCCGAGCCGGTGACGCCGGGCGCAAGGCCGCTGCCGCTCTCCGACCCGGCGCCCGGCGGCGCCGTCGCAGTCGGCGACGAGGGCGAGCCGCTGTCGCTGACCGTCGGCGGCAAAAGTCGCTGCCTGGAGCTGGGAGAGGCCGGCCGCAGCCTCTACGAGGTCGTCGAGCTGCCGGCCGCCGACCGCCGCTTCGTGGTCCGCGTGGCCGCCGAGCCGAGCGGTGCCGGCCTATTCGCGCCGCACCTCCTGCTGCTCGGCGAGGACGGCCGGACGCTGCGCGCCGTCGAGCGCGAGAGCTTCCTGTTCCGCGGCCGCCGACTGACGGTGCAGTTCTGGGCGCGTCCCGAGGAGCGCTATCTCGTGGTCGCCTCCGATCCGGAGCAGGTCGGCTCGACGATTCAGCGGATCACCGGCCGCACCGACACCATGGTCGGCGTCACGCCGACCGCCACCTTCATCGTCGGCCGCGGCGACGAGGAGACCAGCCACCTCACCTATTCGCACGGCGGCACCGTGACCCTGGTCGCCCGGCCGGTCACCGCGGCCGGCAGCCAGTAGCAGGACCAGGCTCCGCTCCGTCGGAGCCGAGCCGCCCGATGCTCAGCCGGCCGGCTGGGCCTGGGACTCTTCGGCCTCGGCCTTGAGCTGCTCGACGTAGGCGGCGGCCTCGTCGGGCGCCATCTTCTTCCCGAAGCGGGCGAGGTTGACGGCCGGGCGGGTGCGGAAGGGGTCGCGCACCGCGAGGCGGATCGAATCCTCGATCAGGTCGCGGCGCGGCAGCCCCAGGAAGCGGCGCAGCGCCAGGGCGATCTCCTCCGGCTTGCGGCCGGCGGCGTAGCGCCCGAAGGTCAGCGGCAGGGACTGGCCGTCGACGACCAGGGCGGGCCGCAGCCTGCAGCTGTCCTCGCCCTTCTTCACCGTCGGCGCGGCCTCGAGCACGACGTTCTCGACGTCCGCGATCGCGCCTTCCCACTCGGCCTGCGGCTTGCCCAGGCTGACGTGTCGGACCTGGACCCGGTCCTTGGCCCGGTCGAAGACCGCCTCGGTGGCCACGTCGGAATAGCGCAGCGCGAACCACAACGCGGCCGCGGCGAAGGCGATCAGCACGCCGGCAATGTTGGACTCGGAGAAGACGACGACCGCGACGCCGAGTGCGCCGAGGGCGATGCCCACCCACTGCATCGTCGCACCCGGCCGGTCGAGAACCTTCACGCGGTTCCGGTTCAGCTCTTCGTAGGTCATGGTCCTAAAGCTAGCAAGACCGCCAAAAGTGACAAGGAAAGATCGCAGGAAAACTTCATAAAGATCTGAAAAATAACGATTTTAGTGAGGTTGCCGGCTATGCTTCCGGCCAGGGCCCGAGCTCGGCCCTGAGCCGCTTGACGAGGCGCGCCGCCTCGCCGCGGTCGAGGCCCTTGCCGAGGCGGGCGAGGCGGATCGCCGGGTTGACGCGCAGAGGGTCGCGCGCTGCGACGCGCAGCGAGGCCTCCATCAGGTCGCCCTCCGGCAGCCCGAGGAAGTCCCGCAGCGTCCGGGCGATTTCCGGCGCCCGCTCGCCGCGCGCGTAGTGGGCGTAGGTCAGCGGCAGCGGTCGCTCGCCGACGACCAGGGCCGGGCGCAGCGCCAGCCGGCGGTCGACCCTCTGCGAGCGGCCGGAGGCCTGGACGACGACATCCTCGATGGCGTCGAGCGGGCCCTCGCGTCGCGAGATCTCGCGTCCGTCGCGCAGCTGGCGCAGGCTCCAGCGCCCCGCCGCGCGGTCGAAGACCGCTTCGGTGGCGATCTCCGAGCGCTTCAGGGCCAGCCAGAGCCCGGCCGCGACGACCAGGGCGAGCCCGCCGCCGAGCAGCGAGCCGTCGCCCAGCAGCACGGCCAGCAGCACGGCCGCGACGAGCGCCGCCAGGACGAAGCCGAGCCGGCGGCTGAATCCGGCCGGATCGTCGCGCATGCGGAGGCGGTCGTCGCTTTCGCGCAGCAGCTGCATGGTCCCAGGATGCCAGCCCCGGCGCGCCGCGCAAGCGGCGGGTCAGCGCCGGCCGATCGGGCTGGCGAGACGGCCTGCCGATCGGGCACTCTGCGGCGCCCGCAGGGGCGCGGGGGACAGCGGAGAAACGGGAGGAGCCGCCGGTGCGCATCGTCGAGATCAGGGAGCGGAGCGTCTCCATCGCCTCGGACATCGCCAATGCCTACATCGACTTCAGCAGGATGACCTGCTCGACCGTCGCGGTGATCACCGACGTGGTGCGCGACGGCAAGCCCGTGGTCGGCTTCGGCTTCAACTCCAACGGCCGCTACGGCCAGGGCAGCCTGATGCGCGAGCGCATCCTGCCGCGCCTGGAGGCGGCCGACCCCGACAGCCTGATCGACGAGGCCAACGACAACCTCGATCCCTTCCGCATCTGGGACGTCATGATGTCGAACGAGAAGCCGGGCGGCCACGGCGAGCGCTCGGTGGCGGTCGGCACGCTCGACATGGCGGTCTGGGACGCCGTGGCGAAGATCGCCGGCCAGCCGCTGTGGCGCCTGCTCGCCGAGCGCTATGGCGAGGGGCCGCCCGACGACCGCGTCTGGGTCTACGCGGCCGGCGGCTACTACCATCCCGGCAAGGGGCTGGACGCGCTCAAGGAGGAGATGCGCAGCTACCGCGAGCGCGGTTACCGCACGGTCAAGATGAAGGTCGGCAGCGTGCCGCTGGCCGAGGACCTGAAGCGCATCGAGGCGGTGCTCGAGGTCGTCGGCGACGGCGAGAACCTCTGCGTCGACGTCAACGGCCGCTTCGACCTGGAGACGGCGATCGCCTTCGGCGAGGCGATCGCGCCCTACGGCCTGCGCTGGTACGAGGAGCCGGGCGATCCGCTCGACTACGCCCTGCAGGCCGAGCTGTCGCAGCACTACGCCGGGCCGATGGCGACCGGCGAGAACCTCTTCTCGATGCAGGACGCCCGCAACCTGATCCGCTACGGCGGGATGCGGCCGGACCGCGACGTGCTGCAGTTCGACTGCGCGCTCAGCTACGGCCTGGTCGAGTACCTGCGCACCCTGGAAATGCTGGCCGCGCACGGCTGGTCGAGCCGCCGGGTGGTGCCGCACGGCGGCCACCAGATGTCGCTCAACATCGCCGCCGGCCTGCACCTCGGCGGCAACGAGTCCTATCCCGACGTGTTCAAGCCCTTCGGCGGCTTCGCCGACGGCATCGCGGTGGAGGACGGCCACGTCGGCCTGCCCGACGTGCCGGGCGTCGGCTTCGAGGCCAAGTCGGATCTCCATGCCGTGCTCAGGACGTTGCTCGATTGAGCGGCGCGGGCGCTCCGGGGGAGGAAATCGGGGCGCGGGCTTCCTACCTCAGGGCGATGCAGACGGGAGCTCTTACGGAGCCCGCCCGGGACGAGGCCGATCCGCGCCCCGGCCGCGACGGGCCTGGCGCGGTCGTGCCGCGCACGCTGCTGCTGGTCAATCCCAACGCGCGGCGCGGCGCCGAGGCGCTGCGGCGCGTGCCGGCACGGCTGGCCGCCGGCGGCCTCGAGGTGCGCGTCGAGACCTTCGCCTCGCCGGCCGAGGTCTCGCCCGACATCCTGCGTCGCCGGGCCGAGGTCGACCGCGTCGTCGTCTGCGGCGGCGACGGCACGGTCAACGCGGCGGCGGCGGCGCTGATGCAGACCGGCCTGCCGCTCGGCATCGTACCGCTCGGTACGGCCAACGACCTGGCGCGCACGCTGGGCATCCCGACCGACATCGAGGGCGCGCTCGAGGTGCTGCTGCGCGGCCGCCTGGCGCAGATCGACGTCGGCAGCGTCAACGGCCATCCCTTCTTCAACGTCGCCACGATCGGCCTCGGCGTCGACATCACGCGCCGCCTGACACCGGAGACCAAGAAGCGCTGGGGGCGGCTCAGCTACGCCGTCGCGGCGAGCCGGGTGCTGCTGCGCGCGCGGCCGTTCAGCGCCTGGATCCGCAACCGGGGCGAGGTCTTCCGGGTCAAGACGCTGCAGATCGCGGTCGGCAACGGCGTCCACTACGGCGGCGGCAACGTCGTCGCCGAGACCGCCGCGATCGACGACGGCCAGCTCGACCTCTACAGCCTGGAGCTCAAGAACGTCTGGAAGCTGGCGCTGATGCTGCGCACCTTCCGCTCGGGCCGCTACGGGGCCTGGCGCGAGGTGCGCACCGCGCGCTGCACCGAGTTCGAGGTCGAGACGCGCCGCCCGCGACCGATCAGCACCGACGGCGAGCTGGTCACCGAGACGCCGGCCCGCTTCGTGGTCCACCCCAAGGCCATCTCCGTCTGGCGACCGGCCGAGGGCTGAGCCCGCCGAGGGGCCGCCTGCGGCGGCGTCAGCTCGCCGGGTCGGGCAGCACCGACAGCGAAGCGGCCTGCAGCCGCCGCGGCACGGGGGCGGCGGCGTCGGCGACGACGCCCGCGACGCTGTCGGCGACGATGCCGGCGACGCTGATGCGGCTGCCGATGCCGACTGGCGTGCCGGCCGGCTCGCCGAGCACCGCGTCGGCGTCGATGGTCAGGCGCCGCTGCCCGGTATCGAGGGTCAGCAGGTCGCCATCGCGGGCGACGACCACGCCGGTCGCGGCGATCCAGTCGCCGTCCGGCGCACCGGCGAGGCGCAGCTTGGGAACGGCCACGGAAGCGGCCTCGATGGTCCGGCTCTCGGCGAAGTCGACGGCGAGACGGCCGGTGACCGCGACGCGGTCGCCCGGCGCCAGCATGGCCTGGCGCCGCCAGGGACGGCCGGCCATCTCCACCACGATGGTGGCGTTGCGGTCGCGCAGCGTGAAGTGGTCCTCGGCGACGTCGGCGACGCGGCCGGTCAGGCTGACGGCCTCGCTGCCGCTGTCCTTGGTGATGCGCAGCTGCTGCGCCGAGGCAGCCCCGAGGGGCGGGGCGAGCGGCGCGGCCGCCAGGACGAGGGCGGCGGCCAGGGGAAGGATGCGTCGGGTCGGCATGGCGGCGGTACCTCCATGGCAATGCCTGTTCGAGCCGGCGCTGCCTGCGCCGGGCCACCCCGCTCCCCTGTTTTCCTGTTGGTCTCTAAGCGTCTAATGACGCTGCCGCTGCCGGGTTCCCCGGCGGCAGGTGCGATCTCGCATAGAATCGTTTTATGGCAATATCTTAGGGGCTGTCCTTGAACATACGGGTCAATCGGCTGGCCGGCTCTCGGCGAGCGGCTGCAACCCGGTGCCGCCGCCCAGGGCCTGGTAGAGGGCGACCTGGTTGGCGAGCTGGTCGAGACGGTTCTGCAGCAGGTTCTCCTCGGCCGAGCGGCGGTCCTCCTGGGCGTCGATCCAGGCCTGCAGGTCCTCGGCGCCCTCGCGGTAGCGCGTTTCGAGCAGCTGCTCGGCCTGGCGGGCGGCGGCCAGCGTGGCCTCCAGGCGCTGCTGCTGGACCGCCAGGTTGCGCCGGGCCGCCAGCGCGTTCTCGACCTCGGCGAAGGCGGTGTAGAGCGTCTGGCGGTAGTCGACGACGTCGGCCTCGAACTGCGTCTCCGAGATCGCCCGGCTGAGCCGCATCTCGTTGACATTGAGGAAGGGCAGCACGAGGCCGGCGCCCAGGGTGCCGACCGGGTTGCTGAGCAGGTCGAGGAGCGCGACCGAGGAGCTGCCGAGGCTGCCGGTCAGCGTCAGGCTCGGCAGGTAGCTGGCGCGCGTCGCCTCGATCGTCTCGAGGTCCCGGCGCAGGCGCAGCTGCGCGGCGCGCACGTCCGGGCGGCGCGCCAGCAGCTCGGCCGGCAGGCCCGGGGCGACCGCCGGCAGGGGGGCGGCGGGCAGGCCGTCGCGCGGCACCGCCAGGGCGCGCGGCGGACCGTCGAACAGGATGGCCAGCGCGGACTCCGTCTCGAAGCGCTGCTGCTCGAAGTCGCTGAGGGTCGCACGCTGCGCCTCCAGGCTGCGCTCGGCCTGCAGCGTCTCGAGCGGCGAGGCGGCGCCGGCGTCGAGTCGGGTCCGCGCGAGCGCCAGGGTCTGCTCGGCGTAGCCGATCGAGGCCCGCGCCAGGGCGATGCGCTGCTTCAGGTAGAGCAGCTGCCAGTAGAGCTGGGCGGTGGTCGCGCTGAGCGCCAGCGCCGTCGCCTGGCGGTCCTGCTCGCTGGCCAGCGCGGCCCAGCGCGCGGCGTCGCGCTCGCTGCCCAGGCGGTCCCAGAGGTCGAGCTCGTAGGAGACCGAGCCGGAGAGGCCGTAGCTGGTCTCGCTGCGGTCGCCCTGGCTCAGGCTTTCGCCGCCGTCCGACAGCCGGCTGCGGCGGCTGGCGTCGAGCGAGGCGCCGAGCCGGGGCAGCAGCGCGTCGGCGGCCAGCCCGGCCTCGAGCTGCGCCCGGCGCACCGCGATGGTCGCGGCGGCGAGGTCGTTGTTGCGCGCCAGCGCCTCCTCGACCAGCGCGCTCAGCGTCGGGTCGTCGAAGGCCAGCCACCAGCGCTCGAGCGCCGGCGCCGGAGGGGTCCCGGCGGTCGCGGGCTCGGGCGCCCGCCAGCCGGCCGGTACGCTGGCCGCCGGGGCTTCGTAGGGCGCCTCGACGAGCGAGCCGCAGCCGGCGAGCAGCGGCAGCAGCGCCGCCAGTCGGAGGAGACGGAGCAGCATGGTCACTCCCGGGCGAGGGCGACGACGGGATCGAGCCGCGCGGCGTTGCGCGCCGGCAGGAAGCCGAAGACCACGCCGATCACGCTCGAGCAGAGGAAGGCCGCGACGATCGAGGCGCCGGAGTAGGACATGCGCACGACCGGGGCGAACTCGGCGAGGGCCAGCCCCAGGCCGAGCGCCAGCAGCACGCCCAGAAGGCCGCCGATCAGGCAGACCAGCACGGCCTCGATCAGGAACTGGCGCAGGATGTCGCCCTGGCGCGCGCCGACCGCCATGCGCACGCCGATCTCGCGGGTCCGCTCGGTGACCGAGACCAGCATGATGTTCATGATCCCGATGCCGCCCACCAGGAGACTCACCCCGGCGATCGCAGCCAGGAGCGACGTCAGCGTCGACGTCGTGCCCTGAAGGGTGGCGGCGAGCTCCTGCATGTCGCGAACGTAGAAGTCGTCGTCGCTGCCGGGACGGATCGCGCGACGCTGACGGAGCAGCCGCTCGATCTCCGCCTTGGCCTTCGCCGTGCCGTCGGCGGTGGCGGCCGAGACGAAGATGTCGGTGAGGTCGCGGGTTCCGGCGAGGCGTCGCTGCACAGCCGCGAGCGGCATCAGGATCACGTCGTCCTGATCCTGCCCCATCGCCTCGCCCTTTTCGTCGAGCACGCCAACGACGAGGCAGCTGACGCGGTCGAGGCGGAGGTTGGTGCCGAGGGGATCGGTGCCGGCATAGACCTCGCGCACGACGGTGGGACCGAGGACGCACACCGGGGTACCGCTGCCCGCCTCCGCGTCCGAGAACTCGCGC
>JAUILQ010000001.1 GCA_030433005.1 Alphaproteobacteria bacterium
CCCGATGCGCACAGCGGTCGTCGCATCGCTGCCCTTCTTCATCGCCCTGGTGGTGTCGCTGCTCGTCGTCACCTACGTGCCGGCGTTCTCGCTGGCGCTGCCGACCTGGCTGATGGGCGACTGACGCACCCCGGAAGAGGCGGCCGTCCGGGAGCCGCCATCGAGGAGAGACGATGCTTCGGCGCGAAGACAGAGACGGGATACTTGTCCTGCGGCTCGACAGGCCGGAAAAGCTGAACGCCTGGGACCAGGCGCTGCGCGACGCCTTGGCCGCCGCCCTCGCCGAAGCCGACGGCGATTCCACGGTCCGTGGGCTGGTCCTGACCGGGACCGGCGAGCGCGCCTTCTGCGCCGGCGCCGACCTGACCGATCCTACGGTCGGCACACCGGCGGCCGCCAAGGCCCGGATGGCAGGCTACCAGGCCCTCTACGAAGCCTTCCTGTCGTTCGGCAAGCCCTTCGTGACCGCCCTGAACGGCCTGGCCGCCGGATCCGCCTTCCAGGCCATGCTGCTCACCGATCACCGCGTCGGCCACGCCGGCGTCCGCCTCGGAATGCCGGAGATCAGGGCCGGCATGCCCTGCATCACCGGCTCGACGATCCTTGCGCAGACGGTCGGCGCGGCTACCGCTCGCAGCCTCGCGACTACCGGGCGCTTCCTCGACGCAGGCGCCGCGCTGGCGCTGGGGCTGATCGACGAACTGGTGGAGCCGCCGAGAGTCGTGGAGCGCGCCGTCGCGGTCGCGCGCGAGGGCACGCGCTCGCCGAGCGCCTATGCGGCGACGCGGCGCTGGTTCGCCGAGATGATGCGGCCGGAGCTCGACCGGGCTTTCGCGCACGCCGCCGCCGTCCGGTCGGACGCCGAGGTCGGACACTCGATCGAGGCTGGAGTCCAAGGGTTTCTCGGCCGCACGACGCGCGGCTGATAGTCGCCCGGACAGCTGCTACGGATTGGAGGGAGTTGCCGATGGCAAGGGAGAAGGCGCCGGCACCGGCGGCCGAGGAGGACTGGCCGGTACCCGGCGAGGAAACGTTCCGCGCGATACTCGAGCGGCGGGCCGTCGAGGACCCCGAGCATCGCTTCCTGGTCTGGGACGGCGGGGAGCTCACGGTCGGCGACCTGCACCGCGCCTCGACCCGCCTGGCCAACGGCCTGCTCGCCCGGGGGCTGCGCAAGGGCGATCTCGTCGCCTTCATGCTCGACCAGCACGCGGAGCACATCGTCGCCCTGGTGGCCTGCGCGATCGCCGGCCTGGTCCGGACCTCCCTTAACGTCAACGCGAAGGGCGACTATCTCGCCGACCTGATGGCCGACGCCAGGCCGCGCGCGCTGATAGCAGACGCCGCCTACCGGGGCGTGCTCGAAGGCGCCTACGGCGAATCGGCACCCGAGATCGTGGTCTGGAACCAGGCGGGCGAAGAGCCGGGCAGCCTCAAGGGGTTGATCGCGAGCGGCGCCGAGTCGGCGCTGCCGACCGTCGTCGAGCCCGAGGATCCTCTGGTCGTCAACTACACCTCGGGCACCACGGGGGCGCCGAAGAAGTTCTCGAGAAGCGATCGCGTGCTGCAGATCGGCTCTCTGGCCTGCCTCCGGATCGGCGAGTTCGAGCCGGGCGACGTCCTGCTGTTCTGGGAGCCGCTGTTCCACGGGGCCGGCAGTCAGACCGCGCTCGCCGCCCTGCTTGAGAAGGTCACGCTGGCGATGACACCCCGCTTCAGCGCGTCGCGGTTCTGGGACCAGGCCCGGTTCTTCGGCGCGACGAAGATCCACTATATCGGCGGCATCCTGCCGATCCTGCTGAAGCAGCCCGAGCGACCGGACGATCGCGATCACAAGGTTCGCATCGCCTGGGGAGCCGGGTGTCCGCTGGAAGCCTGGGACGCCTTCGAGGCCCGCTTCGGCGTCCGGGTGCACGAAGGGTACGGCCTCAGCGAGGTCGCCAACTACGTCTGCATCAACCGGGGCGGCCCCCGGGGCTCCGTCGGCCAGGTGCTGCCCTACTTCCGCGTCCGCCTGCTCGACGAAGAAGGCCGGGATGCCGATCCGGGCCAGCCAGGAGAGATCGTCGTCAAGGGGCGCCGGCCCGAATACACCTCGGTCTCGCTCAACAAGGTGAGCACGACGACGGACGACGGCTGGATCAGGACCGGCGACCTCGGCCGTTTCGACGAGAACGGCTACCTCTTCTTCGCCGGGCGCAGGAGCGACAGCCTCCGCCGACGCGGCGAAAACGTGTCGGCCTGGGAGGTCGAGCGAGTTGTGGCGCGGCACGGCGGGGTCGAGGAGTGCGCCCTGATCGGCGTGCCCAGCGGGCTCGGCGACGACGACCTCAAGATCTTCGTCAAGATCCGGCCGGGCGCCTCGCTGGAGCCCCTCGAGCTGATCAAGTGGTGCGAGGAGCGGATGCCGTACTTCCAGGTGCCCCGCTATGTCGCTCTCGTCGAGGACCTGCCGAAGACACCGACCCAACGGGTGCGGAAGGGGATACTGCCGCGCTCGACCGACGACTGCTGGGACCTGGAGCGCTCCGGCTACCGCTTGAATCGCTGAGGGCGCGAGCCGGCCGAGACCGGCTCACTTCAGCCGCAGCCGACCCTCGATCTGCGGGGCGACGTAGCCGATCGAGCGGATGTAGGCGACGACCTGGCCGGCCATCAGGCCGGCCTCGCTGGCCGGGACCAGCGTCTCGGTCTCGGTCAGCACGTCGTAGCCGTCGCCGCCGCCGGCCAGGAAGTCGTTGGTCGCCAGGGTGTAGCGGGCCGCGGGATCGACCGGCAGGCCGTTGATGCGCAGCTCGTCGATGCGCTGGCCGACCGGGCGCGACAGGTCGGCCGTCACCACCAGGCCGGAGACCTGCGGGAAGCGGCCGGCGACCTCGTCGACCTGCGACAGGCCGTTCTCCAGGGCCCGGCGCAGCTGGGCGCCGGTCACCTCGAGCAGGACGGTGCGGTTGCCGAACGGCAGCTCGGTCAGCACGTCGCGCGCGGTCAGGCGGCTGCCCGGTGGATAGACCTTGTCGCCGCGGATGCCGCCGCCGTTGAGCAGCGCGGCGTCGGCCCCGGTCATCTCGCGCATGGCGTCGGCGAAGAGGTTGCCGATCGTCGTCTCGCGCCCGCGCACCGCGATGCGCCGGCTGTCGAGCTCCGTCGAGGTGCGGCCGAGCTCGACGTCCAGCTCGCGCGACAGCTGCTGCTCGTAGGCCGCGACACGCGCCGCCACCTGCGGGTCCGGCTCGACCGTGGCGCTGTCGATCGTGACCAGGCGCGGCCGCCAGCCGACCGACGTCTCGAGCTTCTCCACGGACAGCGTCACGACCTGTATCCATTCGGCCTGGCCGCCCGATTCGACGAGCAGCGAGCGGCCGTCGTAGAGCGTCGTCAGGACATGGTCGTCGCCGCTGACCACGACGTCGAAGGCGCCCGAGCGCAGGAAGTCGAGGTCCTGTTCCAGGGGCGTGTGGGCGATCGCGATGACCAGATCGGCCCCCGCCTCGCGCAGCGCCGCGGCGACCCGCTCGGCGACGGGCAGCGGCGGCAGGAAGGCCCAGCCGCCGGGCGTGGAGCGTTCGCCGACGTCGTCGAGCATGACGCCGAGGATGCCGACCGAGAGGTCGCCGATCTGCAGGCTCAGGCTCTCGGCGATGCCGTTCGGCAGGCGGCCGTCGGGCGTGCGCATGTTGGCCGCCAGCACCGGGAACTCGGCCTCGGCGACGCGCTCGGCGAAGACCTCGGGGCCGAAGTCGAACTCGTGGTTGCCCGGCACGAAGGCGTCGGGGCGCATCATGTTGAGCAGCTCGATGACGTGGCGGCCTTCGTCGAAGCTCGACAGCAGGGAGGGCGACAGGGCGTCGCCGGCGTGCAGGAACAGCACGGCGTCCTCGCCGGCGCGCCGCTCCTCGACGACCGCGGCGAGGCGCGCGAAGCCGCCGCGCCCGTCCATTTCCTCCATCCGGTCGAGATCGTTCGTCGTGACCAGCACGATCCGCGTGGTCTCCGCCCCGGCGGGGGCGGCAGCGACCGCGAAGACCGGCAGGACGAGGCCGAGAGCGGCCGCCAGCCGCAGCACCATGCAAGTCCGTCGCCGTCCTGTGCCCATGGTGGCTTCCCCCCGCCGATGAGTCGGTCTCCACGACTTCTAGCGAGTCAAGATTATGGTTCGATGACGGGGCGCGGCCAAGGGCGCTTCAGAGATAGCGTTCGCCGATGTCGATGCTCGATTCGATGCCCAGGCTGTCCCAGGTGCCGGCGAGCCAGGCCTCCGCCGTCGTTCGCCCGATGTCGCGCAGCTCGGTCAGGAAGCGCCAGTCCGGCGCCAGCTTGCTGGCCACCGTGAAGTCCTCAAGCGCCGCATCGTTGTCGATCGAGTGAATCAGCATGCGCTTCATGCGCCGGCCCTGCAGCTGGCCGCGCTCGATCATCTCGGAGACGAAGGCGATGGTGCGCATTTCGCGCATCAGCGAGGAGTTGAAGGAGATCTCGTTGACGCGGTTCATGATCGAGGGGGCGTCGGTCGGCAGCTCCTCGCGGTGCAGGGGATTGATGTGCACGATCGCGACGTCGCGGCACTCGCAGTTGTAGATCAGCGGAAAGATCGCGGGATTGCCCATGTAGCCGCCGTCCCAGTAGGCCTCGCCGTCGATCTCCACCGCCTGGAACAGGAACGGCAGGCAGGCCGAGGCCATGACTGCGTCGGCGGTGATCTCCCGGTCGGAGAAGACGCGGATCTTGCCGCTGCGCACGTTGGTCGCCGAGACGAAGAGCTTGAGCGCGCAGTGATCGCGGATCGCGGGGAAGTCGAGCTTCTGCTCGAGCAGGCTGCGCAGCGGGTTCAGGTTCAGCGGATTGAACTGGTAGGGCGAGAGCGTGCGGGTCGCCACGTCGAACCAGAAGTGCGCGAAGGCCGGCACCGAGCTCGACAGCATCCACTCGAAGGGCGTCTGCCGGACCGGGCTGAAGGCTGCGGCCTGGGCGATCGACCGCCAGAAGTCGCGCAGCGCCTCCTGCGCTCCCGTTCGCCCGCCGGCGGTCAGGCCGTGCGCCATGACGGCGGCGTTGACCGCGCCGGCCGAGGTCGCGGTGATGCCCTCGAAGTCGAGGCGCGGCTCGTCGAGCAGGCGGTCGAGCACGCCCCAGACGAAGGCGCCGTGGGCGCCGCCGCCCTGCAGGGCGAGGTTGATCGTCTTGCGGCTTTGCGGAGCCGGGGCGGCCGCCGCCTTCGGGGCCGGGTTGCCTTTCCTGCGCGATCCCTTGGGGACTGTTCTCGACCCGGCCATTCCTGCCTCTCTTCCTGCTGCAGTGCAACATAAGGGCGCCCGGCCGGCGTTCAACCGCGGAAGGCGGGCCGCCGCGAGCCTGAGGCAAGCGACCTCGGCGCACAGGCGCTTGTCGCCGGCGTCGCCGCGACGGGCTTCGCAATCTCCGGCCGAAGCCCCCAGATCCCCGGCAGCCAATCCCTTCGAAGGAGCATCGAGAGCCATGAGCGGAAGCGAGAATGCGGTGATCTTCGGCGTCGGCCCCGGCCTCGGCTGGAACCTCGCCCTGCGCTGCGCCGAGGAGGGCATGGGGGTGACCGTCGCCGCCCGCGGCCAGGAGAAGCTGGAGGAGCTGGCGGCCGGCGTGACGCTGCCGGGGATCCGCACGGCGGCCTGCGACGTCGCCGACGCCGCGGCCGTGGAGGCGGTCTTCGCCGGCGCCGAGAGCGAGCAGGGGCCACCCGACCTCGTCGTCTTCAACGCCAGCGCGCGAACCCTGGGCGGCATCCTCGAGCTCGACCCTCGGCAGGTCGAGCAGGCCTGGCAGGTCGGTGCGCTCGGCGGCCTGCAGGTCGCCCAGTCGGCGCTGCGCCGCATGGCGGACCGCGGCCGCGGCACGCTGCTCTTCACCGGCGCGACCGCGGGCCTGCGCGGCTCCAAGAACTTCGCCGGCTTCGCCATGGTCAAGTTCTCGCTGCGCGCGCTGGCGCAGTCGGCGGCGCGCGAGTTCGGCCCGCAGGGCGTCCACGTCGCCCACGTCAACATCGACGGCCAGATCGCCAGCCCGCGCACCGCGGGCCGGGACCCGAGGGAGCTGCTCGACCCGGCGGCGATCGCCGAGACCTACCTGATGCTGCACCGCCAGCATCCGACGGCCTGGACCCAGGAACTCGACCTCAGGCCCTCGCTCGAGACGTTCTGACGGGCCGACCCGCCGGCCCCCGATCTGCCAGCCCCGGCGCGACGCCTCAGTCGCAGAAGCGCCAGCGGCCCATGTCGAAGTGGAAGTGGTCGTGGTGGGCGGCGTTGGCCTCGGGGCCGAGCGTGCCGTTGAAGATCCGGCAGCCGCCCTCGTGGATCTCGGCGAGGAAGGCGCCCTTGGTGCCCCAGCCGCCCCAGTCGCGCTCGACGGAGACGACGGTGCCGTCCGACAGGTGGATGGCGGCGACGTCGATGGCGTTGGCGGTGGCGTGCTCGCTGCGCGGGCCGGCCTGGCGGCTGTTGCGGTTGCGGCAGGCGTAGGTGCCCCAGTGCTCGACGCGCGCCACCGTCTGCCCGAAGTGGCGGAGCGCGGCGGGTTCGAGCACGGTCTCCTGCCAGATCGCCAGGGCCGCCGCCAGCTTGCAGGAGGCGACGAAGGGGCGGTTGTAGTCGACTCGGCGGCCGCCGGCGATCTGCACCGCGCCGGGATAGCCGCAGCCGGCGCTGATCGGCTTGTCGACGACCTCGGAGATGGCCAGCGGGCTCTGGCCGAGCGCGAAATAGCAGAGCTCCGGGTTGCGCTCGATCTCCGACAGCCGGACGCCGTGGAGCAGCGGATCGTTCGCGCGCGGCTGGCCGGACGGCAGGGGCGGCGCGGAGGGCGTGCCGCAGCTGACCAGGGCGGCCAGCGCGGCCAGGGCGGCGAGCAGGCGCAGCTTGGTCGGCATGTCCGCCTTCAGCGTCCCTTCCAGACCGCGGGGCGCTTCTCGATGAAGGCGTCGATGCCCTCGCCGGCGTCCTCCGCCATCATGTTGCAGGCCATGACCTCGGCGGCATAGGCGTAGGCGTCGCCGAGCCCGCGCTGCAACTGCTCGTAGACCATGCGCTTGCCGGTCCGCACCGCGATCGGCGACTTCGCCAGGATCTTGCCGACCAGCTCCTCGACCGCGGCGTCGAGTGCGTCGGCGGGCACCGCGCGGTTGATCAGGCCGAGGCGCCGGGCCTCGTCGGCCGGGATGAAGTCGCCGGTGACCAGCATCTCGAAGGCCGGCTTGATCGGCACGTTGCGGGTCAGCGCCACCGCCGGCGTCGAGCAGAACAGCCCGGCGTTGATGCCGCTGGTCGCGAAGCGCGCCTCCTCGGCGGCGACCGCCAGGTCGCAGGTCGCGACCAGCTGGCAGCCGGCGGCCGTGGCCATGCCCTGGACGCGCGCGATCACCGGGACCGGCAGCGCGACGATCGCCTGCATCGTGGCGCTGCAGGCGGCGAACAGGCGGCGGTAGTAGTCCTGCTCCGGGGTGGCGCGCATCTGCTTGAGGTCGTGGCCGGCGCAGAAGGCCTTGCCGGCCGCGCCCAGCACCACGCAGCGCAGGCTGTCGTCCTCGGCGAGGGCGTCGAGCTCGGCGGTCAGCGCGGCCAGCAGCTCCTCGGACAGGGCGTTGTAGGCGCGCGGCCGGTTCAGGGTCAGCAGCGCGACGCCGTCGGCGCGCCGCTCGCTCAGCAGCACCGGCGCGTCGTCGGCGGGTTGCGGTGCCTTGGTCGTATCGGCAAGGTTTGCGGACATGGCTCGGGCTCTCCCTAACTCTCCCGCCGGCACGGCGGCCACCGGCCTTCGCTCCGGGAACGCACGGGCCCGGACGTTCCGTCGGCGCCAGGGCCGCGTGCGGTCGCAAGGCCCGGAATCCAGCGATATTCAGCCGACAGAGTGCGCCTGCGCCCGGCGCCGGATCAAGGGCGCCGCCGCCGTCAGCCCTGCGGCATCGGGTCCAGCAGGGGCTCGAAGGCCGGCCAGTCGAACTGGTCGGGCAGGGCGCCGAGGCGCCGCTGCGCCGCGAACAGCGCGCGGTGCAGCTCCGCCCGCACCGCCTCGCTCGCGGGCGTCGCGGCCGCGGCGCTCGCCAGGTTGGTCATC
Organism: Alphaproteobacteria bacterium; assembly: GCA_030433005.1. Lineage (GTDB taxonomy): Bacteria > Pseudomonadota > Alphaproteobacteria > Kiloniellales > DSM-21159 > Tistlia. The sequence continues at coordinate 8,086 of JAUILQ010000001.1, forward strand.
TGGTCGGGGTCCGCAGTCAGGTCGTAGAGCTCGTAGTCGAAGCGGCTGCCCAGGGCGTCGAAGTAGACGGCATAGGTCCAGTCGCGGCCGTCGAGCTCGCGCCGCAGCGCGCGCAGCCAAGCCGGCAGTTCGGCCGGCGAGATCGACTCCTCCAGGACGTCGTCGAAGCAGAACAGCACCTCGCCGTCCGGCGCGTCGCGGGTCTGGCCGGCGATCAGCCGCGACAGGTCCTGGCCGCGGAACCAGGTCTTCCAGACCGCGTCGGCCTCGAACAGCCCCGCCAGGGTCGGCGCCAGGTCGAGGGTCGAGACCAGGGCGTCGCTCTCGCGCGGCTCGGGGAAGAGCACCGGGTTGGAGACCACGAAGGGCACGCCGATCGTCTCCTCGTAGGCGTTGTAGGCCTTCTCGACGAGATTGTGCGCGAGGCCCATCTCGCCGTGGTCGGCGAAGCGGAAGACCAGGGTCGATTCGGTCAGCGACAGGCTGTCGAGCGTCTCCAGGACACGACCCACCCAGCCGTCGGCGAGCCGCGTCGCGTAGCCGTAGAAGGCGTTGTACTGGGCGGCCAGGGCGTCGCCGTCGTAGGTCCGGGCGACCTCGGCGGCGTAGCGCTGCTGGGCCTGCGGCTTGCCGGAGAGGGTCGCGCCCCAGCTCGGCGGCGGCTCCAGGTCGGTGAAGGGCGCGACCATGAAGTCGGCCGGGTCGTAGCCGCTGGCGCTGCCGAGGTAGCGCGGGGCGACGAAGACGTCGTGCGGATTGACGAGGTTGAGGAAGAGCGCGAAGGGCGGGTCGTCGCGGCGGCGGCCCGACAGGAAGTCGAGGGCGCTCTCGCCGTAGCCGCTGCCGTCGCCTGCGACGAAGCGCCGGTCGTTGTCCGCCGTGCCGCCGCCCAGCGTCGACATGACGCTCAGCGAGTTGCCGGCCTCCGGCGGGTTCCAGCCGGCAAAGCCGAAGCGCTCGCGCAGGGCGTCGATGTCGGCCTGGCCGAAGCTCTCGGCGCCGCCGAGCGGCAGCGTGGCGTGCCACTTGCCCTTGTAGACGACCTCGTAGCCGAGCGAGCGGAGCAGCTGGCCGAGGTTCGGCAGGTCGCTGCGCAGGGTCGCCGGCAGCACCTCGCCGGCGCCGGGGTCGTAGCCGTAGCGCTGCGGCCCGAAGGTGCGGCGCACGCGATGCTGCTGGGGGTAGCTCGAGGTCAGGAACGAGGCGCGCGCCGGCGCGCACATCGAGGCCGGCGTGTAGGCGCGCGAGAAGGACAGCCCCGTCTCCTTGAGGCGCCGCATGGCCGGCAGGTTGTCCCAGGCCCAGCCCGCCGGCCAGTGGCGCGGCCGCCGCTCCTGGTCGGTGACGATGAACAGCAGGTTCCACTCGGCCGGAGTCACGGCAGCGCTCCCTCCCCCCCCCCAATCCGATTTCCGGCACGGAACCCGCCGCCGCCGCATGGCTGATTGCCGCGAGGCAGGCGTCGTCTCACAGGGCGAAATCGGCTAATCCAGGGTCAGACTAGCACGGGGGATCAGATGGCGCCGAAGATCGACGAGGCCGAGCTCGCGCGCATCCGCGAGCAGCTGCCCTGGCTCGAGACCCTGGGCATCGAGATCGCCGAGATGTCCGAGGGGCGCGCCGTGCTGACGCTGCCGGCCAGCAAGGACGTGCTGCGCCCGGGCGGCACGGTGAGCGGCCCGGCGATGATGACGCTCGCCGACTCGGCGATGTTCTTCGCCATCCTGGCCAGCATCGGGCCGGTCGAGATGGCGCTGACGACCTCGCTGTCGATCAACTTCCTCCGCCCGCCGCCGCCCGGCACGATCCGCGCCGACTGCCGGATCCTGAAGCTCGGCAAGCGCCTGGCCTACGGCGAGGTCTTCCTCTACGCCGAGGCCTCGGACCCCGCGCATCCGGTCGCCCACACGACGCTGACCTACTCGATTCCCCCGGACCGCTGAGCCTTCCGTGACCTCCGACGCCAAGCCCCTCTGGCTGCGCCTCGCGCCGGCGATCTTCCTGCTGCTCTGGTCGGGCGGCTTCTCCTTCGCCAAGTTCGGCCTGGCCAACGCCGAGCCGATCACCTTTCTGGCGCTGCGCTACCTGCTGGTGCTGGCCGTGCTGCTGCCGATCGCGCTCGCCGTGCGCCCGCCGCTGCCCAAGCGGCGCGCCGACTGGGGCCACCTGGTGGTCGTCGGCTTCCTGATGCAGGCGGTCTACTTCGGGCTCAGCTACTACGCCTTCCACCTCGGCGTCTCGGCCGGCGGCGTCGCGCTGATCGTCGCGCTTCAGCCGATCCTGGTGGCGCTGATCGTGCCCTGGAGCTCGGGCGAGAAGGTGCCGGCGCTGCGCTGGCTCGGCCTGCTGCTCGGTCTCGGCGGCGCCGGCCTGGTGATCGCCTCGCGCAGCAGCGTCGAGATCGCCTCCCAGCTCGGCATCCTGGCCGCCGTCGGCGCGCTGCTCGGCATCACCGTGGCGACGCTCTACGAGAAGCGCTTCGGGCTCCACCACCATCCCGTGACGTCGAACACCGTGCAGTACGCCGTCGGCCTCGCGGCGGTGCTGCCGCTCGCCTACTTCACCGAGGCGATGGAGGTGACCTGGTCGCTCGAGCTCGGCATCGCGCTCGGCTACCTGGTGGTCGGCAACTCCCTGATCTCGGTGACCCTGCTGCTGGCGATGATCCGCCACGGCGAGGCGGCGCGGGTCTCGGCGCTGTTCTTCCTGGTGCCGCCGATGGCCGCGCTGATGGCCTGGGGCCTGATCGGCGAGACCCTGCCGCCGCTCGCCTGGGCCGGCATGGCGCTGGCCGCCGGCGGCGTCGCCCTGGTCGGCCGCCCGGGCCCGCGGGCGCGGCGGGTCTAGGGGAGGTTCGCTCAGAAGTCCTTGGCCAGGCGCAGCGCGTCGTAGATCGCGGCGTGGATGTTGCGCGAGGCGACGGCGTCGCCGATGCGGAACAGCCGGAAGCGGCCCTCGGGATTGCGGGTCAGCGCCTGGGGGCGGCCGGCCAGCAGGGCCTCCTGGTCGACCTCGCCGCGGTTCGCCGAGAGCGGCTTCAGGTCGAAATAGAGATGGTCGAGCGGCAGGGTGCCGTGCTCGACCACGACCTGGTCGACGCGTCGCTCCGTGGTCTGCCGGCTGTAGTCGCTCCACAGCACGGCGGCCAGCGCGTTGCCCTCGCGGCGCACCGACTTGAGGCGCTGGCCGAGGGTGATCGTGGCGCCCGCCCGGTGCAGCGCCGCCAGGTAGGCCGGGTAGTTCATGCCGCCGACGTCGGGCGCCAGCGTGCGCTCCGGCGTCGCCAGCTCGACGCGCACGCCGGCTTCGCACAGCGCCTCGGCGGCGGTCAGGCCGGGGTGGCCGCCGTTGTCGTCGAACAGCAGCACGCGCTCGCCCGGTTTGGCGGCGCCCGACAGCAGGTCCCAGGTCGTGGTGACCAGCTCCTCGCCCGAGGTCAGGAAGCCGGTGTCCGGCAGGCCGCCGGTCGCGACGACGACGAGATCCGGGGACTCGGCGAGCACGTCGTCGGCCTCGGCATAGCGGTTGAAGTGCAGCGTGGCGCCGAGCCGCTCCAGCTCGGCGAGGCGCCAGTCGACGATGCCCAGGAGCTCGCGCCGGCGCCTGAGCGCCGCGGCCAGCACCAGCTGGCCGCCGGGCTGGCCGGCGGCTTCGAAGAGCACGACCTGGTGGCCGCGCTCGGCCGAGACCCGCGCCGCCTCCAGGCCGGCCGGGCCGGCGCCGACCACGACGACCTTCCTGGCCGGACCGGGGCCGCGCGCGACCTCGTGCGGCATGGTCAGCTCGCGGCCGGTGGCGGCGTTGTGGATGCACAGCGCCTCGCCGTTCTCGTAGATGCGGTCGATGCAGTAGGCGGCCCCGACGCAGGGGCGGATGCGGTGCTCCTCGCCGCGCGCCACCTTGGCGGCGATTGCCGGGTCGGCCATGTGGGCGCGGGTCATGCCGACCAGGTCGAGGTGGCCCTCGGCGACGGCGTGGCGGGCGGTCGCGACATCGGCGATGCGCGCGGCGTGCATCACCGGCAGGCCGAGCTCGGCCCGGATGCGGCCGGCGGCGGCCAGGTGGGGTGCCGCCGGCGTGCCCATGATCGGGATGACGTGGGACAGCGCCTCGTCGCTGTCGATGTGGCCGCGGATCACGCTGAAGAAGTCGAGCGTACCGTCGCCGGCGAGCGCGCGGGCGATCGCCAGGCCTTCGTCCGCATCGAAGCCGACCGGCCCGGCCTCCTCCTCCCAGGCCTCGTCGACGGTGAGGCGGATGCCGACGACGAAATCGGCGCCGACCTCGGCGCGGATCGCCGCCAGCACCTCGCGGGCGAAGCGCAGGCGGTTCTCGCGGCTGCCGCCGTACTCGTCCGTTCGCCGGTTGGTCGCCGGCGACCAGAAGCCGTCGAGCAGGTGGCCGTAGGCCTCCAGCTCGATGCCGTCGAGCCCGCCGTCGCGGCAGCGCCGGGCGGCCGCGGCGTACTGCGCGACGATGCGCGCCAGGTCCCAGTCCTCGGCCTCCTTGGGAAAGGCACGGTGCGCCGCCTCGCGGACCGGCGAGGGGGCGACCACGGGCAGCCAGTCGCCGGTGTTCCAGCCGGTGCGGCGCCCGAGATGGGTGACCTGGCACATCACCGCCGCGCCGTGGCGGTGCACGGCCTCGCTGAGCTCGGCCAGCCAGGGCACCACGGCCTCGTCGTAGAGCTGGATGTTGCCGAAGGCCGGCGGCGAATCGCGGCCGACGACGGCGGAGCCGCCGATCATCGTCAGGCCGATGCCGCCCGCGGCCTTGGCCTCGTGATAGGCGCGGTAGCGCTGCTTCGGCAGGCCGTCCTCGGTGTAGGCCGGCTCGTGGCTCGTGCTGACCAGGCGGTTGCGCAGCGTCAGGTGCTTCAGGCGGAAGGGCTGGAGCAGCGGGTCCTTGCTGGTCATCGGCGGCCTCGATCGGGGAGGACGGGAAAGGGTCGGCCGATCGGCGGATCAGGCGAGGGGGCGGGCGAAGGAGATCTCGTGGCCGTCGGGATCGGTGATGTGGAAGTAGCGCTCGCCCCAGGGCGCGTCGCTCGGCGCGAAGTCGGGCCGCAGGCCGGCGGCCAGCGCCTGGGCGTGGAAGGTGTCGACGTCGTTGACGTGGAAGATCGCCCGGCCCCAGAGGCCCGACCATTCCCGCTCGGCGCGGAACAGGTTGAGGTGGCAGGGTCCGGCGTGGAACGAGGTGAAGGGCGAGTCGGCGCCGCCGTACTTCAGCTGGAAGCCGAGCGCCGAATAGAAGGCGACGGCAGCCGCCATGTCGCGCGTCGCCAGGGTGACGGCGTTGAGCGAGGTGACCTCGGCCATGGCGCTACTCCCGGTCGCGCGGCACGGTGAAGCCGACCAGACGGCAGCCCTCCGGCGCGATCTCGCTCCAGGGGGCGTCGAGCTCGAAGGCGGCCAGGGCGGCGGTCGGAAACTTCACGGTCAGGCGCGCCAGGGCCTCGGCATCGGAGCCCGGTCCGGCGAGCTGCGCGGCCAGGTTCTCCAGGCCGGGATTGTGGCCGACCAGCAGCAGCGTGCCGACCGCCTCGTCGACCGTGCGGACCCGGTCGAGCAGGCGTGACGGCGCCGCCAGGTAGAGGCTGCGCAGCAGGCGTAGCGGCGGCGGCTCGGCCAGCTCGGCGGCGATGCGGCGCCAGGTCTCCTGCGCGCGCGCCGCGGTCGAGCAGAGCACCAGCTCCGGGACCGGGCCGCGCTTCTTCATGGCCTTGCCGAGGCGGGTCGCGGCGCGCTGGCCGCGCCTGGCCAGCGGCCGGTCGAAATCGCGCTGCTCGGGATCGTCCCAGCTCGACTTGGCATGGCGCAGCAGGTATAGGCGGCGGCTCGTCGGCACGCGGTCTCCTTCGAGGCCCCCGGAATCCGTCCGGGGGCGCTGGGTTTCGCCGGCTGTTACGCTACTGTAGCGTTGGATCGCTAGTCTAGGCGGCCGCCGGCCGATTTGCGCCGGCCGATCGACGGTGACGGGCCATCGAGGGTGACGGGCCATCGACGGTGGCGGGCCGCAGAGGGAGCAGGGTGTGGACAGCAGCATCGAGGCCGACAGCGTCGTCGAGGATCCGCCGAAGCGCGACGACCTACCTGACGGCAGCTCGCCGGGTCGCTTCATCAACCGCGAGATTTCCTGGCTCGCCTTCAACGAGCGGGTGCTCGAGGAGGCCTACAACGAGCACCACCCGCTGCTCGAGCGGGTGCGCTTCCTGTCGATCTCGGCGAGCAACCTCGACGAGTTCTACATGGTGCGCGTCGCCGGCCTGAAGGCCCAGGTGCGCAACGGCGTGCGCGAGATCAGCCAGGAGGGCCTGACGCCGGCCCAGCAGCTGGCCGCGATCAACGCCCGCGCCGCCAAGCTGATGCATCAGCAGCAGCACTGCTGGCGCCAGCTTTGCGACGAGCTCGCCGGCGCCGACATCGCGGTGCTCGACCCCGCCGACCTGACCGGGCGGGAGCGCAAGTGGCTGGAGACCTACTTCGACGAACAGGTCTTCCCGATCCTGACGCCGATCGCCATCGACCCGGCGCATCCCTTCCCGTTCATGCCGAACCTCGGCTTCGCGATGGTCGTCGAGCTCTACCGGCCGGCCGAGGACGAGTATCTCAACGGCCTGATCCCGATCCCGCCGCAGACGACGCGCTTCGTGCGCCTGCCTGGCAAGGGCTGGCGCTTCCTGTCGATCGAGAAGATCATCGAGATGTTCGTGAAGCGCCTGTTCCCGGGCGTCGAGATCCTCGGCCGCGGCATGTTCCGCGTGGTGCGCGACAGCGACATCGAGATCGAGGAGGAAGCCGAGGACCTGGTGCGGCTGTTCGAATCGGCGCTCAAGCGCCGGCGCCGCGGCTCGGTGATCCGCCTGACCATGGACGAGATGCCCGAGGCGATGCGCCGCTTCGTGGTGCGCGAGCTGGAGGTCGAGGACGACGACGTCTTCGTGCTCGACGGCCTGCTCGGCCTGGTCGACACCAAGCAGCTGATCGTCGGCGACCGCCAGGACCTGCTGTTCGAGCCCTACAGCGCGCGCTTTCCGGAGCGCATCCGCGACTACGACGGCGACTGCTTCAAGGCGATCGCGGCCAAGGACATCATCGTCCACCACCCCTACGAGTCCTTCGACGTGGTGGTGCAGTTCCTGCGCCAGGCCGCCGACGACCCGCAGGTCGTGGCGATCAAGCAGACGCTCTACCGGACCAGCGAGGATTCGCCGATCATCCGCGCGCTGGCCGACGCCGCCGAGGCCGGCAAGTCGGTGACCGCGCTGGTCGAGCTGAAGGCCCGCTTCGACGAGGAGCGCAACATCCGCTGGGCGCGCAACCTGGAGCGCGCCGGCGTCCACGTCGTCTACGGCTTCATCCGCCTGAAGACCCACGCCAAGGTCTCGCTGGTGGTGCGGCGCGAGGGCGGCGGGCTCAAGTCCTACTGCCACTTCGGCACCGGCAACTACCACCCGATCACCGCCAAGATCTACACCGACCTCAGCTTCTTCACGACCGATCCGGTGCTCTGCCACGACGCCGCGCGGGTCTTCAACTACATGACCGGCTACGCCGATCCCGGCGAGCTGGAGAAGCTGTCGATCGCGCCGATGTACCTGAAGCCGCGGCTCATGGCGCTGATCGACCAGGAGATCGACCACGCCAAGGCCGGCCGTCCGGCGGCGATCTGGGCGAAGCTCAACTCGCTGGTCGAGGGCGACATCATCGACGCGCTCTACCGGGCCTCGCAGGCCGGCGTGCAGATCGACCTGGTGATCCGCGGCATCTGCTGCCTGCGCGCCGGCGTCAGGGGCCTGTCCGACAACATCCGGGTCAAGTCGATCGTCGGCCGCTTCCTCGAGCACAGCCGCATCGTCTGCTTCGGCGACGGCCACGGCCTGCCCAGCCCCAAGGCCCTGGTCTACATCTCCTCGGCCGACTGGATGCCGCGCAACCTGACGCGCCGGGTCGAGACCCTGGTGCCGATCGAGAACGAGACGGTGCACCAGCAGGTCATGGACCAGGTCATGATGGCCAACCTCAAGGACGAGGCGCACAGCTGGTCGATGGGCCCGGACGGCGAGTTCGTGCGAACCCGGGCCGGCTCGAACGCGTTCAGCGCCCAGCATTTCTTCATGACCAACCCCAGCCTCTCCGGCCGCGGCAGCGCGCTGCGCAAGGACCGCAAGGGCAGCGGCCGCGGGCGTGGGCGCGGTCGGAAAGCAGGCTGACAGGAGCCTATGACGTCACCGGCACAGGTCGCCGCGATCGCGCCGCTGCCCAAGCGCGAGACCCGCAGCCCGCAGGCGGGCGAGCGCATCGGCGTGGTCGACATCGGTTCCAACTCGGTCCGCCTGGTCGTCTTCGACGGCCTGAAGCGCGTGCCCGTCCCGCTGTTCAACGAGAAGGTCCTGCCGGGGCTCGGCAAGGGCCTGGCCGAGAGCGGCAAGCTCAACGAGGCCGGCGTCGCGGTCGCGCTCGACAGCCTCGAGCGCTTCGCCGGCCTGGCGCAGGCGATGGGCGTCGCGCGGCTCGACCTGCTGGCCACCGCGGCGGTGCGCGAGGCCAGCAACGGTCCCGAGTTCGTCGCCGAGGTCGAGCGGCGCTGCCGGCGCCCGGTGTCGATCCTCTCGGGGCTCGACGAGGCGCGCCTCTCGGCGCTCGGCGTGCTCGCCGGCACGCCCTCGGCGCGCGGCGTGGTCGGGGACCTGGGCGGTGGCTCGCTGGAGCTGGTGCGGCTCGACGAGGGCGGCGCCGGGGAGAGCGTGACGCTGCCGCTCGGCCCGCTGCGCCTGGCCGACGAGAGCCGCGGCGACCCGCAGCGCGCCGCCGACTTCGCGATGCGCCAGCTGGAGCGGGTGTCCTGGCTGGCCGAGGCGCCGCCCGACGCGCTCTACCCGGTCGGCGGCGCCTGGCGGGCCCTGGCCCGCCTGCACATGGACCACACCGCCTATCCGCTGCACATGATCCACGGCTACGGCATCCAGCGTGCCCAGGCCGAGGAGCTGGTGCGCCTGGTCGGGCGTCTCGGCAAGCGCTCCCTGGCGCGCATCGGCAGCGTCTCGAAGCGCCGGCTTGAGACCCTGCCGCTGGCCGCGATCGTGCTCGAGAAGGTGCTCGAGCGGGTCCGCAGCAAGCGCGTCGTCTTCTCCGCCTTCGGGCTGCGCGAGGGCTGGGTCTACGATTCCCTGCCGGACGAGGAGCGACGGCTCGACCCGCTGCTCGCCGCGACCGAGGACTGGGCCGCGCGCGAGGGCCGCTTCCCGGAGCTGGCGCCGGCGCTGTTCGACTGGACCGCGCCGCTGTTCCCCGGCGAGAGCGCCAACGCCTCGCGCTTGCGCGCGGCGGCCTGCCGGCTCTCCGACGTCGGCTGGCGCTACCATCCGGACTACCGCGCGGGGCAGATCCTGCTGCGCATCCTGCGCGCCCAGGAACTCTTCGTGGAGCATCACGAGCGCGCCTTCCTGGGCCTCGCGCTGCAGCACCGCTACGGCGGCAAGGCGGATGCCGACGGCCTCTCGACCGTGCGCGCGCTGCTGCGCCAGACCAAGGTGCGCCGGGCCGAGGCGCTGGGCGCCGCGCTGCGCCTCGCCTACGCGACCTGCGGCGGCGCCGAGGCGGGGCTGCGCGCCACCCGCCTGTCGTGGGACGGCAAGGCCCTGCGCCTCAGCATCCCCGCCGACACAGCTGTGACGCCCGGCCAGACCCTCGACCGCCGCCTGCAGGCGCTCGGCGACGCCCTCGATGCGGAGAGCGCCGAGATCGTGCGCGACGCCGCGGGCTGAAGCGGCCGATCCGGGCAGGGCTACCCGGCGGCGGCCTCGGCGCGGGCGCCGGGCGTCTCGTCGGCGCAGTCGTCGTGCTCGATCTCGACGGTCGCGTGGGCGATGCCGAAGCGCTCGTCGAGCCGTGCCTTGATGGCGGCGGTGATGCGCTCCGGGCTGACGTTCGGCGCGACGCGGGCGTGCAGCGTCATCATCCTGCGCTTCTCGGTGATCGACCAGGCGTGCAGGTGGTGCACTTCCTCGACGCCCTCGAGTGAGACGAGGTCGTCGGCGACCTCGCGCGTGTCGAAGCCGCGCGGCGCGGCCTCCAGCAGGATCCGCCCGGACTCGCGCACGACGTACCAGGCGCTGCGCAGGATCAGCAGGACGACGAGGACCGAAAGCAGCGGGTCGGCCGGGGTCCAGCCGGTCGCCATGATGATGCCGGCGGCGGCGATCGCGGCGACCGAGCCGAGCAGGTCGCCGAGCACGTGCAGCGCGGCGCCGCGGACGTTCAGGTTGTCCTTGTCGGCGCCGTGCAGGATCCAGAACGAGAAGAGGTTGACCGCCAAGCCGGCGGCGGCGATCGCCAGCATGGTGCCGCCGAGCACCGGCTGCGGGTCGCCCAGGCGGTCGACCGCCTCGACCAGGATGAAGCCGGCGATGACGAAGAGGCTGAGGCCGTTGACGAAGGCGACCAATACCGAAAAGCGGTCGAAGCCGTAGGTGCGGTTCCAGTCGGCCGGGCGCCGGGCCAGCCGGAAGGCGAACCAGGCGAGCAGCAGCGAGGCGAAATCCGTCAGCATGTGGCCGGCGTCGGCGAGCAGCGCCAGCGAGCCGGCGATCAGGCCGCCGGCCGCCTCGACCAGCATGAAGCCGCCGGTCAGCGCCGCGGCCGCGGCGATGCGCTTCTCGTTGCCCCTGTCGACCTCGGGCGCATGGGAGTGCCCGTGATCATGACCGTGCCCGTGATCATGGGCGTGGTCGTGGCCCGCGTGGTCGTGGTCGCTGCTCAAGAGGCCGGCATCCCGTCGTGGTGGCTGTTCCTAAGATATGCGGGCCGGGCGCCGGCACAACGCGCGAGCGGCCGGCTCAGGGCTGGGTTGCGCGCAGGCGGTCGAGGCGCAGGCGGTGGCGCCGGTCGGTCAGGCGCCGCACCGCGCCGAGCACCGCGAGCAGCACGCCCAGCGCCGTGGCGCCGGCGATCAGGAACATGATCAGCAGCTGGTACTTGACCGCCTCGGTGGGCTCGACGCCGGAGACGATCTGGCCGGTCATCATCCCGGGCAGGGAAACCACGCCGGTCGCCGCCATGGCGTTGATGATCGGCATCATGCCGCTGCGCAGGGCGCGGCGCGTCACCGGCCGCACCGCCTGCCAGCGCGTCGCGCCGAGCAGCAGCTGGGCCTCGACGGCGCGGCGCTCGCGGTCGAGCGTCGCCGACAGCGTGTCGAGCCCCAGGCTGACGCCGGTCAGGGCGTTGCCGAGGATCATGCCGAACAGCGGCAGGGCGAAGCGCGGCGTCCACCAGGGATCGGGCTGGATCAGCGTCGCCAGGCCGACGACGATGACCAGGGTCGCCGCGAAGGCCATGGCGCCGCCGCCCAGGGCGAAGCCCCAGGCGCCCTTGAGGCGGCGCTCCTGGCGGGCCCAGACCTCGCGGGTCGCGAAGCCGATCATGGCGAGGCCGACCCCGGCGGTCAGCCAGGGCGAGGCGAGGTCGAAGACGGTCTTGAGCAGCAGGCCGATCAGCAGCAGCTGGACGACCATGCGCGCGGCGGCGACCGTGAGCTGGCGACCGAGGCCGAGCTGCAGCCAGAACGACAGGCCGGCGTTGACCAGCAGGAACAGCGCCGCCAGCGCGACGTCCCAGTAGGAGAGGGCGAGGTAGGCGCCGCTCACGAGCCCGCCTCGCCGCTCAGCCGACCCTTGGCGATGGCCAGGGTGCGGTCCGCCAGGCGCTCGGCCTGCTTGCGGTCGTGGGTGACCAGCAGGACCGCCCGGCCGTTGTCGCGCTGCTCGCGGATCGCCGCCTCGACCGCCGCCGCGGCCTCGGGGTCGAGCGCCGAGGTCGGCTCGTCGAGCAGCAGCACGCGCGGGTCCTGCTCCAGCGCGCGGACAAGCGCCAGGCGCTGCTTTTCGCCGGTCGACAGGCGCGCGACGCTCCAGTCCAGGGCGTCGGCCGGCAGGCCGAGCGCGCGGACGCGGGGGCGCGCCGCGTCGGGCTCCTGGAAATGCTCGGCGACGCGATCGGCCCACCAGCCGCTCTCCGCGGGCAGGTAGGCGACGCGGCGGCGCCATGCCGGCGCCGGCAGCGTGTCGCGGTCGGTGCCATCGAGCGCGACCCGGCCCTCGTTGGGATCGAGGTCGGCGATGGCGCGCAGCAGCAGCGACTTGCCGGCGCCCGAGGGGCCGCGCAGGGCCAGGATCTCGCGGTCGCCGAGCGTCAGGTCGATCGGCCCCAGATTGGCCGCGCGCAGACCCTCGACCGTCAGCACGGGCAGGGCCCCTCGGCCGCCGCGCAGGGCGGTGGTGACATGCTTCGGTACTCCCCGCTCCGGCGGCCTCTGGCGGGCCGGTTCATCCTCGCGACCGGAGCCGCTCCAGCCTAGACCGGCGCCGTCGGGCAGGCCAGAGCGCGGCCGACGGGCGCTCAGCCCTCGACGGGCGGACGCGACGGCGTGCCGCTGCCGAGCACGCCCAGCCACTGCGCGGCGAGCCAGCAGGCGAGCGCCCAGAAGGCGCCGGCGGCCCAGCCGGCCAGCACGTCGCTCGGCCAGTGGACGCCCAGGTAGACCCGGGTGACGCCGATCGCGACCGCCAGGAAGGCGGCGCTCAGCAGCACGTAGGCCTTGAGCCGGCGGTCGCGCACCAGGCGGGCGATCAGCGCGCCCAGCGTCAGGTAGACGGCCGCCGACAGCATGGCGTGGCCGCTCGGGAAGCTGGCCGTCGCCACGTAGGCAGCATGCGGCACGATGTCCGGCCGCTCGCGCTCGAACAGCAGCTTGAGCAGGGTCGAGGCGAGCATGCCGCCGCCGGTCGCCGCGGCCACGAAGAGCGCGGCCTGCCAACGCCGCGCCAGCAGCAGGAAGCCGACCGTGGCGACGGTCAGCATGGTCAGCACGCCGATGCTGCCGAGCGCGGTGACGTCGCGCGCGAACTCCTCCAGCCAGCGCGGGCCCAGCGGATCGTCGGGCGTGCCGTCGACGCGGAAGGCCAGCAGGATCGTCCGGTCGACCGAGCGCGTCTCGCCCTCGACGACCTCCTCGGCCAGCTCGAGGAACAGCAGCACCGAGGAGGCCGCGGCGATCGCCGCCAGGATGCGTGGCTCCAGCCAGCTCTTCAGGAAACGCTTCACCCCACCTCCTTCGCGATCGCCTCGTGGCCCGAACGTCCCCGCCCCAACGCGCGGCTCGGCGAGCGGTTTCGGAGGTCCGGGCAGGCGATTTCGGCGCGGCCTCGCCTCGATCAGACTAAGCTGTGCCCGGCGGTCCACAAAGCGCCGGACGGAAGGGGGCGCTCGCGGGGACGGTGCGGTGCCGTCGTCGGGCTATGCCGGGCGCGCGCCTTGCCCTACCCTGACCTGAACCGCTCGCGAAAGCGGAAGGGGAGGGACAGGACGTGCGGACGGGACGCGCTCGCGGCTCGTTGGCTATCGGCCAGCCGGCGAGGCTGACTCGCCGGAGCCTGCTGGCGGGCGCAGTCTCTGCGGCTGCCCTCGGACCGGCGCTGGCGAGCGAAAGCTCGGCCCTGCGTTTCGGCCTTACTCCGGTCTGCCTGACCGACGATCTGGAGCTGCTGTCGAGGTTGCGCAGCTATCTGAGCCGCAGCGCGGCCAGGCCCGTTGAGCTTGTGCTCCGGCGGACCTATCAGGAGATCACCGCGCTGCTGGTCTCCGGACAGCTCGACGCGGCCTGGATCTGCGGCTACCCCTACGTGGAGTATCGCGAGCAGCTGGCGCTGATGGCGGTGCCGGTCTGGCGCGGCCGGCCCTTCTATCAGTCCTATCTGATCGCCGCAGCCGGGCGCGAGGCTCCTGCTCTCGCCGACCTTGCCGGCGACGTTCATGCCTTTTCCGATCCGAACTCGAACTCCGGCTACCTGGTGACGCGGGCGCTGCTCGCAGAGCGCGGCGAGCGCCCCGAGAGCTTCTTCCGACAGACCTTCTTCACCTACGGTCATCGCAACGTGGTCCGGGCCGTCGCCACGGGCCTCGCCGACAGCGGCAGCGTCGACGGCTATGTCTGGCAGGTGATGAGCGAGACGGAGCCGAAGCTGACGGGTCGGACCAGGATCGCCCGTCGTTCCGAATGGCTCGGCTTCCCGCCTGTCGCCGCTTCGCGGGACGCCGAAGGCAGCGTCGGCTTCAGGGCTCTCCAGGACGCCTTCCTGTCGATGGGCGAGGCCGAGGAGGGACGAGCGGTCCTAACGTTGCTGCGGCTCGACCGCTTCGGCGCACCCGAGCTCGGCGACTACGATGCAATCGCCGCCAAGGCGGATCTCGTGAGGACGCTCGGATGAAGCCCGGGGCATGGCATCCGAAAAACTGGCCGCTGACCCTGAAGGTGCCGATCCTGGTCGCCGGCCTCATGGTCGGCGTCTCGCTGCTCGTCACCGACCGGGTCCTGGAGCGTCTCGTCGAGACGCAGGAGCGCCATCTCGACGCGCTGGCGGGTGCCTACCTGGACGGCCTGTCCTCGGCGATCCTGCCGGACGTGCTGCGCGGCGATGTGTGGGAGGTCTTCGATGCCCTCGACCGGGCGGGCCAGCTTTACCAGGACCTGAACGCCGTCGAGACGGTGGTGACCGATGCCGACGGCCTCGTGATCGCGGCCAGCGATCCGCGTCGCCACCCGGTCCGCACGCCGCTGTCCAGCGCGCCTTTCGCCGCCCCGGTGCCGGATCGGGTGATCATCGACGAGGCGGGCGGCGAGGCGATCGTCCGCCGCGTCCTGAGCTACCAGGACCGGCCGGTCGGCGCGATCCACGCCCGCCTGGACGTTTCCGGCCTGCTCGCCGAGCGGCGGGACGTCCTGGTCACGCTGCTGGCGACGAACCTGGCGCTGACGCTGGCCCTGGCCGGCATCGGCTACGTCACGGTCCGGCGGATGATGCGCCCGCTGCGCGTGCTCTCGACGCACCTGAGCCAGAGCCAGCAGGGGCCGGTGTCGCTGATCCCGGAGGCAGACCTGGGCTCGCCTGGCACCGAGTTCGGCAAGCTGTTCCGGCGCTACAACACCATGGCCGCCGCGGTGAACGAGCGCGAGCAGCTCTCGGAGCGCCTGGCCCGCGAAGAGAAGCTCGCCGGTCTCGGCCGGCTCGCCTCGGGCATGGCCCACGAGATCAACAACCCGCTCGGCGGCCTATTCAACGCGATCGACACCTTGCGGCGGCACGGCGACCGCAAGGACGTCCGTGATCGCACGATCGCGCTTCTCGCCCGGGGGCTTTCCGGCATCCGGGACGTGGTGCGGGCGACCTTGATCACCTACCGCGGCGAGCGCACCGCCCCGGCACTGACCCGCGCCGACCTGGAGGACCTGCGCGTTCTCCTGGCTCCGGAGCTGCGCCGCAGGAACCAGACGATCGACTGGCGCAACGAGCTGCTGGTGCCCTTCGTGATCCCCGGCGGCAGTGTCCGGGACGTTGTCCTGAACCTGCTGCTCAACGCCTGCGCGGCGACGCCCCACGGCGGAGCGGTCGCGCTGCGATGCCGGGTCGAGGACGGGCTGCTGCACATCGCCGTCGAGGACGGTGGGCCAGGCCTGCCCGAGCGCGCTCTCGACTATCTCAGGAGCCCGGACGCGAGCCGGGCCCCGGTCGGGGATCGCTCGGGCCTGGGCCTCTGGATGGTCAGACGGCTGGTCGACGAGGCCGGCGGCCGGCTGGAGGTGGCCAACCGACCCGGCGGCGGCGCCCGGATCTGCCTGGCGCTGCCGGAGGCGACGCGGACTCGGCAGAGGGAGCTTCGCGATGTTGCTTGAGGGGCGGAACATCGCGCTCGTCGAAGACGATCCCATCATGGGCGAATCCCTGGCGCAGAGCCTGGAGCTCGAGGGCTGCGCCGTCGACTGGTGGCGCACCGGCGAGCAGGCGATCGACGGGCTGGCCGCCGGCCGGCACGACCTCGTGGTCTGCGACATCCGTCTTCCCGACATGGACGGGGAATCGCTGTTCCGCAGCTTCGTCCGGGCGGACGGTGCGACGCCCTTCCTGTTCATGACGGCCTACGGGGACGTCGATCAGGCGGTGGCGCTGATGCGCGCGGGCGCCGGCGATTACCTGACGAAGCCCTTCGAGATGGCCAGCTTCCTCGGTCGCGCCAGCGCGCTTCTCGACCGCCCTCACGGCCCGGCGGCTTCGCCGGCGCAGGAGCCGCTGCTGGGCGTCTCGCCCGACATGCGCCGTCTGGAGGAACTGCTGCGCAGGCTGGCCTCGCGTCAGGCGAACGTCCTGCTGCTGGGCGAGACCGGAGTCGGCAAGGAGGTCTGTGCCCGCTTCCTGCACAGCCGGTCGACGACGGACGGGGCGCCCTTCGTCGCCGTGAACTGCGCCGCCATCCCTTCGGAGATGATGGAAAGCGAGCTCTTCGGGCACGAGAAAGGCGCCTTCACCGGTGCCTTCTCCCGGCATCTGGGCTATGCCGAGCGGGCCGCTGGCGGCGTACTCTTCCTGGACGAGATCGGCGAGCTGCCGCTGCCGCTTCAGGGCAAGCTGCTGCGCCTGATCGAAGAGCGCAGCTTCACGCGGCTGGGCGGCGAGAGCTCCCGGCCGTTCGATGCGCGGGTCGTCTGCGCCACCAATGCCGATCTGGCGGAGCGCGTCCGGCAGGGCCGGTTCCGGGAAGATCTCTACTACCGCGTCAACGTCGTCAGCATAGAGATCCCGCCCCTGCGCGCCCGGCCCGACGACGTGGTCTGGCTGTTCGAACGCTTCCTCTCCGCGCAAGCGCGCGACGCCGGATTCGAGGGGCGCGTGAGCTCGCTCGTGGAGGAGGCCCTGCTGGCGCACGACTGGCCCGGCAACGCCCGGGAACTGCGGAACCGGGTCGAGCGGGCGGTCGCGCTCTCGGTGGGCGATCTCGTCGGACCGGCCGACCTGTTTCCGGAGTTCGGCTTCCCGCCTCCGAAGGCCGGTGTTGAGCCGCTCTCGGCCGTGCGGGCGGCTGCCGAACGGCGCCAGATCGTGCGCGCCCTGGAGACGACCGCCGGCCAGATCGCCGAGGCCGCCCGGCTGCTCGGCGTGTCGCGGACCACGCTCTGGGAGAAGATGCGCCGCTACGGTATCGAAGCCTAGGCGCCGCTCGCAGGAGGCCGGCGTTCCGGGCGTCCGGATTTCCGAACGGGCGAGGCCCGGGCGTTCGGGATCGCGGACGGGCGGGCGGGAGCGCGCGGGCTTCAGGCCAGCATTTCCGCGCTTGCCGCCGGCCGCCGTCGGGCGGCACGCCTCTTGCTCCTTCGCCTCCCAACCAACAAGCGGGAGGGAGGAAGCCAATGGCCCGTTGCAGCAAGCTCGTCGATATCGGACGCCGCCAGTTCCTGCGCGGCGGTGCCGCCGCCGCCGCCGGCGCGGCGGCCAGCGTCGCCGCGCCCGGCCCCGGCCGGGCGGCGACACCGGGGGCTCGTGTCGACTACCCCTCGACCCGGCTCGCCAACCTCTCGGAGCTCGCGCCGAACGAGCCGCTCTACGTCGCCTATCCCGACGACCAGGCGCCGGGCGTGCTGCTCAAGCTCGGCCAGAGAGTGGAAGGCGGCGTCGGTCCCGACGGCGATGTCGTCGGCTTCACCACGAGCTGCCCACACAAGGGCTTCCCGCTTAGCTACTCCGCGGCGAGCCGGACCTTCAACTGTCCCGGCCACTACTCCGTGTTCGATCCGGAGCGCGGCGGCCAGCAGGTCTGGGGGCAGGCGACGCAGAACCTGCCGCAGTACGTGCTGCGCGTTGACGGCCAGGGCGACATCTACGCCGAGGGTCTCGACGAGCTGCTCTACGGCCGCCTGTCGAACGTGCTCTGAGGGGAGGATCCAAGATGGCCTACAAGCGTCAGATCGACCGCCTGCCGATCATCCCGGCGGATGCGAAGAAGCACAACGTCGTCTGCCACTACTGCATCGTTGGCTGCGGCTACCACGCTTACAGCTGGCCGGCCAACCGGCAGGGCGGCACGGCGCCGGGCAGCAACGCCTTCGGCGTCGACCTCTCGGAGCAGCAGCCGGCCGAGACCGAGGCTTGGTATGCGCCCTCGATGTACAACCTTGTCAAGCAGGACGGCCGGGACCACCACCTGGTCATCAAGCCGGACAAGGCCTGCTCGGTGAACGCCGGCCTCGGCTCGGTGCGCGGCGCGCGCATGGCCGAGATGAGTTTCTCGGAAGCCCGCTCGACCCAGCAGCAGCGGCTCACCGATCCGCAGGTCTGGCGCTACGGCCAGCTGCAGCCGACCTCGTGGGAGGACGCGCTCGACCTGGTCGCGCGCGTGACCGCCGCGGTCGTCGAGGAGCAGGGCGAGGACGGCCTGATCGTCTCGGCCTTCGACCACGGCGGGGCCGGCGGCGGCTACGAGAACACCTGGGGCACCGGCAAGCTCTACTTCGGCGCCATGAAGGTGAAGAACATCCGCATCCACAACCGCCCGGCCTACAACTCGGAGGTCCACGCGACCCGCGACATGGGCGTCGGCGAGCTCAACAACGCCTACGAGGACGCCGAGCTGGCCGACACCATCGTCGCGGTCGGCACCAACGCGCTGGAGACCCAGACCAACTACTTCCTGAACCACTGGGTGCCGAACCTGCGCGGCAGCTCGCTGTCGAAGAAGCAGGAGATGATGCCGGACGAGCCGCACGAGGCCGCGCGCATCGTCGTCGTCGACCCGCGCCGCACGGTGACGGTCAACGCCTGCGAGATCGAGGCCGGCAAGGACCGCGTGCTCCACCTGCCGATCCGCTCGGGCAGCGACCTGGCGCTGTTCAACGCGATCTTCGCCTACATCGCCGACCAGGGCTGGGTCGACCGCGACTTCATCGAGGCCTCGACCTCGCGCGACGCGCCGCCGCGGCCGCCGCTCTATCCGGAGCGCGGCGTCTCCGACGCCAAGCCCGGGCACCTGACCAGCTTCGAGGCCGCGGTCGAAGGCTGTCGCCTGTCGCTCGACGAGGCGGCGGCGATCACCGGCCTGGATCCCGCCGACATCGTCAAGGCGGCCGAGTGGATCGCGCAGCCGAAGGCGGGCGGCAAGCGGCGCCGGACCATGTTCAGCTACGAAAAGGGGCTGATCTGGGGCAACGACAACTACCGGACCAACGGCGCCCTGGTGAACCTCGCGCTCGCGACCGGCAACGTCGGGCGCCTCGGCGGCGGTGTCGTGCGCATGGGCGGCCACCAGGAGGGCTACGTGCGCCCCGCCGACGGGCACGTCGGCCGACCGTCGGCCTACGTCGACCAGCTGCTGATCTCGGGGCAGGGCGGCGTCCACCACGTCTGGGCCTGCGACCACTACAAGACGACGCTCAACGCGCACGCCTTCAAGGCCGCCTACAAGAAGCGGACAGACATGGTGAAGGACGCCATGAGCTCGGTGCCCTGGGGCGACCGCGAGCTAATGGTCGAGACGATCATGGCGGCGATCCGCCAGGGCGGGCTCTTCGCGGTCGACGTTGACATCGTGCCGACCAAGATCGGCGAGGCCTGCCATGTCGTGCTGCCGGCGGCGACCTCGGGCGAGATGAACCTGACCTCGATGAACGGCGAGCGGCGCATGCGCCTGACCGAGCGCTACATGGACCCGCCGGGCCAGGCCATGCCGGACTGCCTGATCGCCGCGCGTCTCGCCAACCACCTGGAGCGGGTCCTGCGGGAGGCCGGCAGGGCCTCCTATGCCGACCAATTCACGGGCTTCGACTGGCAGAGCGAGGAGGACGCCTTCATGGACGGCTACCACGCCAACGCCGGCGGCGGCGAGCACGTAACCTACGAGCGGCTGCGCGTGATGGGCACCAACGGCTTCCAGGAGCCGGCGGTCGGCTTCGAGAACGGCAGGATCGTGGGCACCGAACGGCTCTACACCGACGGCAACTTCTCGACCGCCGACGGCAAGGCCCGCTTCATGGACGCGCCCTGGCGCGGCCTGCAGGCACCGGGCAAGACGGAGCAGCAGGCGGCCTACCGCTTCCTGATCAACAACGGCCGGGCCAATCAGGTCTGGCAGTCGGCCTACCTCGACGTCGAGAACGACTTCGTCATGGAGCGCTGGCCCTATCCCTTCATCGAGATGCACCCCGAGGACATGGCCGAGCTCGGCGTCGGCCAGGGCGACCTCGTGGAGGTCTACAACGAGGCCGGGGCGACCCAGGCGATGGCCTATCCGACGCCGACGGCGCGGCGCGGCGAGACCTTCATGCTCTTCGCCTACCCGACCGGCGTGCAGGGCAACGTCGTCAACGCCGGCACCAACGAGCTGGTGATCCCGAACTACAAGCAGACCTGGGGCGACATCCGGAAGATCGCCGACGCGCCGCGCAACGTTCGGACGATCTCCTTCAAGTCGAAAGAGTACAGCGTCGACTGAACGCCGCGACCACCACCGGCTTCGGCTCCGGGCGCCCACGCCCGGAGCCGAAGCGCGCGCGGAGTTGACTCTTATCCATAGATCGAGAATATTCGATATATGGATAAGTCGCAGTCGCTCCTGGCCCTCGGGGCCCTGGCCCATGAGACTCGCGTCGAGGTCTTCCGCCTGCTGATGCGCGCCGCGCCCGACGGCCTCTTCGCCGGCGAGATCGCCGAGCGCCTCGGCGTGCGCCAGAACACGCTGTCGACAAACCTCGCGATCCTCGAGCGGGCCGGGCTGGTGCGCGGCAGGCGCGAGGGCCGCTCGGTACGCTACCGGGCCGAGCTCGAGGGCATGCGCGGGCTCATCGGCTTCCTGATGGAGGACTGCTGCGGCAGCCGGCCCGAGCGCTGCCGGGCGCTGCTCGACGAGCTCGCCTGCCCCTGTTGACCCCGTCACCGCCCGAGTTCGGAGGAAGCCGATGGCCCCTGACACGCCCCACGACGACACACCCTACAACGTCCTGTTCCTCTGCACCGGCAACTCGGCCCGCTCGATCCTCGCCGAGGCGATCCTCAACCGCGAGGGACAGGGGCGATTCAAGGCCTGGTCGGCGGGCTCACAGCCGAAGGGGCATCCGCACCCCTATGCCCTCGACCTCCTCAAGAAGCTCAACCACGACATCGGCTTTGCGCGCTCCAAGAGCTGGAGCGAGTTCGCCGATCCAGGCGCGCCGGTCATGGATTTCGTCTTCACGGTCTGCGACAGCGCCGCCGCCGAGGTCTGCCCGGTCTGGCCGGGCCAGCCGATGAGCGCGCACTGGGGCATCCCCGACCCGGCGGCGCTCGAGGGCAGCGAGGCCGAGAAGCGCCAGGCCTTCGTCGAGGCCTACCGCCTGCTGTTCAACCGCATCTCGATCTTCGTCAGCCTGCCGATGCGCTCGCTCGACAAGCTGAGCCTGCAGCGGCGCGTCGAGGAGATCGGCCGCAAGCTGCCCGACACCGCCTGAGCCCGGGCACCCGGCCCGCTTCGCGACCGCCAACAGCCCCATCAGCACACAGGATCTTCCATGACCAGCGACAGTCTCGCCGACGGGCAGGCACCGGCCGGCGGCATCGGCGTCTTCGAGAAGTGGCTCTCCCTCTGGGTCGCGCTCTGCATCGCCGCGGGCGTCGCCCTGGGCAGCCTGCTGCCCGGCGTCTTCGAGGCGCTCGCCGCGCTGGAGGTCGCGCGCGTCAACCTCGTGGTCGCGGTGCTGATCTGGGCGATGGTCTACCCGATGATGGTCAACGTCGACTTCGCCAGCCTCGGCCACATCGCCGACAAGCCCAAGGGCCTGGCCATCACCATCGCGGTCAACTGGCTGATCAAGCCCTTCACCATGGCCGCGCTCGGCGTGCTGTTCTTCGAGGTCGTCTTCGCCGACCTGATCGCGCCCGCCGATGCCCAGCAGTACATCGCCGGCCTGATCCTGCTGGGGGCGGCGCCCTGCACGGCGATGGTCTTCGTCTGGTCCCAGCTGACCCGCGGCGACGCGAACTACACGCTGGTCCAGGTCTCGGTGAACGACGTCATCATGATCTTCGCCTTCGCGCCGATCGTCGCCTTCCTGCTCGGCGTCACCGACATCGCCGTGCCCTGGGAGACGCTGCTGCTGTCGGTCGGGCTCTACGTCGTCATCCCGCTGATCGCCGGGGCGGTCACACGCCACCGCCTGACCGGCCACGCCCGCAAGGGGGAGAGCGCGGAGGCGGCAGTCGGGCGCTTCACCGCCGGCATCAAGCCGGTCTCCGTGCTCGGCCTGCTGGCCACGGTGGTGCTGCTGTTCGGCTTCCAGGGCCGGGTGATCCTGGAGCAGCCGCTGGTCATCGCGCTGATCGCCGTGCCGCTGCTGATCCAGTCCTACGGCATCTTCGCCGTCGCCTACGCCGCCGCCTGGGCCTGGCGGGTGCCCTTCAGCATCGCCGCGCCCTGCGCGCTGATCGGCACCTCGAACTTCTTCGAGCTGGCGGTCGCGGTGGCGATCAGCCTGTTCGGCCTGCAGTCCGGCGCGGCGCTGGCGACGGTCGTCGGCGTGCTGGTCGAGGTGCCGGTCATGCTCTCGCTGGTCGCCTTCGCGAACCGCACGCGCGGCGCCTTCCCGAAGGGATGAGGATCCGGGCCATGACGACGCGCATCTACCACAATCCCGACTGCGGCACCTCGCGCAACGTCCTGGCGATGATCCGCCGCTCGGGCGAGGAGCCGGAGATCGTCCGCTACCTGGAGACCCCGCCGAGCCGGGAGGAGCTGAAGGCGCTGATCGGGCGCATGGGCATCGCGGTGCGCGACCTGCTGCGCCGCAATGGCACGCCCTACGACGCGCTCGGGCTCGACGACCCGGGCCTGACCGACGACCGGCTGCTCGACGCCATGATGGCCCACCCGATCCTGATCAACCGGCCGATCGTGGTGACCGACAAGGGGGTCGCGCTCTGCCGCCCCTCGGAGCGGGTGCTCGAGCTGCTGTCGAACCCGGACATCGGCCGCTTCGCCAAGGAGGACGGCGAGGTGGTCAACGAGGCCGGCGGCCCGCCGCGGCGCTGACCCCTTCCTGTCTTTCCTTGCCGAGCGTCATGTCCGACCTTCCGAACGTCGTCCCCGCCCATCTGCAGCGGCCGGATCCGCAGAGGCTCCGGCCGCTCGAGCCGGCGACGCACCCGCCGCGCCTCCTGCTGCTCTACGGGTCGCTGCGCGATCGCTCCTACAGCCGCTTCCTGGCGCTCGAGGCGCAGCGGCTGCTCGAGGCCTTCGGCGCGGAGGCGCGGCTCTACCACGCCGACGGCCTGCCGCTGCCCGACGGCGCGCCGAGCGACCACCCCAAGGTCGCCGAGCTGCGCGAGCGCGCGGCCTGGGCCGAGGGCATGGTCTGGTGCTCGCCCGAGCGGCACGGCGCGATGAGCGCGGTCATGAAGGCCCAGATCGACTGGATTCCCCTGGCGCTCGGCGGCGTGCGGCCGACCCAGGGCAAGACGCTGGCGGTAATGCAGGTCAGCGGCGGCTCGCAGTCCTTCAACGCGGTCAACCAGCTGCGCGTGCTCGGCCGCTGGATGCGCATGCTGACGATCCCGAACCAGTCCTCGGTGCCCAAGGCCTTCCGGGAGTTCGACGAGGCCGGGCGGATGAAGGCGTCGCCGCTCTACGACCGCGTCGTCGACGTGACCGAGGAGCTGGTCAAGTTCACCCTGCTGACGCGCGACGTCGCGCCCTACCTGGTGGATCGCTACAGCGAGCGCAAGGAAAGCGCCGAAAAGCTGTCGCGCCGGGTCAACCAGGGCGCGCTGTGACGGCCGCCGGCCGCGCGCCTGCGCGCGCAGGCCGCCGGCGGGCTTGGGGGCGCCGCCGTCCTGCGCTATAGCAGCGCGCGGTGAGCGATTCTTCCGACGATAGCGGGACCGGCCTGGTCCTGGTCACTGGCGCCAGCGGCTTCGTCGGGAGCCGGCTGGCGGCCTGCCTGCGCGACGCCGGCTTCCGGGTGCGCGGGGCCGTGCGGAGCACGGACCGGCCGCTCCCCGAGGCCGTCGAGCGCGCGGTGGTCGGCGAGATCGGCCCCGACACCGACTGGCGCGAGGCGCTCGGCGGCGTCGTCGCGGTCGTCCATTGCGCCAACCTCGCCCACGTCGCGGCGCGCGATGCCGCGGCCCTGGAGCGGGCGCGCCGGGTCAACGTCGAGGGCAGCCTGGCGCTCGCCCGTCAGGCGGCCGGCGCCGGCGTGCGCCGCTTCGTCTACCTCAGCTCGCTGCTCGCCCGCGAGGCCGAGGACGCCGGCGACGAAGGGGGCGGCCGGGACCCCTACGCGGCGACCAAGCTGGAGGCCGAACGGGCGCTCGCCGGCCTCGCCGGCGGCTCGGCCATGGAGCTCGCCGTGCTGCGCCCGCCGCTGGTCTACGGCGCCGGCGCCGGGGCCAACTTCGCGCGCCTGATCGCGGCCATCGAGCGCGGCCGGCCGCTGCCGCTCGGCCGGGTCGAGAACCGCCGCTCCTTCCTCTGGATCGACAACCTGGCGGACCTGGTCGCGACGCTGCTGCGCCATCCGGGGACGGTCGAGGGGCGCCACGAGCCGCAGGATCCCGAGCCGCTGTCGACGCCGGGCTTCTGCCGGGCGATCGGCGCCGCGCTCGGGCGGCCGGCCAGGCTGCTGCCGCTCCCGCCGGGCCTGCTGCGTTTCGCCGGCCGGCTGCTCGAGCTCGGCCGCCAGCTGCGCAGCCTGACCGGCAACCTGGTCGCCGACGACCGCAGCCTGCGCGAGAGCTTGGCCTGGATCGCCCCGGTCGGCACCGCGGAGGGCCTGCGGCGCAGCCTCGCCGGGCGCGCCGCGCGGCGCCGGCGCGAGGATCGGGGCCGGCGCTGGCTGCGCCTGCCCTACGCGCTGCTCGGCGGCCTGCTGGCGCTGCTGCGGCCACTGCTTCGGCTCTACCTGCGACGCCGCGTCGAGCGCGGCCGCGAGGATGCCGGGCGGCTCTCGGAGCGCTGGGGCGAGGAGGCCGGCGCGCGGCCCGAGGGGCCGCTCTACTGGCTGCACGCGGCGAGCAACGGCGAGCTCGCGTCGGCGCTGCCGCTGATCGAGGAGATCGGCCGGCGTCGGCCGCACTGGCAGCTGCTGGTCACCACCGGCACGGTGACCTCGGCCCGGCTCGCCGCCGAGCGCCTGCCGCCCGGGACGCTGCACCGCTTCGTGCCGATCGACGAGCCGCGCGCGGTCGAGGCCTTCTTCCGCAGCTGGCGTCCAGACCTCGGGCTTATCGTCGAATCCGAGCTCTGGCCCTCGCTGCTGCGCAGCGCGCGCCGCCGCGGCCTGCCGCTGGCGCTGATCAATGGCCGCATGTCGCAGCGCTCCTTCAAGGTCTGGCGGCTGCTCGGACCCATCTCCCGCGACCTGCTCGGCTGCTTCCGCCTGGTCCTGGCACAGAGCGAGGGCGACGCCAGCCGCCTCGCGGCGCTCGGCGCGCCGGCGCGTTGCCTGGGCAACCTCAAGGCCTGCGCCGCGCCGCTGCCGGTCGACCAGGCCGAGCTGCGGCGCCTGCGCGAGGAGACCGTCGGGCGCAGCCTCTGGCTCGCCGCCTCGACCCATCCCGGCGAGGAGGTCATGGTCGCCGACGCGCACCGGGTCATCTCGGTCGAGCAGGGCGACCTGCTGACCCTGCTGGCGCCGCGCCACGCCCGCCGCGGCGCCTCGGTCCGCCGCCTGCTCGAGCAGCGCGGGCTGACCGTCGCCCAGCGCAGCCGCGGCGAGCCGATCGAGGAGACGACCGACGTCTACCTGGCCGACACCATGGGCGAGCTGGGCCTGTGGTACCGCCTGGCGCCGCTCGCCTTCCTCGGCGGCTCGCTGGTGCCGATCGGCGGGCACAACCCCCTGGAGCCGGCCAAGCTCGGCTGCGCCGTGGTCAGCGGCCGCCAGACCGAGAACTTCCAGGAGACTGTCGACAGCCTGGTCGCGGCCGGCGGCCTGCAGCTCGTCGACGACACCGACGGCCTGGCCGCGGCGGTCGGCCAGCTGCTCGCCGAGCCGACCCGTCGGGTCGCGCAGTCGGACCGGGCGCTGGCGGTGGCGGACACCCAGGCCGCCGCCCTGACGCGCATCGTCGACTCGCTCGATCCGCTGTTCGCCGAGGCCGAGGCGGACCGCCCGCCGGACGCCTGACGGGACCGGGAGGCGCTCAGGCGGCCTGCGCCTCGCAGCGCCGGGCGACCTCGGCGGCCGCCGCGGCGACGACCTCCGGACCGGCGTCCGGCCGCTGGGCGTTCTCGCTGAGGTGGCGCCGCCAGGCGCGCGCGCCGGGCAGGCCGTTGAACAGGCCGAGGATGTGCCGGGTCATCGACTTCAGCGGCACGCCGCGGCTGCGCTGCCGCTCGAGGTAGGGCAGCAGGGCCTCGACGACATCGGCCCGCTCGGGCGGGGGGGCGGCCTCGCCGAACACTCGCCGGTCCGCCTCGGCGAGGATCCAGGGATCCTGGTAGGCGGCCCGGCCGATCATCGCGCCGTCGACGGCCGCGCCCTGCTCGAGCGCCGCGTCGAGCGTCAGCAGGCCGCCGTTGAGGACGATCTCGAGGTCCGGACGCTCGCGCTTCAGGCGGTGCACCTCGCCGGGACGCAGCGGCGGGATCTCGCGGTTCTGCTTCGGCGAGAGGCCCTGCAGCCAGGCCTTGCGGGCGTGCACCGCGAAGGAACCGCAGCCGCCGATCCGCGCCACCGCGTCGACGAAGCCGAGCAGGTCCTCGTAGGCGTCGCGCTCGTCGATGCCGATCCGGCACTTCACGGTCACCGGGAGGTCGCTCGCCTCGCGCATCGCGGCGACGCAGCGGCCGACCAGCTCGGGCTCGGCCATCAGGCAGGCGCCGAAGCGGCCGTTCTGCACCCGGTCGCTCGGGCAGCCGACGTTCAGGTTGACCTCGTCGTAGCCCCACTGCTCGGCGATCTTCGCGCAGGCGGCCAGGTCCGCGGGGTCGCTGCCGCCGAGCTGCAGGGCGAGCGGATGCTCGGCGGCGTCGAAGTCGAGGAAGCGCTCGCGCCGGCCGTGCAGGAGCGCGCCGGTCGTGACCATCTCGGTGTAGAGCAGCGTGCGCCGGCTGATCTGGCGCAGGAAGAAGCGGCAGTGCCGGTCGGTCCAGTCCATCATCGGCGCGACCGACAGGCGGCGGTCGAGCGGCGCGCTTGGCGAGAGGGCGGCGGCGAGCGTCATGGCAGGCCCTATGTGCCCCCGCAGGTGCGGAAATGCCAGGATTTTGGCGGTCGACCACGCGGTCCGGGCTGGGGCGTCAGGGCAGACCGGCCTGCGCGGCCACTTGGCCCGTCTGCGCCTCGATGTCCGCGGTGACCCGGCGCAGGCCCTCGAGACCGAGCGCCAGCAGCTCCGGGTCGGCCGGAGTCCTGCTGTAGATCAGGCAACTGCTGCGCACGAAGGTCGGCGCGCCGGCCACCGGCCGGAGACGGCCCGCGCGCAGCGCGTCCAGCACCATGCGCGGGGGCAGGTAGGCGCTGCCGCCGAGCTCCAGGAGGTAGCGTACCGCGATCGAGCCGAGGCCTGCCGACAGCGCCCTCGGCAGGTCGGGGAAGGCGAGGTCGTGGTCGTGCTTGAAGGCCTCGCCCCAGTCGACCAGCACGTATCCCCGGCGCCAGGCCGGGTCGTCGATCCGGCAGCTGCCGTGCGTGGTCAGGAGCACGAGTTCGTCGACCAGGAACTCCTCGACGGCGAGGCCCTGTGCCCGCTCGGGCTCGTACATGACGCCGATGTCGAGCACGCCGTCGCGCAGGTGCCGCATGAGGCCGGGGGAATAGTCCGACTCGACGTGCAGCGCGACCGAGGGCGCCTCGCGGTGCATCCACTCGACCCAGTGCAGCTCGAGCTGGTCCCAGAGGCTCGGCGCGACCCCGAGGCTCAGCGAGCCGCTGTAGGCCGGCGGCAGCGCGACGTCGCTCTTCGCCCTCTGCCACAGGCGGCGCATGCTCTCGCCGTGCCGGAGCAGTCGCTCGCCGGCCGGCGTCAGCGCGGCGCCGCCGCGGCCGCGCTCGAACAGGGCACGGCCCAGCCCGGTCTCCAGGGCGCGGATCCGCGCGCTGACCGTCGACTGGGTGACGTTCAGGTTCTCCGCGGCCCGGCGGAAGTTCCCGGTGGCCACGACTTCGAGAAAGGTCCGGATCTGGTCGATGTGCATGTCACGGGCCGCGCAGGGTCCCGCGAATAATGGCGCAAGCGCGGACGGACGCCACCCCCGACGTCCGTCCGCGGCCGGCGCGCAGGATCGGTCGCCGGCCTCAGTTGGCGGCGGCCTTGATCCGGTCGAGCGCCTTGCCCTCCATGTCCTCGATGCCCGCGGGCACGCTCGGCATGAACTTCAGGTTCGCCAGGGCGGCTTCGTCGAAAGCGAGCTCGACGGCGGTGCGGGACTCCGGCGGCATCAGCGCGATCGCGCCCTTGACCGCGCCGATGGCGCCGGACGCGGCCGAGATCTGGCTCATGATCTCCGGCTGCATGACGAAATTGATCCACTTGTAGGCGGCCTCGTCGGCCTCGCCCTTGGCGGGGATCGTGAAGGTGTCGATCCAGGCCAGCGCGCCGGTGCGCGTCGGCACGAAGACGATGTCCGGGTTCTGGCGGTAGAGCTTGAAGGCCGTCGAATCCCAGGCGTCGGAGACCACGACCTCGCCCGACAGCAGCAGCCGGGACAGGTCGTCGCCGCCGGTCCAGTAGGTCTTCACGTTGGGCTTGCAGGCGATCAGCTTCTCGGTCAGCTCGTCGAGCAGCTTCTGGTAGCCGGCCGGGTCGTGATAGAGCGCGAAGGGGGCCTCGCCCATGTCGAAGGCCATGCCGAGCAGGACCGCGCGCTTCAGGCGCATCGAGACGCGGCCCTTGTACCGCGGGTCGCAGAGGTCGCCCCAGGAGTCGACCGCGGGCGCCTCGGACTTGTCGACGATCAGGCCCTGCGTGCCCCAGACGTGCGGCACCGAGTAGATCTCGCCGTCGATCTTCGCGTAGGCCTCCATGGCCTTCATCATCTCCGGCTGGAACACCGTGGTGTCGATCTTCGAAAGGTCGATCGGCTTGTAGATGCCGTACTCCGTCTGCGCGGCGACGATGCGCGACACGCTCGGCTGGGCGAGGTCGTAGCCGGCGCCGCCGGTGGCGCGCAGCTTGGCGATCATCTCCTCGTTGTTCGAGAAGGTCACCTCGACGTCGATGTCGGGATACGTCTTTTCGAAGGCTTCGATGACCGCGTCCGGGGCATAGCCGCCCCAGGTCAGGAGCCTGAGAGTCTCCGCCCGGGCGGCCGAAGCGACGCACAGCAGCGCGGCACCGGCGAGCAGGCCCGTGAGAGTCCTGGTGACCGGCGCGGATAGCATCCTGTTCATGGCAGCTTCTCCTCGTTGAACGTTGGTCCGTTGTTCACCTTCTTCCGGCAAGAGTTGACGCTTTCGAGAACGAAGTACGGCACGTTGCAGAGGTCGTCTTCGAGCCCGGGACAAAAGTGCGAACAAGTCCCGTCCGAAATCTCGAAGTAGTATTGAAGCGGGAAGGGCGCGCGCGTGTAGTCGCCAGGGATGCGGCCCCGGTAGGCCGTGCCGTCCCAGGCCATCTCGGCCGCCCGCCAGGGCTTCGACTGGTCGACATGGCGGTAGTGGAGGACGACGGCGCGCCGGGACGCCCCGGCCGGCAGGCAGGAGATCTCCAGGTCCTCGCCGGGCAGGAAGCCGTCCGGCGGCCGGTGCCGGCAGGCCTGGCGCTGCGCGCTCGACCAGGCTTCGACGGCGGCGACCAGGCGCGCGCCCAGCGGACTGTCGCGGCGGGGCGCCGAGCGGCCTTGGGCGACGAGCCCGGCCATCTCCGCGATGTCCTGCTCGATCGCCGGCAGCCGGTCGTCCCAGCGTCCGCGCAGCCAGGAATGCGGTCCGTAGGCGAGATCCTCGACATACAGCTGCCGGCCGGCCTCGGCCGCCGCCGCCCAGGCGTCGCGCGCCAGCCCGTAGTGCGCCAGAGCCGCCTCCGCCGCCCGGGCCTCGCCGGAGAGCAGGTGCAGCTCCCAGAGGACGGCCGCCCTGACCTTCTCGGCGAAGAACCGGCCGATGCCGGCGAGGATCGCGACGTCGACCGAGAGCCGCAGATAGCCGGGCGTCGCCTGCCGCGTCCCGGCGTCGGCCCGTGCGAGCTCGAGCTCTGCGGCAGCTGCGAGCCGGGCGAGCCAGTTGGCCCAGGTCAGCGGCGTCAGCCGGCGCACCGGCTGACCGCGGTGCAGGCAGGTCGCGAACTCCCGGGGCGACAGGAACAGCTGCGGGTCGCAGGCCCCGACGGTGCCGAAGCGCGACGGGCCGGGCTGCTCGTAGCCGTAGGGCAGGGGCGGCGCCTCGTGGACCACCGACATGTTCTCGTAGATCTCTGGCCAATAGGAGTTGTTCGAGGCCGTCGGCGTGTGCGCCAGCGTGATCAGCGGCAGGATGCGGCTGGCGTACGACAGCGCCCGCTCACAGGGCCCGGCGATCTCTCCGAACTCCCGCTCGAGGTAGCGCCGGAAGGCCCGCGGGTCGGCCTCGGGATCGTAGAGCGAGCGTCCCCAGACCCGGTAGGTGTAGGCGAACTTCTCCCAGTCGCGGTCGCCGGCCAGCCGACCGTCGCGATAGCCGATCCGGTTGCCCGAGACGCCGCTGCCCATGCGGCCCTTGAAGGAGAGCGGCTCGCAGAGCTCGATGCCCTGGGAGCCGCAGAAGCTCGCGTTGCGGCCGTAGCCGCCGGCGAGCAGGGGGTCGCCCCAGAGCAGCAGGCGGACCGTGCCGGGCCAGATGCGGTAGACGATGTCGTAGGGCCGGCCCTCGCGCAGCAGGTCGCCGTAGCTGTAGCGCATGAAGCGGCGCGAGCCCTCGCTGAACTGCCACTTGCCGGCGTGCTTCTCGACGTCGTCGCCCGAGTAGAAGACGACCTGATGGTTCTGCGGCAGCTCGAGCGCGCGGATCGACGCCTGGTGATAGGGCAGCCCGAGGTGCTCGGAGGTGTACTTGGGCGAGATCGTCACCGCCATGCCGGTCGCGAGGGCGATCTCGATCAGCCGGTCGTCGATGCCCTTGGCGTGGAGGTCGAGGCGGATCCGTCGGCCGGCCCCGGTCACGGCCTCGAAGTAGGTCTGCCAGAAGTCGTAGCGTCCTTCCGGGATGCCGCACTCGACGTGAACGCGCAGGGTCAGGCCGCTGATCTCGGGGACCTCCGCGAGCAGCATCGCCAGGGCGTCGCGGCAGTAGGCGGCGATGTTGTCCGGGCCGAGGCCCGAGATCCGGTGGTTCGCCCCGGGGCAGTCGTCGAAGTCGTAGCTCTGCGTCCAGAGGGCGAGCTGGAACTCGAGGCCGCGACGCGCCGCCTCGCGCGCGATGAACTTCAGGGTCTCGAGATTGCGGGCCCGCTCGTCGGCGGCGAGGTTCGAGACCCGGACGTCGTGGCCCGGGACCTCGACCAGGAAGGGATAGGCGAAGTAGAGGTAGACGTCCGACAGGAACTCGTTGCCGTAGGGGTAGTTGTACTGCATCCCCAGGGTCAGCGAGAGCCGGTTGAAGCGGTGCGTCGCGAGCAGGGTGAGGTAGGCCTCCCAGCCCTCCCGGTCGTGGAACCAGGCCAGGTCTTCGACCTCGCTCTGGAAGCAGCGGGAGAT
Organism: Alphaproteobacteria bacterium; assembly: GCA_030433005.1. Taxonomy (GTDB): domain Bacteria; phylum Pseudomonadota; class Alphaproteobacteria; order Kiloniellales; family DSM-21159; genus Tistlia. Next base: position 39,552 of record JAUILQ010000001.1, read on the forward strand.
GCTGCGCACCGCCGTCGCCGGTTTCTCGACGAGGGCGGGTCGGTAGTCGGCGGCGTCCGGGACGCTGCCCGCGCAGTCCGCGCGATCGGCCAGCTCCGTAATCGCGTAGACCAGGCCGCGGGTGTCGGCGCCGTAGACGCAGAGGTCTTCGGTCCGCTCGGTATCGCCGAAGATCGCGAAGGATTCCGGTGCCTCTGGCAGGTCCACCGCGGCGAGGCGGGCAGCGCGCTCGACCTCCGCGCCGCGGCCCAGCGCGAAGATGACCCGCGCCCCGCCGCTCGGCTCTCCGGCCAGAGGCGCCTGCGCCGGCGCCTCGGGCGCGTCCTCGGTCGACAGCCGGACCGAGAGCTTGCCGAGCCGCTCTTCCAAGAGGCCGATCGCCCAGTCGACCTGACCAGGCTGGGCCGACGCCGACGAGCCGCCGAGGAAGCGGTAGCGGAGCTCCCGGGCGTGCGCAGGGGGTGTCGGCAGGTCCATTCCGGCGGGCCGTTTCCTTCGTAGGCCGCGCGTCGTCGCGGCCCAGACGCCGAAATGCTAGGGAGGCTCCTTGAAGCGCTAAAGCGAATATTGTTGGGCGTTTCGATCGAATATGCCGATCGAAATCAGCGCCGGTGGGACCCGGATCCCGCTATCGCCCGACGCTGCGCCGCGGCGGGTTCTCGCCGTTCCGCCCGGGCGAGCGGCAGCGGGGTCAGGCGGCGGCCAGCGACTTCTTCGGGTCGTAGAAGGGGCGCTCCACGATTCGGGCCGGGGCCGGCCCGGCGGCGGTGCCGACCTCCAGCTCCGTCCCGATCCGCGCGTGCTCCGCGGAGACCATCGCCAGGGCGATGTTCTGCTCGAGTCGGGGCGAATGGACGGCCGAGGTGACCTTGCCGATCCGCGCGCCGGCCTCGTTAACGGGCCAGAAGCTGGTGTTCGGCCCCTCCAGGGGAGCGCCCTGGATGACCAGCCCGACCTGCCGGCGGCTGACGCCCTCTTCCCTTATGCGCCGCAGCGCCGCCTTGCCGATGAAGTCCGCCTCCATGTCGAGGTTCACCAGCCGCTCGAGCCCGAGCTCGAAGGGGTTCGTCCCGCTGTCCGCGTCGGCGTGATAGGACAGCATGGCGCCCTCGATGCGCCGGATCGTCGAGGTGTGGCCGGGCTTCAGGCCCAGGGGGGCGCCGGCCGCCATGATCCTCTCCCACAGCTCGTCGCCGCGCGCACCGTCCTGCAGGTAGAGCTCGTAGCCCAGCTCGCTGGACCAGCCGGTGCGCGAGACGATCAGCGGGATGCCGTCCAGCGTCATCTCGCGCAGCCAGTAGTAGCGCAGGTCCCGGATGCTCTCGCCGAACAGCGCATGCATCACCTGGCCCGAGCTGGGTCCCTGCAGCTGCAGGGGCGAGACGTCCGGCTCGCGGATCGTGACCTCCATGCCGGAATGCACGGCGACGCCCTGGGCCCAGAGCAGGATGTCGCTGTCGGCCAGGGACAGCCAGAAGCGGTTCTCCTCCAGGCGCAACAGGATCGGGTCGTTCAGGATGCCGCCCTCGGCATTGGTGATCAGGACGTACTTGCACTGCCCGACGGCCATCTTCGAGAGGTCGCGCGGGGTCAGCATCTGGACGAACGCGGCGGCGTCGGGCCCGGCGATCTCGACCTGACGCTCGACGGCCACGTCGCAGAGGATCGCGCCGTTGACCAGGTTCCAGAAGTTCTGCTCCGGGTCGCCGAAGTCGCGCGGGATGTACATGTGGTTGTAGACCGAGAACGCCCGGGCGCCCCAGCGCAGGGTCGCGTCGAAGTAGGGGGATTTGCGGATCTGGGTGCCGAAACCGAAATCGCGTGCCTGAGCCATGATCGTCGCCCTCCCCAAAGCATCGGCCGCGGCGGCCGTGTTGCCGGTGAACCGGGGCGACTCTGGCGCGAAGTGCAGTCTTCTGCGGACCAAAGAACTGGTCGCCTCGAGCCCGAACGGGCTTTTCTGTGGCGCCTTGCAGACCCGTCGGTCGGCAGGCGTCAGCCCGGCGCCTTGGCCGCCAGCCTCGGCAGGTTGGGGCGCGCGGATTTGATCTCGCGCGTCACGATGTAGGTCATGTAGCGCTGGACCCCCAGCTCGGGCGCCAGCAGCTCCTCCATGGTGTTCTGAAAGGCCGTCAGGCTCGGGCTGACGACCCGCAGCACGTAGTCCATGCCCCCGCCCGTGGCGATGCAGTCGGTGACCTCGTCCAACGCGCGGACCCGGGCTTCGAAGCGCTCCAGATCGGACCGGCGGTGCTCCGTCAGCGCGACGGTCACGACGACCTGCGTGATGTCGCAGAGCCGGTCGAGCGCGATATCGGCATGATATCCGCGGATCAGGCCGGCCGTCTTGAGCCTGTGCAGTCGAGCCAGGCAGGGGGTCGGCGACAGATTGACGATTTCGGCAAGTCTCGCCTTGCTGAGCTGCCCGTGCTCCTGGACTGCGCTGAGGATGCGGATGTCGATCGCATCGAGGCGGTGCTTGGTCATCTCTTCGAGAGGTCGTCCCGGTTCAGCCTCAGGAAGGGCATGGAAGAGCAGACGGCGGCCCTCTTCTATCCGAAATACGACGCCGCGGGCCCGTCCCGCCCCGCGCGTCCGAGCCGCGGCCCCTCTGGCGTAGCCGGCCGATGGCAGGCGCGTAGGCGGCGGCCCGGGGCGGGCGAGTCCTTTCGCACTGCACAATTCGCGGTCATTGGCGGAAATTATGGTCACTTCGCACACCGACAATCGGGTGCGGAAGCGCCCCGGAATCCGCCCGGATCAGCCGCTTTCCGACTTGGCACGAGGCTTGCCCCATGATGCTGCAATGCGGAATCGGGCGCCTCTGCGGCTCGGTCCGACCCTTCGACCCGACCCGTCCCAGTGTCTTCGAGGAGAGAGCAGGTGAAACGACGCGCATTCCTGTCCGGTACTGCCGCCGCCACGCTCGCGGCGCCGCTGGCCGCTCCGGCGATCGTTCGCGCCCAGGAGACCTTCAGCTGGAAGATGACCAACGCCTACGGCCCGGGCTCGCCCTTCTACGTCGAGGGGCCGGGCAGCCCGACCGACTTCTGCGCCAAGGTCGAGGCGATGTCCGGCGGCCGCCTGCGCATCCAGCACTTCGCCGCCGGCGAGCTGATCCCGGCGCTCGAGGGCTTCGACGCCGTGCGCACCGGCACGGTCGAGATGAACGCCGCCAACGCCTACTTCTGGGCCGGCCGCATCCCGGCGGCGCAGTACTTCACGACCGTGCCCTTCGGCCTGAACTTCCAGGGCCAGAACGCCTGGCTCTACCACGGCGGCGGCATGGCGCTGTGGGACGAGCTCTACGAGCCGCTCGGCCTCAAGGCCTTCCCGATGGGCAACACCGGCGTCCAGATGACCGGCTGGTTCCGCGAGCCGATCGAATCGATCGAGCAGTTCGACGGGCTGAAGATGCGCATCCCCGGTCTGGCCGGAAAGGTCTACGCGACGCTCGGCGTCGACGTGAAGCTGCTGCCCGGCGGCGAGATCTTCCCCGCGCTGGAACGCGGCGTGATCGACGCGGCGGAGTTCGTCGGGCCCTACCAGGACCGCCGGATCGGCCTGCAGAACGCCGCCAAGTACTACTACACGACCGGCTGGCACGAGCCCTGCAACGTCACCGAACTGCTGATCAACAAGGCCGCCTGGGACTCGCTGCCCGCCGACCTTCAGGCGATCGTCCAGGCCGCGGCCATGGCTTGCAACCTGGAGAGCCACACCTGGTGCGAGGCCAACAACGCCGCCGCGCTGAAGGACCTGGTCGAGAACCACGGCGTCCAGGCCAACGTGCTGCCCGCGGAGGTGGTCGAGGCCCTGCGCGCGGCGACGGCGGCGGCGCTCGAGGAGATCGCCGTCTCGGACCCGGCCGTGCGCAAGGTCCACGACGCCTTCATGGCCTTCAAGGCCGAGCACGACGCCTGGTCGACGATCTCCGAGAAGCCCTACCACAACCTCAACGGCTGAGGGCGGCTTGGCGATCGACCTGCAAGACGTCGCGGACGGCGCCGGGCGCGTCGTCCGCGGCACCGGCCAGGTGGCGGCCTGGAGCGGCCTCGCCCTGGTGCTGGTCGTCGCCGGCAACGTGCTCGGCCGCTACCTCTTCGGACTGAGCAGCGTCGCCCTGCAGGAGGCCGAGTGGCACCTGATGGCGGTCTGCGCCCTGTTCGGCATCTCCTACGGGCTGAACCAGGCGGGCGAGGTCCGCGTCGACGTGCTCTACGAGCGGTTCGGCCCGCGCGCCAAGGCCGTCGTCGACACGCTCGGCGGGTTCCTGCTGTGCCTCTGCGCGCTGGCCCTGGCCTGGCTCTCGCTCGGCTACGTCGAGCAGAGCTACGCGATCGGCGAGGGCTCGCCCGACCCCGGCGGGCTGGAGTACCGCTTCCTGCTGAAGGCCGCCCTGCCGATCGGCTTCCTGCTGCTGGCGTTGCAGGCGGCGGCGATGACGCTGGGCCGGGCGCTGGATCTCGCGGCGGGGCCCGACGCCGGGTCCCGATCGCGTCGGGACGCCGCCTAGATGCCGGTCACGGAGCTGCTCGCGCTGGGCATGATCGGCGCCTTCTTCGTGCTGCTGCTCGGCGGCATCCCGGTCGCCATCTGCCTCGCCGTCACCGGCTTCGTGTTCGGCTACCTGGGGTTCGGCACTGCCCTCTTCGGCCTGCTGCCGGCGCGCATCTTCGGGGTGGTGACGAACTACACGCTGCTGGCCCTGCCGCTCTTCATCTTCATGGGCATCATGCTCGAGAAGTCGAGGATCGCCGAAGAGCTGCTCGACGTCATCGGCCTGGCCATGGGCGGCCTGCGCGGCGGCATGGCTCTGGCCATCGTGCTGGTCGGCGTGCTGATGGGCGCGGCCTCCGGCGTGGTCGGGGCCACGGTGGTCACGCTCGGGCTGATCTGCCTCGGCCCGATCGTCAACCGCGGCTACGACCGCGCCGTCGCCAGCGGCATCATCTGCGCCTCCGGGACGCTCGGCCAGATCATCCCGCCGAGCCTGGTGCTGATCCTGCTCGCCGACATCATGGGCGAGTCGGTCGGCACGCTGTTCGCCGCCGCGCTGATCCCCGGCCTGGTCCTGGCCGGCCTGTTCGTCACCTACATCCTGGCGCTCGGCCTGGTCATGCCGAAGCGCCTGCCGGCGATCCCGCGCAGCGAGCGCCGGCAGATCTCCGGCCGGGAGCTGGCGCTCAAGCTGGTCAAGGTCGTGCTGCCGCCGCTGGCCCTGATCTTCCTGGTCCTGGGGTCGATTATCGGCGGCGTCGCGGCGCCGACCGAGGCGGCCTCCATGGGCGCGCTCGGCAGCCTGCTGCTGGCGCTGCTGGCCGGGCGCCTCGACTACGCGACGCTGCGCGACGTCGTGCGCTCCAGCTTCGTGACCAGCGCCATGGTCTTCCTGATCTTGATCTTCGCCCAGCCCTTCGGCCTGGCGTTCCGGGGCCTCGGCGGCGAGCGCCTGGTCCAGGACGCCTTCGCCCTGGTGCCGGGCGGCTTCGACGGCCAGGTGCTGTTCCTGATGCTGCTGGTCTTCGTGCTCGGCTTCTTTCTCGAATGGATCGAGATCTCCTACATCGCCCTGCCGCTCTTCCTGCCCGTCTTCATCCAGGCGGGCGCCGACATGGCCTGGATCGCGATTCTGGTCGCGGTCAACCTGCAGACCTCGTTCCTGACGCCGCCGTTCGGCTGGGCGCTGTTCTTCCTGAAGGGCGTGGCGCCGCCCGAGGTGCGCACGGCCGACATCTACCGCGGCGTCCTGCCGTTCATTGCCCTGCAGCTCGTCGGCCTCGCGCTGGTCTACCTCTTTCCGGAGACGGCGCTCTGGCTGCCGGCGGCGATCGGCTGGTAGCGCCGGGACGATCCACCGAGGCGCGATCAAACACTAATATTTTTTCACCGGCGCGCGAGAAGGCGCTATCCTGCCCGTCCAACGGCCAACGAAGAGTGGCCGCCAAACAAGAGGGGAGGATTGCCAAGATGCACAGGATTCGTGACAGCAAAGCCCGTTTCGGCGGGGTCTTCGGCGGCGCCGCGGCGGCCGTCGTCGCGACCGCGCTGCTGTCCGCGCCGGCGGCGGCGGAGATCACCCTGATCGGCGCCAGCCAGTTCAGCGAGGACCATGCCTTCACCAAGACGATGCGCGAGTTCGAGCGCCTCGTCTCGGCCTGCTACACCGACGAGCCGATCGTCTGGGAGATGCACCTCAATTCCGAGCTGGGCCTGGAGAAGGACTACGTCGCCTTCATGAACCAGGGCATCTCGGTCGACTACGCCGTCGCCTCGCCGGCGCACATGTCGACCTTCTCCAAGATGGCTCCGCTGATGGACATGCCCTTCCTGTTCCGCGACCAGGAGCACTGGACCAAGGTGATCGAGGCCGACGCCCTGAAGCCGGTCGCCGACGACATCCTGAAGCGCGCCGACATCCGCCTGCTCGGCTACGCCGGCGGCGGCACCCGCAACGTCTTCGCGACCATGCCGGTCACCAACATGGAAGAGCTCAAGGGCCTGCCGATCCGCATGCAGGGCGCGCCGATCTGGTCGCGGGTCTTCGACGCCCTGGGCGCGGCGCCCAGCGTGATCGCCTACGACGAGGTCTACAACGCCATCCAGACCGGCGTCATCAAGGCCGCCGAGAACGAGGCGGCCGGCGTCGAGCAGATGAAGTTCTACGAGGTCGGGCCCGATCTCAGCCTGACCCAGCACGCGATCACCGTGCGGCCGCTGATGTTCTCGAACAAGACCTACCAGCGCCTGCCGGCCAAGCTGCAGGCCTGCATCGACGAGGCCGGGCCGAAGGCCGGCAAGCACGGCCGCGACATCGAGAGCAGCCAGGACTCGGCGAAGCTCCAGGCCATGGTCGACAAGGGCTGGCTGAGGACCCACGAGTTCACCGAGCGCGACAAGATGCTCGCGGCCGCGATGCCGGTGCTCCAGGAGTACGCCGAGGAGCTCGGCGCCGGCCAGGTGCTCATGGACATCCAGGCCATCGAGTAGCCGCTTCCGGGCGGTGCCACTGAGTCCGACGGCTCGACGATGACGTTCCCTCTCTGCCGGTCCCTCTCCTCGCCGCGTCGCCGGGGAGGAGAGGGCGGGGGAGGTGCCGGCCGTCGTCCGGCCCCGGCGCGTCCGGCCCCGGCGCGTCCGGCCCCGGCGCGTCCTGCAGGGCGTGCCGCGGCGGGACGGGGCGGAGGGCAAGGGCCGTGATGACCCGCTTCCTCGACGCCCTGCACTTCGCGCTCAAGGTCGTGCTCGGCCTGCTGGTCGCCGGCCTGATCGTGCCGGTCACCATGCAGGTGCTGTCGCGCTACACCGGGGTCATCCCGCGCTATCTCTGGACCGAGGAGATCGCGCGCTTCTGCTTCGTCTGGATGATCATGGTCGGCGCCGTCTGCGCGGTGCGGGACGGCACGCACTTCGACCTGGCGCTGCTGCCGCAGAGCCGCGAGCCGCGCATCGAGGCGGCCAAGCGCCTGTTCGTGCACCTCGCGATGGCCGCGGCCGGCGGCGTCTTCCTCTGGTACGGCTGGGACCTGCTGCTGTTCGGCTGGTACCAGACCTCCGAGATCGCCGAGCTGCCGATGAACTGGATCTACGGTGCTTGGCCGCTCGCCGGCGCCCTGTTCCTGCTGTTCCTGGCCGAGAAGGTTCTGGTCGAGCTGCGCATCCTCGGCGGCGGCACCCCGCCGGCCGACTGGGAAGGCCGGGTCGGCGGGCACGAGACGGTGATCGGCGACCGCCGGGACGGTGAGGGGCGACCGGAGGAGACGAGGCCGTGACGCCGCTCGAGGTCTCGCTGCTGCTGTTCGGGCCCTTCCTGCTGCTGATCTTCTTGAGGGTGCCGGTCTCCTTCGCCCTGGCGCTGGCCTGCGTGCCGGTGTTTTTCATCGAGCCGCGGCTGACCCCGATCCTGCTGCTGCAGCAGATGTTCAAGTCCTACAACGCCTTCATCCTGCTGGCCGTGCCCTTCTTCCTGCTCGCCGCCAACCTGATGAACGCCGCCGGCATCACCGACCGGCTGATCCGGCTGGCGCGCGCCCTGGTCGGCCACCTGCCGGGCGGGCTCGGCCACGTCAACGTCGTGGTCTCGATGTTCTTCGCCGGCATCTCGGGCTCCTCGACCGCCGACGCCGCCGGCATCGGCTCCCTGCTCATCCCGCAGATGAAGAAGGAGGGCTTCAGCGCCTCCTTCTCGGTCGCGGTGACGGCCTGCTCGGCGGTCATGGGCGTGGTCATCCCGCCGTCGATCCTGATGGTCGTCTGGGGCGGCCTGATGTCGGTCTCGATCGGCGGCCTGTTCCTGGCCGGCGTCGTGCCCGGCGTGCTGATCGGCCTGGCCCAGATGGCGACCGTCTACTACTACGCGCGGCGCCACGGCATGGGCCTGCACGACCGCGCGACGCTGGTCGAGCTGGCGCGCGCCGTCGCCGGCGCCTTCCTGGCGCTGATGACGCCGGTCATCATCATCGGCGGCATCGTCGGCGGCCTCTTCACCCCGACCGAGGCCTCGGTGGTCGCCGCGCTCTACGCCCTGGCGCTCGGCCTCTTCGTCTACCGCAGCGTCGGCGTCCGCACCCTGGCCCACGTGCTCTACGATACCGGCCGCTTCGCCGCGATCTCCCTGTTCTGCATCGGCACGGCCAGCGCCTTCGGCTTCATCCTGGCGTACTTCCGCGTGCCGGCCGCGCTGGTCGCCTACGTCACCGAGATGAACCTGGGCGTCACCGAGATGGGCATCGCGGTCGCGCTCTGCTTCCTGATCATCGGCTGCTTCATCGACGCGATCCCGGCGATCATCATCCTCGGCACGGTGCTCTGGCCGGTGACCCAGGCGGTCGGCATGCACCCGATCCACTTCGCCCTGATCGGCGTCATCAGCCTGGCCTTCGGCCTGGTCACGCCGCCCTACGGCCTCTGCCTGCTGATCTCCTGCGCGATCGGCCGGATTACCGTCGGCCAGGCGCTGGCGCACGTCGCGATGATCCTGGCGCCGATGCTCGCCATCCTGCTGCTGGTCATCGTCTTCCCCGCGCTCTCGCTCTGGCTGCCGCGTTTGCTGCTGCCGCAGTTCGCGGGGTAGCGAGGTCCGCGCCCTTCGCCCGCTCAGGCGTTGCCGCGGTCCTCGCGCCAGAGGCCGAGCTTCTCCTGGACCGGGCGGTCGGAGAAGCTGAACAGCACGCTCTCGGCCCCGGCCTCGTGCGAGGTCCAGGCCCAGCTCGGCGCGACGAAGATGTCGCGCGGGCCCCACTCGATCGTCTCGTCGCCGATGCGCGAGCGGCCCCGGCCCTCCAGGCAGGTGAAGACCGTGGCGTCGGTGCAGCGGTAGCGCTGGGTCTCGAAGCCCTTGGGCAGCAGCTGCAGGAAGCTGCCGATGGTCGGCATGGCGTGACCGCCGGTCGCCGGGTTGACGAAGCGCATCCTCAGGCCGTGGCAGGGATCCCAATCCTGGGTGCGCGACAGGCGCTCGAGCGTCTCGCGGCTCCGTTCGTAGGGATACCAGAAGACCGGCGAGGTCGGGCTCGCCGCCGCGGGCTGGTAGTCGACCGGCAGCAGGTTGCCGCCGTAGCGTGCCAGGGAATCGCCCTGCGGCCTGGTCACCGGCTGCTCCTCCTCGCCGAGCCGCTCGGCGAAGGAGGCGTCGAGGAACTGCACCAGCGGGATGTCCAGGCCGTCGAGCCAGTAGATCGGCTCGTCGCTCTCGTTGCCGTGGTCGTGCCAGGTCATCGAGGGCGTGATGATGAAGTCGCCCGGGCTCATCATGACCCGCTCGCCGTCGACCGCGGTGTGCGCGCCCTTGCCTTCGAGCACCAGGCGCAGCGCCGTCTGGCTGTGGCGGTGCGCGGGCGCGACCTCGCCGGGCAGCACCAGCTGGACGCCGGCGTAGAGCGAGGTGGTGACCTTCGACTGGCCGCGCAGTCCGGGGTTCTCCAGCACCAGGACGCGGCGTTCGGCCTCGCGGGCGGTGATCAGGCCGCCGGCCTCGACCATCGCCTCGCGGATCGCGTCGAAGCGCCAGCCGACCGGCCGGCAGGCGCTCCTCGGCTCCGGCGTCACCAAGCCGTCGAGCACCGTCCAGAGGGCGGTCATGTTGGACTTGTCGATCCTGTCGTAGAAGGCCTGCCGTTCGGCGGCGTTGCCGGCCGTCTCGTCCGCTGGGGACATCGCTTCCTCCCGCCCTCGCGCCAGGGTCTCCGTTTATTGACCGTATGCTCACCTTCAGTATGCTGTCAATCGAGCCGGCGGCGATCGCCGGGGCGGGAAAGGGGGCTGCGATGGGCGCGGCGAAACAGGAGCAGGCCGCGCAAGCGCAGGGCGGTTTCCTGGACGACGTCTACGGCAAGCCGGGCCACCTGATCCGGCGGGCCCAGCAGATCGCCGTGGCGATCTTCATCGAGGAGTGCCGGCACCTGGAGCTGACGCCGGTCCAGTACGCGGTGCTGGTCGCCTGCCGGGACGCGCCGGGCATCGACGCCACCCGGGTCTCCGAGGTCATCGCCTACGACCGCTCGACCCTGGGCGGCGTGCTCGAGCGCCTGGAGGAGCGCGGCCGCATCGAGCGGCGCCCGGCCGCCGGCGATCGACGCGCCAAGCAGCTGTTCCTGACCGAGGCCGGCGCCCGCCTGCTGCACGACGCCGAGCCCTTCGTGCGGCGCGCCCAGGAGCGCATCGTGCAGCCCCTGTCGACGGCCGACCGCGACGAGCTGATGCGCCTGCTCGGCGATCTCGTCGAGCTCAACAACGAACATTCGCGCGTGCCGCTGAAGCGCGCGCCCTGAGGGAGAGCCGGAATGGCGGAGACGCGACCGATCCTGATCGCCGGCGGCGGCATCGGCGGCCTGGCGACGGCGCTCGGGCTGGCCCGCCGGGGCGTGCCCAGCCTGGTCCTGGAGAAGGCCGCGCGGCTCGGCGAGATCGGTGCCGGCATCCAGCTCGGCCCCAACGCCTTCCACGCCTTCGACCACCTCGGCGTCGGCGACGCCGCGCGCGCCATGGCGGTCTACATCGACAGGCTGGTGCTGATGGACGCGACCAGCGGCGAGGAGATCACCCACGTGCCGCTGCAGGAGGGCTTTCGCCGGCGCTTCGGCAATCCCTACGCGGTCGTGCACCGCGGCGACCTGCACGGCGTCTTCCTGCGCGCCTGCGAGGAGAGCCCGCTGGTCGAGCTGCGCACCTCGGCCGAGGTCGTCGGCTACGACCAGGACGGCACCAGTGTCAGCGCGCGCCTGGCCGACGGCGGACGGGTCGCGGGCCGGGCGCTGGTCGGCGCCGACGGCCTCTGGTCGAGGATCCGCCAGCAGCTGGTCGGCGACGGCGCGCCGCGGGTCTCGGGCCACACGACCTACCGCTCGGTGATCCCGCTGGAGCGCATGCCCGAGGACCTGCGCTGGAACGCGGCGGCGCTCTGGGCCGGGCCGAAGTGCCACATCGTCCACTACCCGCTGTCCGGCTGGAAGGTCTTCAACCTCGTCGTCACCTACCACAACGACGCGCCCGAGCCGGTCGCCGGCAAGCCGGTCACGGCCGAGGAGGTGCACCGCGGCTTCGAGCACATCCACGAGCGGCCGCGGCGGATCATCGACCAGGGCCGCGACTGGAAGCTCTGGGTGCTCTGCGACCGGGACCCGACGCTGAGCTGGCAGGACGGCCGCGTCGTGCTGCTCGGCGACGCCGCCCACCCGATGCTGCAGTACTTCGCCCAGGGCGCCTGCATGGCCATGGAGGACGCGGTCTGCCTGTCGAGCCTGGTCGCGGAGCATGCCGGCGCCGGGGGGCAGGGGGGCGACCCTGGCATCGAGGCCGCCTTCGCCGCCTACCGCGACGCGCGGGTCGACCGCACCGCGCGCGTGCAGCTGCAGTCGCGGTTGATCGGCGACCACATCTATCACCCGGCGGGTGCTCACGCGCACCTGCGCAACACCATGCTCGGATCGATGTCGGCCGAGGACCACTACGACGCGCTGCAGTGGCTCTACGGCGGCTCGGGACTGGCCCAGGGCGCGACGGCGGTGCGCTGACAACCTTGCGCCGACGCCGTCCCGCTGACGGCGGGAGCGCCTCGGGGTCGCGCACCGGCCGGCTCGCGCCGGCGCGCCGGCTGCGCTATGGCTTGGCGGCGAGAGGAAGCTGGGCCGCCCGCCGGGGCCGCCCGAGTCGAGAGGCGCTTCGATGACTCAGGAACGTGCCGGCGATCCGGGGAGGGCCCGTACCCGCACGCGCGCCGGCCGGCGCGTGCTGCTGCTCGGCCGCTCGCCGGCGGCGCTGGAAAGCCTGCTCGCCGACCTGGCGGCACTCGAGGTCGCGGCCAGCGCCTCGGCCGAACCCGAGTCGGCGGTCGGGGCCTTCGATCCCGCCACCTTCTCCCTGCTCGCCCTCGACCGAGGGATCGAGCCGGAGACGCGCGCGGCACTGGCCGAGGCCTTCCGCGCCGCCAACCCGGCGATCGCCGTGCGGCAGACCGACCCGCTGGTCGCGGTACCCCAGATCCTCGCCGCCCTGGACGGACTCGACGACAAGCCGGCGGTCGACCTGCAGGCCTATTGCGCGCGCATCGGCTATCGAGGGCCCCTGGCACCGACCCTGGCGGTGCTCGAGGCGCTGCACGAGCGTCACCCCGCGGCGATCGTCTTCGAGGCGCTCGACGTGCTGCTCGGGCGCGGTGTCGACCTCGCGCCGGCGGCGGTCGACGCCAAGCTGATCGGCAGCCGGCGGGGCGGCTACTGCTTCGAGCAGAACGGCCTGTTCCGCCGCGTGCTCGAGGCCGTCGGCTTCGAGGTGCAGGGGCTGGCGGCGCGGGTGCGCTGGCTGCAGCCGCCGCACAAGCCGCCGATGGCGCGCACCCACATGGCGCTCCAGGTGACGCTGGGCGGCAGCCCCTGGCTGGTCGACGTCGGCTTCGGCGGTTGCGTGCTGTCGGAGCCGCTGCGCCTCGACAGCACCGCGCCCCAGCCGACCCGGCACGACGTCTTCCGGCTGATCCCCTTCGGCGACTCGCGGCTGCTGCAGGTCGGCCGGAAGGGCCGCTGGCTGCCGCTCTACGAGCTGTCGCTCGAGCCGCATTTCCAGGGCGACTACGAGGCCGCCAACTGGTTCACCTCGACCCACCCGGCCTCGCCGTTCCGCCAGGGCCTGCGCGTCGCGCGCACGACGCCGGAGGCGCGCCACGGCCTGATGGCCAACCGCTACACGCTGCGCCGCCCCGACGGCCGCGACGAGCGCCGCGACCTGGATGCCGACGGCATCGAGGCCGTCCTGAGGGAGGTCTTCGAGCTGCCGGTCGAGCGTTCCTGGCGCCCGCTGTTCGAGCAGGCGGCGCGCCGCTGACGGCTCGTCCCGAAAAAAGAAGCGCCGGACGCTCCCCCCGCGTCCGGCGCTTCCGCTCCCAGTGTGAAACCCCGTGTCGGGTTTCGGTCTCCGCCGCCCTAGTTCTTCGCGGGCTTGCGGAAGTGCAGGATGCCCCAGGCCAGCCAGCCGTTGTCGGCCGCCTTCACCCAGTTGTCGAGACCGACGATCATGCGGTCGAGGTACTGCTTGCTGGAGAGCCCGGCGAGCTCGTCGTAGTTCGCCTTCAGCTCCTCGCCGACCCGCGCGTAGTGGGTGCGCAGGTTGTGCGTCATCTCCTTGACCTCGACCAGCTCGAAACCGAGCTTGGCCGCCGTCTCCTTGTAGTACTTGATGGAGCCGAGGCTGGAGAGGTGGATGCGGTCGTAGACCGGCTGCAGGACGCCCTCGGGGCAGTCGTCGGCCTCCATCGGGTCGGTGAAGATGAACGAGCCGCCCGGCTTGAGCACGCGGTCGACCTCGCGGAACACCTGCTCGCGGTCGCCGCTGTGCAGGATCGCGTCCTGCGACCAGACGATGTCGTAGGCCTCGGGGTCGCCCGGGATTTCCTCGAAGGTGCCGTGGATCACCGAGACCAGGTCGTTCAGCTTCTGGCGGCGGTTGAGGTAGCGGTTGGTATCGTTCTGCGTCTCGCTGACGTTGAGGCAGGCGACCTGGCAGGCCCGCGTCTTGGCGAGATAGCGTGCCGCGCCGCCGTAGCCGGCGCCGATGTCGAGGACCTTCTTCTGGTCGGTCAGCTTCTCGTTCTCCTCGAGCATGCTGACCATCTCCTCGACGGTCCGGCGGCTGGCCTCCTTGATCTTGTCGGTCTCCTCGTAGAGCCCGATGTGGATGTCCTCGCCGCCCCAGACGCGGTGGTAGAAGGCGTCGGCGTCGTCGCTGTCGTAGTAGTCCTCGGCGACCGCGCGGATCTGGTCGCGGATCTCGGATCCCGCCGGGGCCTCGCTGGCCGGCTCGTCGGGCTTGCGGACCTGGACCTTGCGGACCACCGACTTCTCGGCGACGTGGACCAGGAAGTCGGGCTCGTGGTCCTCGTAGTCGGCCTCGAAGTCACCGTAGGTGTGAACCCGCTCGAAGCCCGCCTCACGCAGCAGCTTGCGCACGTAGTTCTTGCGCAGCGGGAACATGTTGAGCGTGTAGCTCGAGGCGTCCGGGAAGGAGTACTTGAAGCGGATCAGCCCGTCGTCGAAGTACTCCGGCTCGGCGGTGACCCGGTCCCCGCAGTAGTAGTACTTGTGCTTCGTCGAGAAGCCGTTGTCGAGAATGGCGTCGTAGTTGCGCTGGTCCAGGATCAGGATGCCGTCGTGCTTCAGCGCGGCGTAGAACTCGGCCAGGGCGCGCCGACGATCCATCTCGTCGAACAGGTGGGTGAAGGAGTTGCCGAGGCAGACGATGGCGTCGGCCTTGCCCTGGATGTCCCGGTTCAGCCAGCGCCAGTCGGCCTGGGTGGTCTTCAGGATCAGGTTGCGCTTCTTGGCGTTTTCGAAGGCCTGGGCGAGCATCGCGGCGCTGCCGTCGATCGTGGTCACGTCGAAGCCGGCCTCGGTCAGGCGTACCGAATGGAAGCCGGTGCCGGCCGCGACGTCGAGGACCTTGTCGGCGCCGCGGGAGCGCAGGATGTCGATGAAGAAGTCGCCCTCGCTCGCGGCGCGCGCGTCCCAGTCGATCAGCTCGTCCCACTTCTCGACGAAGGTCTTCACGTACTCGGCGCGGTAGTGATCGGTCTCGCGCTTGGCCAACGGATCGGCCCCGTACTCCTGCTTCTCGGCAGTGAGGTCCGCGTTTTCCTTGCGGATCGCATCGGAGGTCATCGTGGCGGCTCCTTTGTTTGCTCTGTGTTCGGCCATCGCGTCCCGTCGCTCTCATGCCAAAGCCGCCCGGAAAACGCCCCTATCGCGGCAACGCGAAAGCGGCTCCTGGGCTGCGCTCCGAGTCAGGAACGGACTGGGCCAGCCGGCCGGCCTCGCGGCCGGGATGGCACCCGTCGGCATGCTGCGGCGCAGAAACCGACGTAATGGTAAGCGCCGGTCAGTGGATTGGTTCCGGCCAGCGCCGCGTTCAGGGCCGGATTGGGTTCCAGCCCCGAGTTCGTCACAGGTTAAGAATAGCAGCCTGCCGATGAATTCTAAGGGTTAAATTAGAATCTTTCTGTGCTAGTATGGTTCGCTTGCCTGCAAAAAATCGATGGCGATCCAGCCAAGAATCCACCCTCGCAATGAGTGTGCGTTCACAGGCTCGTGCCAGCCGTGATTTCATGGCTTTGCATGGAAATTTGCGGCGGACCACTCGAGGATCCGATGTAACCGTGAAGTTGTCGGCACTATTCTTCTTCCCCGGGATGGCTGCAGCACGGCACCAGCGTCGCGCCGGCGGAACGTAAGACTTGGGCGGCGGGCGGTGCCTGTGTCGCAGTGCAGCGCCACCCGCGCAGCGCCACCCGTGCAGCGCCACCCGACTGTCGATCCTGGGCGGCCGATCGAGGCCGCGGGTCAGGCGTCGCGCGCGAGGCGCAGGCCCGTCATCTGCCAGCGGTGA
Source organism: Alphaproteobacteria bacterium (assembly GCA_030433005.1). Lineage (GTDB taxonomy): Bacteria > Pseudomonadota > Alphaproteobacteria > Kiloniellales > DSM-21159 > Tistlia. Next base: position 55,422 of record JAUILQ010000001.1, read on the forward strand.
TGGGGATAGAAGAAATTGCGGTAGGTGCGCCGGAGCTGGGCCTCGGGGGTGAAGGCCGAGCCGCCGCGCAGCACGAACTGGTTGACCATGAACTTGCCGTTGTATTCGCCGACCGCGCCCTCGGGCGCGCGGAAGCCGGGGTAGGGCAGGTAGGCCGAGCCGGTCCACTCCCAGACGTCGCCCCACAGCTGGGCGAGACCGGGCCCGCCGGCCCGCCGGGGCCGCAGCGCCCGCGTCTCGAGCGTATTGCCCTCGGCCGGCTCGCCGGCGGCATGCTCCCACTCGGCCTCGCTCGGCAGCCGCGCCCCCGCCCAGCGGGCGAAGGCCTCGGCCTCGTAGTAGCTGACGTGGCTGACCGGGGCCTCGGGATCGACCGGCTGGGCTCCGCGCAGCGAGTAGGTCGCCCAGCCTCCGTCTTCGTCCTGCTGCCAGTAGGCCGGCGCGCGCCAGCCCTCGCGCTCGACGGTGGCGTAGCCGTCCATCAGCCAGAGATCGGGCGTCTCGTAGCCGCCGTCGGCCATGAAGGCCAGCCACTCGCCGCAGGTCACCGCCCGGCTGGCCAGCTCGTAGGGGCGCAGCAGCACCTCGTGGCGCGGGCCTTCGCAGTCGAAGGCGAAGCTCTCGCCGCCGTGGCCGATCTCGACGATTCCGCCCTCGAAGGCGACCCAGCCCGCCGGCGCCGCCTCGATCGATTCGACCGGCGTCGGGGCGCGGTAGACAGGCTGCAGCGGATTGTGGCTCAGCGCGTGCAGCAGGTCGGTCAGCAGCAGCTCCTGGTGCTGCATCTCGTGGTGGCAGCCGAGCTCGATCAGGTCGGCGGGCCCGTCGCCGCGCTCGAGCAGCCGGGACATCGCCGCGTCCACCGAGGCCCGGTAGTCCAGGACCTCGGCGACGGTCGGGCGGGTGACCAGGCCGCGCTGGTGGCGCGCGAAGCGCGGGCCGGCCTTGACGTAGTAGGAGTTGAACAGGAAGGCGAAGCGCTCGTCCTCGCTGCGGTATCCGTCCAGGTGCGGACGCAGCACGAACTCCTCGAAGAACCAGCTGGTGTGCGCCAGATGCCACTTGGTCGGGCTGGCGTCCTCCATCGACTGGACCGTCATGTCCTCGGGCGCCAGGCCCTCGGTCAGCGCCAGCGTGCGCTCGCGCGTCGCGCGGAACAGCTCGGCGAGGCGATCGGGGGCGAGGGTCTCGGCAAAGAGCGGCTGGCTCGCGCTTCGGGCCATGGCGGCGGCTCCTTCTCGTCGGTCGGTTCGGGGCTCGGCTCCTGGGACAACGCCCACCGGCCACCATCGTCTCTCGCGACTTGGCCGCCGCCCCGTCCCGGGAGCCGGCCGCGTTCAGGCTCGCAAAGTGAGATCGATCCTGTCCAGGCGCCGGCAAGGGGCCGGCGCCCTGCGACGCTCGGAACGACGCCGGCGCGGTTGCCGCGCTGGCCCGCCGAGCCCCGCGAGGGCCGCGGTGCGGGGGAGCCGATGAGGGCGCCGACGAGGGCGCGGATGACGGCTCAGCCGCTCACGCGAACTTGATCATGACGTGCCGCACGGCGCTGTAGTCCTCCAGCGCATAGAGCGACATGTCCTTGCCGTAGCCGGATTGCTTGACGCCGCCGTGCGGCATCTCGTTGGTCAGCATGAAGTGGCAGTTGACCCAGGTGCAGCCGTACTGCAGGCGGGCGGCCGTCTCCATCGCGCGCGCGACGTCGCGGGTCCAGACCGAGGAGGCCAGGCCGTAGCTCGAGTCGTTGGCCCAGGCGACCGCCTCCTCGGCCTCCCTGAAAGGGGTTACCGAGACCACCGGGCCGAAGACCTCGCGGCGCACGATCTCGTCCTCCTGGCGCGCGCCGGCGACCACGGTCGGGCGGTAGTAGAAGCCGCCGCCGCCGACCGTCTCGCCGCCGGTCGTGACCTCGACGTGGCCGAGCTCGCTGGCGCGCTGCACGAAGCTGGCGACTCGGCTGCGCTGGCGCTCGGAGATCAGCGGGCCGATCTCGTTGGCGGAGTCGTCGGCCTCGCCGTAGCGGATCGTCGAAACCGCCTCGGTCAGGGCCGGGACCAGGCGGTCGTAGATCTTCGGGCCGGCGTAGACGCGGCAGGCCGCGGTGCAGTCCTGGCCGGCGTTGTAGTAGCCGAAGGTGCGCACGCCCTCGACCACGGCCTCCAGGTCGGCGTCGTCGAAGACGATGACCGGCGCCTTGCCGCCGAGCTCCAGGTGGGTGCGCTTCACGGTGCGCGCGGCCGCCGCCAGGATCTTCTTGCCGGTCGCGATGTCGCCGGTCAGCGAGACCATGTCGACGGCATCGTGGCTGATCAGGTGGTTGCCGACGGTCTCGCCGCGCCCGACCACGACGTTGAGCACGCCCTTGGGGAAGATCTCGGCGGCGTGCCGGGCCAGCAGGAGCGTCGTCAGCGGCGTCTGCTCGGAGGGCTTGATGACCACGGCGTTGCCGGCGCCGAGTGCCGGGCCGAGCTTCCAGGCCGCCATCATCAGCGGGTAGTTCCAGGGCGCGATCGAGGCGACCACGCCGATCGGGTCGCGCCGCACCATCGAGGTGTGGCCCGGCAGGTACTCGCCGGCGGCGCTGCCCGGCAGGCAGCGGGCGGCGCCCGCGAAGAAGCGGAAGACGTCGACGACCGCCGGGATCTCGTCGGCGAGCACGGCATGGTAGGGCTTGCCGCAGTTGAGCGCCTCCAGCCGCGCGTAGGCCTCCGCGTTGCGCTCGATGGTGTCGGCCAGGCCCAGCAGCAGGCCGGCGCGCTCGCCGGGCGTCGTCTGGCGCCAGCTCGCGAAGGCCTCGCGCGCCGCCGCGACAGCGGCGTCGACCTGCTCGGGCGTCGCGTCGGGCAGCTCTAGCAGCGTTGCGCCGCTGCGCGGGTTGAGCACGGTCTCGGCCTGGTCGCCGCCGGCGACGAAGGCGCCGCCGATCAGCATCTGCGTCTCGGCGATCGCGGAAGAGCTCTGCAGGGACTGCGACATGGCGTTGCCTCCTCCGGCCCTCGGGGGCCGCTTGCTGGGGTGGGCGCTACTTGCCGGACCCGCCGACCTGCTCGCCGCCGCGCGTCAGGTAGTAGGCGGCCAGGATCGGCAGGAAGGTCACGGCGATCACGAAGACCGCGACGACGTTGGTCACCGGGCGCTGGCGCGGGCGCACCAGCTCGCTCAGCATCCAGATCGGCAGGGTGGTCTGCTGGCCGGCGGTGAAGGTCGTGACGATGACCTCGTCGAAGGACAGCGCGAAGGCCAGCATGCCGCCGGCGAGCAGCGCCGTGCCGAGGTTCGGCAGCAGCACGTAGCGCAGGGTCTGGAAGCCGTTGGCGCCGAGGTCCATCGAGGCCTCGATCATCGAGGGCGCGGTGCGCCTGAGCCGCGCCACCGCGTTGTTGTAGACGACGACGACGCAGAAGGTCGCGTGGCCCAGCACGATGGTCCAGAAGGAGAAGGGGATCTCGGCGAGGCTGTAGGCGGAGCGGAGCGCGATGCCGGTGACGATGCCGGGCAGGGCGATCGGCAGGATGATCAGCAGCGACACGGTCTCGCGCCCGAAGAAGCGCCGTCGCGCCACCGCGGCGGCGGCCAGGGTGCCGAGCACCAGCGCGGTCGCGGTGGAGATCAGCGCGACCTGCACCGACAGCCAGATCGCCTCCCAGATGTCCTCGCGCGCCCAGGCCACGGCGAACCACTTCAGCGTCAGGTCGGGCGGCGGGAACTGGTAGCTCTTCTCCTCGGTGGTGAAGGCGTAGACGACGATCATCAGCAGCGGCAGGTGCAGGAACAGCAAGCCGCCCGCGGCCGCCAGCTTGAGGCCGAGCCCGGCCTTGGCGCCCTCAGAGCGCATTGAAGGCCCCCATCCGCTTGGCGATGGTCAGGTAGACCGCCATGACCAGGATCGGCACGACCGAGAAGGCGGCGGCCAGCGGGATGTTTCCGGCGGTGCCCTGGTGGATGTAGACGGCCTGGCCGATGAACAGCCGCGAGGTGCCGACGATCTGCGGCGTGATGTAGTCGCCGAGCGTCAGCGAGAAGGTGAAGATCGAGCCGGCGACGACGCCGGGCAGGGCGAGCGGCAGGATCACCGTGCGGAAGGCCTGGCCGGGGCGCGCGCCGAGATCGCCGGCGGCCTCGATCATCGAGGCCGGCACCCGCTCCAGCGCCGCCTGGATCGGCAGGATCATGAAGGGCAGCCAGAGGTAGAGGAAGACCAGGAAGGTGCCGATGTAGCTGAACGACAGCGAGGGGCCGCCGATCACCGGCAGGCTGAGCAGTCCCTCGAGCAGCGGCGTCAGGCCGACCCGCTCGATGCCCCAGGTCAGCGCGCCCTCCTTGGCCAGGATCAGCTTCCAGGCGTAGACCCGCACCAGGTAGCTCGACCAGAGCGGCAGCATGATCGCGATGTAGAAGGCCGCCTTGAGGCGGCCGCGGGCGTAGCGCGCGGCGTAGTAGGCGATCGGGAAGGCGATTAAGGCGCCGACCAGCGTGACCAGCGCCGCCATGACCACGGTGCGCAGGATGATGTCGAGGTTGGCCGGGTGCAGCAGCTCGCCGTAGGTCTTCAGCGTCAGCTCGGGCCGGACCATGCCGGTGAACTCGTCGATCGAGAAGAACGACTGCAGCAGCAGCGCGAACAGCGAGCCGACGTAGATGACGCCGATCCACAAGAGGGGCGGGCCGAGCAGCAGCGCCAGCACCAGGCCCGAGCGGCGGTAGAGCAGGTCGGACAGCCGGGTCCAGAAGCCGGTCCGGCCGTCGGCCGCCGTCGCGACCGCGGCGCCCATCACCCGGCGCCTTCCATGCGGTGCATGTCGGCGACCCGCCAGCCGACCGCCTGGCGCGCGCCCACCGACAGGCCGCGCGCCTCGGCCGCCGGCACCAGCACCGTCAGGCTCGTCGAGGCGAGGCGCAGCGTCACGCGATGCACGCCGCCCTGGTACAGCACTGCGACGATCTCGCCTTCGGCGGTCACCTGCGCGCCGTCGTCGCCGGCGCCGAGGCGGATCTTCTCGGGGCGCAGGCTGTAGAGGCCCGGCGGCAGGCCGGGCAGGGCCAGCGCCGCGCCGTCGATGACGTTGGAGCCGCCGACGAAATCGGCGACGAAGGGCACGGCCGGGCGCTCGTAGATCGCCTCGGGGCTGCCGACCTGCATGACCCGGCCGTGGTCGAAGACCGCGATGCGGTCGCTCATCGACAGCGCCTCGCCCTGGTCGTGGGTGACGAAGACGAAGGTGATGCCGAGCGACTTCTGCAGGGACTTCAGCTCGACCTGCATCTCCTCGCGCAGCTTCAGGTCGAGCGCGCCGAGCGGCTCGTCGAGCAGCAGCACCTTCGGGCGGGTGACCAGCGAGCGGGCCAGGGCCACGCGCTGGCGCTGGCCGCCGGAGAGCTCGGAGGGGCGGCGGGCGTCGTAGCCGGCCAGCTTGACCAGCGCCAGAGCGTCGCGTGCGGCGGCATGGCGCTCGGCCTTGCCGGTGCCGCGCACCATCAGGCCGTAGGCGACGTTGTCGAGCACGCTCATGTGCGGGAACAGGGCGTAGTCCTGGAACACCGTCGAGACCGGCCGGCGGTAGGGCGGCAGGTCCTCGCAGCGCTGGCCGAAGATCTCGACGTGGCCCTGGCTCGGGTGGTCGAAGCCGGCGATCAGCCTGAGGCAGGTGGTCTTGCCCGAGCCCGAGGGGCCGAGCAGGCCGAAGAACTCGCCCTCGGCGATCTCCAGCTCGACGGCGTCGAGCGCCAGGGTCGCGCCGAAGCGGCGCGAGGCGCGGGCGAGATGGACGGCGGCGACCATGCGGGATTCCCCGGCGCGCTCGGGCGCTGGTTGGGTCGGTGCGTGCCGGCGCTGCCGGGACCGGGCGGCTTGCCCGGACGCCGGCAGCGCGGCGGAGGCTCTCAGGCGCCCGTCAGCGCCCGCCGAGGATCGCGATGTAGTCCGTGACCCAGCGGTAGTAGGGCACGCACTGCTCCTGGCTCTCGCAGTTCGTCACCGGCGTGCGCCAGAACGAGATCTTCTCGAAGTTGTCGAGGCCGTTGGTGGCGCAGCCCTCGTCGCCGAGCAGCTCGTTCCCGCTGCAGGCCTCGAGGTTGACCGGCACCGAGCCGAACCAGGCGGCGAGGTCGCCCTGCAGCTTCGGATTCAGCGAGTGCTCCATCCACAGGTAGGCGCAGTTCGGATTGGCGGCGTCGACGTGCAGCATCGTCGTGTCGGCCCAGCCGGTCGCGCCCTCCTTGGGCACGACGCTGGCGATCGGCTGGCCCTGCGAGCGCAGGATGTTGACCTGGAACGGCCAGGACGAGGAGGCGACCACGCCCTCGTTGGTGAAGTCGTCGATCTGCACGAAGGCGTCGTGCCAGTAGCGGCCGACCAGGGCGCGCTGCTGGCGCAGCAGGGTGAGCGCCGCGTCGTACTGCTCCTTGTTGAGCTCGTAGGGATCCTCGATGCCCAGCCCGGGCTGGTGGGCCATCAGGTAGAGCGCGGCATCGGCGATGTAGATCGGCCCGTCGAAGGCCTGGATGCGGCCCTCGTTCGACTGGCCGTCGGGCAGCGTCATCTCCTCGAAGACGACGTTCCAGCTGTCGGGCGCCTCCGGGAAGGTCTCGGTGTTGTACATCAGCACGTTGGAGCCCCACTGGTAGGGCACGCCGTAGTGCACGCCCTCGACGGTGTGCCAGGGCGCGTCCTTGAGCCGGTCGTCGACCTTGTTCCAGCTCGGCACCAGCTCGGTGTTGACCGGCTGGACGCGGCCGCCGGCGATCATGCGCAGCGAGGCGTCGCCCGAGGCGGTGACCAGGTCGAAGCCGCCCTCGTTCATCAGCGCCACCATCTCGTCGGAGGTGTTGGCGGTCTTGATCTCGACCTTGCAGCCGGTCGCCTGCTCGAAGCCGGTGACCCAGTCGAAGGCAGGGTCGGTCTCGCCGCGCTCGATGTAGCCCGGCCAGGCGACGATCGCGACCTGGCCCTCCGGCTCGCCGATCTCGGTCTTCATCTCGGCCGCCCGGGCGGTTCCGCCGGCCGCCAGGACGGCCGTGACGGCGAGCGCCGCCGCGGCCGCGAGGGCCGCCGTGGAGAAGGATTGCCTCATGCCTCATGCCTCCCGCTGTGCGCTCTCGCGCTGTTCCCCTGACGGCAACTATGAGCGGGGGCCGCGAAAGCCACAATTCCCTTAATCAGATAGATGATATCGGTAAATCCGATCTCGCCGCCGCGCCTTCGGAGACGCCCCTAGCCGCGCGCGCTCTTCGCGGCGGCCAGCTCGACGAAGGCGCGGGTCGAGTCCGAGGCGGCGGCGCCGCGCCGCCACGCCAGCCCGACCTCCAGGGGCGGCAGCGGCTCCTCCAGGGCGACGGCCTCGATGCGGTCGCCGTCGAGCGACCAGGGGCGGTAGATCAGGTCGGGCAGCACGGCGATCCCGGCGCCGGTCGCGACCAGGCTGCGCACCGCCTCGACCGAGCGGGTGCGGAACACGACCCGCGGGCGCCGGCCGGCCGGACGGGCGCGCCACAGGCCCTCGTTGGCGCCGCGCACCTCGTCGGCGGTCAGCTGGATCTGGCTCTCGCCGGCGATGCGGTCGCGCCCGACCGCGCCGAGGCGGCCGAAGTCGTGGCCGCCGGGCAGCCAGACCCGGAAGGGCGAGCGCTCGATGATCGTCGAGTCGAAGGCGGAGGGCTCGCCCAGGCCGTCGAGCACGGCCACGATCAGGTCGAGCTCGCCGTTGAGCAGCAGGTGCTCGAGGTACTCGGTGGTGTCCTCGATCGCGGCGACCGCGATCTCCGGGTAGGCCCGGCGGTAGCGCGCCAGCAGGTCGGAGATGACGTAGCCGGCGACGATCGAGGTGACGCCCAGGTTGAGCGTGCCGGAGATCGCCTGGCTGCCGTCGGTGAACAGGCCGCGCGCCGCCTGCACGTCGGCGAGGATGCGGCGGGCGTGGCGCAGGAACTGGTGGCCGCGGTGGGTCAGGCTCATGCCGCGCGAGCGCCGCTCCAGCAGGCGCGCGCCGAGCTCGGCCTCGAGGTCCTGCAGCGCCTCGGTGATCGTCGACTGCGAGACCGAGAGCTGCTGGGCGGCGCCGGACACCGTGCCGCTCTCCGAGACGGCGATGAAGTACTGCAGCTGGCGGAACGAGAAGGCCATGGCGGCAGACTAGAGCATCGGCCGCTGGCCGGCATCCTGCCGGACCGGCGGCTTGCGCGGGCGCCTCCGCCGCCTATGCTGCGCGCGGTGCGTCCGCCCTGTTTCGGGAGCTTCCATGGCACAGCCCGCGGCGCGGGCCTGGCAGCGCATGCTGTCGGGCCGGCGGCTCGACCTGCTGAATCCCTCGCCGCTCGACATCGAGGTCGAGGACATCGCGCACGGCCTGGCGCGCGTCGCGCGCTGGAACGGCCAGACCGACGGCGCCTGGGCCTTCAGCGTCGCGGAGCACTGCCTGCTGGTCGAGCGGCTGGCGGGGATGATGCTGCCGGGCTGGCCGGCGCGCTGGCGGCTCGGCGCCCTGCTGCACGACGCCCCGGAGTACGTCGTCGGCGACCTGATCTCGCCCTTCAAGGCGGCCGTCGGGATCGACTACAAGGCCTTCGAGCTGCGCCTGCTCTCGGCGATCCACATCCGCTTCGGCCTGCCCGGGGAGCTGCCGGCCTCGGCGGCGAGCCTGATCAAGCGCGCCGACATCGCCGCCGCCTACCTGGAGGCGACGCAGCTCGCCGGCTTCTCCCGGGACGAGGCGCGGGAGATCTTCGGCAGGCCGCGCGGGCGCGCGGCGCCGGCGATCCTGGCCCTGTCGCTGAGCCCGCGGCCGCCGGACGCGGCCAAGGCCGCCTACCTGGAGCGCTTCCGCGCGCTGGCGGCCGAGGCGGGGGCCTGAACCCGGCGGCTGGAGCGCCCGATCAGTTGATGGCGCCGACGTTGCTGCGCCGGGGCCGCTCGCGCGCCGCGCGCAGCTCGCTGACCTGCTCCTGGTAGGCGGCGTTGCGCGCCTCGCGCCACAGCGAGAGCACCTTGGCGCGGTACCGGTTGGCGTGGACCGGAGTCGCCGAGTGGTAGCGGGCGACCGCGCGGATCCAGGAACGCGTCTCCTCGCGCAGGTCCGTCAAGAACTTGGCGGCATAGGCGACGTTGAAGGCCGGGTCGAAGGCCTGCTCGACCGAGTCGAACTTCTCGCCGTGGTACATCAGGTTGATCTGCATGCAGCCGACGTCGATGTTGCGCACGCCCTTGGCCTTGAGCTGCTTGACCTCGGCGATGGCGGCCTCGCGGCTCGGCAGATATCGCCCGCGGCCCTCGGCCATGACCGTCCAGGGCCAGGCAAGAGTTGCCGAGCGCTCCTTGCTGTAGCGGCCCGACTCGGCGAGCGAGATCGCCGTCAGGATCTTCGGCGGCAGGCTGAGAATCGACTCGGCGGCCTCGATGTGGCGGGCGCAGACGTCCCAGTTATCAAGGGCTTCGCCGGTCGAGGCGCGGCCGGGGTGGGTGGCCAGGGCGAGCGGTACGAGGACCGCGAGCGCGAGGGCCAGCTTGGCGAGGGGACGGCGGGGGGACGGGAATTGGGACACGGGGAAGGGGCCTCCTTGGCGTTCTTCGTCCGCACTGCCGCAAGCCGCGTGCCAGACTGCGCCCGAAGAAGGTCCAGGCGCGGTTCAGGGCTCGTTTCTCCGGCCCCGAGCGCGGCGGGGCGCCGGTCCCTGCCGCAGAATGCTGCGATGCAACAGGGAATCCTCCGAGTCTGGCCGACGACGTATGAATTTTCCCCTAACCATCTGGCCGCGCTTGCGATGCATTTTCCCTTTGCCAAACGGCTTCGGAGCGATCATATTTTGCAGTGCGGCATGAATGACACTGTCCGCTGTCGTTCTGCCGTACGTCTCTAAGGGCGTTTCCTCCCTAAACTTGGGCCGTGCCTCGTGCACGGCCCTTTTTTTCTGCGCGCCTCCGGTTCGCGGGTTCGCATTGCGCGCGTCTGGGACAGCAGCGAAAGCGGGAAACGAAGAAGCTGCCTCGGCGGCTCAGGCGATCAGGCGGCAGAGCGCGGCGTGCTGGGCGCGCAGCCCGGTCTTGAGCTCGTCCAGCGCCTGGCCTTCGTCCTTCACGAACTCGATGAACAGCATGTTGGTGTTGTTGAAGACCATGCGGCCGAAGGCGATGGTGTCGATCTCGGCGCGCACGGCGCCGCGCTGCTGCAGCGAATCGAGCAGCCGGCGGACCTGGTCGGCGAGGCGGCCGTCGAGCTCGGTGTAGCGCCGTGCCAGCACGGTCTCGGGCTGGGCGATGGCGTTGGCCATGGCGTGGCGCCAGTTGTCCTTGCTGAGATAGACCAGCGAGTGGTCGAGGTAGGTCTCGATCAGCGCGTTGAGCGCGCTCTCGGCCGAGGCCGGCGGGGCCTGGACCAGCTTCTCGCCCTCGGCCAGGACCTCGTGGACCTCCATGGCGACCACCGCGATCAGCAGCTCGCCCTTGTGGCGGTAGTAGTTGTAGACCGTGCCGGCCGAGAGGTCGGCCGAGGCCGCGATCTCCTCGATCTTGGTCTTCTCGAAGCCGGCTTCGCGGAAGTGCCGGGCGGCCGCGCGCACGATGCGGCGCTGGCGCTCGGCCTTCTGTCGTTCCCTGAGACCGCTCAAGACCGCGTTCCTCCGATAAACTGAATTGACTTCAAAATTTTTGCCATTCTAATCTTTGAAGTCTGGTTCAATTATTCCCCAGGCGAGACAGCGCCGCAAGAGCGCGCCGCCGGCGGAGGGGAAGCCGGCTCCGCCTCAAGGCGAGTCGGCAAGTCCATGAGAACAGGGAGAAAGTGACATGTCCGACCGTTCGATCCGGAAGCGCGCTGCGGGCCTTCGCCTCGCCGGCCTGCTGTCCGGCACCGCCCTGCTCGGCGCTTTGGCCCTGCAGCCGGGCCGCGCCGCCGCTGCCGAGGAGCTCAACGCCCTGGTCTGGTGCGACCACACCGACCCGGCGCTGATCGAGCCCTTCGAGAAGGCCCACGGCGTGCGCGTCAACCTCAAGGAGTACGAGGGCACCGGCACGGCGCTGGCCCTGGTCGAGCAGTCGCGGCCGGGCGACTGGGACGTCTTCGTCATCGACGGCGTCGACGTCCCGCGCGTCGCCGAGGCCGGCCTGCTGGCCGAGCTGCCTGCCGACCAGCTGCCGCTCGACGACCTCTTCGAGCAGGTCCGCATGGACGACGTCACGATGCGCGACGGCAAGCGCTACGCGATCATGGAGAAGTTCGGCTACAACGTCGTCGGCTACGACAAGTCCAAGGTCGACCCCGCCGACATGCGCGACCTCTCGGTGCTGTGGGGCGACAAGTACGCCGGCCGCATCGCGGTCTACGACTACTACATCCCGCTGATGGACCTGGTGGCGCTGCACCTCGGCATGGAGCCGGACGACATCTCGGCCGAGACCCTGCCGCAGATCCGCGAGGCGCTGCTCGCGCTCAAGGAGAAGTCGGCGATGGTCGGCGAGGTCGTCTCCTCGACGACGGCGCTGGCGACCGGCGAGGCCGACATCCTGCTCGGCGGCGGCGAGTGGGCGGTTGCCGTCATGCAGGGCGACAACCCGGACCTGGAGTGGGTGCTGCCGGAGCAGGGCGGCATCCTCTGGTCGCAGTCGATCGCGATCTTCGAATCCTCGGAGAAGAAGGACCTGGCGCTGGAGTTCGTGAAGTACATCATGAGCCCCGAGGGCCAGGCGCGCCTCGCCACCTCGTCCTGCTTCTGGGGCATGCCGGCGAATCGCCAGGCCGGCGCGGTGCTCAGCGACGAGGCCCGCGCGCGGCTGCGCTGGGACGAGCAGGACGAGTTCCTGGCCAACTCCTACCGCTACTTTATCCCCGACGCCGAGCTCGACGCCCAGATGCTCGACGTCTGGACCGAGTTCCTGCAGCACTAGGGCAGGGGGCGCGGTGCCGGGGTCGGCATGGCGCCCTCACATCCCTCGACGGGCTCGGGGGTGAAGCAGTGTCTGGCGCAGACTTTCGCTTCGCCCTGAGCTTGTCGAAGGGCGTGGGGCCAGCTGTCGCGACAGCTTCCTGTGCCAGGGTCTCGATAGCGCGGAGGGCAGCGGAAGAGATGCCGATATGAGCGCCCTCTCCAGCCGCCTGCGCGGCGCCGGCTTCGTGGCGCCGGCGCTTGCGTGGACCGTGGCCTTCTTCCTGCTGCCGCTCGCGGTGATGGCGCTCTACAGCGTCTGGCAGCGGGTCGGCATGCGCCTGGTCACGGAGCCGAGCCTCGCCAACTACCGGGCCTTCGTCGAGAAGTCCTATTTCCTGGAGAGCCTGCTCAACTCGCTCGAGGTGACGCTGCTGGTCACGGCGCTGTCGGTGCTGCTGGCCTATCCCTTGGCCTGGATCCTCGCCGAGAGGGTGCCGCCGCGCTGGCAGCGGCTTGCCCTGGTGCTGGCGGTGCTGCCGTTCTGGACCTCCTACGTCGTGCGCTCCTACTCCTGGCTGCTGGTGCTCGCCGAGGGCGGCATCCTGTCGTCGGCGCTGACCGGCCTGGGCCTCGCCGCCGAGCCGGTCTCGCTGGCCAACAGCCGGGCGGCGACGGTGATCGGCTTCGTCCACTTCTTCGTCATGCTGCTGACCCTGACGATCTACGCCAACCTGGTGCAGCTGCCGCCGAGCTACCGCAAGGCGGCGCAGGACCTGGGCGCCGGGCCGCTGCGCACCTTCTGGCACGTGATCCTGCCGCTGACCCTGCCGGGCATCATGATCGGCGCCTTCCTGACCTTCGTGCTGTGCATCGGCGACTACATCACGCCGCAGATCCTGGGCGGCAACAACGAGCTGCTGCTGCCCCAGACGATCATGCTGCAGATCCAGCGGCGCGCCGACTTCCCGATGGCCTCGGCGCTGGCCATGGTGCTGATGGCGGTGGTGACCCTGGTCTACCTCGCCTGCGCGCGCTGGCTGAAGCTGGAGCGGGTCTGAGCCGTGCGCCGCCCGAGCCCGCTCGCCAGCCTCTTCGCCTGGGCCTACGCCCTGCTGCTCTACGGCTTCATCTTCGCGCCGGTGCTGGTGCTGGTGCTCTTCTCCTTCCAGGAATCGCGCCTGCCGGTGCCGCCCTTCGACGGGCCCTCGCTGCGCTGGTACGAGGCGATGTTCGCCGACCGGCGCATGATGGAGTCGCTCGGCAACTCGCTGCTCGTCGCCTTCGGCGCGGCCTCGGTCTCGCTGGTGCTGGGCTTCCTGGCCGCCTACGGCCTGGCGCGCCACCGCATCCCCGGCAGGGCCGGCCTGCAGCTGATCCTGACCGCGCCGCTGACGGTCAGCTACCTGATCATCGCGATGGGCCTGCTGATCACCTTCAACAACCTCGGCGTGGCGCGTTCGCTGTGGACCGTCGGCATCGGCCACGTGGTGATCAACCTGCCGCTCTGCTTCGCCATCCTCTACAGCCAGATGGGCGGCCACCAGGCGCAGATCGAGCGCGCCGCGCGCGACCTCGGCGCGGGCGAGGCCCAGGTCCTGCTGCTGGTCACCGTGCCGCTGCTCTGGCCGGCGCTGTTCGCCAGCTTCTTCCTGGCCTTCACCTTCAGCTGGGACGAGTTCCTGATCGCCTTCCTGACCAGCCGCTTCGACGTCACCCTGCCGGTCGAGATCTGGTCGATGCTGAGGAGCGGCCTCAACCCCCAGACCAACGCCGTCGGCAGCTTCGTCTTCCTGATCTCGGTCGCCCTGGTGCTGCTGCTCGACCTCGTCGTCTTCGGAAGGAAACGCCGATGAGCGCCAAGACAGCCGGTTCCGTCCCTGCCTCCGCGGCGTCGTCCCCCGCCGTCGAGTTCCGCGGCGTGACCATGCGCTTCGGCGCCTTCACCGCCGTCGAGGCCGTCGACCTCGCGGTTCGGGCGGGCGACTACCTGGTGCTGCTCGGGCCCTCGGGCGGCGGCAAGACGACGCTGCTCAACATTCTCGGCGGCTTCCTGACGCCGAGCGCCGGGCGGGTGCTGATCGAGGGCCGCGACGTCACGGCGCTGCCGCCCGCGCGCCGGCCGACGACCACGGTGTTCCAGGACTACGCGCTGTTCCCGCACATGACGATCGAGGCCAACGTCGGCTTCGGCCTGCGCATGCGCCGTATCGGCGGCGCCGAACGCGCCGCGCGGGTTGCCCGGGCGCTCGAGCTGGTCGGCCTCGCCGAGACCGCGCGGCGCAGGCCGCACGAGCTCTCCGGCGGCCAGCGCCAGCGCATCGCGCTGGCCCGCGCGCTGGTCGTCGAGCCCTCGGTGCTGCTGCTCGACGAGCCGCTCGGCGCGCTCGACCTCAAGCTGCGCCGCCAGATGCAGGAGGAGCTGAAGGCGATCCAGCGGCGCGTCGGCACGACTTTCGTGCACGTCACCCACGACCAGGAGGAGGCGATGGCCATCGCCGACGAGATCGTCGTGATGAACGGCGGCCGCATCGAGGACCGTGGCGCGCCCGAGCGGGTCTACCTGCGGCCGCGCACGCGCTTCACCGCGACCTTCATGGGGGACAACAACGTCCTGGAAGGACGGCCCGCGGGCGACGGCTCGTTCGAGACGCCGATCGGCCGCTTCCCGCTCGAGGTCGCGGAAGCCGTCGCCGCCCTGTCCCTGCGCCCCGAGCACCTGCACCTCGAGACCGGACCTGGGCGGTTGCCCGCCGGCACCGCGCTCCTGGAGGAGAGCAGCTTCTTCGGGACCCACCACCAGGGCGTGGCGCGCCACGAGTCGGGCAACAGCCTGCGCCTGCGCCTGCCGCAGCAGGACGCGCCCGCGCCGGGAGAGCGTCTCTCGCTGTTCCTCGACCCGGCGGACCTGGTGCCGCTGGCCGAGTGACGCCGGCGCTTCCACGCCCTTCGACAGGCTCAGGACGAAAGCGACTTTTGCACCTGGCCGCTGCTTCGTCCTGAGCCTGTCGAAGGACGTGGAAGCTCGGCCGGCCCCGTCTCACCCGGCGCGCCCCGCCGGCACGGCGGTGCCGCGCAGCGGGCGGCCCATGACCACCGAGGTGCGGAAGCGGCGCACGTTGGGGTCGTCGAACAGCAGCCGCCGGGTCAGCGCCTCGAAGTCGTCCATGTCGCGGGCCAGGGCGATCAGCACGAAGTCGCCCTCGCCGGTGACGTAGTAGCACTGCTGGACCTGCGACTCGGCCGCGGCCTTGCGCCGGAAGCCGTCGATCTGCTCGGCGCGCTCGCGCTCCAGCTCGACGATGACGACGAAGGTCATCGGCAGGCCGACCGCCGCGGGCTCGACCAGCGCGACCTCGCCGAGGATCACGCCGTCGCGCTTCAGGCGGCGGATTCGCCGCTGCACGGCCGCGGCCGAGAGCGCGACCTCGCCGGCCAGGCTCTCCAGCGAGCGGCCGGCGTCCTGCTGCAGCAGGTCGAGCAGGCGGCGGTCGGTGGCGTCCAGCGCCGGCGTTGCCATGTTTTCTCTCCGCTGAGGCCGTTCCCGCAAGAAGCTAGAGCGAGAAGTGCGATCGGCGCAAAAATCGCCGCACCTGCTGCTGCTAGCATGGGGCCACCAGACCGAGGAGGCGACATGGAGCTGCTGCGAAATCCCTGGCGCGGTGCCGGACTGCCGCCGGAGGCCGGCCTCGCCGCCGGCGCCGTCAGCGCCGACCCGGCCGAGCCGCTGGCGCTGCTGCGGCGCTGCCCGGCCTTCGCGCCGACGCCGCTGCGCCCGCTGCCGGCCCTCGCGGCCGAGCTCGGCGTCGCCGACCTGCGCGTCAAGGACGAGAGCGGCCGCATGGGGCTGGGCAGCTTCAAGGCGCTGGGTGCCGCCTACGTGCTGGCCCGCCAGGCGGCGCGACAGCTCGACCGGCCGGATGCCCCGGCCTCGTCGGAGGCCATGGCAACGGCGCTGGCGGGGCGCACCTACTGCTGCGCCAGCGCCGGCAACCACGGCCTGTCGCTGGCGACCGGCGCGCGGCTGTTCGGCGCGCGCGGCGTGGTCTTCCTGGCCGAGAGCGTGCCCGAGGCCTTCGCCGGCCGCCTGCGCCGGGCCGGCGCCGAGGTGCGCCGCGCCGGCGCCGCCTACGAGGAGGCCATGGCGGCCGCCGAAGAGACCGCGGAGCGGGAGGGCTGGACCCTGCTCTCCGATTCCTCCTGGCCGGGCTACGTCGAGCTGCCGGCGCGGGTGATGGAGGGCTATCTCGTGGCCGCCGCCGAGGTCGTCGAGGCGCCCTGGGAGCCCGGCCCGCCGAGCCACGTCTTCCTGCAGGCCGGCGTCGGCGGCTTCGCGGCCGCGATGGCGGCGCTGTTCCGGGCGCGCTGGGGCGACGCGCCGACGATCGCCGTGGTCGAGCCGGCGGCGGCGCGCTGCCTGCTGGAGAGCGTGCGCGCCGGCCGGCCGGTGCGCGCGCCCGGGCCGGTCTCGACCATGGGGCGCCTGGACTGCAAGGAGGCCTCGCACCTGGCGCTGGGTGCGCTGGCGCGCTCGGCCGACGCCTTCCTGGCGGTCGAGGACGCGGCCTGCGCCGAGACCGTGGCGCGGCTCGCCGCCGAGGGCCTGTCGACGACGCCCTCGGGCGCGGCCGGCGTCGCCGGACTGCAGCACCTCGGCGAGGGGCGAGGGGCGCTCGGCCTGGGGCCCGGGTCGCGGGTACTCTGCTTCGTCACCGAGGGTGTGGAGGACGCTTCATGACTGGCGGAACGACGAGCAAGGGCCCGCCGCCGCGCGGCTTTCCCGTCGAGGAGTTCGAGATGCGCCTGGAGCGTGCCCAGCGCGCCATGGCCGCCGCCGGCCTCGACGCCCTGCTGCTCTGCACCGAGCCGGAGGTGCGCTGGTTCACCGGCTTCCTGACGCTGTTCTGGCAGAGCCCGACGCGGCCCTGGTTCCTGGTCGTGCCGAAGGCCGGCAAGCCGGTCGCGGTGATCCCGGAGATCGGCGCGCCGGTGATGGCGCGGACCTGGATCGAGGACATCCGCAGCTGGCCGGCGCCGCAGCCCGACGACGAGGGCATCTCGCTGCTCGCCGGGGCGCTGCGCGAGCTGGCCGGGGAGGGCGGCCGGATCGGTCTGCCGATGGGCCACGAGTCGAGCCTGCGCATGCCGCTCGCCGACCTGGAGCGCCTGAAGGCCTGGCTGCCGGATAGCGCCTGGGCCGATGCGACGCCGCTGATCCACGGCCTGCGCCGCATCAAGTCCGAGCGCGAGATCGCCAAGATCGCCCATGTCTGCGGCCTCGCCTCCGCCGGCTTCGAGGGGCTCGGCGGCTGGCTCGCCGAGGGCATGAGCCTCGCCGAGGTGTTTCGCGGCTTCCGCCGCGACCTGATCGGCCGCGGCGCCGACGACGTGCCCTACCTGGTCGGGGCCGGCGCGCCGGCGGGCTACGCCGACGTCATCTCGCCGCCCTCCGAGCGGCCGCTCGAGGCTGGCGACGTGGTGATGATGGATACCGGGGCGACCTTCGACGGCTACTGGTGTGACTTCGACCGCAACGTCGCGCTCGGCCAGGCCGACGACAGGGCGAAGCGGGCCTACGAGACGCTGTGGCGCGCGACCGAGGCGGGCCTCGCGGCGGCGCGGCCGGGCGCCACCTGCGCGGATCTCTTCCGCGCCATGGCCGCGGTGATCGAGGACGCGGGCTACCGCGCCGGCAACGTCGGCCGCTTCGGCCACGGCCTCGGCATGCAGTTGACCGAGCATCCCTCGCACGCGCTCTGGGACCGCACCGTCCTGGAGCCCGGCATGGTGCTCACCCTGGAGCCGGGCCTGGAGTTCGCCCCCGGCCTCGGCCAGGTCCACGAGGAGGACATCGTCGTGCGCGCGGGCGGTGCCGAGCTGCTGACCCGCCGCGCCCCGCCGGAGCTGCCGGTGCTCTGAGCGGCCAGGCCCCGGCCGCTACCCCTCCTGCCAGGGGTCGAGGACGGGCACGCCGACGGCCTCGAAGGGTTGGCGGTCGCGGGTCGCGACCGTGAGCCCGTGGACCTGGGCGATCGCGGCGATCTGACCGTCGGCGAAGGAGAGTGCCTCGCCCCTGGCCTGCGCGCGCAGGCTCAGGCCGGCCAATGCCCGGGCCGCGTCCCGGTCGAAGGCCAGGATGCGGGGCCCGAACAGGCGGTCGAGCAGGTTGGCCAGCGCGTCGTCGAGGCCGTCGCGCCGGCGCCCGGCCGGCAGCCGTGCGATGCCGACCAGCAGCTCGTCCAAGCTGGTGGCGCTCAGGTAGAGGCTCTCGGCGGCCTGGGCGTCGAGCCAGGCGACCACCCTGGGCTCGCCGCGTGCCTTAATCGGCTCGGACACGACGTTGGTGTCGAGCAGGATCACCCGAAGTCGGTCGGCTCGATGGGTGAAGGGTCGCGCTGCGGCTCGAGGTCCAGGCCGTCGAGGGCGGCGCCGAAGGCGGCGAGCGCCGAGCCGACCCGCAGCCGCTCGTCCGGTCGGACGGCGGCTTCCAGGATCGCCCGGATCTCGGCCTCCGTGCTTCGGCCGTGGGCCGCCGCCCGCGCCTTGAGGGCACGATGAACTGCGTCTGGCAGGTTGCGCACGGTCACGGCCGCCATCGACGAGATCCCTGTCCTGTCACAGGCGATGATATCGCCATGGAAATTTTGATATCAAGACACGGGCTCTACGCCCCCTTCTCCTCGAGGAAGGCGCGGATCAGCGCCCGGTACCGTTGGCCGTCGAAGCTCGGGAAGTGGCCGCCGTGGACGACGCGCACCGGCAGGTCGTGGATCCGCTTCATCGTGGCGACGTAGGCCGCGATGTCGGAGTGGTAGGCGTCGTCGATCAGCGGGCCGTCGTAGACCGTGTCGCCGGAGAACAGCACGCCGCTCGCCGGCTCCCAGAGCATGATGCCGCCCGGCGAGTGGCCCGGGCAGTGGATCACCTCGAACTGCCGGTCGCCGAGGTCGACGACGTCGCCGTGCTCCAGCACCCGGGTCGCCGGCGCGGCGCGCACGGCGTACTCGGTCGAGCGGTAGGGCGCCGGCGGCAGGGCGTCGAAGATCTCGTCGGTGACGTAGGGGTCGGCGAGCGTCGCGGCGTTGGCGGGGCGGGCCAGGATCGCCGCCTCGTCGCGGTGCACGCAGCGCTCGTCGAACTCGTGGTGGCAGCCGATGTGGTCGAAGTGGGTGTGGCTGGCGACCGCGACGAGCGGGCGCTCGGTGACCAGCGGCACCTGCGCGCGCAGGCTGACCACGCCCATGCCGCTGTCGACCAGCAGGTCGCGGTCGCGCCCGCGCACGTGCCAGAGGTTGCAGCGGTAGAAGGCCTTTATGAAGGGCTCCTCGATCAGCGTGACGCCGTCGTCGAGGCGTCTCACGGCGTACCAGTCGCCGGCCGCGATGCGCTCCATGGGGCGGCTCCTCAGTCCTAGCTCTGCGGGGGCGTCGTCTCGCCGGGGCCGAGAGCGCGCTGCAGGAACACCGAGTCGAGCCAGCGGCCGTGCTTCCAGCCGACCGAGGCGAGCAGGCCGGTGCGCCGGAAGCCGAGCGCCTCGTGCAGGCCGATCGAGGCGGCGTTGGCGCTGTCGCCGACGATGGCGATCAGCTGGCGGTAGCCGAGCGCCTCGCAGCGCGCGACCAGCGTGCCGAGCAGCAGCCGGCCGATGCCCCGGCGCGCCTGGTCCGGCGCCACGTAGACCGAGACCTCCAGCGTGTGGCGGTAGGCCGGGCGCGGCCGGTAGGGGCCGGCGTAGCAGTACCCGGCGACCGCGCCGTCGCGCTCGGCGACCAGGTAGGGCAGGCCGCGGGCCAGCAGGCCGGCGCGGCGCGCCGTCATCTCGGCGAGGTCGGGCGGCTCCAGCTCGAAGGAGGCGCTGCCGTGCACCACGTGGTGGGCGTAGATCGCCTGGATCGCCGGCAGGTCGGCCTCGGCGGCATCCCGTATCGAGGCGCCGGCGGCCGCCGCCTCGGCGGCGCGGGGGTCGGCGGGAGCGGGCTCGTCGGCGAGGCTCATTGCGCGGCGGCCAGGCTGCCCTGCGCCGTCTCGCCGAGCGCCTGCATCAGCGCGGTCATGTCCTCGGCGAGGCCGGCCAGGCCCGGTCCCCGGGCGATGCGCTCCTCGTCCATGTAGAGCGCGCGGTTGATCTCGATCTGCAGCGCGTGCAGGTCCTCCTCGGGCCGGCCGTAGTGGCGCGTCACGAAGCCGCCGGAGTAGGGCTTGTTGCGCGACACGCGGTAGCCGCGCCGGGTCAGGAAGGCGGCCGCGGCCTCGCTGATCGCCGGGTCGCAGGCGGTGCCGTGGCAGTCGCCGAGCACGATGTCGTAGCGCAGGCCGCCGTGGTCGCGCTCCATCGGCCCGCCGCTCGAGGGCATCGAGTGGGCGTCGAGCAGCAGGCAGTAGCCGAAGCCCGCACGGGTCCGCTCGACCAGCTCGCGCAGCGCCGCGTGGTAGGGCCAGTAGCAGTCCTGGATGCGCTGCAGCGCCTGGGAGAACTTCAGCTTGTCGCGGTAGATGTCGGCGCCGCTGGCGACCACGCGGGCGATCGTGCCGAGCCCGGCGGCGACCCGCGGCGAGCGGGTGTTGACGTAGTCGGGCAGGCGGTCGGCGAACATCGCCGGGTCGAGCTCGAAGGGCTCGCGGTTCGGGTCGACGAAGGCGCGCGGGAAGAGGGCGCGCAGCAGCGGCACGCCGATCCCGGGCGCGGCGGCGAAGATCTCGTCGACGAAGGAGTCCTCGCTGCGCCGCAGCGCCAGCGGGTCGAGCCGCGAGGCGGCGACGAAGGCGGCCGGGTAGTCGCTGCCGCTGTGCGGGCTGGCGACGACCAGCGGCAGGCGCTGCTCGCCGGGCGAGAGCACCTGGTGGGAGCCGCCTTGCGGGGCGCTTGTGGGACCGGCCGTCAGGGCGCTGGAATCCATCGAGTCCGAAGAGGCTTGTCGTTGGCAGCTTGTTTACGCATTCGCCGCTAGGCTGTCACCTGAGCAAGAATGCCGCGTCGGCTTGCGTCTGAGAAGCGCTCTCGCGATGCGGCAGTCGGCATGGCATAGTCCGGCGCGGTCCCGCGCTCCCCGGCTTCGGTCCGGGCGGCGGGGCCTCGTCGCTTTCCCGTTCGGCCGGGCCCCCGCTTTCCGGGGACCGGCCGTCCCGTTGACCTGGACGAGGTGGCTGGCCGCGATGGCCCGAATTCTACTGGCCGAAGACGATCAGGGGCTGCGCACCTTCCTCGCCGCCTCGCTGCGCAACGCCGGGCACCAGGTCGAGGACGTCGGCGACGGCCTGGTCGCCGAGGGCCTTCTCGACGAGGGACCCTACGACCTGCTGCTCGCCGACGTGGTGATGCCCGGGCTCGACGGCGTCGAGCTGGCGCGCCGCGCCGCCGAGCGCCAGCCCGGCCTGCGCATCGTCTTCATCACCGGCTTCGCCGCCGTCGCCCTGCAGGGCCGCGACCGCCACCGCCTGGGCGCGCGCGTGCTGTCCAAGCCCTTCCACCTGCGCGAGCTGGTGCAGGAGGTCGAGACGGTGCTGGCCGAGGTTTCCTGAGGCCGCCGTCGCCCCGGCAAGAGGCCGGGCGACGAAAAGCTGCCGATCAAAAGCTGCGGGCAGGCCCTTGCACCGGCCAACGGCCGATGCTAAATGCCTGCCTCCCGCCGGACGGAAGGGCCCTTCGGGCCGCCGGTCCAACCCCATGGGGGCGCGTAGCTCAGCGGGAGAGCACTACGTTGACATCGTAGGGGTCGCTGGTTCAATCCCAGCCGCGCCCACCATCGCCACCCTAGAGCGGGCCGCGAACCCGGATCGACCGGCGCCGTGCCGGCTCCGCCGGCTGTCTCGCAAGCGCCTCGGCACGCCCTCGTCGCCGATAGGCCGCGGCTCGAACAGGGTGTAGCCTTCCGGAAATGGCGGAGCGACCGCCGCGAAGCCGTCTCGCGATGCGGGAAGGGGCCGGAGCCGTCGGCCGCGTGGGCTCCGATTGCGATGGGGGGAGTTCATGAGGATCTATCACGGCCGGCGGGCCGGGGCGTGCCGGCTCGGCCTCCCGATCCTGTGCGGAGCGCTGGCATTCTTCCTCTTCCTCGGCACGACGGCCCTCTCGCGCGCCTCGGAGGAGGCGCTTGCCCGGCCGCAATGCCCGCCCACCCCGGAAGACCGGGTGTTCCTGCCCTGCGGCGAGGCCGTGTCCTACCAGCCGAGGCTGGGCGTGGCGATCGCGCCCTACGGCGGCGAGCCGCTGCCGTCCGACGGGGCGCTCCTGGATCTCACCGCCGGCGAGCGCGCCCTGCGCTCGCGCGACGGGCTGCTCGCGGCAGAGCTGCGGCTGACCACCGGCACGCTCGACAGGCCGATGCTGGTCGGCTCGAAGCCCTATCGGATCGCCAGTTACGAGGGCCAGAACCGCCTCGGCGGCGTCGTGGCGTCCTACAACGGGGTGTTCCCCGGTCCGACCCTGCTGATCCAGCCGGGCGACACCCTGCGGCTCGACATCGTGGACGAGCGGATGCCGAACGCGGTCCTGCAGGCGAGCGATCTGCATTTCGATCCGACCGAGCCGGTGCCCGACGCCTCGAACCTGCACACCCATGGCCTGCTGGTCAGCCCGACGGGCGAGGGCGACAACGTCTACCGCGCCTTCCTGCCGGGCAATCGCTACCGGACCGAGGTGCGGCTGGGCGAGGAGCACACCGAGGGGATGAACTGGTACCACCCGCACATGCACGGCTCGACGGCGCCGCAGGTCTTCGGCGGGATGGCCGGGCTGATCCAGGTCGGAGACGTGGCCGCACCGCAGCACCGGCCGGCGATCGAGGGTCTCGTCCGGCGCCAGCTGGTGCTCAGCGGCCTGGCTCTGGCGCCGTCCGCGGAGGATCCCGAGGTGTTCCTGCTGGGCCCGGTCGGCAACGCCACCAGCCCGACCCTGACGGATCCCAACCCGGCCGCCGCGGCCGGCGGAGTCCGCACCGCGCCCGACTACCGTCCCAGCCATCTGGTCAACGGCCAGCTCAACCCGACGATCGCGATGCGGCCGAACGAGACCCAGGTCTGGACCGGCATCAACGTCAATGCCTCCTCGGCCTATTCGCTGGCGCTGGTCAGGCTCCGGGCGGACGGCACCGTCGACCCGGACAGCCCGCTGTTCCGCACGACGATGCTGGCCCAGGACGGCAACGACCGCTACGCGCCGGTCGCCGGATATCTGGTCAAGCATCGCGACATGATGAAGGACTACTTCATCGGTCCGGGGCAGCGGCTCACCTGGGCGATCACGGCGCCGTCGGCGCCCGGCACCTATCACCTGATCAACGCCACCGACCATGCCTACGCCCGGCAGGTCCCGAACCTGCCGGCCATGCTGACCTTCCAGCCGCCGCAGTCCTTCGTGCCCTCGCTGGTGCTGGCGACGGTCGAAGTAGAGGGCGCAGCGGACGGGCGCGCGCATCCGGCGTTCGAGCCGACGGAGGCCCCCGGCTTTGCCGACGCCGAGCCGTCCCTGACCCGCGACATCGCCTTCGACTTCGACGAACAGTACCTGCGCGGCCGGGTCAATTTCGGATACTTCCCGAACAACGCCGTGATCCAGGGCTACTCCGGCGACATCGAGCGCTGGATCGTCAGCACCTACTCGCAGGTCGCCCACCCGATCCATATCCACCAGGGCGACTTCGTCGTCGAGAAAGTCGAGTACTACAGGGATCAGGCCCTGACGAAGCTGCGCACCGACCTGCCCGAGAACCCCGTCGTCTATCCCTTCACGCGGGTCGTCGACACGCTGACCCTGCCGGGGCGCAGCAAGGTGCACCTGCGGATGAAGGCCTCGGCGTTCCCCGGCAAGTTCGTCATGCATTGTCACATGCTGCCGCACGAGGACAGCGGCATGATGGCGTCGGTCGCGATCTCGCGGCCGCGTGCGGAGGAATTGGTCGCGATCGGTGCCGGTGCGGGAGATCCGCCGCTGGTCAGCGTCGTCGAGGCGGCGAGCGGACGCGAGGTCGCCCGCTTCCTGGCGTTCTCCGAGAGCTTCCGCGGCGGGATCGACGTCGACAGCGGCAACGCACTCGGCGGCTACGGCGCCCTTCTCGCGGTGGCCCCCGGGCGCGGCACGCCGCTGGTCCGGCTGCTCGACCCGGCCGAGCCCGGGCAGAGCGTCCTCGAGATCCATCCCTTCGGCGGCAGCGGCGACGGCGCTTCGGTGGCGCTCGGCGACGTCGACGGGGACGCGGTCGACGAGATCGTGGTCGGGTCCGGTCGCGGGACGGTCCCCTCGGTCGCGGTCTACGAGGCCGTCGGAGCGGAGGGCGGCTGGCGCGCGGAGCTGAAGCTGGAGGTTCCGGTCTTCGACCGCTCGTACGGGATCGGCGGAGTCCGCGTCGCGGTCGAGGACATCGACGGCGACAACTGGAGCGACATCGTGATCGGCAGCGGTCCGGGCGTGCGCAACCGCGTCTCGGTGCTGAGCGGCCAGTTGCTCTCGGAGGCGACGCTTCGGCCGGGCGATTTCTCCGCCGCCACCGGCGATCCGAGCCTGGACCGCGACCTGAAGCTCTCGATCTGCTCGGCGACCGGCGAGAGCGCGGTGATCGCAGACCTCCTGGATCCCCTGCCCGGAACCAGCGGCCTCAACGTGGCCGCCGGCATGCTGGGCGCGGGCTTCGCGACCTATCCGCCGCTGACCGAGGTCGGATTCAATCCCGTCGTCGAGCACTCCTATCGTTCGCAGGTCGTCGTCAGTCGTGCCGACGCGCGGCGGGACCCCGAGGTCGCAATCTTCGAATACCTCGGCCCGGGCGGTCACGACCACGAGGCGCCCGCGGTCGATGTCGGCGCCTTGCTCCGGCCGATTCGCCTGTTCACGCCGTTTCCGGGCGAGCGCTCCCGGGAGGGTGGCTTGACGCTGGCCACCGGCCTAGTCTCGGCAGCGGACCCGGACACCCCTGTGACCGGCCTGATCTCAGCGATCGACCCGTCGCGACAGTCCCTCTCCTACTTCGGGATCGGCGGCGGGGTCGTGACCGAGCCGTGGGCGTCCTGGCCCTGAACGGGCGGCCGGCCCTGTCTTCGACCCGGGCGGAGCGTCGCCGTTCCGCCCGGTCCGAAGCACCCCGTGCGGCTCAGTCGCCGGCCAGCGCGTCGCAGTCGACCTCGACCGCGGCGCCCAGCGGGATCTCGGGCACGATGATCGTCGAGCGCGTCGGCGGGTCCTCCGGGAAGAACTCGCGGAACACCGCGTTCATCGCCGGGAAGTCGTCGATGTCGGCGAGCAGCACGATGCACTTGTAGGTCAGCTCGAGCGAGCTGCCGGCCAGCTCCAGCATCTCCTTGATGTAGGTCAGCGACTGGCGCGTCTCCGGCGTGATGCCGCCGGGCACCAGCTCCGGCTTGTTGCGCAGCGTGCCGAGCACGCCGCCGACATGGACGGTGTCGCCGGCGCGCACGACGCCGGAGTAGGGCAGGCCCTCCATCGCGGTCGAGGGATAGGCGACGCGCTCCGAGGCCTGCGCCGCCGGCGCCGCCAGCGCCGTGCCGGCGAGCGCCAGGGCGAAGGCGGCCGCCAGCGCCGGCAGCCGGCGGGGCCTCGACCGCTCGGCTCCGGATCCGGCCGTCCCGGTGTCGGTGGCTCCGGGCGTGCCGGCCCTCGTGTCCTTGATCATCATGGTCCCCTCCCTGCGGCTCTGTTGACCGCGATGCCGCCCGGCGCCCTTGGGGCCAAGGAACGGCATCGCTCCTTATCCCGCCGACTCGCTCGGCGGAGCGGCCGACAGTGCACGTCTGACACCGCTTTGACGAGAGATCTTAATGGGGAGATCCCGCATTCGACGCTTGCGTTCGGCCGGTGTCCGTGTGCGGAAGCGGTGACTCTCGCGCGCCGTCCTGCCGTCTCGCCCGCGTCGCGGCGGCCCGGCGCGACGCAGCCCGGCGGCAGCGGCGGGCCTACCAATGCGCCTGGTAGCGGCCGTCCCCGCCCGCGTCGAGCAGGCCGGCGCGCCGCATGCCCTCGATGCGGCGCTCGAAGTCGGCGGGATCGCGGAACGGCAGGATCCGGCGGCGCTCCTCCACCGAGTAGCCGGGCTCCAGGCGGCGGGCCTCGGCCCAGGCCGACCGGGCCTCGTCGAGGCGGCCGAGATGACCGCAGCAGGCGGCGATCAGGTTGTAGGCGGTCGCCGAGCTGGGCGCCCGCGCGAGCCGCTGGCGCAGCGCGCCGATGGCCTCCTCGTAGCGGCCGAGCGAGATGTGCGCCTCGGCCAGGAAGTGCAGCACGATGTCCGGGTAGAGCGGGTCGAGGCGGATGTAGGAATCGAGCGTCTCGATGGCTCCGGCCGGGTCGCCGCCGAAGACCTGGACGTGCGCGGTCGCCAGGTGGCGCTGCCTGGAATTGGGCTCCAGGTCCAGGCAGCGCGCCGCCGCGGCGGCGGCGGCCTCGAAGTCGCGGTTCCACAGCGAGGCGATGGCGAAGGCGAACTGCGCCTGGGCGTCGGCCTCGTCCGCCGAGACCGCGGCGCGGGCCTCTGCCAGCGCCTCGGCGAGGGCCTTCCCGCGATCTTCCGCCCAGTCGTTGACGTAGTCGATGACCCGGGTGAAGGCGATGCGGGCGCGGGCCGCGGCGTAGTCCGGCTCGATCTCCAGGGCGCGCGCGAGGATGCGGCGGGCCTCGAGGTTGTCGTGCCGGGTGTGGCGGAAGGAATGCTCGCGCCCGCGCAGGAACAGGGTGTGGGCCTCGAGGTCCGGAGTCTTGCGGCGCGCCAGCCGCTGGCGGTCGTCCGGGCTGAGCCGGACCCGCAGGGCCTCGACGATCTCGCGGGTCAGCTCGTCCTGGACCTCGAAGATGTCGGTCAGGTCGCGGTCGAAGCGGTCGGCCCAGACATGGCCGCCGGTCGCCGCCTCGATGAGCTGCGCGGTCACCCGGACGCGCTTGCCGGAGCTGCGTACGCTGCCTTCCAGGACGTAGCCTACGCCGAGCTCCGCGCCGACCTGCGGCACCGAGACCGCGCTGCCGCGGTAGGCGAAGGAGGAGTTGCGGGCGATGACGTGCAGCTGGGAGATCTTCGACAGGTCGGTGATGATGTCCTCGGCGATCCCGTCCGAGAAGAAGCCCTGCTCGGGGTCGCTGGACATGTTGTCGAAGGCGAGCACGGCGATCGAGGGCCGCTCGCCGTCCGCCGTCTGGCGCCTTGGAGCCTCGCCGCCGGCGAGCGCCCCCGGGAAGACGTGGAAGACCTCCAGCGGCTGGGCGATGTTCTTGACCGTCCGCTTGCCCTTGTTCTCGATGCGGATCGGCAGCTTGTCGCGCACCTGGTCGACGGCGGCCCGGGTCAGGCAGATGCCGCCGGCTTCCGCCAGCGCCTCGACCCGGGCGGCGACGTTGACGCCGTCGCCGTGGATGTCGTCGTCCTCGACGATGACGTCGCCGACGTTGATGCCGATGCGCAGGCGCATCGGCTGAGCCTCGGCCGTGGCGGCGTTCCACTCTTCGGTGCGTGCCTGGATCTGGAGCGCGCAGGCCACGGCGTCGACGGCGCTGGCGAACTCGACCAGGACGCCGTCGCCCAGAAGCTTGACGAGGCGGCCCGAGTGCGCCGCGATCGCCGGCCGGACGACCGACTGCAGCAGATCCTTCAGCCGGCTGTGAGTGCCGTCCTCGTCGCCGCCCATCAGGCGCGAATAGCCGACGACGTCGCCGGCCAGGATCGCCGCGAGCTTGCGCTGGACGCGCTCCCCTGTCACCGCTTCGCATCCCCCGGCAGCGAACAAGATGGTGCCCGCAGAGCTGCGAACCGGAGAAGCGTGACTCGGATCGTCGGCGCGGCGCAAGCTGCCGGGGCCACTAGACGATGGCGGCGAGCGCCGCCGCGCAGTCGCGCAGCGCCTCGACACGGCGGCGGCGCTCGGCCTCGCCGTGGTAGCGCGGGCTCGGGCCGACGATGCCCAGGGCGCCGGCCAGCGCGCCGTCGCCGCCGCGCAGCACCGGCACGGCCAGCGAGGAGACGCCCTCCTCGTACTCGCCCTCGACGAGCGCGAAGCCGCGGCGCGCCGTCTCCTCGAGCTCGCGGCGGATCGCCGCCGGGTCGAGCTTGGTGGCGCGGGTATGCGGCTCCAGCGGCGCCGCCGCGAGCAGGCGCTCGCGGGTCGCCGGATCGCAGTGGGCGAGCAGGCAGCGACCGAGCCCGGTCGGCAGCAGCGGCAGCCGCGAGCCGATCGTGAAGCCGGTCGTGATCATTGCCGGGTCGCCGGGCGAGTGGGCGACGTAGACCGCCTCGGCGCCGTCGAGCATGGCGAAGGAGACGGCCTCGCCGAGCCGGGCGGAGAAGACGGCCAGCACCGGCTGGATCGACTTGCCGACGCCGCGGCCCTGCAGGAAGCCGCCGGCGAGGCGCAGGATGCGCGGCGTCAGGGCATAGACGCGGTTGCGCTGCTCCAGATAGCCGAGCCGCTCGAGCGTGCGCACCAGGCGGCGGGCGACCGTGCGGTTGAGCTCGGTCTTGCGCGCGATCTCCGGAATCGTCATGGCGCGGTCGCGGGCGTCGAAGGCCTCCAGGACCTCCAGCCCCTTGGCGAAGGTCAGCGAGATCTCGCGGTCGGCGGGCTCGGTGGTCTCGGTCGGGCGGATCGGCATGATCGGTCGGGCGCCAAGGCGATTGACGGGAGCTCTGTCGGGCCACCTATAATCGTTTCGGGTCGAAAAAAGAACATATGATCGATTATCGATCTTTCTGACGGGAACCGAGGCCGATGAGCGAAACCGTGACGATCGTCTTCCTGACCCCGGCCGGCGAGCGCCTCGAGGTACCGGCGCGCAGCGGCGAGAGCGTCATGGAGGCGGCGATCCAGAACAACGTCGACGGCATCGAGGCGGAGTGCGGCGGCGCCTGCATGTGCGCGACCTGCCACGTCTATGCCGGCGAGGCGGCGGTCGCCGCGCTGCCGCCGCGCAGCGAGGACGAGGAGGACCTGCTCGAGTCGGCGGCCGCCGAGGTGCGCGACGAGAGCCGCCTGAGCTGCCAGCTGACGGTCACGCCGGCGCTCGCCGGCGCGGTCTTCGGCCTGCCCGACCGGCAGGTCTGAGCCCCGACAGGAACCGGCCGCGCCATGAGTCTCGCCGCGCCATGACACTTGTCCCCTCAGGCCAGGGCGTCGCCATCGTCGGCGCCTCGCACGCCGGGGTGCAGGTGGCGGCCTCGCTGCGCGAGCAGGGCTATGCCGGGCCGATTCGCCTGATCCACGGCGAGGGCGCGGCGCCCTACCAGCGTCCGCCGCTGTCGAAGGCCTTCCTCTGCGGCGCCGTGACCGCCGAGCGGCTCGCGCTGCGCGGGCCAGACTGGTTCGCCGCCAAGGGCATCGACCTGATCCGCGGCGCCCGCGTGCGGCGCCTCGACCCCGACGCCCGCCGACTGGAGCTGGAGCCGGCGACGCGGGAACCCGAAGGCGGGGCGCCCGAGAGTGCGGCCCCGGCCGCCGGCGAGCTGCCGGCGCGGCTCGACTGCGAGGCCATCGTGCTCGCGACCGGGGCCTCGGCCCGACGCCTCGCGGTGCCGGGCGGCGCGGCGGCAGGCCTGCTGGCGCTGCGCAGCCTCGCCGACGCGACGGCCCTCAGGGCCCGCCTGGAGCGGGCCGACAGCCTCGCCGTCGTCGGCGGCGGCTTCATCGGCCTGGAGATCGCCTCGAGCGCGCGCGCCCTCGGCAAGGCGGTGACCGTCCTGGAAGCGCAGCCGCGGCTGCTCGCCCGTCTGCTCCACCCCGTGATGGCGGAGTTCCTGCGCGCCCGTCACGAGGCCGCGGGCACGCGCTTCCGCTTCGGCGCGCGCGTGGTCGCCGTCGAGCCGGGGCCCGGCGGAGGGCGGCGCCTGCGGCTCGCCGACGGCTGCGCGCTCGAGGCCGACCTCGTGGTCGTCGGCATCGGTGCGGAGGCTGCCGACGGCCTGGCGCGCGAGGCCGGGGTCGACTGTGCCGACGGGGTCCGGGTCGACGGCTCCGGCCGCAGCGTGGCGGCCGGGCTCTTCGCCTGCGGCGACTGCGCGGCCTGGACGGCATCCGGGCCGGGACCGGCGGCGCGCCCCGAGTCGATCCAGGCGGCGGTCGAGCAGGCCAAGGCGGTCGCCGCCGGCCTGCTGGGCGCGCCGCCGGCCGCGCCGGTCGCGCCCTGGTTCTGGTCGGACCAGCTCGACCTCAAGCTGCAGATCGTGGGCACGGCGCTCGACGCCGACGAGGTGGTCTGCCGCGGCGATCCGGAGCGCGGCGGCTTCTCGCTTCTGCATTTCCGCGGCGCCGAGCTGGTCCGGGTCGATTCCGTGAACCGGGCGGCCGACCACCTGGCCGCGCGCCGCCTGGTCACCGAGCGCGCGCGGCCCTCGAAGCGGGCGGCTGCCGACGAGGCGGTGAAGCTGAAGGATCTCGCCTGACGCGCGAGCGGGGCCGCGGCCGTCGCCGCGGTCCGGACGATGACCGGGGAGGACAGCGCTCATGATGAGCCGCGAGCGGAACGACGAGATCACCCGGGTCGGGCCGGGCACGCCGGCCGGCACGCTGCTGCGCCGCTACTGGCTGCCGGCGGCGCTGACCGTCGAGCTCGACGGCCCGCGGCCGGTCGTGCCGGTGACCCTGCTCGGCGAGCGGCTGGCGCTGTTCCGCGGCGCGGACGGCGGCCTCAGCCTGGTCGAGCGCCACTGCCCGCACCGCGGCGCCGACCTCTGCTTCGGCCGGGTCGAGGACGGCGGCATCCGCTGTCCCTTCCATGGCTGGCATTTCGACGCGAGCGGGCAGTGCACCGAGCAGCCGGCCGAGCCGGCCGGCTCGCGGATGCACGAGAAGATCCGCATCGCCGCCTATCCCGCGGTCGAGAGGAACGGCATCGTCTGGGCCTACCTGGGCCCCGGCGAGCCGCCGGCCTTTCCGGCCTTCGACTGCTTCCGGGCGCCGGAGAGCCACGTCTTCGCCTTCAAGGGGCTGTGGGAGTGCAACTGGCTGCAGGCCCTGGAGGTCGGCATCGACCCGGCCCACGCCTCCTTCCTGCACCGCTTCCTGCAGGACGAGGACCCGAAGGAAAGCTACGGCCGGCAGTTCCGCGACACCGCGGCCTCGACCACCGACCTGCCGATGACCCGGCTGCTGCGCGAGGTGCCGAACCCGGAGCTGCAGGTCGAGGAGACAGACTACGGTCTGCGCATCGTCGCGCTGCGCGACCTGCCGGACGGCCAGCGCCATGTGCGGGTCACCAACCAGGTTTTCCCCTGCGCGATCACCATCCCGATCTCGAACGAGATGACCATCACCCAGTGGCACGTGCCGGTCGACGACGAGACCTGCTACTGGTTCTCGATGTTCACCAGCTTCGGCCAGGCGGTCGACAAGCGGAAGATGCGCGAGCAGCGCCTCAAGGAGCACAGCCTGCCCGACTACCGGCCGCTCAAGAACCGGCACAACGACTACGGCTACGACCGCCGCGAGCAGGAGACGCTGACCTATACCGGCATGGGCCTGGACATCAACGTCCACGACCAGTGGGCCTGCGAGTCGATGGGCCGGATCCAGGACCGCACGCGCGAGCACCTGGCCAGCTCCGACGCCGCCATCGTGCGCTACCGGCGCCTGCTGCGCGCGGCGATCGCCGCGGCGGCCGAAGGGCGGGACGACCTGCCATTGGTCGTGCCGGCGGAACGGGCCCAGACAATCCGCGGACCGGTCGCGGTCGACGCCATCGCCCCGGCCGAGGCCTGGCAGGACAGCTGGCGCGAGCGCGACGCCGAGCGCCGCGCCGCCTGCGACTGGGACTGCGCGCTGTGAGCGGCGGAGGCGGCGCCGGCTTCGCCGAGCGTCACGGCCTGCTGTCGGACGCGGCGCGCGCCGAGGCCGAGGCGGTGCTGGCGCGCGTCGCCGAGGAGCAGCTCGAGGTCGTGCGCGTCTCCTTCGTCGACCAGCACGGCGTGCTGCGCGGCAAGACGATCCTGGCCGACGGCCTGGCAGGGGCCTTCGGCAACGGCATCAGCATGACCTCGACGCTGCTGCTCAAGGACACCTCGCACCGCACGGTCTTCCCGGTCTGGCAGGGCGACGCCGGCTTCGGCGCCGGCCGGATGACCGGGGCGTCCGACGTCGTCATGCTGCCCGATCCGGCGAGCTTCCGCCGGCTGCCCTGGTCGCCGCACAGCGGCTGG
Source organism: Alphaproteobacteria bacterium (assembly GCA_030433005.1). Lineage (GTDB taxonomy): Bacteria > Pseudomonadota > Alphaproteobacteria > Kiloniellales > DSM-21159 > Tistlia. The sequence goes on from JAUILQ010000001.1 coordinate 87,386, forward strand.
CTGCTCGGCGACCTCTACCAGACCGACGGCCGGCCGCTGGGCCTGTCGACCCGCGGCCTGCTGCGCGACGCGCTGGGGCGCCTGGCCGCCGCCGGCTACGACTTCGTCTCGGGCCTCGAGGTCGAGTTCCACGTGCTGCGCGTCACCGACCCGCGCCTGGCCCCCGAGGACGGCGGCCAGCCCGAGCGGCCGCCGGAGACCGAGCTGGTCTCGCACGGCCACCAGTACCTGACCGAGGAGCGCTACGACCGCCTGGAGACGGTTTTCGACCTGGTGCGCCGCAACGCCGTCGCGCTCGGCCTGCCGATGCGCTCTCTGGAAGCCGAGTTCGGACCCAGCCAGTGCGAGGTCACCTTCCACCCGGCGGGCGGCCTCGCCTCGGCCGACAACATGGTGCTGTTCCGCTCGATGGCGAAGCAGGTCTGCCGCCGCCACGGCTTCCACGCCACCTTCATGTGCCGGCCGCGCTTTCCCGACGCCATGGCCAGCGGCTGGCACCTCCACCAGTCCGTGGTCGAGCGCGGCAGCGGCCGCAACCTCTTCGTGCCGGAGCCGGGCGAGGCGATTTCGACGCTCGGCCGGCAGTGGATCGCCGGCCTGCTGGAACACGCCGCCGAAAGCTGCCTGCTGTCGACGCCGACGATCAACGGCTACAAGCGCTACCGGCCGTTCAGCCTGGCCCCCGACCGCGTCCAGTGGGGCCGCGACAACCGCGGTGCCATGATCCGCGCCCTGGCCGCGCCGGGCGACCCCGCCAGCCGCATCGAGAATCGCGTCGGCGAGCCGGCGGCCAATCCCTACCTCTACCTCGCCTCGCAGGTGCTGAGCGGCCTCGACGGCATCGAGCGCGGCCTCGAGGCGCCGGCGCCGGTCGAGACGCCCTACGACAGCGACGCGCGGGTGCTGCCGGGCAACCTCGGGGCGGCCCTCGAGGCGTTCCGCGCCAGTCGCTTCTACCGCGCGCAGCTCGGCGAGTCCTTCGTCGACTACCTCTCGACGATCAAGCAGGCGGAGTGGCAGCGCTATCTCGCCAGCGTTTCGGAATGGGAGGAGCGGGAGTACTTTTCGCTCTTCTAGCCGGCGGCGGCTCCAGCAGAAGGCCGCGCCGGAGCGGGACAGAGGGGATCGGGCGAATGACCGGAAGTCAGGGACAACTCGACCCGGCGCGCATCGAGGGCTGGCACGCTCACGTCTACTTCGATCCCGGGACGCGCCCGCGCGCCGAGCGCCTGCGCGCCGCGATCGCCGGGCGCTACGGCGACGCCGTGACGCTCGGCCGCTGGCGCGAGACGCCGGTCGGGCCGCACAGCAAGGCGATGTACCAGGTCGCCTTTCCGGGCTCGCTGTTCGCCGAGTTCCTGCCCTGGCTGATGGCCAACCGCCAAGGGCTCGACGTCCTGGTGCACGCGCGCTCCGGCCTCTCCGACCTCGTCGACCACACCGAAGGCGCGCTGTGGCTCGGCCGCAGCCTGCCGCTCGACCTGACGCCGTTCGAAGGGGCGGGCGAGTCGCCGGCGGCATCCGGCCAAGGCTGAGGCCGGCCGCCTCAGCGCCGCTCGCGGATGCGCTTCCGATCCTCGTAGCTCAGCGGCTTGGGATCGACCGGCACGCTGCCGACCAGGAACTGGCTGCACCGCCCCGTGCCGTCGGTCAGCGGCAGGATCAGCCGCTGCCAGGCCTTGGCCGGCAGCCAGGGCGGCGATTTGCAGCGGTTGTAGAGCGGCTGGCGCCGCTCCCAGACCGCGCGGTAGCAGGCCCGATAGACCAGCGCCAGCGGCGTCTGGGATTCGCGGTTCATCTGCGAGACCCGGTAGCCGGTCCAGTCGCGCCCGGCCTGGTCGGCGACGCCCGTGCCGTAGACCCGGTAGACCGCGTCGAGGCCGTCGCGCTCGACGTCGAGCAGCAGCAGGTTGCCGAGCGCGGACTTCAGCTCGACGATGTCGATGTCGGCCTTGGCGACCGTGCCGTCCGGCTTGCGCGCCGCGATCCTCGCCCAGTAGCCGAACAGGAAGCGCAGTTTCCTGTCCTGCAGCGGATGGTCGGGCGGCAGCTCGCCGGCCTCGAGGAAGCAGAGCTGCTCGACGTAGGGGGCCAGGGCCGGACTGGTCTCGCCCCGCACGACCGCGGCGGCTGCCGAAAGCACCTCGGCGTCGCTGGGATCTCGATAGGCGGCGGGCGGCGGGGATGCGGACACCATTCGACTCCGGACGGGGCAGCGGCTTCGGATCGGCGGGCGCTCGGCGCCGCCGTCTTCGGGGAAGACAGGGCATCCCTATAGGCGGGGCCCGGCAAAGAACAGTTTAACGCTTCGCGGGCGCCAAACGGTCGTCGCGTCCTCGGGTTCCCGCTTCCCGCTGTCGGTCTCGCCGTGCGCCGCCCGGCCGTGCCCTCACGGTGCCGCGTGCCGCGGGTCCCGGCCGCGGCGTGACGCGGGCGAGGCGTCGGCGGCAACCGGGCCGGGGGGCGGCGCGTTGGGCAGCGGACGGCTGCCGGCCGCAGGATGCGGTCCGATGGCGCCGGCGCGCCTCGAGGCCGACCGGATCCCGCGGCAGTGCGCTCGTCGCCAAGCCCGAGCGGCCCGACTCCGCCCCCAACTGATCCCCGGATGCAGCCCGTGAACCAGCCCCGTCGCTCCGGCCTCACCGATCGCTGGCATCGGCCGCTCGAAGCGGGACTGCTGCTGGCGATCCTGGCGCTGGCTGCCGGCCTGCGGCTGCCGGGCCTGGGCGAGCAGCCGCTCTGGCTCGACGAGGCCGTAACCTTCCATGCCGCGCAGCTGCCGCTGCCGGTGCTGCTGACCCGCGCCTTCGACACTCATCCGCCGCTGTTCTATCTGCTCGAGAAGGCGGCGTTGCAGAGCGGCGGTTCGGAGGCGGTGCTGCGTGCGCTGCCGGCGGTCTGTGGCGTGGCGACGGTCGGTGTCGTCTATCTGATCGGGCGTCGCCATTCCGGCGTCGCCTGCGCCCTGGTCGCCGCGCTGCTGCTGGCCGTCTCGGCGCCGCACGTGGAGTACAGCCGCGAGGCGCGCTCCTACTCGCTGCTGCTGCTGGAGATGGCGCTGGCGGCCGCCGGCCTACTCGGCTTCCTGCGCGCCAACGAGGGCGGAACGGCTCGGGGCCCGAGCCGCGGCAGGGGCGCCGCCGTGCTCTACGGGCTCTGTGCGTTGGCTGCGCTCTACACCCATGTCGTGGCGGCGCTCTACCTCGCCCTGCTCAATCTCGCGGTGCTGCTGGCCTGGCGGCCGCTCGGCCGGCTGCCGGCGCCGGCCCTGCGGCGCTGGCTGCTGCTCAACCTCGGCCTGGCGATCCTGTGGCTGCCCTGGCTGCGGGTCTTGCTCGAACAGGCCCGGGGCGAGGCCTTCACTTGGCTCGACCAGGTGCCGCCGGGCGAGGCGCTGCGCAGCGTCGCCGGGCTCTACGGTTTCCGCGAGCTCTGGCGGCTGCAGCCCTTCGCCGACGCTGCCGCAGCGCTGCTGCTGGTCGCCGGCCTCGCGGGCGGTGCGGCACGCGGCCGGGTCCGGCTGGCGCTGGTCGCCGGCCTGCTGGCGCTCGGCGTGCCGGCGCTGGTCTGGCTGGTCGGCCTCGCCAAGCCGATCTTCCTGCCGCGAACGATCCTCGCAGGCCTGCTCGGCAGCGCCCTGGCATTCGGTCTCGCGGCGGCCGCCCTGCGATCGCGGCTGCTCGCCCTGGCGCTGGCGGCGGCGCTGGCCCTGCCGGCGCTGCGCTCGACCACGAACTTCCTGGCGCTCGAGGCGAAGGCCGATTGGCGCGCGGCCGCGGGATTGCTCGAGGCCCGCGCCGCGCCCGGCGACCTGCTGCTGTTCTGCCGGGCCTTCGCCTACCTGCCCTACGGCTACTATGCCGCCGGCCGGACCGCGCCGCAGGCGGCGGCCTGGGATGGAGAGACGGAGAGTCTGCTGCGCCTGCGGCCCGAGGCGATCCCGGCCTATGTCGCCGCGCCGCAGGGTACCAAGTCAGCGGTGCTCGAGCCCTGGTCCGGAGCCCTTCGGGAGGTCGCCGGCCGGGGCGGCGCGGTCTGGCTCGTCGCGGCCCACTGCCCCGAGCCGCCGCCGGACCTGCGCCGGCGGCTCGAGGCGGCCGGTTTCGCGCGGACGCGCGGCTGGTCGCCGACGGCGATCGGCATCGCCCGCTACGCGCCGACCCGGTGACCCGCGACGACCCCGATCGAGAGCGGCCGGGAAACCTTGGACTCCCGGGCGCGTTGACCCCGGCAATCCTGAACCTCAGCAGCCCGGAAACGCGAGGAGAGCCAGGCTTGGATGCGCAGGGGCAGGCGGCGCGCGTCAGCGTCGTGATACCCGCCTACAACTGCTCCGCGACCATCGGCCGGACGCTCGACAGCGTCCGCGCCCAGAGCTTCCAGCCGCTGGAGGTCGTGGTCGTCGACGACGGCTCGGAGGACGCTACGGCCGCCCGGGTCGAGCAGGCTGCCGTCGAGCAGGCCTCGGCCGGTCTGCCGGCCCTGCGGCTGCTGCGTGCCGAGCGCGGCGGGCCCTATCGCAGCCGAAACCTCGGCATCGCCGAGACGAGCGGCGAGTATGTCGCCTTCCTCGACGCCGACGACCTCTGGGCGCCAGACAAGATCGCCCGCCAGGTCGCCGTGCTGGACGGGGATCCCGAAGCCGGGCTCTGCCACACCGCGGTCGTGCACATCGACGCGGCGGACCGGGCGCTGCGCCTGCGCCACCCGTGCGAGGCCTATCGCGGCGCCTGCTTTCACCGGCTGCTGGTGCGCAACGGCATCACCACCTCCGCCGTCCTGGTCCGGCGCGCCCTGCTGGAGCGCCTGGGCGGCTTCGACGACGCCTTCACCGCGCGCGGCGACTGGGAGATGTGGACCCGGCTCGCGCGGGTCGCGCGGGTCGCCTGCGTGCCCGAGCCGCTGACCTTCTACCGCGAGCACCCCGGCAACATGACGGCCGCGACGGCGCGCATGCGCCGCTACCACCAGGCGATCATCACCAAGAACGAGCGGCTCTACGGGGCCACCGACAGCCGCATCCGGCGCTGCCTCGAGGAGGCCCGCGTCGAGATGCACCGGGACTTCGGCATCCGCTACTTCCTGGAGGACAAGCGCGAGCTGGCGCGCGCCGAGCTGGGCGAGGCGCTGCGCCTGCGGCCCGGTTGGCCGAGCCTCTACCTGCAGTACCTCAAGGCCTCGCTGCCGAGCGCGCTGATGAGCCTGCTTCGCGCCTCGCGCCGGCGTCTGCCGGGACCATCGAGCCGGGCGGCGAAGACGGCGACGCCGGCCGTCCCCGTGGCACGGCCGAAGGAGTGAGCGCGGCTGCCGGGCCCTGCGCCAAGGGGCCCTGCACCAATGGGCCCTGGATCAGATTCTGACCGGGAGGCGTCCGGTCGCGTGAGTTCGCTCTAGGCAGCCGAGCGAGCGGCGGCCGCCTCGGCACGGCGGCGGCGCGCCGACTCGATCAGCCGACGCTCGGCCCAGGACTTCAGCGCGTGGCTGCGGTTCCAGCCGAGCAGCGGCTGCAGGCGTCGGCGCCAGGGCTCCAGAGCCAGCTCGCGATGCTTGCGGATCCAGTGCACGCGTCGGTGCTCGACGTCGAACCAGACGTCCCACTTGGCCATGAAGTGGCGCATGGACTCGACGCTCCAGTCGTCGTTCCAGCGGTGCACGTAGAAGGGAATGTCGCTCGCCGCCAGCGGCGGCGGCGCGTAGTAGGTGACGCAGCTGGCCGGCTCGAAGATGATCTTCGCGCCCTTCGCGGCGGCGGCCAGGCAGAAGTCGGTGTGCTCGCGCGTCGTCTTCAGCTGCTCGTCGAGCGGCGCGTTCTCCTCGAGCGTGCTGCGGCGCACGAACATGCAGTGGAACTCGGCGAAGTCGCAGGGCTCACGCTTCAGCTCGCCGCGCACGTCGTCGAGCGGGTGGTCCATGTGGCGGTGCGAGCTGACCAGCTCGCGGCGCCCGTTCTCGCCGTCGCGAAACCGGATGTCGCCGCCGGCCATGTGCACCACGGTGTGCGGCGGGTGGCCGATGCAGGTCAGCGGCGCGATGATGTCGGCGCCGCTCTCCTCGGCGCTCTCGACCAGCGCCTCGAGCCAGCCGTCGGTGAACAGCACGTCGTTGTCGACGAAGACGACGTAGTCGCCCTGGAGGTGCGGCAGCGCGAGGTTGCGTGCCTCGTTCGGCGCCAGGAAGTGCTCGCGGCGTACCACCGTGGCCAGGCCCCGACGCTCGTAGCCGCGCAGGTTGCGCGCCACGGAAGGCGGCGAGCCGCCGTCGACGACGACCAGCTTGAAGGGCGTGCGGGTATGCGCGAAGAGCGATTCGAGAGAGCGCTTCTGGACGTTGAAGCGCTCGCGGGGCGTCATGACGACGGTGACGGCGGTCATTGGCATTCCGGCGGCTGCGGGCGGGACGGGCGGCTGTCGGGAGGCAGCCGCGGCGCTATCGGTCGAGCGCGCTGTCGAGGCCGGCCTCGAAGGCGGTAACCACGGCTTCGGGACAAAGTTCCTGCCGGTTCGCGTGGCGCTGTGCGGCCGCGCGGAAGGCGGCGCGCTCCGGCCCCTCGGCCCAGAGACGGCGCAGCGCGCTCTCCCAGGCCTGGAGCGGCGCGTCGGGATCGAGGCAGAGCCCGCCGGGGCCGACCGTCTCGGGCAGCGCCCCGCGGTCGGATGCCAGCACCGGAACGGCATTGAGCTGGGCCTCCGCCGCGACCCGGCCCCAGGCCTCCTGCCAGCGGCTCGGCATCAGCAGGACCCGGGTCCTTGCGTAGAGCGGGCGTACGTCCTCGCGGCTGGCCAGGCGCCGGGCGTTGGGCAGGGCGGCCAGCCGCCGGTCCAGCGCGTCCGAGGCCTCGGCCGACAGCGGCCAGCCCTCGACCAGCCGGAACGGCAGGTCGGGACAGCGCCCGGCCAGGGCGAGCACCAGCTCCAGCCCCTTCTCCGGCACCGGGTTGAAGAAGGTCACGGCCTCCGGCGACAGCCGGCGGCAGCGGTAGCGCTCCGCCTCGACGGGCGGCGGGACGACGCGCGCCTCGACGCCGGCGTGGCGCCGCCAGCAGTCGGCGGTGGCCTGCGAGTTCGCGAAGAAGCCGAGCCGCGGGTGGCCGACGGGCAGGCGGCCGCCGAGGTTGTCGGTCTGCATGTCGCGCAGGTAGAGCATCACCCGCTGGCCCTGCTCGAGGAAGCGCTCGACCAGCGGCAGCGGCCGCGAGCCCTCGACGACGACGACGTCCGGCCGGACTGCCTTCAGCACGGGGGCGAGCTTCCGGTTGACGCCGCGGCTGCGGTAGACGGGATAGCCGAGCCTGCGGTCGTGCAGCACCGGCGCGGCGCCGGGCAGGCGCCCGCGCAGGCGGTAGCCCCAGCCGAGTCGGTCGCCCAGCTCGAGCTGCGCCCAGACCGCCGGCGCATGGCCGCGCGCGGCCAGGCCGCGGCAGAGGGCGTCGGTGCTGCGCTCGCTGCCGCCGACGCGCTGCGGCGGGAAGCTGTGGCGGGTGGCGAAGAGAATGCGCATCGCCTCAGCGCCTCCCGAACCGGGCGGGCAGGCTGGCGCGCAGGGCGGCGGGCAGGGCCGTCACGGCTTCGGGCGCCAGCGCGAAGAGCCGGCGCAGGGCCGCGAGCTGCGGCCGGCCGCGCCGCAGCTGATGGAACCAGTGCCGCCAGAAATCCTGCAGGGCCGCCTGCCGGAAGCGCTCGAGCGCGGCCCGGGCCGCGGGCGAGAGGGCGCCGTCGGCGAGCGCGGCGGCGACCCGCAGGCGGTCGAGCTCGATGTCGAGCTGGCGCGGATCGCCCCAGGCGACCCCGGCGAAGATGCTGACGCCGCGGCCGGAGCGGCAGCCCGGGGCCTCGATCACCGCCAGCTCCCCGCCCTCGAGGGCGAACTCGACGAAGAACAGCCGGTCCTCGGCGCTGTGGCGCAGGCGCGCGTCGAAGCGCAGGCCCGGATGGCGCTGGCGGTCGAACACCAGGGTCGACAGCCTGCCGAGCGGCCGCTCCAGCTGCCAGGCGGCGAGGTCGCCCACGAAGCGCCGGGCGCCCCAGCGCCCGGGCAGCAGCGGATGCCCGGCCGGTCCGAACAGCCCGTAGGCGGCGAAGGCGTCGGGGCCGCCGTCGGCCGGCAGCCAGTTCGAGGTGACGGCGCTGATCCCGGCGCCGCCGCCGAGCTGATCGAGCGAGCGCTCCAGGTGGCAGGGCAGCCAGACGTCGTCGGAATCGAGGAAGGCGACGATGCCGTAGCCGGCCGCCGCGGCCGCTTCGAGGCCGCTGTTGCGCGCGGCCGAGGGGCCGCCGTTGGCGCGGCGGACCAGGTGCACGCGACGTCGGGCCCAGGCGGGCAGTGCCGCGAGCTCCGGCTCCGGCGGACTCGGCGAGCCGTCGTCGACGAGGAACAGCGCGTCGGGCGGCCGCGTTTGGCCGAAGCATCCCTCCAGCGCCGCCGTCAGGGGCCCGGGCGCGCGCTGGTAGAACGGCACGATCGCCGCCACGCCCGCGCCCCCGATCCTTCCGGGGTCAGCCACTACGGGATCAGCCACTACGGGATCAGCCATCGCCGCCATGCAGGTCAGTGTCATCCTTCCGCTCTACGATCGCCGCGATGCGATCGGCCGGGCGCTCGGCTCGGTCGCCGCCCAGCAGCTGCAGCCGCTCGAGGTTCTCGTCGTCGACGACGGCTCGCGCGACGACGGTGCCGCCGTCGCCGAGTCCTGGGCCGACCGGCTGCCGGGCCTGCGCGTGCTGCGCCAGGACAACGCCGGCCCCGGCGCCGCGCGCAATCGGGCGATCGGCGAGGCACGCGGGGAGTGGCTGGCCTTCCTCGATTCCGACGATGTCTGGCTGCCCGGCAAGCTCGCCGCCGTCGCCGACGCCGTGACGCGCGACGCCGAGGTCGAGCTGGTGCACAGCGAGCGCAGCTACCACTTCCCGGACGGCAGCCTGCGTCCCGACGGCGGCTGGCCGGCGGCGCGCATGAGCGAGCGCGACTGGCTGTGCGGCACCTTCGCCCTCAAGACCTCGACGGTGGCGGTGCGCCGCTCGCTGCTCGAGGCGACCGGCATGCTGTTCGCCGAGGACCGGCGCACCTGCGAGGACTACCACCTGTTCTGGCCGGCGATCATGGCCGCGCGGCGCATCGGCTTCCTGCCCGAGCCGCTGACCGAGATCCACGAGACCGACGGCAGCCTGACCCGCACCGACAACTACACCGAGCTGCTGTCCGACAACATCCGGATCCAGACGCGCGTGCTGCGCTGGGCGGCGGCCCGCGCGATCGACGCGGCGCCGCGCGCGGCGCTCGCCGACCTGCAGTACCGCTGCGCCCAGGACCTGCTGCTGGCGCGCCGGGCGCGCCGCCAGCACGGCCGGCTGCCGGGCGATCTCCGGCTGATCGCCGCACAGCTGCCGGCGCGCCGGGCGCTGCGTGCCCTGGTCTCGGCGGCCTCGGGGCGTCCGCTGGCCAAGCACGGTCATGCCGCCTCCGCGGCGTAGCCCCAGGCGCCCAGGTCCAGGCCCCAGTCGCGCGCCAGCCGCCGGCAGGCCGGCTCGGCGGTCTCGCGCAGCAGCGCGAGAGTCTCCGGCGAAGGCGGGGCGAAACGCGCGTCGCGGTCGGAGCCCGGGGTCAGGCGCGCCAGCATCCAGGCCGCGTCGCTGCCATGCCGAAGGCGGCCCAGGCCGGTCGCCGAGGCGATCCGCTCGGCCCGCCGCTGCCGCGCGCCATAGCGCGCATTGACCGGCTCCGCCGAGCCCTCGGCGAGCGCTCTCGTCGGGCCGGCCTCGAGGCCGAGAATGCCGGCCAGGCGCTCCAGGAACGACTTCGGGCGCGCCCGCCAGTCCTCGAACAGCAGCAGGTGCACCCGCTCGCGGCCGAAGCGGGCGGCCCAGCGCTCGACCAGACGGTCGGGCTCGAGCAGCCGCGCGTGACTGAGATGGTGGTGACGGCGCTCGAGCGCGGCGCGCGCCCAGGCGTCGACGGTCCGATGAGCCCGCAGCTCGGGCGGCGGATGGCGCAGCAGCTGGTAGTAGTGGGAGACCATCAGCGCCGCCGGCTCGCGCAGGGTCAGCAGAACCCGGGCGTCGGGCAGCAGGTCGGCGGCGACGTCCGCCTTGGCGCCGAGCCCGGCGCCGAAGATGCCGGTGAAGCGCTCCTCGGAGAGCAGGCGGCAGGATGCGTCGGGCGCGTGCCGGGCGTCCTCGGCCAGCGTCTCGCGCAGCAGGCGGCGCGTCGCCGCCGGCTCGCAGTCGAGCAGGTCGCCTTCGCGCAGCGTCCGCACGAAGCGGCCGAAGGCGCTGTCCTCGGCGTGCCGGCCTCCCTTGCGGGCCAGCGCCGTGTAGGCGATCCGGCCGTGCCGCGCGAAGACGTGCTGCTGCAGCGCCGAGGTGCCGGTCTTCGGCAGGCCGGCGTGAAGGAACAAAGGAGGCGCCCGGTCCATCGGCTCACGCGCCGGGCATGCGGGGGGCGACGCGCCGCAGCAGCGGGCGGCCGAGCCGGGCCGCCTCCGTCGCCAGGGGATGGCGCAGCAGGGCGAGGGTCGCCAGCGCCGCGACCGCGCCCGCCGCGGCGCCGGCCGCCAGCCTGAGCGCCGCCTCGGACCAGTCGCCCTCGCCCGGTCCAAGCGCCGCCCCGACCGCGACGATCGCGGCGGCGGTGGCCAGCACCGCCGCCGCGGAGCGCCACAGCGCGCCGAGCTGGGCGGCGGCGGTGAGCTCCAGGCGCGGCGCGAGCACGGCCTGATAGAGGCCGGTGCGCAGCAGCCGGGCGGCGAGCAGCGACCAGGCCACGGCCTCCAGCGAGAGCTGGGCCGCGCCCAGGACCAGGGCAATGCGCGCGGCGGAATGGATCGAGGTCACGCGGACCTCGTCGCGCAGGCGGTCGAGGGCCATCAGGAAGTCGGCGTTGAGCACGTTGAACACGCCGAGCAGGCTGCCGAGGACCAGCACCTGGATCAGCGGCACGACCTCCAGCCAGCGCTCGCCGAACAGCACAAAGACCAGCGGCTGCGCGAGCAGGCCGACCGCCGCCAGCGCCGGCCAGAGTACCGCCGACAGATAGGAGAGCTTGAGCAGGAAGGCGGGCGCGAGGCTCTCGCCGCGGCGTGTCAGGTCGGTGAGCGCGGGCAGGCAGACCGACTGGACCGCGCCCATCAGCGGCTGCTGGAAGAAGCGGGTCGTGCCCTGGGCGCGGCTGAACAGGCCGGCCGGCGCGAAGCCCAGGAAACGGCCGATGACGATGTCCGGGGCGACGCGGCCGAGCTCGGTCAGGCAGTGCGTGAACGAGACCAGGCCGCCGAAGCCGAGCACCGCCCGCCAGCCGCCGAGATGCGGCAGGAAGCGCCGCCAGGAGACGGTGTGCGGCAGCACCGCCAGGGACATCACGGCGGTCTGGATCAGCGCCGCCCAGACCATGCTCATGTAGCCGGCGCCGGCGACGGCGAGGCTCACCGCCGAGACGGCGTAGGCGGCCGTGGCCAGCAGGTTGGCGCGGAACAGCAGGTCGAAGCGCATGTCCCGGCGCAGCAGCGCCAGGGTCGGCATGTTGAGCGGCAGCAGGAAGAAGTTCGCCGCCAGGACCGTGAGCGCCCGGGCGACCCGCTCGTCGTCGTAGAAGGCGGCGGCCGGTTCCGCCAGGGCGACGACGCAGAGCCCCACGGCGCCCGAGATCAGCATCCCGAGCGTGAAGACGGTGCGCACGCGCGGCTCGTCGACCGTGTCGGCCCTGACCAGATAGGCGCCCAGCCCGAAGTCGCGCAGGATCTGGCCGAGGGTGAGCGAGGCGACGACGACCGAGTAGACGCCGATCTCCTCGGGGCTCAGCAGGCGCGCCAGCGCGACGTTGCTGGCGAAATGGATCGCCAGGGTGACGTGCCGGTTTGCGAAGGACCAGAAGAAGCTGTGCCGGAAATCCATGAGGCGTCCGCGTGCGCCGCGCCGCTCGGCAGCGATGCGGCCATGCGCTCTCGTTGCGCCGGCGGACCGTCGCGATTCCCGCCGAAGCTCTCCAGGTCAACTGCACGCCTGCCCGATCGTTCCGGGTTCTCCCAGACCGCGGGCGCCCGCTCACTCGCGCGGGGCGCTCGGGCGGGTCAGCACGAAGATCGCGGCGCCGGCGAGCGCCACGGCCTGGACCGCCAGGATCCAGGGCCGCACGCCGGCCAGCCAGCTGCCGGCGAAGGTCGCGGCCATGACCGCGACCGACAGCGCCTTGGTGCGCCGGGAGATCGCGCCCTCGCGTCGCCAGTTCTCGATCATCGGACCGAAGGTGCGATGGTTCGTCAGCCAGGCGTGCAGGCGCGGCGAGGAGCGCGCGAAGGCGAAGGCGGCGAGCAGCACGAAGGGCGTGGTCGGCAGCAGCGGCAGCACCACGCCGGCGCCGCCCAGGCCCAGGGCCGTGACCCCGAGGACCAGCCAGAGCGCCCTGCGGCTCACCATGGCCTGCTCACCATGACCGGCTCACCGTGGTCGGCTCGGCTCGGGAAGGGGTGCTGGAATCAAGCCGACGTCTTCCTGCTCGGGTCCGCTGCTGGCTCCGCCTTACTACCCGATGACCGGCGGGTGGGCCAGAGAGCCTCGCCGGGCGATTTCGCCGCGCCTCGGCTCGGCCCCGGAACGCCCGGATTCTGCCCGTTTGCGCGCCAGGAAGCCTGGAAATCAGGCAGGACGGCTTCCGCTGCCGGCTCTCGATTGTTAGTGTACGTCATCGGAGGTCGCAGGATGCAGCAATCCGAAACATACGCCGATCCGAACCGGTCCGGCGCGCCCCAATCCGGCCCGCCCCAGTCCGGCCCGCCCCAGTCCGCGCCCCGGCTGCTGACCGGGCGCCGGGGCGAGTGGACCGTCTTCGCGGTGCTCGCCGTGCTGATCTGGCCGTTCGTCGCGGTCGGCGTCGTCGGCGGCTACGGCTTTCTCGTGTGGATGTTCCAGCTGATTTTCGGCCCGCCGGGGCCGCCGGCGGGCTAGCCCGATGGGCCGCCGCGCCGCCGAGGGCATGCCCGACCCGGCTCGCCGAGCCTTCCTGCGCGGACGCGCCCGCCCGGAGCCGGCGCCGCTGCGCCCGCCGTGGGCGGCCGAGGACTTCGAGACGGCCTGCACGGGCTGCGGCGACTGCCTGTCGGCCTGTCCCGAAGCGATTCTGGTGCGCGGCGCCGGCGGGCTCCCCGAGGTCGACTTCGCACGCGGCGAATGCAGCTTCTGTCGCGCCTGCGTCGAAGCCTGTTCGGAGCCGGCCTTCGCGCCGGAGGCCGACCCGCCCTGGCATCTCGAGGTCCGCATCGGCGAGGACTGCCTGGCCCGCCGGGGCGTGCTCTGCCAGAGCTGCGGCGACAGCTGCCCCGAGGCCGCCATCCGCTTCGCGCCGCTGCTCGGTGCCGCGCCGCAGCCCGCCGTCGACGCCGAGGCCTGCAGCGGCTGCGGGGCCTGCGTCTCGGCCTGTCCGGCCGAGGCCGTCGCCGTGCTGGCCGCCGATCCCGCTTCGGGGTATCGCCATCCGGCGGGAACGAAAGGCGTGGCGGCGGAGGTCGGCGATGGCTGAGCCGACGCACATCTCCAGCCTGCTCGTCTACCTGCGCCCCGAGGCCGCCGACCGCGTCGCCGAGGCGATCCTCGCGCTCGGCAACGCCGAGATCGCGGCGCGCGAGGAAGGCCGGCTCGTCGTCGTGCTCGAGGCCGAGCACGAGGGCGTGCTGTCCGATCACATGACCAAGATCAACCTGATGCCGGACGTCTATGTCGCGGCCATGGTGTTTCACCAGGTCGACGACGGCTCGGAGGACGCCGCCGAGGCGAGCCAGGGGGAAACCGGCACACCGGAGGAAGGGAGCCATGAAGCTCAGTCGTCGTGACGTCATCAAGTCCCAGGCCGCCGGCGTCGCCGCGGCGGCCGCCGGCATCTCGATGCCGGCCCGGGCCCAGCCGGTCGAGGGCGGCAAGGAAGCGCTCGGCATCAAGTGGTCGAAGGCGCCCTGCCGCTTCTGCGGCACCGGCTGCTCGGTCATGGTCGGCGTCCAGCAGGACCGCGTCGTGGCGACCCACGGCGACACCCAGGCCGAGGTCAACCGCGGACTGAACTGCGTCAAGGGTTACTTCCTGTCGAAGATCATGTACGGCGCCGACCGGCTGCAGAAGCCGCTGCTGCGCATGCGCGACGGCGAGTACGCCAAGGACGGCGAGTTCCAGGAGGTCAGCTGGGAGCGCGCCTTCGACGAGATGGCCCGGCAGTGGAAGCGGGTGCTGCGCGAGAAGGGGCCGGAGGCGATCGGCATGTTCGGCTCCGGCCAGTGGACGGTCTGGGAGGGCTACGCCGCCTCCAAGCTGATGAAGGCCGGCTTCCGTTCCAACAACATCGACCCCAACGCGCGCCACTGCATGGCCTCGGCGGTCGCCGCCTTCATGCGCACCTTCGGCATCGACGAGCCGATGGGCTGCTACGACGACTTCGAGCACGCCGACGCCTTCGTGCTGTGGGGCTCCAACATGGCGGAGATGCACCCGATCCTCTGGACGCGCCTGACCGACCGCCGGCTGAGCGCGCCCCACGTCAAGGTCGCGGTGCTCTCGACCTTCACGCACCGCAGCTCGGATCTCGCCGACATCCCGATGATCTTCACGCCGGGCACCGACCTCGCGATCGCCAACTACATCGCCAACTACCTGATCCAGAACGACGCGGTGAACTGGGACTTCGTCGAGCGCAACACCGGCTTCTGGCTCGGCAACCAGGACATCGGCTACGGCCTGCGCGACGAGCATCCGCTGCAGCAGAAGGCGGCGCACGCCGGCGATCCCGGCGGCATGCAGCAGATCGACTTCGAGGCCTACAAGGAGTTCGTCTCCAGCTATACCCGCGACTACGTCGAGGAGCTGACCGGCGTGCCCGGCGACCGGCTCGACCAGCTGGCCGAGCTCTACGCCGACCCCGACCGCAAGGTCATGAGCCTCTGGACCATGGGCTTCAACCAGCACGTCCGCGGCGTCTGGGCCAACCACCTCGTCTACAACCTGCATCTCCTGACCGGGAAGATCTCCGAGCCGGGCAACAGCCCCTTCTCGCTGACCGGCCAGCCCTCGGCCTGCGGCACGGCGCGCGAGGTCGGCACCTTCGCGCACCGCCTGCCCGCCGACATGGTGGTCGCCAACCCCGAGCACCGGGCCTTCGCGGAGAAGGTCTGGAAGCTGCCCGCGGGCCTGATCCCCGAGAAGCCCGGCTATCACGCCGTGCTGCAGGACCGGAAGCTCAAGGACGGCGAGCTCAACGTCTACTGGGTCCAGGTCAACAACAACATGCAGGCGGCGCCCAACATCCTGAACGAGACCTATCCGGGCTACCGCAACCCCAAGAACTTCATCGTCGTCTCCGACGCCTATCCGACGGCGACGACCTCGGCGGCGGACCTGATCCTGCCGACCGCCATGTGGGTCGAGAAGGAGGGCGCCTACGGCAACGCCGAGCGGCGCACCCAGTTCTGGCACCAGCTGGTCCAGGCGCCCGGCGAGTCGCGCTCCGACCTCTGGCAGCTCATGGAGTTCTCCAAGCGCTTCACGACCGACGAGGTCTGGCCGGCGGAGATCCTGGACGCCAACCCGGAGTATCGCGGCAAGACGCTGTTCGAGGTGCTCTACGGCAACGGCCAGGTCGACGCCTACGGACTCGACGACCTGGATCCGGACTACGCCAACGACGAGGCGCAGCACTTCGGCTTCTACGTCCAGAAGGGCCTGTTCGAGGAGTACGCCGTGTTCGGCCGCGACCACGGCCACGACCTGGCCGACTTCGACACCTACCACCGCGAGCGCGGGCTGCGCTGGCCGGTGGTCGGCGGCGAGGAGACGAAGTGGCGCTACCGCGCCGGCTACGACCCCTACGTCAAGGCCGGCGAGGGCGTCGAGTTCTACGGCCGGCCCGACGGCCGCGCGCGGATCATGGCGCTGCCCTACGAGCCGCCGGCCGAGGCGCCGGACGAGGAGTACGACCTCTGGCTGGTCACCGGCCGGGTGCTCGAGCACTGGCACTCGGGCTCGATGACGCTGCGCGTGCCCGAGCTCTACAAGGCCTTCTCCGGCGCGCGCTGCTTCATGCATCCGCTCGACGCCCAGGATCGCGGCCTCCGGCGCGGCTCGGAGATCCGCCTGGTCTCGCGGCGCGGCGAGATCGTCACCCGCGTCGAGACGCGCGGCCGCAACCGGCCGCCGCGCGGCGTGATCTTCGTGCCCTGGTTCGACGCCAGCCAGCTGATCAACAAGTGCACGCTCGACGCCACCGACCCGATCTCCAAGCAGACCGACTTCAAGAAATGCGCCGTCAAGGTGCTCTCGGCCTAGGGAGGACGATGTCATGAGAGCCTGGACCATAGCGCTGGCGCTCGCCCTCTCGGCGACGCTCGCCGTCGCCTCGGCGCTGGCCCAGCGCGGCGACGCGCCGCGGCTCACCGGCAGCCAGCCGCTGCCGAGCTCGAGCCCGGCGCCCTCGCTGGCCGAGCCGGTCACCGACGTGGGCCGGCAGATGCGCAACTACCCGGAGCAGCCGCCGGTCATCCCGCACGACATCGAGGGCTATCAGCTGACGCTGCAGACCAACGCCTGCATGACCTGCCACAAGCGGCAGTACGTCGAGCGCTCGGGCGCGCCGATGATCTCGATCACGCACTTCCAGGACCGCGACGGCCAGATGCTCGCCGACGTCGCGCCGCGGCGCTACTTCTGCACCCAGTGCCACGTCCAGCAGACCGACGCCCAGCCGCTGGTCGAGAACCTCTTCGTCGACATGCTCGAGCTCAGCGGAAGCGCGAACTAGGCGATGGGCGGGCTCAAGCGCTACCTGCGCGCCTTCTGGCGCATCGCCTCGCGGCCGAGCGCGCACCTGCCGCTCGGCCTGCTGACGCTCGGCGGCTTCCTGTTCGGCGTTATCTTCTGGGGCGGCTTCAACACCGCCCTGGAGGTGACCAACACGGAGGAATTCTGCATCTCCTGTCACGAGATGCGCGACAACGTCTACCAGGAGCTGACGCAGACGGTGCACTTCACCAACCGCACGGGCGTGCGTGCGACCTGCCCGGACTGCCACGTGCCGCACGACTGGACCGACAAGATCGCGCGCAAGATGCAGGCCTCCAAGGAGGTCTGGGGCCATCTGTTCGGCACCATCTCGACGCCGGCCAAGTTCCAGGAGCACCGCCTGGCGCTGGCCAAGCACGAGTGGGCGCGGCTCAAGGCCAACGACAGCCTGGAGTGCCGCAACTGCCACAGCACCGAGGCGATGGACCTGGTCGCCCAGAACAGCCGTGCCGAACGCATCCACCAGGAGTACCTGTTCAGCGGCGAGCGCACCTGCATCGACTGCCACAAGGGCATCGCCCACCGGCTGCCCGACATGACCGGCATCGAGCCGGGCTGGAAGGTCGACGAGGAGCTGCGCGGCCCCGCTCCGGAGGAGCGGCCGGCGGGCTCGTGAGGCCCGCCGGCGCCGGCCGCTGCCGGCCGAGGCGCGCTCAGCCGGCCTGCTGCCTGGGGGCCAGCAGCATCGGCCCGTAGAGCAGGGCGAAGCCGCCGAAGGCCGCCAGCCAGGCGATGCCCGAGAGCGCCAGCAGCGAAGCCATCTGCGCCGGTACCGCGGCGGCGGCGAGGCGCGCGGCCGCGGCCAGCGTGATCGCCAGGTAGATCGCCGTGGTGCCCGGCCCGGCGGTCAGCGGCCGGCCGGTGTGGCCGAGCGTCGCCCGGGTCATCACCGCCAGCGTGATGCTGCCGATCGCGCCGGCGGTCAGGGCATGGACCGCCAGGCTCGGCGTCAGGCTCCAGACCCAGCGGGACAGGCCGAGCAGGGCGAGGCCGAGCGGCAGCCAGGCGTAGGCGAGGTGCAGGATCCAGACCAGCGGCTCGCGCAGCGTCGCGAGGCCGCGCCAGCGGGCGAGGCGCAGGGCCTGCGCCAGGGCGGCCCCGAGCATGGCCAGGGCCATGGCGTCGCTGTCCGGCCACACCGTCCAGAAGACGCCGGCGAGGGCGGTGGCGGCCAGCGCCACCTTGTCGAGCGGGCCGAAGGGCGGGGGCAGGGCGGCGGCGCCGCGCTTGGCCAGCCAGTTGCGCGTGAAGCTGGGGATGATGCGGCCGCCGACCAGGCCGATCAGCAGCAGCACGACGGCGACGGTCAGCCGCCAGCCGAGCCCGGCCGGCAGCCCCGGCAGCCAGCCGGCCGCCTCGGCGTGCATCAGCGCGTTGCCGGCGAGCAGCAGCGCGACCGCGCCGGCCATCGGCAGGTTGCGCCAGTTCCGGCCGGCCAGGATCTCGCGCAGCACGACCGCCAGCATCAGCGCCAGGAAGGCGAGGTCGATCGCCGCTGCCGGCAGCGCGCCGATCCAGGCCGAGGTGGCGACCGCGCCGCGGCCGGCCAGCCATGCCAGGGCGAGACCGGCGAGCGGCCAGCCCTGCAGCGGCATGCGGCCGGTCCAGTTGGGGATCGCGGTCAGCAGGAAGCCGGCGACGGCGGCGCCGACGAAGCCGAACAGCATCTCGTGGACATGCCAGGTCATCGCCGGCAGCGCCGTGGGCAGCGTCAGCAGGCCCTGGAACTGCGCCAGCCAGAGCAGCAGCGAGACGGCGGCCCAGACCGCCGCGCCGAGAAAGAACGGCCGGAAGCCCTCCTTGAGCAGGGCGGGCCCCTGCCAGGCGCGGTAGCGCGGGATCGCGGTGCGTACGGCGCTCATGAGCGCAGCTCCTGCGGGCCGGTGCCGGCCGCGCCGCCGCTCGAGGCCGAGCCGGCGGGGGCGAGCGCCCGGACCAGCTCCTCGATCAGGTCTTCCGGTGCGACGCCGTGCTCGAGCGCCGCCTCCTGGACGGTCATGAAGCGCGCCATCAGGCAGCCGGGGCAGGCCATGCGGCGACCGAGCAGCACCGGCACGCTGGCCGGCCAGCGCTCCATCAGCTCGCCGACGATCATGTCTGGGAGGTCTTCGGGATGCATCGCGGGCGTCCTTCCGTGCGAGAGCAGGCTGGAACCCTACGCCGGCGCAACGGCCCGGCTTTTGCGGCGGCGCAAATGAGGGCCGCTCCGTCGTGGCGCGTCGGCACGCCCGCGGGCGCGGCCAGGGCAGTGCCGTGGTGCGCGCGGCGGCCCGCGCGCTGAGCGGCGCGATCGAGGGCCTAGAGACCGAACAGGGCGTCCTGCTCGCGGCGCAGGCGCCACAGGGTCGAGCCTTCGGGCGGCTCGATCATGGCGCCGGTGACGGCGGTGTCGGCCGGGATGTCGACGCGCGCCACCGCGTCCGGCAGCAGGTAGTGCGGCACGGCGACGTCGTCGGCGAGCCCGCGCGCCGGCGTCATCCGCGCCTCGATGCCGTCGATGGCGTGGCGCCAGCCGAGCTCGAAGCGGGTGCCGGCGGCGATCTCCCTGGTCGTGCGCGCGGTGAGGTCGACGCGCGGCCGGACGTCGTCGCCGGCCGTGGACTTGCCGGCGCGGCAGGCCGAGAGGATCGACATCGGCGCCTCGGCGCCGAGCAGGTGGACGACGTTGGAGATCAGGAAGCGCTCGCCGTCGGCGCTGACCGGGATGCCCTTCTCGCCGAACAGCCGGCCGGTCTCGGCATCGGGCGAGCGGGCGACCACGAAGACGCCGCCGGCGAAGCTCATCTCGTCGGGCCGGCGCAGGCAGTTGAAGATGTCGAGAACCCCTTCCGCCGCGAGCAGGCCGCCGGCTGCGGAGGGCGCCAGCAGGTCCGGCAGCTCGAGGGTCCGGGCGATCGGCGCGTGCAGCGCCTCGCGGCTCGGCGGCAGGCCGGTGGCGTTGGCGACGACGGTCATCTCGCAGAGGTCCGGCGCCGTGCGGTGCCAGAACGCGCCGAGCCGGTCCGCCCGCTCGGCGGCGACCGCGGCGGCCTTGCCGCCAGTCGCCTGCCACAGGTCCTCGAAGCCGGGCACGGCGAGGCTTCGGCCCTGCGCGGTGACGCTGCCGGCGGCGGGGTCGAAGACGAAGTCGTACTCGCTCGCCTTGCCGGCGGCGACGATCTCCAGGCCGAGCAGCCGCGCCCAGGAGACCAGGCCGATGAGCAGGCTCGGCTGGTCGCCGTCGACGGGGGTATGGACGACGCCGGCCTGGCGCGCCTTGTGGGCGAGCAGCGGGCCGACCGCGCTCTCGGCCTCCTTGGTGACCATGACGACGTGCTTGCCGCGCGCGATCGCCAGCTCGGCGATCGCCGCCGCGCCCTCCGGGTGGCCGGTCGCCTCGACGACGACGTCGATCGGCAGGTCGGCGAGCAGCCCGGCCTCCTCGACCACCACCGCGTCGCCGGCCTGGAAGGCGTCCGCGGCGTCGGCGGCGCTGCTGCAGACCCGGACGCGCGCGCGCTCGGTGCCGGCGCCGACGAAGGCCTCGACCGCCCGCGCCGCCTCGCGGTCGCAGGCGACCCGCATCTCCAGGCCCGGGGCCCGGCGCATCTGCGCGATGAAGGTGCGGCCGAACTCGCCGGCGCCGACCAGGCCGGCCCGGATCGGCCGCGCCGGCGCCGGACCGAGAAGCTGTTCGAGGTGCATCGAGGAATTTCCTTGAGCAAGGGCGGGAAGGAGAGGGACGAGGCGCGCAAGCCTCACGGCGCACCGGTCAGCGCACCGGTCAACGCACCGGGCGGCCGCCGTCGATCATGAAGTTGGCGGCGGTCACGTAGGAGGCCTCGTCCGAGGCCAGCCAGAGGATCGGCAGCGCGACCTCGCGGGCGTCGGCCCAGCGCCGCATCAGGCAGTCGCCGACCTCCTCGTTGAGCACCTGCTCGCGGGTCAGGCCGCGCGCCTCGCCGCGCCGGATGTGGAAGGGCGTCATGGTGTAGCCGGGGCACAGCGAGTTGACGCGCACGCCGTGCTCGACCTCCTCGAAGGCCAGCGTCCGGCTCATGGCGATGATCGCCGCCTTGGTCGCGTCGTACTGGCCCATGCCGGCGCGGCCCGAGACGCCGTAGGTCGAGGAGACGTTGACGACGCTGCCCTTGCCGGAGCGGCGCAGTGCCGGCAGCGCCGCCTTGGCGGTATAGGCGTAGCTCAGCAGGTTGACGTCGAGGATCCTGCGCCAGGTCTCGGCCTTGGCCTCGGCCAGCGGCTCGTAGGAGCGGATGCCGGCGACGTTGACCAGGATGTCGAGCCCGCCGAAGGTCCGGGTCGCTGCCTCGACGGCGCCGGCCGCCGCGCTCTCGTCCGAGACGTCCGCGTCCAGCGGCAGCACCTCGGCGCCGGCGACCTCGCTGCGCACCGCCTCGGCGGCGGCCTCGACGGCCTCGCGCTCGAGGTCGACGATCGCGACCCGCGCGCCCTGCTCGCAGAAGACCTGGCAGGTCGCGGCGCCGATGCCGCCGGCCCCGCCGGTGATCAGGGCCCTGCGGCCCGCCAGTCTGTCGCCCATCGCTGTTCCTCCGGTCCGTCGAGATCCGCCGTTTCCGGCAAAGCTTGCATGCACGCAGTTCGCCAGCCGGACAATTAGCCTGTGATTCCGTGGAGAATTTGCATACAAGGTAATGTCCCGGTCAAGACGGAAGGACCGGCAGATCGCGATGGCTTGAGCGGAACAGCGGGACGTTGCATACCGGGGACATGACGGACGGAGACGCAGGGGTGCGGGAACCCGGGCAGGATCCCGGACGCGAGGCCGCGGCGGAGACGGTCGTGGAGCCCGGGCGCAAGGGGCGGCTCTACGGCACTGCCGTCGCCGAACTGCGCCGGCTCATCGCAACCGGGCGGATTCCCGCGGGCCAGCGGCTGCGCGAGCGCGAGCTCTGCGAGAGCCTGGGCATCTCCCGCACGCCGCTGCGCGAGGCGATCCGCACGCTCGGCACCGAGGGGCTGGTGACGCTGCTGCCCAACCGCGGCGCGGTGGTCAGCGAGCTCGACGTCGAGGAGGTCGCCCAGCTCTACCAGGTCGTCTGCGCGCTCGAGACCCTCGCCGCCGGCCTCGCGATGGAGCGGATCACCGACGAGCAGATCGCCGAGATCGGCATGCACCACTACCGGCTGGTGCGACACCAGCTGCGCGGCGAGCTCGACGGCTACTTCGAGGCCAACCAGGCTGTCCACCGGTCGCTCGTCGAGATCTCCGGCAACGACGTGCTGCTGTCGGTGTGGGACATGCTGGCGGTGCGCGTCAATCGCGCCCGCTATCAGACCAACCTGAAGCCCGAGCGCTGGGCCCAGGCGACGCGCGAGCACGAGGCGATCTTCCAGGCGATCCGCGAGCGCGACCGGCCGCGCGTCGTCGAGCTGCTGCGCGACCACCTGATGAGCGGCCTCGCGGCGATCCAGGGCAGCGACGGCGACGAGCGTCCCTAGGCCTGCTCGGCGATCTCGACCAGCCGGTGCGGCTGGCGGATGACCAGGTGGCTGGAGCGTCGCGACTCCAGGATGCCCTGCTGGTCCCAGGCCGAGAGCGTGCGGCTGACGGTGTGCAGGGTCGTCGCGGTCATCTCCGCGAGGTCCTGGCGCGACACCGGGAAGGGGATCTCGACGCCGCCCTCGATGCGCCGGCCGGACTGGTTGGCGATGCGCACCAGGGTCGAGGCGATGCGCCGCTCGACGCGCTGGGTCGCGACCTCCTGCAGGCGCGACTGCAGCTCCTCGATGCGGCCGCCGATGACGCCGATCGCGTTGAGCGCGATCTGCGGGAAGCGCTGCATCAGGTCCGCCAGCCGCGGCGCGCTCCAGGACAGCACCATGCAGTCTTCCAGGGCGACCGGCGTGGCGGGGAAGGGGATGCGGCGCAGGACCGCGACCGTGCCGACGAGGTCGCCGGGGCCCATGTAGCGCAGCACCACGTTCTGGCCGTCCGGCGTCGTCTGGTCCAGCCGCACGCGGCCCCAGCCCATGACGTAGGCGTGGGTCGCCTCCTCGCCCTGCTGGAACAGCGTCTCGTCCTTCCTGACCGGGCGCTCGTGCGCCTCGCGCGCGACCGTGGCCAGCGACGCCTCGTCGAGGCCGCCGAAGAACGGCACGCGCTGGAGCACGCTGATGCGGGCCGGGATGTCCATGGTCCAGCTCTCCGTACGGCGGACAGGGCAAACGGCGTCGCCGGGTGCGGCAATTGCTGCAGCGCAAATCGCCGCCCGGCGAACCGGCTATCTCTCTCCTTGTCGAAACGAACGTACCCCGCGTCAAGGAATAGAGAGATGAAACCTTTCAAGAAGAGCCTGCTCGCCGCCGCCGCCCTGGCGGTCACCGTCGCCGCCGTGCCGTTCGCCGGCACCGCCGCCGCCGCCGACCACGAGGTCAAGATGCTGAACCGCGGCGCGGCCGGCATGATGGTCTTCGAGCCGGCCTACCTGGAGGTCGCGCCGGGCGACACCGTCACCTTCGTGCCGACCGATCCGAGCCACAACGCCGAGAGCCTGCCGGGCATGACGCCGGCCGGCGCCGAGCCCTTCAAGGGCAAGATGAACCAGCCGGTCACGGTGACCTTCGAGCAGGAGGGCGTCTACGGCTACAAGTGCCTGCCGCACCTCGCGCTCGGCATGGTCGGCGTGGTCGTGGTCGGCGACCCGGGTGCCAACCTGGACGAGGCCGCGGAGGCCAAGCTGCCCGGCAAGGCCAAGACGGTGATGGCCGACCTGCTGGCCCAGGCCGAGGCGCAGCTCGCCGAGGCGAAGTAGCGCTCTCGCTCCTCCCCCTCCCGGAGAGCGCCCGCGGCGCCCGGCGACCCCTCCGCCGGGCGCCGCTGCGTTCGCGGGCCCGGCTTGACAGGCGCCGTCGACCTGCCGTCCTGCTGTTCGCGGGTCACAGGAGAGCGGGAGCGACGGGATGAGCGGAGCGACGATCGGGCGGATGTTCCACAGCGCGGAGGCGGTCGAGACCTTCCTCGGCTTCCCCGCCTGCGCCGACCTCTCGCGACTCGAGGCCGAGGTCGCGATCCTCGGCGTGCCGGCCGCCACGCCCTACCGCTCGGTCGGCGCCTACTGCGCCGGCGCGCCGGCGGCGCTGCGCGCGGCGATGGCCGGCTACGCCGCCAACCGCGGGCACCAGGACTTCGACCTGCTGGCCGCGCCCTTCGCCGACGCGCCCTCCGGCGGCGCGCGGGTCGCGGACTGCGGCGACCTGCCGTTCGACGAGAACGACTTCGCCGCCAACCGCGCCGCGATCACCGGCGCGGTGCGCCAGATCCGCGCCGCCGGCGCGACGCCGGTGGTCCTGGGCGGCGACGACTCGGTGCCGATCCCGCTGTTCCAGGCCTTCGACGAGGGCGGCCCCTACACCGTGCTGCAGATCGACGCCCACATCGACTGGCGCGACGAGGTCGACGGCGAGCGCTACGGCCTGTCGAGCCCGATGCGGCGCGCCTCGGAGATGCCCTGGATCGAGCGCATCGTCCAGGTCGGGGCCCGGGCGATCGGCAGCGCGCGCGCCGCCGACTACGAGGACGCCAGGGCCTGGGGCGTCGAGTTCGTCACCGGCCGCGAGGTCGCGCGCCACGGCATCGAGCCGGTGCTCGAGCGGATTCCGCGCGGCGCCAAGGTCCTGTTCACCCTGGACTGCGACGGCATGGATCCGACGGTCATGCCGGCCGTCATCGGCCCGGCGCCCGGCGGGCTCGGCTACTGGCAGGTCGTCGAGCTGGTGCACGGCGTCGCCGAGCGCGGCAGCCTCGCCGGCTTCGACCTGGTCGAGTTCATGCCCGCCGCCGACCGCGACGGCCTGGGCGCGCTGACCGCCGCGCGCGTCGTCTGCAACGTCCTGGGCGCCCTGCTCGCCCGCTGAGGCGGCAGCCTGGCTGCCACGTCCCTCGACAGGCTCGGGACGAAGCGACGGCCAGGGCGCGACCGAGGTCGGCTTCGTCCCGAGCCTGTCGAGGGACGTGGCTGCATCGACGTCGCTTCCGGCCATTTGCGCGGGCGCAAAACCCTCCTGCCGAGGCGCGGCTAGCGTCCGGGGATCGCGGCCGTCCCGGCCGCCTTCTCGGAGGGTTCATCCATGTCCACCCAAACGCTCCAGCGCCATTCGCTCCGGCGCCTGTGGCTGGTGCTCGCGCTGATCCTCGTCGCCTCGTTCGGCACCCTCGGGTTCCTGGGCAGCGAGATCCACCGCGAGAAGCCGCCGGTGCCGGAAGCCGTCGTCACGAGCGACGGCCAGGTTCTCTACACCAAGGACGACATCCAGACCGGCCGGCAGGTCTACCAGTCGATGGGCGGCCAGCAGGTCGGCTCGATCTGGGGCCACGGCGCCTACCTGGCGCCCGACTGGTCGGCCGACTGGCTGCACCGCGAAGCCGTCGCCCTGCTCGACATCTGGGCGGCGCGCGAGTACGGCGCCGCCAGCTACGAGCTGCTCACGGCCGACCGACAGGCGCCGCTGCAGGCGCGCCTGCAGGCCGAGATGCGGGCCAACACCTACGATCCCGCCAGCGGCGTCATCACCGTCTCGGCCGACCGCGGCGAGGCGATCCGCCAGGTCGCGGCGCACTACGTCGAGCTGTTCGGCGACTCGGCGGCGCTCGAGGGCCTGCGCGAGGACTACGCCATCGCCAACGGCGCGATTCCCGACGAGGGCCGCCGGCAGGCGATGACCGCCTTCTTCCAGTGGGCGGCCTGGGCGACGACCACCGAGCGGCCGGGCGAGGAGGTCACCTACACCGCCAACTGGCCGCACGAGGAACTGGTCGGCAACAAGCCCTCGACGGCCAACGTCGTCTGGTCGGTCGCCAGCGTCATCCTGCTGGTCGCCGGCATCGGCGCGCTGACCTGGTGGCACGCAGCGCGCAAGCAGGAGGAGGAGCCGGTGCCGCCGGCCTCCGACCCGCTCGGCGGGCTGAAGGCGACGCCCTCGATGAAGGCCACGGCCAAGTACTTCTGGACCGTGATCGGCCTGTTCGGCCTGCAGATCCTGCTCGGCGCCACGACCGCGCACTACGCGGTCGAGGGCCACGACTTCTACGGCATCCCGCTGGCCGACGTCCTGCCCTACGCGGTGACCCGCACCTGGCACACCCAGCTCGCGGTGTTCTGGATCGCCACCGCCTGGCTGGCCACCGGCCTCTACCTGGCGCCGATCCTGGGCGGACGCGAGCCGCGCTTCCAGAAGCTCGGCGTCAACCTGCTCTACGGCGCGCTGCTGGTCGTGGTGCTCGGCTCGATGGCCGGCGAGTGGCTGGCCGTGCAGCAGGTCTTCGACCTCGACACCAACTTCTACCTGGGCCACCAGGGCTGGGAGTACGTCGACCTCGGCCGGGTCTGGCAGATCGCGCTGTTCGCCGGGCTGATGCTCTGGCTGGCGCTGGTCGGCCGGGCGCTGTGGCCGGCGCTGTCGCGGCCGGGCGAGCAGCAGCCGCTGGTCGTCATGCTGTTCCTCTCGACGGTCTGCATCGGCCTGTTCTACGGCGCCGGGCTGACCTGGGGTAAGCACACCCACCTGTCGATGATCGAGTACTGGCGCTGGTGGGTCGTCCACCTCTGGGTCGAGGGCTTCTTCGAGGTCTTCGCCACTGCCGCCATCGCGCTGCTGACCGTCAAGCTCGGCCTGGTCCGCGCCCGCACGGCCAACCACGCGGTGCTGTTCGCCACGGTGATCTTCCTGACCGGCGGCGTGCTCGGCACGCTGCACCACCTCTACTTCAGCGGCACGACCACCTCGGTCATCGCCGTCGGTGCCGTGTTCTCGGCGCTGGAGGTGGTGCCGCTCGCGCTGATCGGCCACGAGGCCTACGAGACCTACCGCATGAGCAAGGCCGCGCCCTGGGTGCAGACCTACAAGTGGCCGATCCTGTTCTTCGTCGCCGTGGCCTTCTGGAACCTGGTCGGCGCGGGGCTGCTCGGCTTCCTCATCAACCCGCCGATCTCGCTCTACTACGTCCAGGGCCTGAACCTGACGGCGACCCACGGCCACGCCGCGCTGTTCGGGGTCTACGGCCTGCTCGGCATCGGCCTGATGCTGTTCTGCCTGCGCGGCCTGTTCCCGGCCTTCGCCTGGTCGGACCGACCGCTCAAGTGGGCCTTCTGGTCGCTCAACCTCGGGCTCGCCATGATGGTCGTCATGAGCCTGTTCCCGGTCGGCGTCGCCCAGGCCTGGGCCTCGGTCAGCGAGGGGCTGTGGTATGCCCGCTCCGCGGAGTTCCTGCAGTCGCCGCTGATCCACACGCTGGTCTGGCTGCGCGTGCCCGGGGACATCGTGTTCAGCGTCGGCGCGCTGTTCCTGGCCGGCTTCGCGGCACGCCTCGTGCTCGTCGGCCGGGCCCGGCGGCGGGCCGAAGCGGCGGTGGCGACACCGGCCGTCCCGGCCGAATAGCCGCTCCCGCGGCGGCCTCCCGCCGATCGCGGCTTCCCGACCGTGACCCTCCCCGGCAGCCCGCCGGGGAGGGTTTTTTCATGTCTTTCCTTCGGGTGTGCCGAGGCGCCCGAAAGGAAATGCACCGGGCCAAGGAACCTCGGGGCGCTCTTCGGCAATTATCCTATGTTAATCGCTCTGTTAACCGCACGTTTCGGCAGGTCGGGAAAGGGCAGGGTCATCGAACGCGCTCAAGACAGGGCCACCGTCCTGGTGGTCGAGGACGAAGTGCTGATCCGCATGGAGATCTGCGACTTCCTCGAGAGCTGCGACGTCACGGCGGTGCCGGCGGCGGACGGCGACGAGGCGATCGACGTCCTCGGGTCGGGCCGGCGGATCGATCTCGTGCTGACCGACCTGCAGATGCCGGGCGAGCGCGACGGCATCGACGTCGCGCTCTGGGTCCAGGAGAACCGCGGCGAGATCCCGGTGATCGTCACCACCGGCAACGCCGAGCTGGCGCGCCGCGCCCAGGAGGTCTGCGAGAAGATCGCCTACCTGCCCAAGCCCCTGGCCTATGGCGAGCTGCGCAGTCATCTCGACCGGCTGTCGCGCGGCGGACCGGAATAGGGCGGCGGCCAAGCAGCCGATCCGCTTCGGCGAACAGGACATCGCGCGCGTCGCTGCCGGCCCCTGGCTCGCCGGCCCAACCGTCCCTAGACTGCCCGGCCGGCAGGACGCCGGTGGGATCGCGGAGGAGAGGGCGGCGATGGCTGAGGCGAGTGCGACTGCTACGGCGACGGCGGCGGCGGGGCGGCAGCGGCACCACGGCTACTGCGCGCTCTGCCGCTCGCGCTGCGGCTGCGTCAACCTCGTAGAGGACGGCCGGCTGGTCGCGGTCGAGCCGGACCCCGGCCATCCGACCGGGGAGCATCTCTGCGCCAAGGGCCGCGCGGCGCCCGAGCTGGTCCACCACCCCGAGCGCCTGACCCGGCCGCTGCGCCGCACCGCGCCGAAGGGGGCGGACGACCCCGGCTGGCAGGAGATCGGCTGGGACGAGGCGCTCGACGAGATCGCCCGCCGTCTCGGCGATCTCGCGCGCGAGGCCGGGCCGGAGGCGGTGACCTTCGCGATCACCACGCCGAGCGGCACCGGCATGTCCGACCACATCGACTGGGTCGAGCGCTTCGTGCGCGCTTTCGGCGCCAGCAACACGCTCTACGCCACCGAGCTGTGCAACTGGCACAAGGACCACGCCACCGCCTTCACCTTCGGCGAGGGCGTCGGCGTGCCCGACTTCGAGAACGCCGGTTGCCTGCTGTTCTGGGGGCACAACCCCAGCACCGCCTGGCTCGTCAACGCCCAGCGCCTGAACGCGGCGCGGGCGCGCGGCGCGAAGGTCGTCGTCGTCGACCCGCGGCGCGCCGGCCCGGCGGTCAAGGCCGACCTCTGGCTGGCGCCGCGCCCCGGCACCGACGGCGCGCTGGCGCTCGGCCTCGCACGGCTGCTGATCGAGAGCGGACGCTACGACCGGGGCTTCGTCGAGGACTGGAGCAACGGGCCCTTCCTGGTGCGCGAGGACGACGGCCGCTTCCTGCGGCGCGACGGCGGCTTCCTGGTCTGGGACGAGGCCGTCGGCGCCGCGGTCGCGCTCGACGGGCGTCTGCCCTCCGAGCTCGGCCTGCGCCCGGCGCTGGAGGGCCGGGTCGAGGTCGAGGGCGTCGCCTGCCGGCCGGCCTTCGAGCACTACCGGCGGCTCTGCGCCGAGTGGACGCCGGCGCGTACCGCCGAGGCGACCGGCGTGCCGGCCGAGGACATCGAGGCGGCGGCGGCGCTGCTCTGGCAGTCACGGCCGGCCGGCTACTACGCCTGGACCGGCGTCGGCCAGCACGACAACGCGACCCAGACCGACCGGGCCATTGCGCTGATCTACGCCCTGCTCGGCGACTACGACGCGCCGGGTGCCAATCTTCAGCTGCCGGTGCCGGCGGGCGCCGCGGTCTCGGGCCGCGACCTGGTCACGCCGGCGCAGGCGGCGAAGACGCTCGGACTCGCGGAGCGGCCGCTCGGCCCGGCGGCCGGCGGCTGGGTCACCGGCCAGGACTTCTGCCGCGCGGTCGAGAGCGGCCGGCCCTACCGGCCGCGCGCCCTGGTCGCCTTCGGCTCCAACCTGCTGGTCTCGCAGCCCGACCCGATGCGCCTGCAGGCGGCGCTCGAAGCGCTCGACTTCCACGTCCAGACCGAGCTGTTCATGACGCCGACGGCGGCGCTCGCCGACATCGTGCTGCCGGTCAGCTCGCCCTGGGAGCACGAGGGCCTGCGGCTCGGCTTCGGCCGGCCGGTCGCGGGCCGCGAACGGGTCCAGCTGCGCCGGCCGGTGGTGGCGCCGCCCGGCGAGGCACGCTCGGACAGCGCCATCGTCTTCGACCTGGCGGTCCGGCTGGGCCTCGCCGAGCATTTCTTCGGCGGCGATCCGGAGGCCGGGCTGCGTCACCGCCTGGCGCCGCTCGGCCTGACGCCGGAAGCGCTGCGCGCGCAGCCGGAAGGGCTCGATGTGCCGGTCGAGCAGCGCCATCGCAAGTACGCCGAGGCGACGGCCGCGGGCCGCAGGGGCTTCGCGACCGACAGCGGCCGGGTCGAGGTCTATTCCGAGCTGCTGGGCCGCCACGGCTACGATCCGGTGCCGGTCTACCGTCCCTCGGCCGCGGCGCCCGAGCGGCTCGGCGAGGGCGACTGGCCGCTGCTGCTGTCCTGCGCCAAGCTCCCGCAGTACTGCCACAGCCAGCACCGCAACCTGCCGAGCCTGCTCCGCGTCGCGCCGCATCCCTCGGCCGAGCTGCATCCCGAAACGGCCGCCGCCCACGGCATCGACCGGGGCGGCTGGCTGTGGGTCGAGACGCCGGCCGGGCGCGTGCGGGTGCGCGCCAGTCTCAACTCGCGGCTGCGCCCCGGCGTCGTGGTCGGGCAGTTCGGCTGGTGGCTGAGCGCCGGCGAGGCGCCGGGCGAGGTGGTGCGCCATCCGGCCAGCGGCGCCGGCTCGATCAGCTACAACGCGCTGCTCGCCGACCCGCCCCGCGACCCGGTCTCCGGCGCCCCGAACCTGCGCAGCCAGGCCTGCCGGATCCGCGCCGCGGAGTAGGGGCGGCGCCCAAGAGAAGAAAGGCCGGGCGCGGCGGCGTGACGCCGACGGCCCGGCCAGGGGGAGGAAAGGGACGGCCCGGCTCAGAGGCTCCGGGCGACCTCCTCGACGGCGCCCTTGGTCGCCTCGACCACGGTGTCGGCCTCGGCCTTGGTCAGGCACAGCGGCGGGGCGAAGCCCAGGATGTCGCCGTGCGGCATGGCGCGGGCGACGACGCCGCGGGCCAGGGTGGCCGCGGCGACCTTGGGGCCGACCTTGAGCGCCGGGTCGAACAGCGTCCGGCTGGCCGGGTCCTTGGCGAACTCGACGGCGGCCAGCAGGCCGTCGCCGCGCACCTCGCCGACGATCGGGTTGCCGTCCAGGGCGTCGGCGAGCGCCTTGCGGAAGTAGGGGCCGACCTCGCGCACGTTGTCGAGCAGGCCCAGCTTGTCGATCAGCTCGAGGTTGGCGACGCCGGCGGCGGCGCACAGCGGGTGGGCCGAGTAGGTCCAGCCGTGGCCGATCGGGCCCATCTGGTCGGAACCCTGTTCCAGCACCTTCCAGAGCTTCTCGCTGACGATCACGCCGGACAGCGGCGCGTAGGCGCTGGTCAGGCCCTTGGCCACCGTCATCAGGTCCGGCTCCATGCCGTAGTGCGTGCTGCCGAACATCGTGCCCATGCGGCCGAAGCCGGTCACCACCTCGTCGGCGATCAGCAGGATGTCGTGCTTCTTCAGCACCGCCTGGATCTTCTCCCAGTAGGTCTTCGGCGGCGGCACGATGCCGCCGGTGCCGAGGATCGGCTCGCCGATGAAGGCGGCGATGGTGTCGGCGCCCTCCTGCTCGATCAGCGCCTCCAGGCGCTCGGCGCAGCGGCTCGCGAAGGCCTCCTCGTCGAGGCTCTCGTCGTCGCGGCGGAAGTAGTAGGGCGCCTCGGTGTGGATGACCGGCACGCGCGGCAGGTCGAAGGCCTTGTGGAACAGCTCCAGGCCGGTGAGGCTGCCGGTCATGATCCCGGAGCCGTGGTAGCCGCGCCAGCGCGAGACGATCTTCTTCTTCTCCGGCCGGCCCAGGATGTTGTTGATGTACCAGACCAGCTTGATCTGGGTCTCGTTGGCGTCCGATCCGGAGAGGCCGAAGTAGACGTGGCTCATGTGGTCGGGCGCGCGCTCGACGATCATGCGGGCCAGCGCGATCGAGGCCTCGGTGCCGTGGCCGGCGTAGGCGTGGTAGTAGGCCAGCTCCCGGGCCTGCTCGGCGATCGCCTCGGCGATCTCCTGGCGGCCGTAGCCGACGTTGACGCAGTAGAGCCCGGCGAAGGCGTCCAGGCTGCGCTTGCCGTCGCGGTCGACGATGTAGACGCCCTCGCCACCGGTGACGATGCGGTTCGGCGATTCGCCGCGCGCGTGCGCGCCCATGGCGGTCGAGGGATGGAAGAAGTGGTCGCGGTCCCAGGCGTCCAGGCTGTCGCGGTTCTTCAGCATGTTCGAGCTCCTTTCGCGCGCGGCGCGGCGGCGCCTGCCCGCTTGCATGGTTCGACAGGCTCACCAGGAAGCGACGGAGCGGTCCGCGAAGACCGCATCCGTCGCGCTTCGCCCTGAGCCTGTCGAAGGGCGAAGCGCGTGTCGGCGCCGGGCCGTTCAGTCGAGGTCGGTGCAGACGTACTTCAGCTCGGTGAAGGCCTCGATGCCGGCGCGACCGCCCTCGCGGGCGAGGCCCGACTGCTTGACCCCGCCGAAGGGCACCGGGGCGCCGGTCACCTTGGTGCGGTTGACCGCGACCATGCCGTACTCCAGCGCCGCAACGACGCGGGCGATGCGGGCGCGGTCGCCGCTGTGCAGATAGGCGATCAGGCCGTACTCCGTGTCGTTGGCGCGGGCGATCGCCTCCTCCTCGCTGTCGAAGGGCGCGAGCGCGGCGATCGGCCCGAAGGTCTCCTCGCTCATGATCTTCGCCGTGTCGGGCGCGTCGGCCAGCACCGTCGGCTCGAAGAACTGCCCGCCCAGGGCATGGCTCTTGCCGCCGACCAGCAGCTTGGCGCCCTTGGCGGTCGCGTCCTCGACCTGCTCGGCCATCTTGGCGACGGCGCGGTCGTGGATCAGCGGGCCGATCTCGACGCCCGGCTCCAGGCCGGGGCCGACCTTGAGGGTCCGCACCTGGTCGACGAAGCGGGCGACGAAGGCCTGGTAGACCGGCCGCTCGACGTAGATGCGGTTGGCCGCCAGGCAGTCCTGGCCGCTGGTCGCGAACTTGGCCGACAGGCAGCTCTCGACGGCGCGGTCGAGGTCCGCGTCGGCGAAGACCACGAAGGGCGCGTGGCCGCCGAGCTCCAGGATCAGCTGCTTGACGGTCGGCGCGCACTGCTCGCCGAGCAGCCGGCCGATCTCGGTCGAGCCGGTGAAGGAGAGCGCGCGCACCCGGGTGTCGCTGCACCAGGCCGGCACGATGTCGGAGGCCCGGCCGGTGACGACGTTGAAGACGCCGCGCGGCAGGCCGGCGCGGTCGGCCAGCTCGGCCAGCGCCAGCGCCGAGAAGGGCGTCTCGGACGAGGGATGGACGACCACGGTGCAGCCGGCGGCCAGCGCGGCGGCGGCCTTGCGCGTGATCATCGCGGTCGGGAAGTTCCAGGGCGTCACCAGGGCGGCAACGCCGATCGGCTCGCGGCGCACCGAGGTCTCGGCGCCGGGCAGGTGGCTGGCCAGCGACTCGGCGCCCAGGCGGGTCGCCTCTTCGGCGTACCAGGCGACGAAGCCGGCGGCGTAGTCGATCTCGCCCTCGGCCTCGGCCAGCGGCTTGCCCTGCTCGGCGACCATCAGCCGCGCCAGGTCGGCCTTGCTGGCGACGATCAGCTCGTACCAGGCGCGCAGCAGCTGGCCGCGTTCCTTGGCGAGGCGCCGACGCCAGGCCGCGAAGGCGTCGTGCGCGGCCTCGACCGCGGCGGTCGCCTCGGCTGCACCCTGGGCCGGAACGCGGCCGACCAGGCTGCCGTCGGCCGGGTTCAGCACTTCCAGCGTCCCGGCGCCGGGAGCCGCGGTCCAGCGGCCGTCGACGTAGGAGAGCTCGCGGAACAGCCGGCGATCGGCGAGCGCCGGCAGGCCGCTCCCGTGACCGGGGTGGCCCTGGCCGGACAGGGAATGAAGCGTCGCCGTCTGGGTCGCGCTCTGGGCCATGGCTGCCTCGCTTCTTCGGAAAGGGGTCAAGACTGGGCGCGACGCTAGGGCAAAGCGCGCCGAAGGTGCGTCTGAACTGGACGCGGCCGGCGGAAGGAACCGCTGCCAAGGCGGGGATTGCCCGAGAGATCTTCTGCCGGGATAGTGACGGCAAGGCGCAGGACGCGCGCGAACCAGGGAGAACGACCGATGGACGGACCGGCAGCCCCGGGGCTCACGGAGGAGATCGCGCAGGAGGCCGTCGGGCTGCTCGGCGGCGGCCGCCAGGTCGAGCCCTTCTCGGCCCGCCATCCCGGCTTCGGCCTGGCCGAGGCCTACCGCGTCACCGCCCGCGTGCGGGCGCTGCGCGAGGCGGCGGGCGAGCGGCCGGTCGGGCGCAAGATCGGCTTCACCAACCGCACGATCTGGGACGAGTACGGCGTCCACGCGCCGATCTGGGGGCCGGTCTACGACCGCACGCTGTTCGAGCTGGCGGAGGCGGGCGAGAGCTTCCCGCTGGCCGGCTTCGCCGAGCCGCGCATCGAGCCGGAGATCGTACTGGGCATCGGCCGCGCGCCCGAGCCGGGCATGGACGAGGCGGCGCTGCTGGACTGCCTCGACTGGGTCGCCCACGGCTTCGAGATCGTACAGTCGGTGTTTCCCGGCTGGCGCTTCACGCCGGCCGACACCGTCGCCGCCTTCGGCCTGCACGGCGCGCTGCTGGTCGGCCCGCGCCAGGCCCTGGACGAGGAGCGCGCCGGCTGGCTGGCGAGCCTCGCCGATTTCGGCATCGAGCTGTCGTGCGACGGCGCGCTCGCCGATCGCGGGCACGCCTCGAACGTGCTCGACGGCCCGCTCTCGGCGCTGCGCCACCTCGTCGGCCTGCTCGCCGACGATCCCGACAATCCGCCGCTCGCCGCCGGCGAGCTGGTCACCACCGGCACCCTGACCCGGGCGTTCCCGATCGCGCCCGGCCAGCACTGGGAGACGCGGCTGTCGGGCATCGGGCTGGAGGGGATCTCGATCCGCTTCGCCTGATGCGGGGCGCTCAGGGGCTCAGCCGGCGGGCGGTCCCTTGAGCTCGACGACGTTGCCCTCGGGGTCCTCGAGGTAGATCGAGGGGCCGTCGCCCTCGGCGCCGTAGCGGCTGACGACCTCGCCGGGCTCGACGCCGTGGCCGCGCAGGTGGGCGGCGATGGCCTCGGGCTCGAAGGGCTCGATGCGCAGGCAGAGGTGGTCGAGGTTGCGGCCCTCGCGGCCCGGCGCCGCGCCGCCCTGGCGGCCCAGCGTGCCGGCGACGTCGACCAGGTCGATCAGCGAGCGCCCGGCGCGCAGCTGCATGAGACCGATCTCCGCCTGCCGCTTCTCGGGCGTGCAGCCCAGCACCTCGCAGTAGAAGCGCTCCATGCGCGCGCTGTCGACGACGCGCAGCACCAGGTGGTCGAGTCCGAGCGGGCGGAAGGGCGAGGCGGTCATCGGCGGTCCTTCGTCGAGCGGCGGAGACGCCTGCCTTGCCGCATCGGCGGCGGCATGGCAAGGGCCCTCAGACCGCCCGGGGGCCGCGCAGCAGGGGCAGGGTCTCGTCGAGCGCGGCCCAGAACTGCTCGGCCTCGATCGGCTTGCCGAGCATGGGCGCGTCGGCCAGATCGTCGGGCAGCCGCATGTGGTTCTCGAGGTAGCCGGACAGGAAGAAGAAGGGGACGCCGCGCTCGCGCAGCAGCCGCGCGACGGGCCAGCACTGCTCGCCGGCCAGATTGACGTCGAGGATCGCCGCGGCGATGCCGTCGGACTGTGCCAGCAGCAGGGCCTGGGACAGCGCCGCCGCCGGGCCCACGACCCTGAGCTCCGCCTGCTCCAGCAGGTCCTCGATCTCGCTGGCGATGATGAACTCGTCCTCGGCCAGGAGCACCCGGTCGCCGGCTCGCCGCCTCGTCGGGATCATGGCTGCTGCCGGGCCGCCTTGCCGCCGGGCGCGCGCTGGCCGGCGCGACGACCGGCATCGGCCGTCGTCTTTTCGGGCGCGGTCGCGCGATGTCCGAAGTCAGCGTCCATCCCACCGTTCCGACTGAGCCGGCCTTGCGGCCGAGCCTCGCGAATCAGGAACAGAACAGGGACGAAAAGGTTCCGCCACACGCTACGCGCGGTTGCATGGCGGCGGGCATGCACATCACACGAGCAGCGCGAGCGCGATCGAGGCCAGCAGCAGCGCGGCGAACAGCAGATTGATCGCACGGTTGGCGCGCGGCTCGCGGAACAGGCGGGTCAGTGCCGCGCCGGTCAGCAGCCAGGCGAGGTTGACCCCGACGATCATCGTCGAGAGCAGGGCGATCTTGAGCCCGGCGTCGAGCGCCAGGGCGCCGGGCACCAGCAGGAAGCTGGAGAACAGCGCGGCCATGGCGGCGTAGGCCTTGGGGTTGACCAGGGCGAGCAGGATACCGGCCGGCAGGCGCGGCGGCTGTCGTGCCGGATCCGCCTCGTCGAGCGGCGGCGCCGTGGCGATGCGCCAGGCCAGCCACAGGAAGTAGGCGGCCGCGACCAGCGAGACCGCGGGCGTCACGCCGGGCAGCGCCAGCAGCAGGCCGACGACGCCGCTCGCCGTCACCGTCATCACCAGCAGCATGCCGAGCGAGATGCCGGCGAGGTAGAGCAGCCCGCGCCGCGCCCCGAAGGCGGCGCCGGTCGCCGCCATCGACAGCGTCGCCGGGCCCGGGCTGCCGGTCAGCGCCAGCCCGGCCAGCAGGAAGGCGAGCAGATCCTCCATGGTGCAGAGCCTAGGCGGCTCCTGGCGCGACGTCTTCCCGAATCCTGCGCTCTCACGGGCGCCGATCGCGGCCGAAGAAGGGCCCCCGCTCGACAGGCCGGCGCTCCGGCGGCTTCAATGTCCGCAGGAGGGACGAGGCATGGCGTCTCGCCCGGTCGAGAGCGAGCGCGGGGCCATGCGCGAGGACATGCCGACCGACCGCACCGCGACCTCGGTGGTGCTCGAGGAGCTGCTGCGCGAGGCACCGGCCGACCGGGTCAGTCTCGCCTGGATCGTCGGCGAGCTGCGCGAACGATCTTTCGGCGTTGTCATGCTGCTGCTTGCCCTGGTCGGCCTGGTACCGGGCATCGCCTCGGTCGCCGGCCTGCTGCTGGCCCTGCCGGCATTCCAGATGCTGCGGGCGAGGGCGGCGCCGGAACTGCCGGCCTTCCTCGGCCGCCGCCGCGTGCCGACCCGAAGGCTCGCCGCTCTGATCCGCCGCCTGGTGCCCGCGCTGCGCTGGCTGGAGAGGTTGGTGCGGCCGCGCTGGACCCTGCCCTTCGAGGCGACGAAGCGCGTGGTCGGACTTGTCATCCTGCTGCTCTCCGCAACGCTGCTGGCGCCGATCCCCTTCAGCCAGGTGATTCCGAGCCTGGCGATCATGCTGCTCGCCGTCGCCTTCCTGGAGGAGGACGGCCTTCTGCTCTGCGTGGCATTGGTCGGGGCTCTGGCCTCGCTCGCGGTGACGGCGGCCACGATCTGGGGGGCGATCGAGGCCGGCTTGCTGCTCTGATCCAGGAAACAAAGTGGGCGTAAAGGGGCGATTGTTCTTGCGTTCCGCGGGCGGCGCACCATTTAATGCGTCAGAGATTCGGCCGAACGACTTGGCCTCGCCGCGACTAGCGCGCCAGACTAACGACCTTCTTCCAAAAATCTCGTGTCGAAAGGCTGCGAATGGCGCGGCTTGCACTACTCTTTATCTAAAGGACGATCGCTATGAGCAAGGGAACCGTGAAGTGGTTCAACGGCCAGAAGGGCTACGGCTTCATCCAGCCGGACGACGGCAGCAAGGACGTCTTCGTGCACATCAGTGCCGTTGAGCGCGCCGGTCTCGGCAGCCTCGACGAGGGCCAGAAGGTCTCCTACGACGTCGTCGCGGACAGCCGCAGCGGCAAGTCCTCGGCCGAGAACCTGCAGGCCGCCTGAGGCGCCTGCACGGTTCCGACGGGCGGCTCCCCCGTGAGCCGGCCCGGCGGACGGGACGACGAGACAGCCCCGCGCCGGGTCCGCCCGGCGCGGGGCTTCTTGCATTCGGCCTCCGCCAGCCGCCTGCCCTCCGGCACGGCTTCCGGCCGCGCCGCGATGACCCCGTGATGACGAGGAGCCCGCGGCCATGAGGCTGTTCGAGTGCCAGCACTGCGGCCAGCTGCTGTTCTTTGAGAACACGAGCTGCGAGCGCTGCGGGCGCCGGCTCGGCTATCTCGCGGAGGAGAGCGCGATGAGCGCGCTGGAGGCGGCGGACGACGGGCGCTGGCGCGCGCTCGCCCGGCCGGGACAGCTGTTCCGCTTCTGCGCCAACGCCGGCTGGGAGGCCTGCAACTGGCTGGTGCCGGCCGATGACGGCGATGGCGGCGGCGGGGCGGCCGCGTTCTGTCGGGCCTGCCGGCTGAACCGCACCGTTCCCGACCTCTCCGACGCCCGCAACCTGATGCACTGGCAGCGCGTCGAGACCGCCAAGCACAGGCTGGTCTACGGCCTGCTTCGGCTTTGCCTGCCGCTGGTCAGCCGGTTCGACGATGCCGACAGGGGGCTCGCCTTCGACTTCCTGTCCGGGTCCGGCCCCGGCTACTGGCAGCGCCAGCCGGTCGTCACCGGCCATGCCGCCGGCCTGATCACGATCGACGTCGCCGAGGCCGACGATGCCGAGCGCGAGCGCCACCGCCAGGAGATGGCCGAGCCCTACCGCACGCTGCTCGGCCACTTCCGCCACGAGGTCGGCCACTACTACTGGGAGCGGTTGGTGCGCGACGGCCTCTGGCTGGAGGCCTTCCGCGAGATGTTCGGCGACGAGCGCCGGGACTATGCCGAAGCCCTGCAGGCGCACTACACCGAGGGGCCGCCGGCCGACTGGCAGGAACGGCACGTCAGCGGCTACGCCAGCGCGCATCCCTGGGAGGACTTCGCGGAGACCTGGGCGCACTACCTGCATCTGGTCGATACGCTGGAAACCGCCCGGGCCTTCGGGCTGACCATCGACCCCGGCCTCGGCCGCGACCGCACGATCCGCATGGCGCTGGAGTTCGACGCGTACCGGCAGACCGACTTCGACGCCCTGGTCGCCGCCTGGCTGCCGCTGACCTATGCGGTCAACAGCCTCAACAGCTCGATGGGCCAGCCCGAGCTCTATCCCTTCGTGCTCAGCCCGGCCGTGCAGGGCAAGCTGCGCTTCGTCCACGGCCTGATCCACGGCCCGGCAGCCCCTGCCATCGAACGAGCCGGCTCCGACCGCTGACCGCCATGCCGGCTCCGCCTCAGCGGTAGCGGCCGAAGCTCGAGCGGGTGCGGCGCACCGGGTTGCCGCTCGCGACCAGCTTGGCCTGCGGCCGGTCCGCGCCGCAGCTCGGGCACTTGGCGCCGGTCTTCTTCAGGTCGTAGTAGCGGCTGTCGCAGGCCGGGCAGATGTGCTTGAGGCCCCACAGCGCCTTGTCCTGCGGACCGGCCGCCAGCGGCTTGCGCCGCGTTGTTAGCGGCTTCGCCGGGACGGCCGGCGCCGCCGCTTTTCGGGCGCCGGCCTGTTGCCGGGTCTGGCGCTTGGGCGTGCTCTTCGCCTTCCGGGCCCGGGCCGGAGCGGGAGCCTTGGCGGCGATACGATCTGCAGTCTCGGCGTCCTCGATCATGGGCGGCCTCCTGGAATTGCGTCGATGCGCCGGGGCGGCGGCGGACCCGTCGACCCGGCGCAAGAAACGTCTTGCGGAAATGAAACAAATTAACCGTAGGGAACGGGAATTCTTTTCCCTTACGGAACAAATGGGTCGCTGCGCCGCCGATTGCAAAGACTTTCGCGGCGCGCCGCGAGGGCGTCGTCCGACGCGTAGCCGTCAGCGCGCGCCGAGCAGCCGCTCGACCGGCAGCGGGGCCTGGCTCTTCACCGAGCGGGTGACGATGTAGGTGAAGTAGCGGTCGATGCCGATCTCGGCCTCGAGCAGCGAGTCGATCAGGCGCTGGTAGCTGTCGACGTCGGGGGTGACGACGCGCAGCAGGTAGTCGACGCCGCCGCCGGTCGCCCAGCAGTCGAGCACCTCCGGGACCTCCTGCATCGCCGCCTCGAAGCGCGCGAAGTCGTCCTGCCGGTGGTGCTCCAGCGTCACCTCGACCAGCACCTCGGTGACCGGCGCGACGCGCGCGAGGTCGAGGCGGGCCTGGTAGCCCTTGATCAGCCCGGCCTGCTCCAGGCGCTTCAGCCGCTCCCAGCAGGGACTGGGCGAGAGGTTGACCGCCTCGGCCAGCTTGACCTTGGTGATGCGGCCGTCGCACTGCAGCACCGCCAGGATCTTCAGGTCGACTGCGTCGAGACGCAGCCCGCCGCCCTGGGCGCCGGCGGGAAGGGACCCGGAGGCCATCGGCGCTGCCTCAGGAGGGGTAGGCGACGACGCCGAGGCAGTCGCCCGCCTTGACCATGCCGGGGAAGTGCCGGGCCGCCAGCACGCCGGCGATCGGCGAGCGGTACTCGATGGTCGCGCCCGCCGTGCGCCGCTGGTCGTAGACGCGGGCGACCAGCTCGCCGGCGGCGACCGGGTCGCCGAGGTCGACGCAGGGCTCGACCAGGCCGTGGTGCTCGCTGACCACGTAGCCCTCGTCGGGCATGGTCAGCAGCGTGCTCGCGGCCGGCTCCGGCTCGCCCTCCAGGATGCCGGCGTGGCGCAGCAGGTTGACGATGCCGCGCTCGGCGATGCGCACCGTCGCGGCGCGCGCCGTGCCGCCGCCGCCGAGCTCGGTCGTCACGAAGGTCTTGCCCAGCTCCTCGACGGCGGTGTCGTAGAGCCCGCCGGCGTCCATCTCGGTCATGATCACCGAGTAGGGCGCGCCGAAGGCCTTCATGGCGGCCAGGCAGCGCGCGCCGTGCTCCTCGTCCTCGAGGGCGTGGCAGGCGGCGAAGGGCAGGAACTCCAGGGTGCGTCCGCCGGAGTGGATGTCGAGCACGATGTCGGCGCGCGGCAGCAGGTGGCGACAGAAGTAGTCGGCGATCTTCTCGGTGACCGTGCCGGTCGGCGAGCCCGGGAAGACGCGATTGAGGTTGCCGTTGTCGATCGGCGAGGTGCGGCGGCCGGCGTCGAGCGCCGGGTAGTTCATCGCCGGCACGATGATGACGCGGCCGCGCACCTGCTCCAGGTCGAGGCTCGCCGCCAGCTTGTAGAGCGCGATCGGGCCCTCGTACTCGTCGCCGTGGTTGCCGCCGGTCAGCAGCGCGGTCGGGCCCTCGCCGTTCACCGCCACGCAGATCGGCGTCATCACCGAGCCCCAGGCCGAGGCGTCGCTGGAGTAGGGCAGCTTGAGGAAGCCGTGGCGCAGGCCCGGCGCGTCGAGGTCGACGGTCGGCCGGATCGGCGAGGCCTTGAGGCCGCTCGCCGGCGTGCCGGAAAGGGACATGTTGGTCATCGTGCTCGTTCTCCCCAACGCGACCTGGCGCGGCCCGGCCGCTAGCCCTTGACGAACAGCCGGCGCGGCACCTCGGCCAGCGTCTCGCACCCGGTCTCCGTTATCACGATGGACTCGGTGATCTCCAGGCCCCAGTCGTCGAACCACAGCCCGGGCATGAAGTGGAACGTCATGCCGGGCTCGAGCAGCGTGTGGTCGCCGCGCCGCAGCGACATGGTGCGCTCGCCCCAGTCGGGCGGGTAGGACAGGCCGATCGGGTAGCCGCAGCGGCTGGTCTTCTCGATGCCGTGGCGCGCGAGCACCTCGAGGAAGGCCCGCGCGATGGCCTCGCAGGGTTCGCCCGGCCGGGCCGCTTCGAGGCCGGCCTCCAGGCCCTCGAGCGCCGCCTTCTCGGCCTCGAGGACGCGCGCCGGCGGCTTGCCGAGGTAGAGCGTGCGCGACAGCGGGCAGTGGTAGCGGTGGTAGCAGCCGGCGATCTCGAAGAAGGTCGCGGCGTCGAGCGTCAGCGGCCGGTCGTCCCAGGTCAGGTGCGGCGCCGAGGCGTCGAGGCCCGTCGGCATCAGCGGCACGATCGCCGGGTAGTCGCCGCCGGCCTCGGGCAGGCCCTCGATGGCGGTGCGGAAGATCTCGGCGACGATCTCGTTCTTGCGCCGGCCCGGCTCCGCGACCTCCAGGATGCGCGCGTGCATGCGCTCGACGATGCG
Organism: Alphaproteobacteria bacterium; assembly: GCA_030433005.1. Taxonomy (GTDB): domain Bacteria; phylum Pseudomonadota; class Alphaproteobacteria; order Kiloniellales; family DSM-21159; genus Tistlia. The sequence goes on from JAUILQ010000001.1 coordinate 128,929, forward strand.
TGCCGCGGTGCGCATGTAGTCGAGCTCCCGCGGCGACTTCACGGCGCGCTGCCAGTTGACCAGCGCGGTGGCGTCGCCGAAGCGGGCGTCGGGCAGGTGGCGCTGCAGCGAGGCGAAGGCGGCGGCCGAGAACCAGTAGTTGTCCATCTCGACGCCGATCCGGCGACGCGCCCAGCCGCGCTCGGCCAGCAGGCCCGAGAGCTGGTCCATCGGGTGGCGCAGCGGCGACTGCACGTACTCGTCGGGATAGGAGAGGATGCGCGCCTCCTCCATCCAGACCGTGCGGCGGGCGCCGTTGGCGTCCTGGCCGCGGCCCCACCACAGCGGGTCCTCGTCGATCGGCAGGATCACCGCCTGGTGGACGTAGAAGGACCAGCCGTCGTAGCCGGTCAGCCAGGCCATGTTGGAGGGGTCGCTGACGATCAGCAGGTCGAGATCGCAGGCGGCCATGGCCTGCTTCGTCTTCTCGATGCGCCGGTCGTACTCGGATCGCTCGAAGCGTGGCGCAAGGGTCGGTGCCGTGGCAGCGCTCGTCGGAGAGGTCACGCCTCGATCTCCTGGCCGACGCGGGCGGCCGCGCAGCGCTTGAAGGCGGCGGTCGCCACGGCGGTGTCCTGGATGCCGGTACCGGTCAGGTCGACGACGGTGATCTGGCCGTCGTCGCGGCGGCCCGCCGCCTGGCCGGCGATCACCTGGCCGAGCTCGTCGGGCCTGTGGTCGGCCGGCAGCAGCCCGGCGGCGATCGCGCTGCGCAGCTCGCCCAGCTTGGCGCACTGCTCGACGCGGTCGCAGACCAGGCGGTCGGCGCGCGCCAGCACCTGCGGGTCGATCTCGTTCTTGCCCTCGGCGTCGGAGCCCATGGCGGTCACGTGCAGTCCGGGGTGCAGCCAGTCGGCCTGGAGAAGCGGCTCGCGGCTCGGCGTCGTGGTGACCACGACCTGGGCGCTGGCGACCGCCTCCGCGGCGCTCGCCACGGCGCGCACGCTGCGGCCCAGTCGGCGCTCCATCTTGGCGGCGTAGGCGGCGGCCTTGTCGGCGTCGCGCGCCCAGACCAGCAGCTCCTCGAAGGGCCGCACCAGGGCCAGCGCCTCCATCTGCAGCTCGGCCTGGACGCCGGCGCCGAGCACCGCGGCAGTGCGCACCTGGCTCGGCGCCAGGTGCTTGGCCGCGACCGCGCCGGCCGCGGCGGTGCGGATGTCGGTCAGGTAGCCGTTGTCGAGCAGCACCGCCTGGACGATGCCGGTCTCGGCGGAGAGCAGCACCATCAGGCCGTTGAGGCTGGGCAGGCCGAGCTTCGGGTTGTCGAAGAAGCCGGGGCTGATCTTGATGGCGAAGCCGTCGAGGTCGGGCACGTAGGCGGTCTTGACGTCGACCTCGCCGTGGCGCTCGGCGATCTCCATCGACAGGATCGGCGGCATCACCACCGCCTTGGTGGCCAGCGCCTCGAAGGCCTGCTCGATCAGCTCGATCAGGTCGAGGTCGAGCTCGACCCGGCCGCGCAGGTCGGCCTCGGTCAGGATGCGGATCCGGGGCATGGGTGGGCTCTCCCTCAGTAGCCGATGGCGTCGAGAAACTGGCGGCGGCCGACGTTGCGGCCGGAGACGACGACGCCGACGCTCTCGCCCGGGGCCTCGACCAGCCCGTCGAGCAGCGCCGAGACCCCGACGGCGCCGCCGCCTTCGACGACCAGGCCCTCCTCGTCGAACAGCCAGCGCATGCCGCGCGCGATCTGCGGCTCGTCGAGCAGGATCACCTGGTCGACCAGGTCTCGGACCAGCGGGAAGGTGTAGCGGTTCGCCAGGCCGATGCCGCCGCCCAGCGAATCGGCGAGCGTCGGCAGCTCCTCGACCTCGACCGGGCGGCCGGCGGCGAGGCTGGCCTGCATCGCGGCCCCCCGCTCCATCGAGATGCCGACGATGCGGATCTCCGGCTTCAGCGCCTTGGCGGCGAGCGCGATGCCGCCGATCAGGCCGCCGCCGGACAGCGGCACCAGGATGCTGTCGAGCTGCGGCGCGTCGGCCAGCATCTCCAGGGCGATGGTGCCCTGGCCGGCGACCACGTCGAAGTGGTCGAAGGGCGGCACCTCGGCCAGGCCCTCCTCGGCGACCAGGCGGTCGACCTCCTTCTGCGCGTCGTCCTGGGAGCGGCCGAGGATCCGCGCCTCGGCCCCCAGCGTCTCGATGGCGCGCACCTTGTAGTCCGGCACCAGCTCGGACATGCAGACGATGGCGGGCACGCCCTGGCGCCTGGCGGCGTAGGCGACGGCGCGGCCGTGGTTGCCGGTCGAGGCGCAGGTCACGCCGCGCGCGGCGTGCTCGGCCGGTAGCCGGGCGACGGCATTGGCGGCGCCGCGCAGCTTGAAGGCACCGATCGGCTGCAGCGTCTCGAGCTTGAGCAGCACCGAGCGGCCGGTTTCGTCGGAGAGCGGCGGCGAGGGCACCAGCGGCGTGCGCAGGGCGATGCCGTCGATACGGCCGGCGGCGGCGCGCACGTCGTCGAGGCCCGGCAGCGGGAACTCTTCGCGAGCGGAGGAGGTCATGGTCATGGCGGACCCATCTGCCGTGGGAGAGACGGCCGCGACCCGCCCGTCACCGACGGCGTCCGGTCCAGGCGCGACAAGATGTACACAACTGCTGCACGGCCGGCCGGGCTTTGGCAAGCTGTTCGCCGTCTGGGCCGCGGCCGGCCCGGCGCACGAGAGAGGAGACGAGGACATGATTCCGGGCCTCGAGGGGGCTCCCGAACAGGACGGCAGCCTCGACGCCGGCGGTCGCCCCTCGGCGCGCGTCCGTTCCGAGCGCCTCTACGCCGCTCTGCGCGAGCGCATCTGCCTGCTCGACTACCCGCCGGGCCAGCGCCTGTCGGAGGAGGCGCTGGCCGCCGAGTTCGGCGTCAGCCGCACGCCGATCCGCCGCGCGCTCGGCCGCCTGGAGGCGGAGGGGCTGGTCGAGATCCGCCACGGCGCCGGCAGCTTCGTCACCGACAGCGAGCCGGCCGACAGCGGCCAGGTCTTCGCCCTGCGCATGGAGCTCGCGGCGCTGATCGGCCGCCTCGAGCCGCTGCCGCGCAGCGCCGAGGACCTGGCGCGCATCGAGGCGCTGATCGAGCGCTGCGACCGCCTGGCGGGCGAGCAGCGGCGGCCGGGACCGGCCGGCGACGAGGCGGCCGCGGCGCGCGCCTTCGCGCGGCTCAACATGGACTTCTTCGACGAACTCGGCCGGATGATCGGCAACCGGGCGCTGGCCGAGGTCTCGGCGCGGCTCTACTACCAGACCAGCCGGATCTGGCTGAAGTCGGTGCCGCAGCTCAACCTCGGCGAGGAGATCGCCATCTTCCGGCGCGAGATGAGCGAGATTCTCGGTGCCCTGCAGTGCGGCGACCTGGAGGCCGTCGGCCAGATCCGCCGCCACCACATCGCCATGAGCGTCCAGCGCATGCTGCGCTACGGCGCGGACGAGGGCTGACCGGCCGCCCGACCTGCCAGCCTACAGCAGCCCCGCATCCAGCGCCGCGGCCATCCAGGTGCCGAGCTCCTCGCACTGGCCGACGAAGGCCTCGTCGAAGGCGCCGCGGCAGATCAGCGGGTCGCGGGCCGGGCGCCAGGACAGTCCCGTGGCGATCGACTCGACGGCGCGCCGCGTGCCGGTGCCGTCCTGGCCGGCGCGCACCCACAGGGCGTAGGGCAGGCCCTCGGTCTTCTCCAGGCAGGGATAGTAGGAGCGGTCGAAGAAGTCCTTCAGCGCGCCGCTCATGTAGCCGAGGTTCTCGGTCGTGCCCAGGATCAGCGCGTCGGCCGCCAGCACGTCGTCGGGACCGGCTTCGAGCGGCGCGACGTGGCGCGTCTCGACCGCCTCGATGTCTTCGTGGCGGGCGCCGCGCAGCACGGCCTCGAGCAGGCGGCGCGTGTTCTCTGACGGGGCGTGGGCGACGACGAGGAGCTGCTTGGCCATGGCGGGCTCCGGCTTGGGGAGAGGAGACGCGCCATCCTGGCAGATCGGGCCGCGGCTGACAGGGGCGGCGGCCGGCTTGACCTCGGCGGTGCATCGACCGAAGGTCCGCGTTTCCCAGGACTCGGTAAGGAAATCCCCTTGATCGCGAAGCTGCTCGACCAGAACCGCCGCTGGGCGGCGGAGCGGGAGTCATCGGACCCCGGCTACTTCGACCGCCTGTCCGGCCAGCAGAGCCCCGAGTACCTCTGGATCGGCTGCTCGGACAGCCGGGTGCCGGCCAACGTCATCACCGGCCTCGACCCGGGCGAGGTCTTCGTCCACCGCAACATCGCCAACATCGTGCACGGCGCGGACATCAACTGCCTGTCGGTGCTGCAGTTCGCCGTCGAGAACCTGGGGGTGCGCCACATCATCATCTGCGGCCACTACGGCTGCGGCGGCATCAAAGCGGCATCCGAGGGGGCCTCGGGGTTGCTCGACTACTGGCTGCACCCGGTGCGCCGACTGGCCCGCGACGAGCGCGAGCTGCTCGAGGTCGTCGCCGACCCGGCGCACCGCCTGGACCGCCTGTGCGAGCTCAACGTCGCGCTGCAGGTCGAGACCCTGGCGCGCACGCCGATCATCGAGGCGGCCTGGGCGCGCGGCCAGGAGCTGGCGATCCACGGCTGGTGCTACGACCTGAAGGACGGCCTGATCCGCGACCTGGAATGCGGCCGAGCCGGGCCGCGCGAGTGAGGCCGGCGTGAGCGGGGCCTTGCGCCAGGCCGGCGGCGAGCTGACGGTCGAGAGCGGCGGGCGCGGCCTGACCGAGTTCACCCCGGCGGTCGCCCGCTGGGTCGCCGGGCAGGGCATGGCGAACGGCCTGCTGACCGTCTTCTGCCGCCACACCTCGGCCTCGCTGCTGATCCAGGAGAACGCCGATCCCGACGTGCAGCGCGACCTCGAGGCCTTCTTCGAGCGGGTCGCCCCCGAGCAGCCGGGGCTCTACGTCCACGACGCCGAAGGGCCCGACGACATGCCGGCGCACATCCGCACCGCCCTGACCCAGACCCAGCTCTCGATTCCCCTGGCCGAGGGCCGCCTGGCGCTCGGCACCTGGCAGGGCCTCTACCTCTTCGAGCACCGCCGCCGCCCGCACCGCCGGCGCATCGCGCTGCACCTGCTCGGCGCCTGAGGAATCCGAAGCCTCAGTCGACCAGGAACAACCCGACCGGCAGGGCGGCGAGGCGGTCGGAGAGCCGGAGGTCGCCGCGCCCGGAACCGTCCGACAAGGCATCGCGCAGCGGCCGATCGCGAAGCGCGTCCGGCAGAACCACGGCGGTGTCCTCCCAGGCATCGGGCGGGATCGTCGGCAGGCGCGGATCCAGGATCGCCAGCGGGCGGCGCGGCACGACCGTCACGGCCGCCTCCTCGCCGCGCAGCCGGGCGAAGGCGATGACGCGGCCGGCCTGCGCGCCGGCAACCTCGAGCGGCCGGTAGTCGCCCTCGTCGAACAGCCGTGGCCGGGCGCGCCGCGCGGCCAGGCCCGCGGCGAGCACGCGCTGCTTGACCGCGCCGCTGCGCCAGTCGGCCAGCAGGGCCTCCGGCGGCGTCTGCTCGAGGTCCTCAAGGCGGGCCGAGAGCGCTTCGAAATCCACCGGGCGGCGGTTGTCGGGGTCGACCAGGCTGAGGTCCCAGCCCTCGCTGCCCTGGTAGAGATCGGGCACCCCCGGCACGGTCAGCTTGAGCAGGCTCTGCGCCAGCGAGTTGACGACGCCGGCGCGCAGGAAGGGCTCCCCGGTCGCCAGGAAGTCCTCGCGGAAGGCCCGGCCCTCGGGGCCCAGCAGTCCGGCGGCGAAGCCCAGGACGCCGCTCTCGTAGGCCTCGTCCGGCGCGGTCCAGCGGGTGTGCAGCTTGGCCTCGCGCAGCGCCTTCTCCAGGAAGGCGGCGAGGCGCTTGCCGAAGGCCTCCAGGCCGGCCGTGTCGTCGGCCGCGAGCGCCGCCGGCCAGGCGCCGAGCAGCGCCTGGTAGACCAGCCACTCGGTTTCGGGCTCGGGCGCCGGCGCTTCGTCGGTGCCGCCGCGCAGGCCGGCGGTCGTCGCCGACCAGCGGGCGACGGAGTCGGACCACAGCCCAGGCGCCTCGCTGAGCGCGTAGAGCCGGGCGCGAGCGTCCTCGCCGCGCTTGGTGTCGTGGGTGGCGGTCGCCGAGAGGCCGTGCGGCTGGTCGTCCAGGCGCTCGGCCATGGCGCGGTGGAAGGCCTCGGCCGAGGCCTCGGCGAGGCCGGGGTCGCCGCCGACCTCGTTGAGCGCGATCAGCCGGTGGTGGCGGTAGAACAGCGTGTCCTCCAGCGCCTTGGCCATGATCGGCCCGGTCGTCTGCTGGAAGCGCACGACGAAGCCCAGCGCGTCGTCGCGGTCCTGGTCCGGCACGTCCAGGAGCAGCAGCGAGACGATGAAGTCGAGCGTGTGGGTCTCCTCGATGTCGGGCTGCCGGCGCGCGCGCTCCGCCGCGGCCTCGATCAGGCGCCGGTCGGCCGGGGCGGCGCCGTCGGCGTCGACGTAGCTGCGATAGACCGGGAAGGCGAGCATCAGCGCGGTCAGCGCGCGGCGCAGGCTGTCCTCGCCGAAGTCGCGTGCGGCGAGCTGGCGCTCGGCGAGCGAGCCGGCCTGGCGGGTCAGGGTCGCGAGCTCGCTGGCCAGGTTCTCGGTCAGGATCTGCTGCTTGGCGGCCTCGGTCTCGGCCTCGAGGTCGGGCGCCCGGCCGATGAAGGCGCCGTAGGCCTCGTCCAGACCGGCCAGGCCCGGCTCGTCGCACAGGCCCTGCGCCAGGGCGGCGATGAACTCGTAGCCGGTGGTGCCCTCGACCGGCCAGCGCCGCGGCAGGCGCTCCTCGCCCTCCAGGATCTTCTCGACCACGAGGTAGCAGTCGTCGGGCAGCGCGCCGGCCAGGCGGTCGAGATAGCCGGCCGGGTCGGCCAGGCCGTCGATGTGGTCGAGGCGCACGCCCTGGACCAGGTCCTCGTCGGCCAGTGCCAGCAGCAGCGCGTGCACGGCGTCGAAGACCGCGGGGTCCTCGACGCGCAGCCCGACCAGCCCGGTGATCTCGAAGAAGCGCCGGTAGGTCAGGGAGTCGCGGCCGGCGCGCCAGTAGGCGAGCCGCCAGAACTGCGCCTCGTGGACCTCGTGGACCGTCTCGCGCTCGGCCGACAGCTCGGCCAGGACCTGCCGGAAGGCGCGGGCCCGCTCGTCCTCGGCGAGCAGGTCGCGCAGCTCGTCGAGCAGGTCGGCGTGGTCGTTCGGCGTCGCGCTGGCCAGCCGCGAGGCCAGGCCCTGCAGCGCCGGGTCGCCGCTGCGCGCCAGCAGCAGGGCGCTGCTCGCCGGGCCCAGCGGCAGCGCCGTCTCGTGGTAGCGCAGCCACAGCCGCGCGCTCTCGACGTCCAGGTCGAAGGCCAGCTCGCCGGCCTCCAGGATCTCGGCATAGGGCGCGCCGAGCGTCGGGATCAGCAGCTTGTCGGCGGACCAGTCGATGTCGAAGAAGCCGGCCGTCGGGCTGGCCTCGCCCCACTCCAGCAGGGCGCGCCACCAGGGATTGTCGGTGGTCGCGCTCATGTGGTTGGGCACGAAGTCGAGGATCAGGCCGATGCCCTGCTCGCGCAGCGCCGCGGCCATCGCGCGGAAGCCGGCCTCGCCGCCCAGCGCCGGCTCCAGGCGCGAGAAGTCGGCGACGTCGTAGCCGTGGGTCGAGCCGGCGGCCGCGGCGAAGACCGGCGAGGCGTAGAGGTGGCTGATGCCGAGCCGGCGCCAGTAGGGCGCCAGCGCCGCCGCGCGCTCGAAGGTCATGCCCTCGCGGAACTGAAGGCGGTAGGTCGCCGTCGGGGGGAAGGGGAGGCGGGGCGGCGTCGGAGTCATCGCCGCGGCTCGGCGCTTCGGGCGCTCGGCGGCGACGCCGCGGGCGATCGCCTGGAACAGCGGCGTCTCGGCGAGCTCCTCCAGCGCGACTCCCAGGCGGCGCTGCCAGTTCGGGTGCTCGTCGACGGTGCCCGGCACGTTGACCGCCAGGTGCTCGCCGGCGAGGTCCTCCAGTCGCACCGCGAACAGTCGCGAGGGCGCGCGGGCGAGATGGCGGTGCAGCGCGGCGGACAGTGCCTCCAGCGCGGGCGAGCCGGCGGGGCTGCCGTCGGCGGCCAGGGCCTCGACCTGCACGGGGTCCAGCAGCCCCTCGACCTGCAGGCTGGCGAGCAGGCGGCGCTGGTCGTCGCGGCGCCGCCAGGTCTCGGCCTCGGCCATGGCCTCGTCCATGAAGCCGAGCCGGCGCTGCAGGGCGACGTCGTCGCCGTGCCACCAGCCGAACAGCGGCGGCAGGTCGTGGGTCGACAGGCAGGCCAGCGCCTGGCGCGGATAGCTCTCCGGCGGCTTCAGGCCCTGCTCCAGGCGCTCGAAGTAGAGCAGCCGGTAGGACTGGATCTCGGCCTCGGCCATCATCTCGCGGAAGCCCTCGGGCACGGTGCCCAGGTCCTCGCCGATGATCACCGTGCCGCAGTCGCGGCTGGCTGCCGCCAGCGCCGCCAGCATGTCCGAGAAGGGATAGGCGAGGTAGGTGCCCTCGGTCGCCGGATGGCCGCCCGGGATGAAGAACAGCTGGCGCAGGCCCATGGCGTGGTCGAGGCGCAGCGCGCCGGCGTGGCGCATGACGTCGCCCAGGATCGCCCGGTAGGGCGCCAGCGCGCGCTGGCGCAGGACAGCCGGCGACAGCGGCGAGAGGCCCCAGTCCTGGCCGCCGATGTTGAAGGAATCAGGCGGCGCGCCGATCCGCGCGCCGGTGACCATCAGCGTCTGATCGGACCAGGTCGCCGCGCCGTCGGGGGCGTCGCCGACGGCGAGGTCGAGGTAGAGGCCGATGGCCATGCCGGCCGCCTTGGCGCGCGCCTGGGCCGCTGCGAGCTGGCGGTCGGCCAGCCACTGCAGCCAGGCCTGGAAGTCGACGGCGCTGCGGCTGCCGGCGGCGAAGGCGGCGACGGCCGGGCTTTCGGGATCGCGGAACTCCTCCGGCCAGCCGTGCCAGCCGGCGCTCCGGCCCTCGGCCTTGAAGTGCGCCGACAGCGCCTCGAACAGCGCCTGGCGCTCGAGCGCCTCGCCCTCCTCCGTGCGGAAGGCCGCGAACGCGGCCGCCTCGGCGTCCGCCGCCGTCTCCGGCCAGCGCTCCCAGAGCCGGCGCAGGACGCCGAGCTTGAGCCGCGCGACGCCGGGGTAGTCGACCAGCTCGGCGGCCTGCAGGCGTGCGCGCTCGGCCTCGTCGAGCAGGCCGGCCTCGTAGCCGGGCACGGCGGCGACCGAGAGATAGAGGGGATTGAGGAAGCGCCGGTTCGAGGGCGAGAAGGGGCTGCAGTGGGCCGGCTCGGCCAGGAACAGGGCGTGCAGCGGGTTGACCCCGACGAAGTCGGCGCCCCAGCCGGCGGCGAGCTCGGCAGCGCGGGCCAGCGTCTCGAAGTCGCCGATGCCCCAGTCGTCGGCGCCGCGCAGCTGGTAGAGCTGCAGCGCCACGCCCCAGACCCGATCGTCGCGCAGCGTCTCCGGCAGGAAGCAGCGTCGCGTCTCGTCGACGGCGAGGCTGCCGTCCGGCTCGGCCGGCGCGGACTCCAGGGCGCGTGCCACGGCCGCCTCGTCGCCGGCCGGCACGCCGATCGCCTCGAGCAGGGCACGCTTGACCTCGTCGGAGGCCACGCGGCGATGGCCGAGCTGGTCCTGGTAGGCGAGGGTGATGCCGTGGCGACGGCACAGGCGGTCGAGATCGCTCATGTCGAGATCGCTCATCGGCGCATCGCTCATACCGGGCCGGCCCCGTCGGGCGCCTCGTCGAGCGAGACGACCAGCGAATGGGCCGGCAGGCGGCCGCCGGCGAGCGCCTCGGTGGCGTCGTGGGGCAGCGAGAAGAGGGTGCGGCCGGACGGCGCCGCGGCAGGCCGCTCGTCGCTCTCCAGGTTCGCATCGAGATGCAGGCGGCTGCCGTCGGCGAGGCGCCAGCTGACCGCGACCACGCCGTCGGCCTGCGCGCGGATCCGGCCGCAGTTCCCGCCGATGCCGGCCAGGCGCGGCACGATGGCCTCGCGGCGGATGGTCAGCAGGCGGCGCAGCAGCGACAGGCGCTGCTCTCCCTCCGGCGTGCGCGCGCGCGCCCAGTCGAGCTTCGAGGCCTCGAAGGTCGCCGGGTCGTTGGGGTCGGGGATGCGCGCCCGGCTCGCCGGATCGGCGAAGGCGGACCAGGCGCTGAACTCGCGGCGCCGGCCCTCGCGGACCGCCTCGGCGAGCTCGCCGTGGAAGTCGGTGAAGAAGCAGAAGGGACGGCGCTCGTCCCACTCCTCGCCCATGAACAGCAGCGGCACCGAGGGGCTGAGCAGCAGCATCGCGGTCAGCAGCTCGACGCGCTCGCGGTCGACGAGGTCGGCCAGGCGCTCGCCGAAGGCGCGGTTGCCGGTCTGGTCGTGGTTCTGCAGGAAGTCGACGAAGGCCAGCGGCGGCAGCCCGCCGCTCGGCTCGCCGCGCGGCCGGCCGCCGAAATGGGCCGAGGTCTCGCCCTGGTAGACGAAGCCCTCGGCGAGGCTGCGCGCCAGCTTCGCCCAGGGCTCGCTCGCGAAGTCCTGGTAGTAGCCCTCGCTCTCGCCGGTCGCCAGCGCGTGCACGGTGTTGTGGAAGTCGTCGTTCCACTCGGCGGTGAAAAGCGGCGCGCCGCCCTCGGCGTCGCGCCGGTGCAGGCGGGTCAGGTTGCTGCTGTCCTCGCTGGTCAGGTGGATCGGCCGCGCGCCGAAGCGCTCGCGCACCAGCCGCGCCATCTCCTCCAGGATCGGCTCCGGCGAGGGATCGTGGATCTGGTCGATGGCGTCGAAGCGCAGGCCGTCGAGCCGGAACTCCTCCAGCCAGTAGAGCACGTTCTCGCAGAAGAAGCGGCGCACCGGCTGCTTCTCGTAGGCGATGGCGCCGCCCCAGGGCGTCTCGCGCTCGGCGTGGAAGAAGTCGGGCGCGTAGAGGTGCAGGTAGTTCCCATCCGGCCCGAAGTGGTTGTAGACGACGTCGAGCAGCACCATCAGGCCGCGCGCGTGGGCGGCGTCGACCAGCGCCTTCAGGCCCTCCGGCCCGCCGTAGGCCTCGTGCGGCGCATAGAGCAGCACGCCGTCGTAGCCCCAGCCGCGCCGGCCGGAGAACTGCGCGACCGGCATCAGCTCGATGGCCGTGACGCCGAGCTCGAGCAGGTGGTCGAGCCCGGCGATGGCCGACTGGAAGGTGCCCTCGCTCGTGAAGGTGCCGACGTGCAGCTCGTAGACGACCGCCGTCTCCCAGGGCCGTCCCGCCCAGTCGGTGGTCTGCCAGTCGTAGGCAGCCGGGTCGACCAGCCGCGACAGGCCGTGAACGTCGCCCTGCTGGGCCCGGGCCGCCGGGTCGGGCACGACCAGGCCGTCGTCGAGGCGGAAGCCGTAGCCCTCGCCGGCGGCGACCGCCTCGGTGACCAGCTCGAACCAGCCGTCGTCGCCGCGCGTCATCGGCCGGTCCGTGCCGGCGGCGTGCAGCGCGACCTGCTGCTGGGCCGGTGCCCAGAGTCGGAAGCGCCAGCGACCGTCCTGCGTCGGCTCGGCGCCCCAGGTGCGCTGCGTCGGGGTTCGCTGCCGAGCGGCGGGCTGCGGGTCGCTGCTCATTCCGTCTCGCCCTCCAGGACCAGGACGGCGCGCGCCGGCATCTGCAGCGTCTCGCGGGCCCGGTAGAGCGGCTCCGGCGGACGCACGCGGCCCTCGGCGCTGTCGACCAGCACCCGCCAGCGTGCCGCCGTCTCTTCGCTCGGCAGCACCAGCGGCAGCGGTTCGGCATGGGCGTTGAACAGGGCGAGGTGGCGCTCGCCGCCGGCGCCGCAGAACAGCAGGCCGACCGCCCGGGCCTCCGGATCGTCCCAGTCGGCGGGTGTCATCCAGTGCGAGTCGTGGCGCAGCCAGACGACGTCGAGCACTTCGGCGCCGGCCACCGGTCGGCCGTGCAGGAAGCCGTTCTGGCGGAAGGCGGGCGTGTCGCGGCGGACCTGGACGACTCCGCTGACGAAGTCGCGGAAGGCCTCGTCGCGCGGCGCCAGCCCCTCCCACGCCAGCCAGTTCATCTCGTTGTCCTGGCAGTAGGCGTTGTTGTTGCCGCCCTGGCTGCGGCCGATCTCGTCGCCCATCAGCAGCATCGGCGTGCCCTGGGAGACCAGCAGGGTGGTGACGACGGCGCGGCGCAGCCGGTCGCGCAGGTCGGCCACCTCCGGGTCGTCGCTCGGACCCTCGACGCCGCAGTTCCAGCTGAGATTGTGGTCGTGGCCGTCGCGGTTGTCCTCCCGGTTCGCCTCGTTGTGCTTCTCGTTGTAGGAGAAGAGGTCCATCAGGGTGAAGCCGTCGTGGGCCGTCGGGAAGTTGACGCTGGCCCAGGGCCGGCGGCCACGCCGGTCGAAGAGGTCGGCCGAGCCGAGCAGGCTCTTGGCCAGGCCCGGCAGCGTGCCGGGGTCGCCGCGCCAGAAGGCGCGCAGGCCGTCGCGGTAACGGTCGTTCCACTCGGCCCAGCCCGGCGGGAAGTTGCCCAGCTGATAGCCGTCGGGGCCGGTGTCCCAGGGCTCGGCGATCAGCTTGACCCGCGAGAGCACCGGGTCCTGGCGGATAGCGTCGAGGAAGACCGCTGAGGGGTCGAAGACGTCGCGGTCGCGGCCTAGCGAGCTCGCCAGGTCGAAGCGGAAGCCGTCGACGTGGCACTCGCGCACCCAGTAGCGCAGCGAGTCGGTGACCATCTGCAGCACCCGCGGATGGCGCAGGTCGACGGTGTTGCCGCAGCCGGTGGTGTCGAAGTAGTGCCGCGGGTCGTCGCCGAGCAGGTAGTAGCTGGCGTTGTCGATGCCGCGGAACGACAGGGTCGGGCCCAGCTCGTTGCCCTCCGCGGTGTGGTTGTAGACGACGTCGAGCAGCACCTCGATGCCGGCCTCGTGGAGGCGGCGGACCATCAGCTTGAACTCGTGCAGGCCGCCGCCGCGCGAGATGTAGCGCGGCGCCGGCGCGAAGAAGCCGACGGTGTTGTAGCCCCAGTAGTTGGCCAGGTCCTTCTCGACCAGGTAGCGGTCGTCGAAGAAGGCCTGGGCCGGCATCAGCTCGACGGCGGTGACGCCGAGCTTGACCAGGTGCTCGATGACCTGCGGCTGGCCGAGGCCGGCGAAGGTGCCGCGCAGCTGCGGCGGCAGGTCGGGATGGCGCGCGGTCATGCCCTTGACGTGGGCCTCGTAGATCACCGTCTCGGCCCAGGGCACGCGCGGCGCCCGGTCGTTGCCCCAGGTGACCGCCGGGTCGACGACCACGCACTTCGGCATGACGAAGGCGGAATCGCGCCGGTCGAAGGAGAGGTCGCCGCGGTTGTGCCCGACCCGGTAGCCGAACAGCGCGTCGTGCCAGCGGATCTCGCCGTGCAGCTCCAGGGCATAGGGATCGAGCAGCAGCTTGTGCGGGTTGAAGCGGTGCCCGCTGCGCGGCTCGTAGGGCCCGTGCACGCGGTAGCCGTAGAGCTGGCCCGGCCGGACGTCGGGCAGGTAGCCGTGCCAGACCTCGTGGGTGAATTCGGGCAGGGCGACGCGGTCCGTTTCGCGCCGGCCGTTGCGGTCGAACAGGCAGAGCTCGACCTTCGTCGCATGGGCCGAGAAGAGGGCGAAGTTCACCCCCCCGCCGTCCCAGGTGGCACCCAGCGGGAAGGGCGATCCCGCCTCCAGCTTCATTGTCATGGGAGTTGTCTGTCCTAGGCCGAGGGGGTCAGCATCACCGTGGCCAGCGGCGGAAGCGTCAGAGACAGCGAGGCCGGACGGCCGTGCCAGGACTGCTCGGCGGCGTTGAGGCGGCCGCCGTTGCCGACGTTGGAGCCGCCGTAGGCCTCGGCGTCGCTGTTGAAGATCTCGTCCCAGGCGCCGGCCTGCGGCACGCCGATGCGGTAGTCGTGGCGCACCAGCGGCGTGAGGTTGCAGACCACGACGACCGGCTCGGCGTCCGCGGCGCCGTTGCGCTGGTAGACGAAGACGCTGCTCTCGGCGTCGCTGGCGTCGATCCACTCGAAGCCCGCCGGGTCGCAGTCGAGCTGGTGCAGCGCCGGGCGCTCGCGGTAGAGCCGGTTGAGGTCGCGCACCGTCTTCTGCAGGCCGGCGTGCAGCGGGTCGTCGCAGAGATGCCAGTCGAGCGAGCGGTCGTGGCTCCACTCGCGCTCCTGGCCGAACTCGCCGCCCATGAACAGCAGCTTCTTGCCCGGGTGGGTCCACATGAAGCCGTAGTAGGCACGCAGGTTGGCGAACTTCTGCCAGCGGTCGCCCGGCATCTTGCCGAGCAGCGAGCCCTTGCCGTGCACCACCTCGTCGTGGCTGAGCGGCAGCACGTAGTTCTCCGAGAAGGCGTAGTGCAGGACGAAGCTCAGCTGGTCCTGGTGGTGCCGGCGGTACAGCGGATCGCGGCTGAAGTACTCCAGGCTGTCGTGCATCCAGCCCATGTTCCACTTGTAGCCGAATCCGAGGCCGCCGGAGTGCACCGGTCGGCTGACCTGCGGAAAGGCGGTCGACTCCTCGGCGATCGTGGCGACGCCCGGGTGGTCGGCGTAGGCGCGGGTGTTGACCTCGCGCAGGAAGGCGATGGCCTCCAGGTTCTCGTTGCCGCCGTGGACGTTGGGCACCCACTCGCCGGGCTGGCGGCTGTAGTCCAGGTAGAGCATCGAGGCGACGGCGTCGACGCGCAGCGCGTCGACGTGGAAGCGGTCGAGCCAGAACAGCGCGTTGGCCTGCAGGAAGTTCGACACCTCGCGGCGGCCGAAGTTGTAGATCAGCGTGTTCCAGTCGCGGTGGAAGCCGAGCCGCGGATCCTCGTGCTCGTAGAGCGCCGTGCCGTCGAAACGGGCCAGACCGTGGGCGTCGCTCGGGAAGTGCGCCGGTACCCAGTCGATGATCACGCCCAGGCCGGCCTGGTGGCAGCGGTCGACCAGCTCGGCGAAGGCCTCGGGCGAGCCGAAGCGGCTGGTCGGCGCGAACAGGCCGATCGGCTGGTAGCCCCAGGAGCCGGTGAAGGGATGCTCGCTGACCGGCAGGAACTCGAGGTGGGTGAAGCCCATGTCGAGCGCGTAGGGGATCAGCCGGTCGCCGATCGCCCGGTAGTCGAGCAGGCTGTCGTTCTCGCCGCGCTGCCAGGAGCCGAGGTGGACCTCGTAGATCGAGATCGGCGCCGAGACGGCCTGGCGGTCCTGGCGTTCGGCCAGCCAGGCATGGTCCTGCCAGTCGTGCTCCGGCAGGCCGACGACCACCGAGGCGGTGTCGGGCGGCTGCTGCTGGTGGAACGACAGCGGGTCGGCCTTGAGCGGCAGGCGCTCGCCGTGGGCGCCGAGCAGCTCGTACTGGTAGGCCGTGCCGCGCTCCAGGCCGGGCACGAAGAGCTCCCAGACACCGGCCTCGTAGCGACGGCGCATCGGCAGCCGCCGTCCGTCCCAGGCGTTGAACTCGCCGACCACGCTGACCCGCTGGGCGTTCGGCGCCCAGACCGCGAAGGCGACGCCCTCGACGCCCTCCAGGCTGCAGGGGTGCGCGCCGAGCCGCTCGAAGATCCGGTAGTGCCGGCCCTCGGCCATCAGGTGGCTGTCGAGCTCGCCGAGCAGCGGCGGGAAGCGGTAGGGATCCTCGATCTGCCAGGTCCGCTCGCCGGCGCGCAGCTCCAGGCGGTAGGCGAAGGGCTTCTTGCGGCGGGTCAGGGGGGCGAAGAAGAAGCCCTCCGGATGAATCCGTTCCAGCCGGCCGGCGCTCTTGCCGGTCTTGGCGTCGATCACCGAGACCTCGGCTGCGGGCGGCAGGAAGGCCGCGACGCTGAGCGGCCGCTCGCCGCCGCCGTGCATGCCGAGCACGGCGAAGGGATCGCCGTGGCGGCCGCGGACCACGGCCTCGACCGCGCTCTCGTCGAAAGCCGGGCCGGTTTCGGGATTCGCGGGTGTCTTGCTCACGACGCGGGTCCCCCGTTCTCCAGCAGGTCGACCAGGCCGGCGAGCGGGACGCCGACCCAGGTCGGCCGGTTGGCCAGCTCGTAGCCGACCTCGTAGATCGCCTTCTGCAGGAGGAAGAGCTCGAGCAGGCCGTCGGCGAGCGTCCGGTCCTCGGGCCAGGTCTCGGCACCGGCGATGGTCTCGCGGTAGGCGGCCAGGACCTCGGCCGTCGCCCGGTCGCGCCACTGCCGCGCCTGCCGGGCGATGGCCTCGCGGTCGACCCCGGGCCGCTGGCTGTAGCGCATCGCACCCATGGCCGCGGCGTAGTCGAGCGAGCGCATCAGGCCCGCCAGGTCGCGCGCCGGCGAGGACTTCAGCCGCCGCTCGGCGAGGCTGCGCCCGGGCTCGCCCTCGAAGTCGATGACCGTGAGGTCGTCCTGCGCGACCAGGATCTGGCCAAGGTGGTAGTCGCCGTGGATGCGCGAGCGGGCGCCGGAGGGCTTCAGCCTGGCGACCGCCTTGAGGCGATCGCTGAGTCGGTCCTTGAGCGCCAGCAGGCGCCTGGCGTCGCCCTGCGCTTCCTCCGGCAGCTCGCCGCCCTTGCGCAGGCGGGCGACAAGGTCCTTCGCCTCGGCCTGCGCCTCCTTCGACCAGGCCGAGAGCTCGGCGCGGGTCAGCGGCTCGCAGGCGAAGGCCGGGTCGTCGGTCGGGCTGGCGAAGGCGCGGTGCAGCTCGGCCGTGCGCCGGCCCAGCAGGCCGCCGAGGTCGAGCGGGAAGGCGTAGTCCTCGGCCGCCGGCTCGCCCTCGGTCTCGCCCTGGTGCAGCGCCAGGTCCTCGAGGTGGCGCTCCAGGCCCTCGACGATGACGCCCCAGGCGTCGCCCTGGTTCGGCTCGAAGGCGTAGGCCGCTGCCAGGGTCGTCGGCTCGCCGCCGTCGCCGATCGTCTCGACCGAGCCGAGCAGTGCCGGGGTGTTGGGGTAGCCCGCGGTCTCGGTCAGGAAGCGGGCGACCTCGACGTCGGGCTGCTCGCCGGCGCGCAGGCGCCGATACAGCTTCATGATCACCTGGTCGGCGAACACGATCGAGATGTTCGACTGCTCGACGCCGAGCGGCCGCGGCGCGCCGAAGTCCTCGATCGCCGACAGCCGCTCGCTGCCCAGGAAGCGAAGCTGGCCGGGCTCGCGGGGCGAGGCCGGGCGCGCGCCGGCCGACTGCATGGCGCGCAGCAGGGACTCGGCGAAGACCTCGTCGTGCGCCGCGTCGATCAGGGCGCCGACGCGCGGCCCCTTGCGGATCTTGGCCAGCGTGTAGGACAGCTTGGCGGCGCCGGCGCGCAGGTTCTCCTCGCCCCAGCGCGCAGCCAGCGGCAGGAAGTAGCGCTGGGTCTCGGCCGTGGCCTTGCCGTCGCCGACCTCGACGTCGGCGATGGCGAGCTGGTGGTCGGCGTTGTCGAGGCCGCCCAGCGCGCTCAGCGTGACGTTGCGGATCTTGCTGTCCTTGGCGGCGAACCAGCGCTGCAGCGCCAGGAAGGAAGGCAGGGTCTCGCTCTCCAGCTGGCGCTTCTCGCGGCCGGTCAGGACGCTGGCGACCTTGCCGTCGCGGCTGGTCACGGTGATGAACTCCGGCAGGGTCTCCGGCATCGCCTGGTGCCAGGACGGCGCCGCCGCCTCGTCGGCCAGCAGGAACCAGTAGAAGCCGTAGGCGGGCAGGGTCAGCAGGTACGGCAGGTCGCCGACCGGCGGGAAGGCCGAGCCGCCGGTCAGCTCGACCGGAACGGCGCCGCGGAAGCGCGAGAGGTCGAGCTCGACCGCCTGGGCCGAGCGGCTGAGATTGGCGACGCAGAGGATCGTCTCGACGCCGTCCCCGGACTCCGCCTCGTGCTCGCGCACGTAGGCCAGGATCTTGCGGTTGTGCGGATAGAGGAAGCCGATGGTGCCGCGTCCGAAGGCCTTGTGCTGCTTGCGCACCGAGACCATCCGGCGGGTCCAGTTGAGCAGCGAAGAGGGGTCGGCGCGCTGCGCCTCGACGTTGATCGCCTGGAAGCCGTAGACCGGGTCCTGGATGGGCGGCAGGTAGAGCTGCTGCGGGTTGGCGCGCGAGAACCCGGCGTTGCGGTCGGACGACCACTGCATCGGCGTGCGCACGCCGTCGCGGTCGCCCAGGAAGTAGTTGTCGCCCATGCCGAGCTCGTCGCCGTAGTAGAGGATCGGCGTGCCCGGCATCGACAGCAGCAGCGCGTTCATCAGCTCGATCTTGCGCCGGTCGTTCTGCATCAGCGGCGCCAGGCGCCGGCGGATGCCGAGGTTGATGCGCGCCCGCGTGTCGGCGGCGTAGGTGCGCCAGAGGTAGTCGCGCTCCTCCTCGGTGACCATCTCGAGCGTCAGCTCGTCGTGGTTGCGCAGGAAGATCGCCCACTGGCAGGGCTCGGGGATGTCCGGCGTCTGGCGGATGATGTCGGTCACCGGGTGCCGGTCCTCCTGGGCCAGCGCCATGTACATCCGCGGCATCAGCGGGAAGTGGAAGCCCATGTGGCACTCATCGCCCTCGCCGAAGTAGGGGCGGGTGTCCTCGGGCCACTGGTTGGCCTCGGCGAGCAGCATGCGGTCGGAGTACTTCTCGTCGAGGCTGGCGCGGATCTGCTTCAGGACGTCGTGGGTCTCGGGCAGGTTCTCGTTGTTCGTGCCCTCGCGCTCGACCAGGTAGGGGATGGCGTCGAGGCGCAGGCCGTCGACCCCCATGTCGAGCCACATGTGCATGACCTTCAGCACCTCGCGCAGGACCCGCGGGTTGTCGAAGTTGAGGTCCGGCTGGTGCGAGTAGAAGCGGTGCCAGAAGAAGGCCTCGGCCTCCGGGTCCCAGGTCCAGTTCGACGTCTCGGTGTCGAGGAAGATGATCCGCGTCTCGAGGTATTTCTGGTCGGTGTCTGACCAGACATAGAAGTCGCGTTCCGGGCTGCCCGGCTTGGCCGTGCGCGCCTTCTGGAACCAGGGGTGCTGGTCGGAGGTGTGGTTGATGACCAGCTCGGTGATGACCCTGAGGCCCCGCTTGTGCGCCTCGGCGATGAAGGCCTTGAAGTCCTTCATCGAGCCGTAGCTCGGGTTGATCGAGCGGTAGTCGGCGATGTCGTAGCCGTCGTCGCGCAATGGCGAGGGATAGAAGGGCAGCAGCCAGATCGTGGTGACGCCGAGCTCCTGGACGTAGTCGAGGCGCTGCATCAGCCCGGCGAAGTCGCCCATGCCGTCCCCGTTGGAATCCTGGAACGCCTTGACGTGCAGCTGGTAGATGATCGCGTCCTTGTACCAGTCGGTCTGGGAGCGATCGATCTGGCCGTCGGCGCGCTCGCGCGCACTCGGGCGCTTCTTGGTCGGCCGGGGCGGCGTCTGGGCGGGAAGCGGATGGTCCATGGGGACTCTCGGTTCTGGCGTTTCTTGGATCGGGCTTCGTCGGATCGGCTCTTCAGGCTGCGGCAGCCGCGGGCCGTCGCGGGCTAGCGCGGCGCGCCGGGCGGGATCAGCCGCCAGACGGCGTAGGGGCGCTGGTGCGGGTCGAGCCAGAGGTGCTGGACCTTGCCGTGCCAAGTGAAGTGGCTGCCGGTCACCAGGTCCTCGACCTCGATCGCCGCCTCGTCGGGCAGGCCGAACTCCCAGAGCGGCACCTCGAAGTGGGCGCCCTGGGCGTTGTGCGGGTCGAGGTTGACGGCGAACAGCAGGAAGCTCGAGAGGTCCGGCGTGCGCTTGCCGTAGTAGAGGATGTTGTCGTTCCAGGCGTTGTAGAAGGCGACGTTGGTGAACGTCTGCAGCGCCGGGTGGCGGCGGCGCAGGTCGTTGACCAGCCGGATGTCGTCCTTGACGTTGCCGGGGCGGTCCCAGTCCCAGGCCCGGATCTCGTACTTCTCGGAGTTGAGGTACTCCTCCTTGCCCGGCACGGCGGCGGCCTCGCAGAGCTCGAAGCCGCTGTAGACGCCGTAGTTGCCGGCCAGGGTGGCGGCCAGCATCAGGCGTACCTGGAAGCCCGGCCGGCCGCTGTGCTGCAGGTAGGTCGGATTGATGTCCGGCGTGTTCACGAAGAAGTTCGGCCGCATGTAGTGCCGGCACTCCTCCCGGGTCAGCTCGGCCAGGTAGTCGACCAGCTCCTGCTTGTGGTTGCGCCAGGTGAAGTAGGAGTAGGACTGCGTGAAGCCGAGCTTGGCCAGGCGCTTCATCACCTTCGGGCGGGTGAAGGCCTCGGCCAGGAAGATCGCGTCGGGATGGCGCGCCTGCACCTCGCCGATCATCCACTCCCAGAAGGGGTAGGGCTTGGTGTGCGGGTTGTCGACGCGGAAGATCTTCACGCCCTGCTCGATCCAGAACAGCACGACGTCGCGCAGGGCGTGCCAGAGGCCGGGAATGGCGTCGCGGTAGAAGTGAACGTTGACGATGTCCTCGTACTTCTTCGGTGGGTTCTCGGCGAACTTGATGCTGCCGTCCGGCCGCCAGTCGAACCACTCCGGATGCTCCTTGATCCAGGGATGGTCGGGCGAGCACTGGACGGCGAAGTCGAGCGCGATCTCCAGGCCGTGCTCTTCCGCGGCCGCGACCAGCCGGCGGAAGTCGGCGAAGCTGCCGAGCTCGGGATGGATGGCGTCGTGGCCGCCCTCGGCCGAGCCGATCGCGTAGGGGCTGCCGGGATCGCCCGGCTCGTGCACCAGGCTGTTGTTGCGGCCCTTGCGGTTGGTCGTGCCGATCGGGTGAATCGGCGGGAAGTAGAGCACGTCGAAGCCGAGCTCGCGGACGTAGGGCAGGCGGGCGATGACGTCGTCGAAAGTGCCGTGGCGCTCGGGGTCGCCGGACTGCGAGCGCGGCATCAGCTCGTACCAGGCGCTGAAGGCGGCGGCCTGCCGGTCGGCGAAGACCTGCAGGGTCTTGTAGTGCGAGAGATTGGTGCGCGGCCCGGCCTGCGCCATCAGGGCCGCGGTGTCGTCGCTCATCAGCAGCGCGAAGCGCTCGCCTTCCGCCCGATGCTCGCGCAGCGTCTTGTCGAGCGCCTTCAGCGCCTTGCGCTGGGCGGGGGTGCCGCGTTCGCCGGCCTCCGCGGCCTTGGCGACGAGCCGGCAGCCCTCCTCGATCTCCAGGCTGATCGGCACGCCGGCGCCGTGCTTCTTCGAGACCTCGCTGCGCCAGCTCGCGAAGAGGTCGCGCCAGGCGATCAGTGTATAGTCGTAGAGCCGGTTCTCCGGCAGCACGACGTGGCCGCGCCAGCGGTCGTTGTCGAACAGGACCATCGGCGTCTCGGTCCAGTCCGCCTCGCCGGCGCCGGCCGGGCGCAGCCTGAGGGCCGCGCCGAGCACCTCGTGACCGTCGCCGAAGATGTCCGCCTCGACGTGGAACAGCGCGCCGGCGACGCTCTTGGCGGGAAAGCGCCCGCCGTCGATCTCGGGGCTCACGCCTTCGATGGCGATGCGGTCGGCCGCCAGGGCCTGCAGGCGCGCCTCGCTGCGCCCGCTTTCGGCCGGGCGTCGGCGCGCCTTCGCGGCGCCCGTTCCGGACGCCTTGCGGGAGGTGCTCGCCTTGGCCGGCTGGCTCGCCTTGCTGGGGGCCGGCGCCTTGCCGGTGCCCTGCCCCTTGCCGGTGCCCTGCCCCTTGCTGGTGCCCTGTCCCTTGCTGGTGCCTGGCGCCTTGCGGCCGGGCGTGGCTGCGGACTTGGTTTCCGTCTTTGTCTTGGACGTCACGATACCCCTTCGCCTCCCAGCAGCTGCCGGTGGTCGTTTTCGATCGTCCGCCAATGGTCGGCCTCTGCCGCGTCCGGCGCGGCGTGGCTCTCGTTCGGCCGGCGGCGTCCCGCCGGTGCGGGCCAGGAGGCCGCGTCCGCGGGCGCCGACGGGCCGTTGCCGCCTGTTTTCGAGATTTTAGCCATTCCAGCCGGTCAACGCAAAAGCCGGGCCGCCGTTCCGAGCCGAGAGGCCCGCGGCGGACGGGGCGGTTGAACGAGTGTCCCCTGAATTGACGGTAAATGAATTATGTCGATAACTAATCAGTTCTCCATATTCGTCAATTCGAATTGATTCCGTTAATAAATATTAACATCTGGCATGCGCTATTCAGAACAACGAAATTGAACTTTCGTGCATTCGGGAGTAATCAACGAAGCAGAGCGATCCATGCCCGCTTGTTCTTGGGCGATTGCCGCGATTTCTCCCCATAGGGGCTGTCCGATCGACGACCTCAGGTAGGAATGAATGTGCGGAAAAGCCACCCGCTAGGGCTGCTGAGGTCGAGGGTCGGGGCGTTGGCCGGGCGCGCTCTGCGCCGGCCATGGCGCGGTTTCTGGCGCGGTCGGCTGACGCTGTCGGGGTGGCTGATCCTGGCGATGGCCGGCCTGCTGCTGTTCGCGAGCCTCGTGGTCTGGGTCTCCGCCCAACGCAACCTCGACGCGGCCGTCTACCCGGCGCGCCTCAACCGGATGGCCGCCGACGCGCAGGAACTGGCCGGCATGCTCGACGCCGCGCTGCTGCAGGCCCAGCAGGATGTCGTGCTGCTCGAGCGGGCACCGGCCACACGCCGGCTGGTCGCACAGCTGGCCGACGGCGTCGTGGATGCCTCGGTCGGGCCGCTCCGCTCGGGGCCGTCCGAGGATCTCGCCGAGCTGTTCGAGGCGCTCCTGGCGGCCAAGCCGGACTACCGGCAGGTGCGTCTCATCGAGGCTGCGCCGGCGGGCTGGGAGATCCTGCGCGTCGACCGCTCGGGTCCGGGCGATGCCGTCCGCCGGGTGCCCTGGCAGGAGCTGCAGATGAAGGGCGCGCGGGACTACGTCGATGCCGCGCTGAGGGGCGACCGGGGCGAGGTCCACCTGTCGCCGATCGGGCTCAATCGGGAACACGGTGCGATCGAGCTGCCCCGCCGGCCCGTCGTGCGCGCGGCGGTGCCGGTCTGGACGCCCGGCGGTCGCCGCTACGGCGTGCTCGCCATCAACCTCGACGTCTCGCGACTCTTCGGCCAGATGCGCGCGGCCGCCGCCGAGAACGAGACCCTCGCGGTGATCGACCGGCGCGGCCGGCTGCTCCTGGAGTCCGACGCGGCGGGGGAGGTCGCCGAGCCGCCGCACTTCGGCGGCGGGCCGCGGATCCAGGACCGGCTGCGGGGCCTGGACCTCGACGCGCTCTTTGCCGAGCCGGGCCGAGGCTTCTCGGCGCGGCTCGCGGACGAGACGGGCGAAGCGGTCGGCCTGGCGGCGGCAGTCGTCGGCGGCACCGCCGGCGGCCCGGTGGCCGTGCTCCTGAGCGCGCCGCGCGAGCGGCTGCTCGCGGGCGCATCGGCGGTGCTTCGCGACACCGCGCTCAGCGGCCTCGGCGCCCTGCTCGTTGCCGGTCTGCTCGTCGTCTTCGCGGCCTGGCGGGCGCTGCGGCCGCTCGGCCGCATCGGCCGGGCGATCGAGGCCGTCGACCGGGGCGAGCCCGTCTCGCTGCCGGGTGCGGCCGGCGAGATCGGGTTGCTGGCCCGCACCTTCGAGCGCCATCTCGAGCGCGAGCGGCTGTTCAGTGCGGCCTTCGCCTGGGCCAACGACGCCGCCATGACCCTGACGCCTGAGGGACTCATCACCGGCTGGAACCGGGCGGCGGAGAGGCTGTTCGGCTTCACCGCCGAGGAGGCGGTCGGCCGGCCGGTCGCGCTGATCGTTCCGCCCGACCGCCTGGCGGAATCGGCCGAGATCCAGCGCCGTTTCCGTGCCGGCGAGCGGGTGATCGAACTCGAGACCCTGCGCCAGGACAAGAGCGGCCGCCAGATCGAGGTCGCGCTGACGCTGTCGCCGGTGCGCGCTGCCGACGGCCGCATCGTCGGCGCGTCGGAGCTGGTGCGCGACATCGGCGCGCGCCGCGCCGAGGAGGCGCGTTTCAGGCTGGCCGTCGAGGCCTCGCCCGCGGCGATGCTGATGACCGACGAGCAGGGCGTGATCCTGCTCGCCAACGGCGAGGCCGAGGCGATCTTCGGCTATCGTGCCGACGAGCTGGTCGGCCAGCCGGTCGAGCTGCTGCTGCCCGAGCATGCGCGGCGCGGCCATGCCGAGCTGCGTCACGCCTTCCAGGCCGAGCCCGGCAAGCGCATGATGGGCGTGGGCCGGGACCTCTACGCTCGGCGCAAGGACGGCTCGGAGGTGCCGGTCGAGGTCGGCCTCAACCCCCTGCGCACGGCGGAAGGGCTGATCGTTCTCAGCACGATCGTCGACACCACCGAACGCAAGCGCGCGGAGCTGGCGCTGCGCGTCGCCAAGCAGGAGGCTGAGCGCGCCAGCGAGATGAAGACGCAGTTCCTGGCCAACATGAGCCACGAGCTGCGCACGCCGCTCAACGCGATCATCGGCTACTCGGACCTGATGCTGAGCGGCGTCGGCGGCCGGATCGAGCCGGCGAAGTACGCCGACTACCTGGAGGACATCAAGATCGGCGGCACCCACCTGCTGGCGCTGATCAACGACCTGCTCGACCTGTCGCGCGCCGAGAGCGGCGTGATGACTCTGGACGAGGCGCCGGTCGACCTGGTCGCGGTCGCGGAATCCGCGGTCAAGCTGATGGGCGCCGATGCCCAGCTGCGCGGGCTGTCGCTTTCGCTCGCGGTCGAGGTCCCGTCTCTGCGCCTGATCGGCGACGAGCGTATGATCACGCAGATCCTGCTGAACCTGCTGTCGAATGCGCTGAAGTTCACGCCCGAGGGGGGCAGCGTCACCGTCACGGTCAACCGCAGCTACGACGACGAGGCGCGGCTGATCGTCCGCGACACCGGCGTCGGCATTCCGGGCAGCCAGATTCCCCGGGCCTTCGCCGCCTTCGTTCAGGTCGAGGACGCCTATCGACGCGAGGGCAATGCCGGCGCCGGGCTGGGGCTCGCCCTGACCAAGCGCTTCGTCGAGCTTCACCGCGGGCGCATCGCTCTCGACAGCAAGGAGAACGAGGGCACGACGGTCACCGTGACCTTCCCGGCCGGCCGTTGCATGCCGGCGCGCCTCGACAGCCGCGCGCGTGCGCCGGGCGCGGCCGGCCCGCGCTCGAACCGGGCCTAGAGGTCGGAAAAGGACGTGCCGGCGGTCTTCAGGGGGAAGCGGACCTGCCAGCGCAGGCCGTCCGGGCGGAAGTCGATCTCCGCCCGGCCGGCAATGGCGTCGGGCACCAGCTTCTCCAGCATCAGGCGCCCGAAGCCGCTGGCGAGCGGCTCGGCGACCTCGGGTCCGCCGCTCTCGTGCCAGGAGAGCTGGACGACCGGCCCGTCGCTCTCGGTCTCGACCGACCAGCGCACCTCCACGGCGCCGCCCTCGCCCGACCCGCGGTCGCTCGACAGGGCGCCGAACTTCGTCGCGTTGGTCGACAGCTCGTGGATCGCCAGGGCCAGATTCTGGGCCTGGTTGGCGTCGATCTCGACCGGCGGCCCCTCGATCGAAACGGCCTCGCGGGGACCCTCCGGCAGGTAGGCGAGCTGGTCGTCGACGAGCTCCTCCAGCGAGGCAGCCGACCAGCCGCGATTGACCAGGATGTCGTGAGCGCCGGCCAGGGCGCTGAGGCGTGCCGAGAAGCGCTTGATGAAGTCGCTCGGGCTCTCGACGTTGCGCGCCGTCTGCCGGGCGATCGCCTGCACGATCATCAGGATGTTCTTGGTGCGATGGGTCAGCTCGCGCAGCACGACGCGCAGCTGGTTCTCGACCCGCTTCTCGTCGGAGATGTCGATCGAGACGCAGGACAGGCCGACGATCTCGCCGTCCGCGCGGAGCGGCTCGACGAACAGCTTGAACCAGTGATCGCGACCCTCGAGCGGCAGCGGCACTTCCACGACCGTGGTCGTCCCGTTGTCCAGGACCTGCCGCTTGGCGGCCTGGAGCGCCTCCAGTGTGGCCGGCGGCCAGCCCAGGTCGCGGTCGCTGTGCCCGAGGAAGTCCTCGGCCCGCAGCGGGGCCGGCGGGTTGTGCATCCAGGTATAGGTGAGCCCCCGGTCCTGCTGGAACACCGAGACGCCGGAGCCGCGCAGCGTCAGCTCGAAGCGCTGGCTGGTCTGCTGCAGCTCGCGCGTCCGTGCGTCCAGGGTGCGGTTCAGCTCGGTCTCGGCGGCCCGCAGCTTGGCCGTCGTCTGGCGGTGCGCCTCGACCTCGCGCTGCAATTCCTCGTTGATCTGCTGCAGCTCGACCGGCGACAGCAGGGCGAGCACGCGCGGCACCTGCGACCAGATCGTCATCGCGGTGAACAGGGACACCGCCGCGGTCGCCGCCTTGACCAGCCCCTCGGCGCCGTAGGCCGGGACCCACAGGGTGGCGAGCCCGGCCAGATGGGTCAGGGCGCACATGAAGATGAACAGGACGAAGAGCAGGGCGATGCGCCGCTCTACCGGCCGCAGGCCCTCGCGTCGACGCAGGAAGGAGAGGATCGCCAGCGGAATGGCGAGGTAGGCGATCGCGATCAGTCCGTCCGAAACGGCGTGCAGCGCCACCAGGTCGGGGCGCCAGAGCAGGCAGTATCCGTGAGGCATGAAGGAAGCCGCACCGAATAGATATTGCAGCAAGCTGTCCATTGTCGGGTCCAGACGTCAGGGGCGCCGGGGTCTCCCTACCACCGGCGGAGCAGCGACGGCAATCTGCGGTCGTGCCGGGTCACGGGCTGCGATCGAAGCGGGCGGCTCCCGCGAAAGCGCCGGGTCTTCAGGCTCTTAAGCCGGGACCCCGGGCATTGGTTCCAGACGCGGGAAGGCCCGCCCCTCGCACAAGGGGCGGGCCCGATCGCGCGTCCGCTTGGCCCGACGGCGTGCGCCGAGGGGGCAGGCCGTGCGGAGGTCAGTCGAGCGCCGCGGCGATGCGCGTCTCGACCTCCTCGTAGAGGGCGATCGAGAGTTCGCTGGCGATGATCCAGGATTCGGCGACCGCGTCGTCCAGCCCGTAGCCGCCGTCGGCGCGCTGCGCCGAGACCGCCATGCGCTCCTGCTGGTCGAGCGCCCCCTCCTCGGGGGTCGCCGCCTGCGCCGAGCCGATCAGACCGCCGCCCGCCGGCGCCGCCTGGCGCTTGGCGCGCTCCACCGTGTTGCGCTCGGAGCGCTGCTCCGGCTCGGCCGCGCCGCGCGGCGTCCCGGCCGATGCATCGGCCGCTCGAGCCGAAGCCGGTCGGTCCTGCTGCGCGGCCTCGCTCTCGCCCGCTTCGGACGGTGCCGCCGCGCTGGCCGTCCGGCTGCGCGCGTCGGCCAGCGCGGCGGAGATCGCCCGCATCAGCCCGTGGGTCACCTCGCCGTCGGCCCGCTGCCGGCGCTCCTCCTGGAAGTCACGGATCGCGCTGCGCGTCTGCGGGCCCATCTTGCCGTCGAGCGGACCGGCATCGTAGCCGAGCTCGGTCAGGGACGACTGGACCCGCCGGACCACGGCCGACTGCTTGTAGAGCGGCTTGCCGGCGTTGCCGGCCCCGGTGCGCGGCTCGGACCTGCCGTCACGGTCCGGGCGGGCGGCGCGCTCGGCGTCGTGGCGCGATGGCGCGGCATAGGCCTGCTGCTGGATTTTCTGGGGTTGGAACAGGCTGACGGGGCCCTTCGAATCGTCGGCGACGGCCACGCTCGAGCAGGCCACGGCGAGCAGGAGCGCGCCGGCGGGGGCGAAGGTCAGAGGGCCATGGGGGCGGTTCATGTCGGGCTCCGAGCTTTGGTTTCAGGCGCAGCTTCCCCGTCGCCGCCATCGTCGCCGACAGCGGCCCCGTCAGGTCCCGTCTCTGCTGCTTTGCTGTCCAAACGCCGTTGGAGCCGCCGAGTTCCGGCCGGCGAGTTCTCGCAGACGCAGAACCGGCCGGAGCGCGGGCTCCGGCCGGTTCCAAGGTCTCCGGTGCGGCGGTGCCGGCGCGCGTCCGGCGCCGGCGCGCTGGCGGGTGCGGGCGC
Source organism: Alphaproteobacteria bacterium (assembly GCA_030433005.1). GTDB lineage: Bacteria > Pseudomonadota > Alphaproteobacteria > Kiloniellales > DSM-21159 > Tistlia. The sequence goes on from JAUILQ010000001.1 coordinate 156,706, forward strand.
TAGCCGGCGACGCTCTCGCGGAAGAACAGCGCCTGGCCGATCGCGGCGCGCACCGTATCGTCCTGGTAGGGCTTGGTGATCAGGAACGAGGGCTCGGGACGCTCGCCGGTCAGCAGGCGCTCCGGGAAAGCGGTGATGAAGATCACCGGCACGTCGAAGCTCGACAGGATGTCCGTCACGGCGTCGATGCCCGAGGAGCCGTCGGCCAGCTGGATGTCGGCCAGGACGAGGCCCGGCCGCTGCTTCTGCGCGGCCTCGACGGCCTCGCTGCGGGTCCGCGCGACGGCGATGACGTCGTGCTGCAGGCCCTTCACGATCATCTCCAGATCGGCGGAGATGATCGGTTCGTCCTCGATGATCAGCACACGCGTGCGCGCCTGCTTCTCGATCTCGACCATGGCCTCGGAGATCAGCGCGTGGACCTCCTCCGGCGAGCTGTCGAGGATCACCGAGGCCTCTTCCACCGTGAAGCCCTCCAGCGCCGTCAGCAGCAGGGCCTGGCGGCTGCGCGGGGTCAGCCGCTCCAGCTGCTGGCGCGGCGCCGCGTCGTCGGTCGGCTCGTCGGCGTCGAAGGCGTCGGCGTGGGTGCTCGTCCAGATCCGGTGGAACACCGAGTAGAGGCCGACGCGCGGCCCCAGCTGGTGCGGAAAGCTCTCGGGCTCGGCCAGCAGGGCCTCGAGGGTCGCCACGACAAAGGCGTCGCCGGCCTCCTGCTGTCCCCGGAGCGCACGCGCATAGCGCCTGAGGAAGGGAATCTGCGGGGCAATCAGGGTTGAGAGGGACACGGAACAACTCCTTCTGCGGAAGGCGCACCGGACCGCCGGTGCACCGGATCGGATATCAGATGGCCGCCGGCTTGGCCAGGACGGCCGCCGCGACCGCTGCGCCCAGATGGTCGCTCGGCGCCGGCACGGGGTGCTTCCTCGTCACGGGACCTCGCTTTCGCCGGCGGCTGCCGCGCCGCCCGCGCCCCGGGCCGCCTGCAGGATGCGCGCGAAGGACTCGCTGTTGAACGGCTTGGACAGCCGCGGGCGCGAGGCATGCTCCGGCGGCATCACCGCATGCTCGCCGTAGCCCGTCGCGAACACGAAGGGGACCTCCAGCTCGGCGAGACGGTCGGCGACCTTGAAGCTGGTCTCGCGCCCGAGGTTCACGTCGAGCACGGCGAGGTCCGGCGTGCGCGCGTCGAGCAGCCGCAGCGCGCTCTCGACCGTGCCGACGCTCTCGCAGCGGCTGAAGCCGAGACCGGTCAGCAGGTCCTCGGCCTCCATCGCGACGATCATGTTGTCCTCGACGACCAGGGCCTGGCCGAGGTCGCGGTCGGCGCGCCTCGGCGTGGCGGCGTCGGCCGCGGGTGCGCTCGGCGCGGCTGCGCCCGCCGGGCCCGGGGCGAGGTGGTGCGCGGGCACGAGGAAGCGGGCGCGCAGACCGTCGAGGGCGTAGTCGAGCTCGGCCTCGCCGCCCAGGTCGTAGGGCACCGAGCGCTCGATGATCGTCGAGCCGAAGCCGCGCCGGCTCGGCGCCTGCACCGGCGGGCCGCCGATCTCGCGCCAGTCGAGGGTCAGGTCGCCGTCGGCGTCGAGCCGCCAGGACACGGCGATCTCGCCGGTGCTGTCGCACAGCGCGCCGTGCTTGGCGGCGTTGGTGACCAGCTCGTGGACCACCAGGGCGACGGTCGAGAAGGCCTGCGGATGCAGCAGCAGTTCGGGCCCGTCGAGCCGCACGCGATCCGCCTTCTGCGCCAGGTAGGCCGAGGTCTCGGCCTCGATCAGGCCGCGCAGCGCGGCCGGGCTCCAGTTGTCGCGCGTGATCTGGTCGTGGGCGCGCGCCAGCGACTGGATGCGGTCGCCGAGCACCGCGGCGAAGTCCTCGACGCTGTCGACGCCCTCGCGGCTCTGGCCGACCAGCGCGCGCATCAGCGCCAGGATGTTGCGGACGCGGTGGTTGAGCTCGGCGATCAGCAGCTCCTGCTTCTGCCGCGCCTTTTCGCGGTCGCGCGAGGCCGCTTCGGTCAGCCTCAGGATGACCTCCAGGATGGTGACCCGCAGCTGCTCGGCGAAGCGGCGCTCGGCAGCGGTCCAGGGCGTCGACTGTCCGTGCACGACCTGCTGCCAGGCCTCGAAGGACTTGCGCGGTGTCAGCCGCGGCCCGTTCGGCCCGACCGGGCCATAGCCGACGGCCTTGGCCGGGTCGCCCGCCCAGGTCACGGTGCTCGCGACCTCGCGGCGGAAGAACAGCAGGTAGTCCCGCGGCCGGCGCGAGATCGGCACCGCCAGCAGGCCGGCGACGCGCGGCAGCAGCGCCGCGCCCTGCTCGCAGTGCGCCGAGAGGTGATGCGTGGCGTAGAGCTCGCCGGCGGCCGCGCGATTGAGGAAGCGGACCAGGGCCCCGACCTCGTCGGCATTGGGCGTGACGCCGGTCAGCGTCGCCGCGCCGTCCGACCAGATGCCGACGCCGTGGCAGTCGAGCGCCTCGCGCATCTCCTCGACGTAGGCGGCCAGGTTCTCGGCGGTCGTCGCGTCGGAGGCGAGCGTGCTCATCAGGCGGCGGTGCAGCGACTGCGCGCGCTGGTCGGAGGCGGCTTCCGCCTCGCGCTCGCGCGCCTCGATCAGCAGGGAGAAGACCTGGGCGAAGAGCTCCGCCGCAGTCCGGCTCTGCAGCGAAACGACGAGGGGTCCCGGGTGGTGGCAGGCGATCAGTCCCCAGAGCTGGCCGCGCACGATCACCGAGACCGACAGCGAACCGCGTACCGCCATGTTCTGGAGGTACTCGATGTGGATCGGCGAGACCGAGCGCAGCACCGACATCGACAGGTCGAGCGGCGCGCCCCCTGGGCTGCGCTGCGGCTCGACCGGCACCGGGGCGCTGTCGGCGTCGGCGATGATGCGGATCCAGTTGCGCCGGTAGAGCTCGCGCGCCTGCTGCGGGATGTCGGAGGCCGGAAAGCGCTGGCCGAGGAAGGACTCCGCGCCGCCGCGCCGGGCCTCCGAGACGACCTCGCCGGAGCCGTTCTCGGCGAAGCGGTAGACCATGACCCGGTCGTAGCCGGTCAGCGCCTGGAGCAGCCGTGCCGCGTCGTCGAGCAGCTGCGGCAGGCTCGGCGCGGCCTGCAGCCGCGCGATCATCGCGCGCGTCGTGCCGCTGGCCGGCCCGGCCGCTTCGCCGCCCGCTTCGCTCCCGCCGGCGGCGGCCTCGCCCTCGATCACGATGCTGCGTCCCGAAAGGTGGATCGCGAGGTCGAGCGGGCGCCCGTGCTTGGTCGCCTTGAGGTCGAACAGCCGCTCGACGCTCTCCTGGCCGCGCAGATACTGCAGGCGGTTGCGGATCGCATGGACCGCGGCGCTGCCGAAGACCTCGGCGAGCGGGCGGCCGAGCAGGTCGTCGGGCGGCAGGCCCAGCCACTCGGCGCTGTTGGCGGAGACGTGCTGGATCAGCCAGTCGGAGGAGACGGCGACCAGGAAGCCGAAGGACTGGACCGCGCCGAGCAGGTGGATCGGCTCGCGGTCGCAGTTGCTGAGGTCGACCTCGAAGGAGCCGGTCTCCGTCGCGGGGCCGCTCTGCGACTCGGCGTGCCGGGCCTGATCCTGGTGGTTGTCGCGGTCCATGCGCTGCCCTCAACCGGCCCGGGTTCCGGCCGGCGCCAACGCGAGGAGATAGGCCTCGAAGACGCTGCGGGCCGTGTCGACCGCCCGGCGGACCTGGCGGCCGGTCAAGGCCTCGCCCTCGAGGCGCTCGACGAAGCGGCGCCAGAGCGGCAGGTGCCTGCCGTGGCCGAGGAAGGCGGTCGCCGGCCCGAGCGCCGGATCGCCGGCCTGCACCGCGCGCAGCATCATCGCCGCGCCGTTGCGCGAGCCCTCGAGCGCGTAGCCGGCGCCCAGCTGCCCGGCACGGTCCGCGATCCTCTCCGGCCCGTCGGCGGCGGCCGGCCAGGGGGCGCCGAGTGCGACCAGGTCGCGTCGAAGGGCGTGGCGTCGGCTGCGCTCCGGCCAGTCGGGCAGCAGACGTTCGACGCCGCCGCGCTCCAGCGCCCCCTCGAAGGCGGGGACGACGCTGGCGCTGGCCACCAGGAAGAGCCGGTAGTCGCGGGCCTGGCCGAAGTCGAGCGCCTGAACCTGCCGGTCGAGCCTGAGATGAAGATCCTCGACGGCCAGGCGCAGTTCGTTGCGCAGGCCGCCCGGCCCGGTGCTGCGCACCGACGTGGCGCCTCCGGCGATGCTCGCCCCGCCGGGGCGCGCGCCCTTGGCGGAGTCGGGACCCGAATCGGTCCGGGAACCGTGAGACGCGGAGGGGGAGGGGAACGGTTGGCCTTCCAAGCGCTTGCTTCCGGTTCGAACCCTTTCAGACAGGCTTGGTAGACAGCAGCAGCGCACAGCCGCGCAGGCTGCGCGCCGCGAATAGTTCCCTCGCCCAATGGCGGCAACAACGCGGGCACGGCCGGAAGGTTCCCCCGTACCGTTGCCGTCGCTGCATTTTCCGCCGCCCCCGGGCGCTGCTGTGGCAGTCTGGCGGCGGGTCGGGACGGCGAGGTGGAAGGACGGCTATGAGCGCGGAGGTGGGGCGCGATCCGCCGATGCCGGACGGCGAGGCGCACGACAGCCTGACGCGGGGCGCGCCGGATCCGGCCGCCGTCGGCGATCGCTTCGACGGCCAGGCCGTGCTGGTCACCGGCGCGACCTCGGGGATCGGGCGAGCCTGCGCGCTCGCCTTCGCGACGCGCGGCGCCCGTCTGCTGCTCACCGGCCGGGACCATGAGCGCGGCCGGCAGGCCGCGGAGGCCTGCCTGGCGCGCGGCGCGGCGGAGGCCGTCTTCCAGAGCGCGGACCTGCGCGAGCGCAGCGCCGCGGACGAGCTTGTGCAGGCCGCCTGCCAGCGCTTCGGCGGTCTCGCCGTGGCGGTCAACAACGCCGGCCACCAGGAAGCGCGCGCGCCGCTTCACGAGCAGCCAGACAGCGTCTTCGATGCCGTGATCGACACCAACCTGCGTGCGACCTTCGCCCTCCTGCGGGCCGAGCTGCGGGTCATGGAGCGCGGCGCCGCGATCGTCAACGTCGCCTCGGTCTCGGGCCTGCGCAACCCGAACCCCGGGCTGTCGCTCTACTCGGCCAGCAAGGCGGCCGTCGTCTCGCTGACCCGCTCGGCGGCCCTGGAGGCGGGGCCGCGCGGCATCCGCGTCAATGCCGTGGCACCGGGCCGGGTGGTTACGCCGATGATGCTGGCCTCCGGCATTGCGGACATGCCGGCCGTCGCCGCCGCCCTGCCGCTGCGCCGCATGGGCCGCCCCGAGGAGGTCGCCGAGGCGGTCGCCTGGCTGGCCTCGGCGCGGGCCAGCTACCTCTGCGGCCATGTCCTCGCCGCGGACGGCGGCTTCCTGGCCGGCTAGCGACGGGGCGGATGCCGAAGAGAAGCCGAGGCGTTTCCGGGCTTGAGCTTCCACCTGCTGGAAGCTCCATTCTTACGCTAGCCGCCATCGCGCCGCGACAGCGGGCGGTGCCGGAGGACGCTCGGAAACGAGGGGTGCGGGTAGCGTGCGTCGATGGGTCTCCCTGCTGATTGCTCTGGCGGTCGCGGCGCTCGCCGTGACCCCGGCGGTCGTCTATGCGGGCCCCGTCGCCGGCCCAGTCGCCAACGCAGTCGCCGGCCTAGACGCGGGGGGCGGCCTGTCGGGGCACGCCGCCGGGCGCACGGATCCGATCGCGGCCACGGCGGCTCACGGACCGGCCGGCGAGCATGCCGCGCATTCCGGGCGGCGCGCAGAGTCGGTGCCGGCCGCCCACGATCATGGGCAGCCCGACGAAAGCCCGACGCATCACGGCGCCGGAGAGAGCTGCTGCGTGCTGGGCTGCGTCGCCGCGGCCCTGCTCGAGCAGCCCGACATTGCCGTGCGGCTGGCGGCCTGCGCGTCGTCCCAGCTGCCTCCGGCCGAGGCGCTCGGCCGGGCCGACCCGACCCCACATCGTCCACCGCGCGCTCTTTCCTGAGACCGCATTCGGGCCGGCCCACCCGGCGCCCGTCGCAGCTCGTGCCGGGTCCTCGGGTCCGGTCCCGCGAGCGCGGCGGCAGCCAGTTCCGCCGGCACCGCGAGCCCTTCCGATCAGGAAACGACCTGCCTGCGCAGCCGCGCGGCGCGCGGGCGGACCAGGACGAGGAACCACGATGATGAAGAACCACCTTCTGCGCGGCGTTGGTGCCGCGCTGCTTGCCACGCCGCTGCTCTTCGCCGGCCAGCCGGTCCTCGCGGCCGGGTCGCACAGCGGCGGCCACGGCCATGGCGAGGCGATCGGCGGACCGGGTGAGGCCGCCCAGGCCGACCGGACCGTCGAGATCGCCATGCACGACAACTACTACGAGCCCGAGCGGCTCTCGGTCGCCGGCGGCGAGACGGTCCGCTTCCTCGTGCGCAACGAGGGCAGCTTGGTCCACGAGTTCAACATCGGCACGGCGACGATGCACGCCGCTCACCAGGAAGAGATGATGATGATGGTCGAGCACGGCGTGCTCGAGGCAGACCGCATCAACCACGAGCGGATGAAGATGGACATGGGCGGCGGCCGGACGATGGAGCACGACGATCCCAACAGCGTGCTGCTGGAGCCGGGCGAGAGCGCGGAGATCGTCTGGCGCTTCCCGCAGTCGGCCGATCTGGAGTTCGCCTGCAACGTGCCCGGCCACTACGAGGCCGGCATGGTCGGTTCGCTGGAGGTCGGCCAGTGACGGCGCGCGCGGAGGAGACGACCATGAGGAGATCCCCTTCGGGCGGCCGCCGGGGCGTCGCCGCGGCGACCCTGGCTGCCGCGCTGGCGGCGCTGGCGTTGCCGGACATCACGACGGCCGGCACCTACGACCTGACCATCGACAAGGTCACGGTCGAGCGCGGCGGCAGCAAGCAGACCGTGCTCGGCTACAACGGCAGCTCGCCGGGACCGACCCTGCGCTTCCGCGAGGGCGAGGAGGTGACGATCAACGTCACGAACCGCCTGTCGGTGCCGAGCTCGATCCACTGGCACGGGCTGATCCTGCCGACCGGCATGGACGGGGTCCCGGGCCTCTCCTACGAGGGCATCGCGCCGGGCGGGACCTTCACCTACCGCTTTCCGATCGTGCAGAGCGGGACCTACTGGTTCCACAGCCACAGCGGCCAGCAGGAGCAGGACGGCGCGTACGGTTCCATCGTGATCGAGCCGGCCGGGCGCGAGCCCTTCCGCTACGACCGCGACTACGTCGTCCTGCTGTCCGACGACCACGACCACGACGGCGCCTCGATCCTGGCCAACCTCAAGCAGATGCCGGACTACTACAACCGGCAGCAGCGCACGCTCGGAGACTTCTTCGCCGACGTCTCGGCCGAGGGGCTGTCGGCGACGCTCGCGGATCGCACCGACTGGGGCGAGATGCGGATGATGCCGACCGACATCGCCGACGTGCAGGACTACCGCTACCTGATCAACGGCCTGGAGCCGGAGCAGAACTGGACCGGCCTCTTCGAGCCGGGCGAGCGGGTGCGGCTGCGCTTCATCAACGCCTCGGCGATGACCTACTTCGACCTGCGCATCCCCGGGCTGGAGATGACCGTGGTGCAGGCGGACGGCAACAACGTTCAGCCGGTCACGGTCGACGAGCTGCGCATCGCGGTCTCCGAGACCTACGACGTCATCGTCCGGCCGACGGAGGCCCAGGCCTACACCATCTTCGCAGAGACGATGGCGCGCGACGGCTACGCCCGCGGCACCCTGGCGCCGTCGCCCGGCATGAGCGCCGAGGTTCCGGCGCTGCGCGAGCCGCCGCTGCTGACCATGGCCGACATGGGCATGGCGCACGGCGACATGGGCCACGGGGACATGGGGCACGGCGACATGGCCACCGGTGACATGGACTCCGGCGCGATGGACACCGGCGCGATGAGCGGCGGCGAGTCGACGATGGCGGCAGAGCCCGCCGAGGCGGAGGCGATGGACCACGCGGCGATGGGCCACGGGACCATGGAGGCAGAGGCTTCCCGGGAGGGCTCGATGGACCACGCGGCCATGGGGCACGGGAGCATGGACCACAGCGACATGGCCGCCGGCGATTCCTTCTACGCTCCCGGCAGCGGCCTGACGCCGCGCGCCGCCGACGGCGGGCGCTTCCTGTCCTACGCCGATCTCAAGGCCCAGAAGCCGCTCTATGCCGAGCGCCCGGCCGGCCGCGAGATCGAGATCCGGCTGACCGGCAACATGGAGCGCTACATCTGGTCGATCAACGGCATCAAGTACGAGGACGCCGAGCCGATCGTCCTGCAGTACGGCGAGCGGGTGCGCTTCAAGTTCGTCAACGAGACCATGATGACCCACCCGATGCACCTGCACGGCATGTGGTCGATCCTCGACACCGGCAGCGGCAAGTGGGACCCGATCAAGCACGTCGTCAGCGTCGCCCCCGGCACCACGGTCTACACCGAGACCGAGGTCGACGCGCCCGGGCGCTGGGCCTTCCACTGCCACCTGCTCTATCACATGGCCTCGGGGATGTTCCGCGAGGTGCGGGTCGAGGGCGCGCCGCAGCAGGCCGCCGCGGAGGCGGGGCGATGAGCGGCGGCAAGGCCTGCGGCCTCGCCGTTGGTGCGGTCGCCCTGCTCGCCGTCGCGCTGGCGGTCCCGCCGGCGCTCGCGGCGGGCAAGGAGCCGCTGGTGCTCGGCGCCGTCACCTTCGAGCGGGCGGAGTACCGTCTCGGCGACGAGGAGGACGTCTTCGCCTGGGAGGGCGACGGCACGCTGGGTACCGACGAGTGGAAGCTTCGGATCGAGACCGAGGCGGAGCTGTCGCTCGAGGGCGAGGGCTTCGAAACGCTGGAGAACCAGTTTCTGGTTCAGCACATGACCAGCGAGTTCTTCGACGTGAAGGCCGGCATCCGCTACGACTCGCCGGCCGGGCCGAACCGGCTCTACGGCGTCCTCGGCCTGATCGGTCTCGCCCAGCAGTGGGTCGAACTCGACGTCGACCTGTTCCTCTCGGAGACGGGGGCACCCTCGACTCGGGTCGACCTCGACTACGAACTGCTGGTCACCAACCGGGTGATCCTGACGCCCTCGGCCGAGATCGACGTGTCCTTCGCCGACGACCGCGAGATCGGCGTCGGCTCGGGCCTGACCTCGACCGAGCTCGGCGCCAGGTTGAGCTACGACCTCTACTACCGCGACATCGCCCCCTACGTGGGCGTGCACTGGGAGCGGTCCTGGGGCGAGACGGCGGACCTCAAGCGCGACGAGGGCGAGGCGACCGATTCGCTCTACGCCGTGTTCGGCGTGCGCCTGATGTTCTGAGTCGGGGACCGTTTGGAGCGGCCGGCGGCGGCCCGATGCCGTCGGCGGCCGCTCTTGACCTTCCAGTCACTGTAGGGCCCAGCTTCGAGGCCTCTCATTCGGGAAGGGGCGAGCCATGAGCGAGCGGACAGCGAACAGCGTCACGGACCCGGTGTGCGGGATGTCGGTCGATCCGGACAGCTCGCCGCACCGCCACGAGCACGCAGGCGAGACCTTCCACTTCTGCTCCGCCGGCTGCCTGGCCAAGTTCCAGGCCGACCCGGCGCGCTATCTCGAGGGCGGCGGCCGGTCCGGCGACGCGGCGCCCGCGCCTGCGGGCACGCTCTACACCTGTCCCATGCATCCCGAGATCGTCCAGGAGGGGCCCGGCACCTGCCCGAAGTGCGGCATGGCGCTGGAGCCGATGGCCGTGCCGGCCGCCGACGAGGGGCCGAACCCCGAACTCGTCGACATGACGCGGCGCTTCTGGGTCGCCGTGGCGCTCTCGCTGCCGCTGCTGGCGATGGAGATGGGCCGCCACCTCCTCGCGCTGCCGGTCGACGCGGTGGTGCCGCCGGCCGCCAACCCCTGGGTGCAGCTGCTGCTGGCGACGCCGGTCCTGCTGTGGTGCGGCTGGCCGTTCTTCCAGCGCGGCTGGGCTTCCCTGGTCAGCCGCAACCTCAACATGTTCACCCTGATCGCGCTGGGCACCGGCGCGGCCTACCTCTACAGCCTCGTCGCGACCGTCGCGCCCGGCCTGTTTCCCGACTCTCTGCAGGGGCACGCGGGCACGGTGCCGGTTTACTACGAGAGCGCCGCGGTGATCGTCGCCCTGGTGCTGCTCGGCCAGGTGCTCGAGCTGCGCGCGCGCGAGCGCACCTCCGGCGCGATCAAGGCGCTGCTCGACCTCGCGCCCAAGACGGCGCGCCGCCTGACCGCCGACGGCGGGGAGGAGGAGGTGCCGGTCGAGCAGGTCCGGGCCGGCGACCGCCTGCGCGTGCGGCCCGGCGACAAGGTGCCGCTCGACGGCGTGGTCGGCGAGGGCCGCAGCAGCGTCGACGAGAGCATGCTGACCGGCGAGCCGCTGCCGGTCGAGAAGGCGCCCGGCGACCGGGTCACCGGCGGCACGCTGAACGGCTCCGGCAGCTTCGTCTTCGAGGTCGACCGCGTCGGCGGCGAGACGCTGCTCGCCCAGGTCGTCCAGATGGTCGCAGAGGCCCAGCGCTCGCGCGCGCCGATCCAGAAGCTGGTCGACCAGGTGTCGGCGGTCTTCGTGCCGGCGGTGATCGGCTCGGCGGTGCTGGCCTTCGCGGCCTGGATGGTCTTCGGCCCCGAGCCGGCCTTCAGCCATGCCCTGATCGCCGCGGTCAGCGTGCTGATCATCGCCTGTCCCTGCGCCCTGGGCCTCGCGACGCCGATGTCGATCATGGTGGCGACCGGCCGCGGCGCCGGGCTCGGCGTGCTGGTCAAGAACGCCGAGGTGCTGGAGCGCTTCGCGCGGGTCGGCACCATCGTCGTCGACAAGACCGGCACGCTGACCGAGGGGCGCCCGCGGCTGACCCGCATCGTGGCGGGGGAGGGGCGCGACGAGGCCGAGCTGCTGCGCCTGGCCGCGAGCCTCGAGACCGGCAGCGAGCATCCGCTGGCGCAGGCGATCGTGGCGGCGGCGCGCGAGCGGGACCTGCAGCCGGACAAGCTCGAGGACTTCGACAGCGTCACCGGTCGCGGCGTCACCGGCCGGGTCGCCGGCCACCGCCTCGCTCTCGGCACCGCGCGGCTGCTTGCCGAGGTCGGCGCCGAACCCGGCGCGCTCGACGCCGAGGCCGAGGCCCTGCGCCGCGACGGGGCGACGGTGATGTATCTCGCCGTCGACGGCAGCGCCGCCGGGCTGCTGGCGGTCTCGGATCCGATCAAGGAGACGACGCCCGAGGCGATCGAGGCGCTGCACCGCGCCGGCCTGACCGTCGTCATGGCGACCGGCGACAATCGCGTCACCGCCGAGGCGGTGGCCGGACGTCTCGGCATCGACCGCGTCGAGGCGGAGGTCATGCCCGAGGACAAGGCCCGGCTGGTCAAGGAGCTGCAGGAAGGCGGTCGCGGGGTCGCCATGGCCGGCGACGGCATCAACGACGCGCCGGCCCTGGCCCAGGCCGACGTCGGCATCGCCATGGGCGCCGGCGCCGACGTCGCCGTCGAGAGCGCCGGCATGACGCTGGTCAAGGGAGACCTGCGGGCGGTGGTGCGGGCGCGCGGGCTCGCCGCGGCGACCATGCGCAACATCCGCCAGAACCTCTTCCTGGCCTTCGTCTACAACGCGCTCGGAGTGCCGATCGCCGCCGGCGTGCTCTACCCCTTCTTCGGCATCCTGCTGAGCCCGATGATCGCCGCCGCGGCGATGAGCCTGAGCTCGGTTTCGGTGATCGGCAACGCCCTGCGCCTGCGACGGGAGAACATCGATGGCTAGGAAATCCGCCGCGCGGCGCGCGCGGCGCAGACTGCTGCTCGGCGGCCTGCTGCTGGCGGTCGCCGCCGCCGGCGCCGCGGGCTTCCTGTGGCTCGGCGAAGGCGGTGCGGAGGCGATCCGCCTGCGTCCGGACGACGCGGCGCTGGTCAGCGAGGGCGAGGCGATCTACGCGGCGCACTGCGCGAGCTGCCACGGCGCCGAGCTGGAGGGCCAGGCGAACTGGCGCGAGCGCAAGGCCGACGGCCGCCTGCCGGCGCCGCCCCACGACGCCAGCGGCCATACCTGGCACCACCCCGACGGGCAGCTCTTCGCGCTGACCAAGCAGGGCCCGGCTGCCCTCGTCGGCGGCGGCTACCAGAGCGACATGCCAGGCTACGCCGGCGTGCTGAGCGACCGCGAGATCCTCGCCGTGCTGTCCTATATCAAGAGCCGCTGGCCGGCCGAGATCCGGGCCCGCCACGACGCCCTCAACGAGCGGCAGGGCCGCTGACCCGGCGAGCGGTCCGGCGGTTCGCGGACCTGCGAGTCGAACGACGGTACGAGCGCGCGCTTCCGTGCGGGCGCGAGGGCTCCGGCCGAGCAATTGGGACTGGACGCAGGGGGAGCGAGCGGGCTCCCCTGGCGGCATCGCGCGCTCGATCCCCGGGAAGGCGCGGCGCCCAGGTCGGGGAATCCCATGCTCACCCACCGTCCGCTCTGTCCCGAAGGCAAGGCCGGCCGGCGTGCCGGACCGGAAAATCCGGGGCTCTGCCCGCCGCGCTCTCGTCCCTTTGTGCTGGCGGCGACCATCGCGGCCTCGGCGATGGCCTTCATCGACGGCTCCGTGGTCAACATCGCGCTGCCGACGATCCAGCGCGAGCTGGGCGCCGGGTTCGGCGCCCTGCAGTGGGTGGTGAACGCCTACGTGCTGCTGCTCGGTGCGCTGATCCTGGTCGGCGGTGGCCTCGGCGACCGCTTCGGGCGGCGCCGCGTGTTCGTCGCCGGCATCCTGCTCTTCGCGGCGGCGTCGCTGGCCTGCGCCCTGGCCCCCGACGTCGCCTGGCTGATCGCGGCGCGGGCGCTGCAGGGCGCCGGCGCTGCGCTGCTGGTGCCGCAGAGCCTGGCGATCATCGCCGCGGCCTTCCCCAAGGACGAGCGCGGCCGGGCGATCGGCACCTGGGCCGGCGCCTCGGCGATCACCACGGCGCTCGGGCCGCCGCTCGGCGGACTGCTGATCGACTGGCTCGACTGGCGCGCCGCCTTCTGGATCAACCTGCCGCTGTCGCTCGCGGCGGTCTGGCTGGCGCTGCGCCACGTCCCGGAGAGCCGCGACGAGACCGCGGCCGGGCCGCTCGACTGGCGCGGCGGCGCGCTGGCCGTGCTCGGCTGCGGTCTGCTGACGGTCGGCCTGACGCGGCTCTCGGAGGGCGGCGGCGCGCCGGCCCTCGTCACGCTGGCGGCCGGGGTCGCGGCGCTCTGGTGGTTCCTGCGCACCGAGCGCCGGGCCGCGGCCCCGCTGATGCCGCCGGAGCTGTTCCGCGAGCCGGCGTTCCTCGGCGCCAACGTCATGACGCTGTTCCTCTACGGCGCCCTGGGCGCGGTCCTGTTCCTGCTGCCCTTCGACCTGATCGGGCGCCGCGGCCTCGGCGCCGCCGAGGTCGGCCTGACGCTGCTGCCGCTAGGGCTGATCATCGGCACGTTGTCGCGCGCCGCCGGCGGGCTGGTCGACCGTGCCGGTGCGCGGCTGCCGCTGGCGCTCGGCGCCGCGCTGGTCGCGCTGGGCGCCGCCGGGCTGGCGGCGGCGCCGGGCGGCTACTGGACCGCGGTGCTCGGCCCCGTCGTCGTGCTCGCCGCCGGCATGGCCCTGGTCGTGTCGCCGCTCACCACCGTGGTCATGAACGCAGTGCCCGACACCCGTTCCGGCGCCGCCTCCGGCATCAACAACGCGGCGAGCCGCCTGGCCGGGCTGCTCGCGGTCGCCGTCGGCGGCGCGCTCGCCAACCTCGTGTTCCAGCGCGCGGCCGACCTGCCGGGGCAGCGCTTCGGCGTGCTGCCGCCGGCCGGCGACCCGCTGCGCCCGGCCGTCGAGGCGGCTTTCGCGACCGCTTACGGCGGCGCGCTCTGGCTGGCGGCCGCCTGGGCGGCGCTGGCGGCGGCGGTGGCACTCGTCATGCTGCGGCCCCGACGGCACCCGTCGGCCGGGGCCTGAGCGCTCAGCGGATGTCGCGCAGGGGCAGCAGGGTTTCGCGCGATTCCTCGGCCGCATAGGCGCCGTCCTGCGGCGAGCGCTGCGGCGAGAGGTCGTAGTGGCTGATCCCGAGGATGTCGTCGGCGGCCTCGTCGTCGGCCCCCAGCGGCAGGATCAGCCGCTCGGCCGGGACCTTCAGCTCGCCGAGCCGGGCGATGCCGTCGACGTGCAGGATCGCCGGCCCGTAGGCGACCTGCTCGTAGCGCCGGCGCAGCATCTCCAGGACCGAGGCCGGCGCCGCCTCGGCCAGCTCGGCGCCGCGGCGCCAGTTGCCGAGCGCGCGCTGCACCTCGTCGCCGACCAGGCGCAGGTGCATCAGCCGCCGCTCGCGGTCGACCCGCCACACCCACATGATCGGCAGCAGGTCGGGCACCTTCCAGGGCTCGAGCTCGTCGAAGCGCGGCATCGTCCGGCCGTCGCGCAGGCTGTCCCAGTAGGCCGCAAGCCGCCGCAGCCGGGCGTCGCGCACGCTGAGCCCCGCCAGCCAGCCCGGCTCGTCGTAGGCGAAGCGCCGCTCGCCGCGATCAAGCATCGGCGCCTGGACCGCCTGGCCGACTCATCGCCTGTCTCCTTGCGGATCGATCGGACCGCCGGCAGCGCCGCACCGGTCCAGGGTCTCCAGGGCCAGGAACTGCTCGTCCGGCCTTTGCACGATATGGTCGCGCGTCGGCTGCGGCGCCAGTTCCTCGTACCAGGTGATCCCCAGTAGGTCGTCGACCTGGTCGAGGCTCCGGCCGAGCGGCAGGATCAGGCGCTCGGCGCGGACCCGCACGCGGTGCTGCTGGCCGAGCAGCGCGTAGCCGCTGGTGCGCAGGACGCCGGGCGTGAAGGCGACCCGCTCGAAGCGGGCGCGGATCAGTGCCTCGGCGTGGCCGGGCACCGCCTCGCCCAGTTCGCTGCCGCGCCTCCAGTAGCCGACCAGTCGGTTGATCCGTTCGCCGGCCAGCCGCAGGTGGAACGCGGCCGGCTGGCGCTGCACGCGCCAGATCCAGAGGCTCGGCAGCAGATCCGGGACGCGCCAGGGCTCCAGCTCGGCGCGCCGCGGCAGCGGCCGGTCGCCGCGCAGCCGGTCCCAATAGGCGCCGAGGCGGCGCAGGCCCGGCTGCTCGACGCCGAGCCGGTCCAGCCACGAGGCCGCGCTGTCGGACTCCCCGCCGCCGGTCGGGCCGGCCTCCGGCGGACGCCCGGGGACGTCGGCCGGCGCAGCGATGCATCCGCTGCCGCTCATGACGCGGCACCGAACCGGCTTCTGGAAGGACGCCGGTCCCGGGTGCAGGCGAACGCGGGAACATCGGACGGGGCCGCCGCGCGGTCCGTCCGGCTCAGAGGAAGCGCGAGACGCATGGTTCAAGCTCTAGGCGATGCGCCCGGCGCCGCACAAGGGACAGCTTGTCCATCTGGTAGGGCGCTGCGCATCGGCCGGGGCGGGGCGGCGGCTTCGGGTGGACCGGGCCGAAGGGCTCTGGCATGCTGCCGCCGCGTCGGGGACCGGCTGAACCAAGACACGCGGGAGGCGAAGAAAAATGGGCCGTATGGCGAAACACAAGGGGCTGCTGGCGGGGGTTCTGGCAGGCGGCCTGGGACTGGCGACGGCGCTGGCCGGCACGGCGGCCTGGGCGCAGCAGGACAGCACGGGCAGCGCGACGGCCACCGGGCAGAGCCAGTCCGCGCAGTCCGGCTCGGACGCCATGGCCGACGGCGTGCACATCGAGCTCAACAAGCTGGAGCAGCAGGGCGACGCCTGCCGCGCCTACCTGCTGTTCGAGAACGACCGCGGCGACGAGTACTCCGTCTACCGCCTCGACCTGGTGCTGTTCGACAAGCAGGGCCGCATCGACCGGCGCATCGCCGTCGACGCCTCGCCGCTGCGCGCCGGCAAGTCGGTGGTCAAGCTGTTCGACCTGAGCGGCCTGCAGTGCGACGGCATCTCGAAGATCCTGCTCAACGACATCGCGCCCTGCGAGGACGGCAGCGGCGCCCGCGAGGACTGCGTGGTCGGCGCGCGCCTGAGCACCCTGACCGACGTCAGCTTCTACAAGTAGCTTCCCGCAGCACCGGCGCCGGGCGGCTCCCGCCCGGCAGCCGGCGAGGCCGCCGCCTTGCCCGATCCCCTGCCGAAGGTGACCCTGGTCCTGGGCGGTGCCCGCTCGGGCAAGAGCGCCCATGCCGAGGCGCTGGTCGAGAGCCGGCCGGGGCCCTGCGTCTACCTGGCGACGGCCGAGGCCGGCGACGGCGAGATGGCCGAGCGCATCGCCGCCCACCGGGCGCGTCGCGGGACCCGCTGGCGGACCCTGGAGGAGCCGCTCGAGCTCGCCGCCACGCTGGCCGCGCGGCCGGCCGGGGAAGGCGCGGTGCTGGTCGACTGCCTGACGCTCTGGCTGTCCAACCTGATGGCGGCCGAGCGCGACCCGGCTGCCGAGACCGCGCGCCTGCTCGAGGCCCTGCCGGGGGTTGCGGCGCCGGTCGTTTTCGTGTCGAACGAGGTCGGCCTGGGGATCGTGCCGATGAACCCGCTCGCGCGACGCTTCCGCGACGAGGCCGGGCGCCTCAACCAGGCCGTGGCCGCGGCGGCGGACCGCGTCGTCTTCGTGGCGGCCGGCCTGCCGCTGGTGCTGAAGCCCGGCGCCGGCCCCGCTACCAATCGATAGGATCGCCTTCATGACCGCCAAGATCCCCGCCACCGTCGTCACCGGCTTCCTCGGCGCCGGCAAGACCAGCACGATCCGCCACCTGCTGGAGAACGCGAACGGCCGGCGCATCGCCCTGATCATCAACGAGTTCGGCGACCTCGGCGTCGACGGCGAGATCCTCAAGGGCTGCGGCATCGAGAGCTGCGGCGAGGACGACGTGGTCGAGCTCGCCAACGGCTGCCTCTGCTGCACCGTCGCCGACGACTTCCTGCCGACCATCACCGCGCTGCTGGAGCGCGAGACGCCGCCCGACCACATCGTCATCGAGACCTCGGGGCTCGCCCTGCCCAAGCCGCTGGTCAAGGCCTTCGGCTGGCCGGAGGTGCGCACCCGCGTGACCGTCGACGGCGTGGTCGCGCTGGTAGACGGCCCGGCGGTCGCCGCCGGGCTGTTCGCCGAGAATCCCGAGGCGGTGCAGGCCCAGCGCGAGGCCGACGACAACCTCGACCACGACTCGCCGCTGGCCGAGCTGTTCGAGGAGCAGGTCGCCTGCGCCGACCTGGTGGTGGTCAACAAGTCGGACCTGATCGAGGCCGCCGACCGGGAGGCCGTCGAGGCGGCGATCCGCGCCGAGGCCCGGCCCGGCGTGCGCCTGCTGCACGCCAGCCACGGCCGGCTCGACCCGGCGGTGCTGCTCGGCCTCTCGGCCGCCGCCGAGGACGACCTGGACTCCCGCCGTTCGCACCACGAGGGCGCCGACGACCACGACCACGACGACTTCGATTCCTTCGCGATCGAGCTGCCCGAGGTCGCCACGCCCGCCGAGCTGGCGCGCCGCGTCGCGCTGCTGGTCGAGAGCCACCCGGTGCTGCGCGTCAAGGGCTTCGCCGCCGTCGCCGGCAAGGACATGCGCCTGGTGCTGCAGGCCGCGGGGCCTCGGGTCCAGCACTACTACGACCGCGACTGGCGGCCCGGCGAGCCGCGTCACACGCGGCTGGTGGTGATCGGCCTCAAGGGCCTGGACCGCGCCGCGGTCGAGGCGGAGCTGACCGGGGAAGCCGCGCTGGCCGGGTAGGGAACTAGGGTACGTCCTCGAAGTTCGCCATGACCTTGCCTGCCCCCCTCATCGTCATCCCCGCGAAGGCGGGGATCCATAGGGAGTCGACAATGCGCTCCGCCCTCGGGGCCAGCGCGTCGTCTGGTCCCTATGGATCCCCGCCTTCGCGGGGATGACGGCAGGAGCGGCGCCATGCACCTGCTAGCCGCCCAGCCGGGGGCCGTCGGCGACGGCGAGGAGGCCGTCGATCTCGGCCAGACCCCGGGCGACGTCCTGGTGCTCTCGGCGGCCGACACGGAGCTGGCGACGCTGAGCGCGGCCGAGGCGTCCCTGCCGTCAGGCAGGCCGAGCCTGCGCCTGGCCAACCTGCTGCAGCTCTCGCACCCGCTGTCGGTCGACCTCTGGGTCGAGAAGATGGTGCCCTCGGCGAAGCTGGTGGTCGCCCGGCTGCTCGGCGGCGCCGGCTACTGGAGCTACGGCGTCGAGCAGCTGGAGGCCGCCTGCGCCGAGGCCGGCGTGCCGCTGGCGCTGCTGCCCGGCGACGACAAGCCCGACCCCGAGCTGGCGCGGCGCTCCAGCCTGTCGGGCGAGGCCGGCCACCGCCTGTGGCAGTACCTGGTCCAGGGCGGCGCCGAGAACGCCCGCAACTTCCTGGCCTATGCCGCCGACCTGCTCGGCTGCGAGAGCGACTGGGCCGAGCCGAAGCCGCTGCTGCGCGCCGGCCTCTACTGGCCGGGCCTCGACGAGCCCGGCCTCGACGAGCTGCGCGCGCGCTGGCGGCCGGACGCGCCGGTCGCGGCGATCGTCTTCTACCGGGCGCACGTCCAGGCCGGGAACCTGAAGCCGGTCGACGCCCTGGTCGAGGCCCTGGCGGCCGAGGGCGTCAATCCCCTGCCGCTGTTCTGCGCCAGCCTCAAGGAGCCGGTTGCCGCCGGCACGGTGGCGACGCTGCTCCAGGAGAGCGGCGCCGGCATCGTGCTCAACGCCACCGGCTTCGCGGTCTCCTCGCCCGGCGCCGAGCGCAGCGAGACGCCCTTCGACGCCGCCGACTGCCCGGTCCTGCAGGTCGTGCTCGCCGGTACCAGCGAGACCGCCTGGCGCGAGGGCACGAACGGCCTGTCGGCGCGCGACATCGCGATGAACGTGGCGCTGCCGGAGGTCGACGGCCGGATCCTGTCGCGGGCCGTCTCCTTCAAGGGCGCGGCGCGCTGGGACGAGGCGACCCAGTGCCAGGTCGTGCAGTACGAGCCGGTCGCCGACCGGGTCGGCTTCGTCGCCGCCCTGGCGGGGCGCTGGCTCAGGCTGCGCGCGACGCCGGCGGCCGAGCGCCGCCCGGCGATCGTGCTGGCCAACTATCCGAACCGCGACGGCCGGCTCGGCAACGGCGTCGGCCTCGACACGCCGGCCGGCACCGTCGCGCTGCTGCGCGCGCTCTCGGAGGCGGGCTACGGCGTCGACGAGCTGCCGGCCGACGGCGACGCCCTGATCGCGCGGCTGGCGGCGGGACCGACCAACGCCGCCGTCGAGGCTCGCGAGATCCGCGAGACCCTGGCGCTCGAGGATTACCGCGCCTTCTTCGAGGCGCTGCCCGAGGCGGTGCGCGACGCCGTCTCGGCGCGCTGGGGGGCGCCCGAGGCCGACCCCTTCTTCCTGGACGCGCGCGGCGCCTTCGCGCTGCCGGCCTTCCGGCTCGGCCGCGTGCTGCTCGGCCTGCAGCCGGCGCGCGGCTACAACATCGACCCCGTCGCCAGCTACCACGACCCGGCGCTGGTGCCGCCGCACGGCTATCTCGCCTTCTACGCCTTCCTGCGGCGCGAGGCCGACGCGGTGATCCACATGGGCAAGCACGGCAATCTGGAATGGCTGCCGGGCAAGTCGATCGCGCTCTCCGCCGACTGCTTCCCGGAGGCCGTGCTCGGGCCGCTGCCGCACCTCTATCCCTTCATCGTCAACGACCCCGGCGAGGGCACCCAGGCCAAGCGCCGCGCCCAGGCGGTGATCGTCGACCACCTGACGCCGCCGCTGACCCGCGCCGAGTCCTACGGGCCGCTCAAGGACCTGGAGGCGCTGGTCGACGAGTACTACGAGGCCGCCGGCGTCGACCCGCGCCGGCTCGCGCTGCTGCGCCGCGAGATCCTGGAGCTCTCGCAGCGCCTCGGCCTCGACAAGGACCTCGGCTTCGACGCCGGCGACGAGGCGACGGCCCTGGCCAGCCTCGACAACCATCTCTGCGAGCTCAAGGAGCTGCAGATCCGCGACGGCCTGCACGTCTTCGGCCGGGCGCCCGAGGGCGGCCTGCTGGCCGACCTGCTGGTCGCGCTGGTGCGCGTGCCGAGAGGCGACGGCAAGGACGGCGAGGCCTCGCTGCTGCGCGCCTTGGCCGGCGACCTCGGGCTCGGCGACTTCGATCCCCTGGCGGCGACGCTGGGCGAGCCCTGGGAGGGGCCGCGGCCCGAGGCGCTGGCGGGCGAGGGGACCTGGCGGACCAACGGCGACACGGTCGAGCGCCTGGAGGCTCTGAGCCGGGCGCTGGTCGCCGGCGAGCGCGCCTGCCCGCCGGACTGGGCGCGGACCGCCGCCGTGCTCGAGACGGTCGAGGCGCGCCTGCGCCCGGCGGTCGCGGCGAGCGGCGCGGCCGAACTGGCCGGCGTGCTGACCGCGCTCGACGGCCGCTTCCTGGCGCCGGGGCCCTCGGGCGCGCCGACCCGCGGCAAGCCCGAGGTGCTGCCCACGGGGCGCAACTTCTACTCGGTCGACAGCCGCACCGTGCCGACGCCAGCGGCCTGGACGCTGGGCTGGAAGTCGGCCTGCCTGCTGCTGGAGCGGCACCGCCAGGACCACGGCGCCTGGCCCAAGGCGCTGGCGCTCTCGGCCTGGGGCACCGCCAACATGCGCACCGGCGGCGACGACATCGCCCAGGCCCTGGCGCTGATCGGCGCGCGGCCGACCTGGGACCAGGCCTCGCGCCGGGTCACCGGCTTCGAGGTGCTGCCGCTCAGCCTGCTCGACCGGCCGCGGGTCGACGTCACGCTGCGCGTCTCCGGCTTCTTCCGCGACGCCTTCCCCTCGCAGATCGACCTCTTCGATTCGGCGGTGCGCGCGGTCGCCGCGCTCGACGAGCCCGAGGCCATGAACCCACTGGCCGCGCGCACCCGCGCCGAGGCCGAGCGTTTGGAGGGCGAGGGGCTCGATGCCGAGACCGCGGCCAGGCGCGCCGGCTATCGCGTCTTCGGCTCGATGCCGGGGGCCTACGGCGCCGGCCTGCAGGCGCTGATCGACGAGCGCGGCTGGGAGACGGCCGAGGACCTGGCGCGCGCCTACACCGCCTGGTCCGGCTACGCCTACGGCAGCGGCGCCCAGGGCGAGGCCGCGCACGGCCTTTTCGAGCGGCGCCTCGGCCAGGTCGAGGCGGTGCTGCACAACCAGGACAACCGCGAGCACGACCTGCTCGATTCCGACGACTACTACCAGTTCGAGGGCGGCCTGGCCGCGGCGGTCAAGGCGGCCTCGGGCCGCGAGCCGGCGCTCTACCACAACGACCACTCGCGCCCCGAGCGGCCGGTGATCCGCTCGCTGAAGGAGGAGATCGCCCGGGTCGTGCGCGCCCGCGTGGTCAATCCCAAGTGGATCGCCGGCGTCATGCGCCACGGCTACAAGGGCGCCTTCGAGATGGCGGCGACGGTCGACTACCTCTTCGCCTTCGCGGCGACGACCGGCGCGGTCGGCGACCACCACTTCGACGCCGTCTGGGAGGCCTACCTGGAAGACGACGCCGTGCGCGCCTTCCTGGAGGACAAGAACCCGGCGGCGCTCAAGGAGATGGCGGAGCGCCTCAAGGAGGCCATCGACCGAGGCCTCTGGCAGCCGCGGGCCAACGCCGCCTATGGTTCCCTGGAAGCCCTGAGCGCGGGAGGAGAGACCCCATGAAGACCGACGGCATGACCGAGGCGGAGATCAACGCCCGCCACGCCGAGAAGATGGCCAAGAAGAAGGCGGCGCGGGACAAGATCCTGGCGACCAAGACCATCGAGAAGGGCCTGGTGATCGTCCACACCGGCAAGGGCAAGGGCAAGTCGACGGCGGCCTTCGGCCTGGTCATGCGCGCGCTCGGCCACGGCTTCAAGGTCGGCATCGTGCAGTTCGTCAAGGGCAAGTGGGAGACCGGCGAGCGCGGCGTGCTGGAGAAGTTCGCCGACCAGGTGACGATCCGAACCATGGGCCAGGGCTTCACCTGGGAGACCCAGGATCGCCAGCGCGACATCGCCGCCGCCGAGAGCGCCTGGCAGGCGGCGCTGGAGATGATCAAGGACCCCGAGTACCGCCTGGTGCTGCTCGACGAGCTAAACATCGTGCTGCGCTACGACTACCTCGACATCGCCGAGGTCCTGGAGGGCCTGGCCCAGCGCCATCCCGACACCCACGTCGTGATCACCGGGCGCAACGCCAAGGACGAGCTGATCGAGGTCGCCGACCTGGTGACCGAGATGACCCTGGTCAAGCATCCCTTCCGCGACGGCGTGAAGGCCCAGGCCGGCATCGAGTTCTAGGGTCGATGGCCACTCGCCCGGTCCCGCGCGCTTTCCCTCTCCGCCCCCGGGGGCGGAGAGGGCAGGGAGAGGTGGGGGAGCCGGGCCTCGATGCCCGCGCATGCGGTCGTCGTCGGCACCCCACCTCTCCCCGGCCCTCTCCCCCCCATAGGGGCGGAGAGGGAGGAACGCCATGACCCCGGCCCTGATGCTGCAGGGCACCGGCTCGGACGTCGGCAAGTCGCTGCTCGTCGCCGGCCTCTGCCGGCTGTTCGCGCGACGCGGCCTGCGAGTGCGGCCCTTCAAGCCGCAGAACATGTCGAACAACGCGGCGGTCACCGCCGACGGCGGCGAGATCGGCCGGGCCCAGGCGCTGCAGGCGCGGGCCTGCGGGGTCGCGCCGGCGATCGACATGAACCCGGTGCTGCTCAAGCCCGAGAGCGAGACCGGCGCGCAGCTGGTCGTCCAGGGCCGGCGCGTCGCGACCCTGAAGGCCCGAGACTACGCGGTGCGCAAGCCGGAGCTGATGGCGGCGGTGCTGGAGTCCTACCGGCGTCTTGCGGCCGGCGCCGACCTGGTGCTCGTCGAGGGCGCCGGCTCGCCGGCCGAGGTCAACCTGCGCGCGGGCGACATCGCCAACATGGGCTTCGCCGAGGCCGCCGGCCTCCCGGTCGTGCTGGTCGCCGACATCGAGCGCGGCGGCGTCATCGCCAGCCTGGTCGGCACCCACGCGGTGATCGCCGAGAGCGAGCGGCGGCGCGTCAAGGGCTTCCTGGTCAACAAGTTCCGCGGCGACGTCTCGCTGTTCGACGAGGGCGTGACCATCGTCGAGCGGGCGACCGGCTGGCGGGGCCTCGGCGTGCTGCCCTACTGGAGCGAGGCGGCGAAGCTGCCGGCCGAGGACGCGCTGGCGCTGGACGCCGCGCCGGCCGCCGCCCGCGCCGGCGCAATCCGCATCGCGGTGCCGCGGCTGTCGCGCATCGCCAACTTCGACGACCTCGACCCGCTCAAGCTCGAGCCCGACGTCGAGCTGGTCATGGTGGCGCCGGGCGAAGCCCTGCCGGGCGACGCCGACCTGGTGATCCTGCCCGGCTCCAAGTCGACGATCGGCGACCTCGCCTTCCTGCGCGCCCAGGGCTGGGACCTCGACCTCGCCGCCCACGTCCGGCGCGGCGGCCGGGTGCTCGGGCTCTGTGCCGGCTTCCAGATGCTCGGCCGGCGCCTCGCCGACCCCGAGGGCATCGAGGGCCCGCCGGGCGAGGCCGAGGGCCTCGGGCTGCTCGAGCTGGAGACGGTGATGACCGCCGACAAGACGCTGGTCGAGGTCGCCGGGCGCGACCGCGACAGCGGCGCCGCGCTCGCCGGCTACGAGATGCACATCGGGCGCAGCGACGGCCCGGCCCTGGCGCGCGCCTGGCTGGAGGTCGAGGGCCGCCCCGAGGGCGCGCGCTCGGCCGACGGCCGCATCGAGGGCTGCTACCTGCACGGCCTCTTCGCCAGCGACGCCTTCCGCCAGGCCTACCTCGGCCGCCTGCGCGCCCGCGCCGCGAGCGGGGTCGCCTTCGACGCGACGGTCGAGGCGACGCTCGATGGTCTCGCCGACCACCTCGAGGCGCATCTCGACGTCGCGGCGCTCGCCGGCCTCGCGGGCCTCTGAGCTCAGAAGCGGAAGGTCAGGCGGCTGGTCACGGCGTGGGCCACGTAGCCGCTCTGGACCTGGGCGTCGTAGCCGAGGGACAGGTCGAGGTCGTCGCCGATCTCCGCCGTCACGCCGACGCCGAGCAGGGCGGAATCGCGGCCCAGCTCGTCGGAGCGGATCGTGAAGCCGGCGCCGCCGGCGGCGAAGCGGGCGTCGAGCGCGCTGCCGGTGTCGGCGAACTCGTGGTTCCAGCGCAGCTGCAGCGTCGGCTTGAGCGTGGTCCGCCGGTCGAGCGCGACGGGATAGGCGAAGGAGACGCCGAGGCCGGAGCGCAGGCTGGTCGCCTGCTGCCCGCCGACGCTGAGGTCGAGCTTGCCGGCACCCCTTTCCCGGTGACTGTCGGTCTCGAGCCGCAGGAACTGCAGGCCGGCGAGCGGCGTGATCTCGAGCGGGGCGTCGCCGAAGCCCGTCTCGCCAAGCCCGATCTCGTCCAGGCCGACCTCGAAGCGCCGGCGCGCCTCGACGTAGGCCGAGAGCTCGCGACCGTCATAACGCCCCTCGGCGGTCTCGCGGACCGCGTTGAAGGCGATCTCGCGCTGGCTCTCGTAGCGATTCAGGGCGACGCCGACCGAGGCGTCGAGCGACCAGGGGCCGTGCCACCAGCCGCCGTAGAGCCCCGCCTGGTAGCTGCGCTGCGTCGTGGTCGACTCGAGGTCCCGGAAGCGGGTGTCGGCGTGGGCGAAGCCGACCGAGAGGCCGAGCAGCAGGCCCCGGTGCCTGCCGTCGCCGGCGATGCGGTAGTCGGCGCCGGCGGCAAAGCCGCCGAGCGTCGTGTCGTACCGGTCGCCGCGGCTGTCGCCCTCGCGGGCGGCCCAGAGACCGTAGGGCTGCGCCCAGGCGCCGAAGCGCAGGTCGCCGAGCGGGGGCGATAGGCTGCTGCCGCGCCCGGCCGCGAACACCGGTCCGCTCGCCGAGGCCGTGCCGAGGCCGTCGCTGGGCCCGCTGAAGCGCGGCCGGCTGAACAGCTGCTCCTCGCTGGGATCCCGGCCCGCCTCGGCCAGCACCGCGTCCTCGCGCGCCGGGCTCATCAGCAGGCGCAGCGCCTCGGCATTGGCGGTGCCGAGGGCACCGCCCGAGCGTACCGCGGCCAGGCGCTGGCCGGCGCTGCCGAGGAACTGCGCTGAGGTCATGCGCGCCGTCGCGGCGGCCGTGGTCGAGGCGCCGCCCAGCGTGTCTAGGGCGCGCGCGAGCAGCGGCGCCGGCAACGGGTCCAGGCTGTCGTAGAAGGCCTCGGAGAAGAGCTCCTCGTCGCGGGCCGCCTGCAGCGTCTCGGCGACGCCGTGCTGGTTCGGATCGACCGCGAGGTCGGTCAGCGGCCGGCGGCCGACCTCGACGCGCAGCGCCTGCGGCGAGCGCTCGAGGTCGAAGGTCACGGCGCCGACCGGTTCCGGGTCGGCCAGGGCGGAGAGGTCGAGATCGTCGCCGGTCACCAGCGTGAAGCGGGCGCCGCTGGCCGGCGGCCGTCCGAGCAGGCCGAAGGCCAGGGTGCCGCCCAGCTCGGCGGTGCCGCCGGTCACCGTCAGCAGGTCCGAATCGTCGACCGTGAGTTCCGAGAGAAGGCGCCCGCCGCGCTGCTTGAGCGGGCCGGTCACCCGCAGCGTCCCGATGGCACCGGTCGAGCCCGGCGAGAGCGTGCCGCCGCGCTGGAACAGGCCGGAGGTTGTCGCGACCAGGCCGCCGCCGCCCAGGGTGCCGCCGGAGAGCTCGACCCAGGGCGAGTCGAGCGTGCCGTCGACGCGCAGAGTTCCGGAGCGGAGTGTCGTGCCGACCTCCGTCGTGAGCTGCCGGTCGTCCAGGATATCGAGCGTCGCCAGCAGGTTGTCGACCGTCAGGCGATCGACGGTCGCGTCCATGTCGAGGCGCGTGGTGCCCGCCTGGTCGAGCGTCACGTCGTAGTAGCGTGCCCGCCCGCCGTCGACGTAGCCCTCGCTGTTGTTCGGCACGGTTCCGCCCGACCAGTGGTCCGGCGAGGACCAGTCGCCGTCGCCCGCCACCGCCGAGATCGACCGCAGGAAGCTGTTCTGCTGTAGCCAGTCGTGGAAGAAGGGCACCGATTGCCAGAGCGTGACGCCGCCGTAGCCGAGCAGCAGGCTGCCCCTGGCGGCGCCGGCCAGCACCTCGGTCCCCTCGACCGGCAGCGTGCCGCCGGTCAGCACGCCGACCAGCAGCAGGCTGCCGTCGGGCAACACGAGGAACAGCGGGCCCCCGCTGTCGCCGGGCGCGCCGCCGGCCTCCAGCGCCTGCGCCACGGCCGTGCCGAGCGAGCTGTAGTCGCCGTCCTCCGGGACGTGGTCGACGTCGACGGCGACGATCGGCTGGTCGTCCGGCAGGTCGCCTGATTCGGCGGCGGGCAGGCCGCTGGCGAGGCCGAGGTAGTCCAGCGCGTTGGCACCGACCCGCCGCCTGCTGTCGTCGATCAGGTCGAGCGGGGCCGAGGCGAGCGCCGAGTAGCCGTAGCCGACCAGCACGACCCGCTGGCCCTCGGCTGTGACGGACTGCGCGAGCGCGACCGGCTCGATCGAGGTGATCGGCCGGTCCAGGGCGACGAGCGCGACGTCGCGCCGCGCGAAGACGGCCTCGTCGTAGCCCGGATGCACCAGCACCGAGGCGGGGTCGGCGTCGGCCGGCGGCGCGGCGTCCGGCTTGAAGGAGACGAAGGCGTCGCCGCCCCGCGTGGCGTCGGCGGCCGCCTGGGAGCCGAAGCAATGACCGGCGGTCACGATCGTGCGCGAGTCGATCAGCGTGCCGGTGCAGCCCATGGCCAGAAAGGCGACGAAAGGATAGGCGTCGGCGCTGTCGTAGTAGCTGGACAGGCCGCCCGCACGCTCGGCAACGTCGTCCCGGATCACCACTCCGCCGCTCTGCAGCGGCAGGAACACAACGCTCGCCGCCAGCAGAATGCTGATGGCTCTCTGCAAGAATTTCCCCCGGCTTCGATCCCCTGACGTCCCCCGGTCCGCGGCCCCCCCAAGAGAGTCGGTCGCGACCGCCCCGGAACCCTAGACGAGCCGGCCCCGGGGCGGAAACCCCGTGGCCAGAGCTCCGCGGTCCTGTGTCGCGGACGGCGGCGCAAAGGGAGCGGCTGCTGCGCGCCAGGCTACAAACGCGACAATTCACTCGCTTGGTTGCGGGAAATGCCGACGATAATGTGGTGCCGGGGTAACGCAGCGCCCGGTCGGGTGCCGCATGCGGTGGGGGACTCGGGGCATTCGGACGGGATCACGAAGGGACGGCCGATCGGGTGGGGGCTTGCGGCCGTGCCGAAGGCCGCTGACGCAAACGATGCCCCACGCCGGCCTCGATCGCGGAAGAAGGCGGGCAGCCTGGGCCGGGCTGCTCGCCGGGGCGCTCTTCGCCGCGGCCCTCGCGGCGCCGGCCCAGGCCCAGGAAGGCCTGCTGCTTTACGTCCCCAACTTCAACACCAACACGGTGACGGTGCTGCAGACCGGCGGCGACGGCAGCGCGACGGCGCAGACGACGTTCGGCGGCGTCGGCAACAGCATCCTCGCGACGACCGTCCGGCCCGACCAGGCCTATGCCTATGTCCCCTCGCGCGGCACCAGCCAGCTCTTCGTCGTCGACACGCGCACGAACAGCATCGTGCAGACGCTGGCCACCGGCGCGCAGCCGTCGCATCTGGCCTTCAGCCCCGACGGCCGGCGCGCCTATCTCGCGAACAACGGCTCCACCGTCGGGGTTTACGACGTTGACGCGCTGAGCGGCCAGCTGACCAGCGTGACGAACATCGCGACCGGCGGCGGCTCGGGCTCGCGCGCCGCCGTCGTCTCGCCCGACGGCCGGCGGGTCTATGCCGCCGACCAGCAGCTCGACCGGGTCATCGTGATCGACGCCTCGACGAACAGCGTCCTCACCACCGTGACGGTCGGCGACCAGCCGCTGTCCATCGCGACCAACCCCGACGGCTCGCGGCTCTACGTCAGCAACTTCACCGACGACACCGTCTCGATCATCGACACCTCGACGAACAGCGTGGTGGCCACGATCGGCCTGGACTTCGGCGGCACCAACGGGCGCGGCCCGGACGGCGTCGCGGTCGGCGCGGACGGGCGCTACCTCTACGTCGCCAACCGCACCACCGGCAACGTCAGCATCGTCGATACCAACACCAACAGCACGGTCGGCATCGTCACGGCCGGGCCCTCGACCAACGGCGTCGTCGTCTCGCCGGACGGCACGACGCTCTACGTCACGAGCCAGGGCGCCAGCGACCGCGTCAACTTCTTCACGATCGACGGCTCGACCGGATTGCTGACGGCCAACGGCACCGTGGCCGTCGGCGACTCGCCCGTGCGGCTCGGCATGTGTTCGAACGGCAGCGGCCTGCTCGCCAGCGGCGCCACCTTCCTGGCGCGCACCGGCGCGGCTCTGGGATGCGCGGGGACGACGGCGAGCTTCACCGGCGGCAGCCTGGTCATCGGCGGCAGCGACCTGCGGATCACGACGCCGATGACGCTCGGCAGCGCCGGCGGCACGATCGACACCAACGGCAACGACGCCACGCTGTCCGGCGGCATCACGGGCACAGGATCGTTGACCAAGACCGGCAGCGGCGCGCTGGTCCTGGCCGGCACCAACAGCTACAGCGGCGCGACGCTGGTCCAGGCCGGCACGCTGCGGGCCGGCGCCGCCGACGCCTTCAGCCCGAACAGCGCCATGACGGTGAGCGCCGGGGCGGTGCTCGATCTCGCCGGCTTCGACCAGACCGTCGGCTCGCTCGCCGGCAGCGGCGAGGTCACCCTCGGCGCCGGCACGCTGACCGCCGGCGGCGACGGCACGACCACGACCTTCTCCGGCAGCATCGGCGGCAGCGGCGGCCTGACCAAGACCGGCGCCGGCAGCCTGACGCTCGCCGGCAGCAACCGCTACACGGGCGCGACGCTGGTCAGCGACGGCACGCTCGTCGCCGGCCGTACCGACAGTTTCGCGGCGGACAGCGCGACCACGGTGGCCGAAGGCGCCGAGCTCGACCTCGCCGGCTTCGACCAGACGGTCGGCTCGCTCGCCGGCGCCGGTCTGGTCAGCCTCGGTTCGGCGACGCTGACCGCCGGCGGCGACGGCAGCAGCACGACGTTCTCCGGCAGCATCGCCGGCAGCGGCGGCCTGACCAAGGCCGGCGGCGGCATGCTGACGCTGAACGGCATCAACGGTTTCCTCGGCACGGCTGAGGTCTCCGGCGGCACGCTGGCGATCGGCGACGCGGAGCATCCCGGGGCCCGGCTGGCGGGCGACGCCTCGGTCGGCAGCGGCGCGCGCCTGATCGGCCACGGCACGGTCGGCGGGGCGCTGCTGAACTAGGCGGGCGGGACGGTCGCCCCGGGCGGCTCGATCGGCACCCTGACCGTCGAGGGCGACTACACCCAGGGTCCGGACTCGACGCTGACCATCGAGGTCTCGCCGAGCGACGCCTCGCGGCTGATCGTCGGCGGCACGGCCCGCCTCGACGGCGCCCTGCAGCTGGTCTACCAGCCCGGCGACTACGGTGAGCTGAGCTACACCCTGATCGACGCGGCGGCGGTCAGCGGCGCCTTCGCGACGGTCACCGGCGAGGCGCCGGAGGGCGTCGTCGCGATCACCGAGACGGTGTCGGGCGACTTCGTGCTCGGCCTCTTCGACAGCGGCACCGCCCCGTCGGGGAGCACGCTCTCGACCGCGCTCGGCACGGCCGCGCTGCGCGCCGGCGGGCTGGCCGGCGACCTGCTGCTCTCGCGCCTGGCCGCGGGCGGCAGCGGCGCGCGGGGGGGCGCCGGCGCCACGCTCGCCGGGGCGGAGGCCGGTCCGGTGCAGCTCGCGGCCCTGGGCGACTCGTCGACCCTCGCAGGCATGGCGGCAGCGCTCGACGACGCGCCCGCGGCCATGGAGTCGCTGGGCGGCTGGTTCCAGGCCTACGGCAGCCTCGGCGCTCTGGAGGGCGAGGGCGGCACGCCGGGCTTCGAGACACAGGCGGGCGGCTTCCTGGCCGGGCTCGACCGGCCGCTGGGCGACGGCTTCTTCGCCGGGCTGGCCGTCGGCTACAGCCACACGGCGCTCGAGGAGTCGGGCGCCAACGGCGGCAGCCTGGACAGCCCGCGCGTCGCCGCCTACGGCGGCTGGCAGGCGCCCGGCCTCGTCCTCGGCGGCAGCCTGGGCTACGGCTACCACTTCACCAGCTACGACCGCCCGGTCGCCGCCACCGGCCGCACGGCCGAGGCCCGCTACGGCGCCCACGAGCTGACGGCGGCGGCCCAGGCCAGCAGCCCGCTGCGCTTCGGC
Organism: Alphaproteobacteria bacterium; assembly: GCA_030433005.1. GTDB lineage: Bacteria > Pseudomonadota > Alphaproteobacteria > Kiloniellales > DSM-21159 > Tistlia. The sequence goes on from JAUILQ010000001.1 coordinate 186,853, forward strand.
AGCGTGACGCTGCAGCCGCGCGCCGGCCTGCAGTACCTGCGGCTCCTGGAAGACGGCTTCGAGGAAGGCGAGGCCGGCAGCTTCAGCCACTCGCTCGACGCGCGGACGGCCTCCAGCCTGCGTCCCTTCGCGGCGCTCGGCCTCGCCTACGAGCTCGGCGGCGAGGACGGCTTGAGGGCGACGCCGAGCCTCGAGGTCGGCTACAGCCGCGAGCTGCTCGACGCGGCGCCGTCGCGCTCGCTCGAGCTGGGCGGCGGCAGCTTCTCGGTGCCGGCCCTCGAGCCGGCGCGTGACCGGGTGACGCTCGGCGGCGGCCTCAGCCTGCAGCTCGACGAGACGCTCGAGGTCAACGCCGGCTACCGCGCCGAGCTGCCGCTCGGCAACGCCTTCGAGCAGAGCTTCGAGGCCGGCCTGCTCTTCCGCTTCTAGGGCGCGGCTCGGCGCGGCGCCAGCACCGGCGTGCAGGGCTCCAGCGGCGACGCTTCGAACTCTCAGGCGCGTCGCCGAGTGGGAGGTCGTCGGCCGCGACCGACGGCTGTCTTCCAGGATGCGAGTATCCCCAATGGTGGAATCCCGCTAGGATCCTCGGAGAATTCTGATGTCGAAGACACGCACTTGAGCGGGAGGCAGCGGCACGATGCCGAATGACGACGTCGAGCGGAAACAGAGAGATCTTATAGAACGGGCTTTGTCGGACAAGGCTATGAAGAAGCGTCTTTTTGAAGACCCTGCTGGCTTGTTCGCAGATCACGGTTTGCCAGTACCTGACGGCGTTCAGCTCAAAGTCGTGGATGAGGCTGGCAGGACGAAGATTCTACCGTTGCCCGGTCCGCTCGTTGATGGCGAATTGTCTGATGAGGATATGAAACTGGTCAGCGGCGGGTCTTTTACAAAGATCGAGTATGATTTTATTCGCCGCTGATCATTGACGACGGACGCCGGTCCGCCTCGCTGATTCTCTCCCGCTTCGAGATCGCGGCCGGCGCTCGCGGCGCCGGCTCAGCGCGGCGCCAGCGCCGTCAGGCAGAGGATCTCGAACAGCATCTGGGCGCCGGTGTGCGCCGTGATGGTCGTCGCGTCGTACTGCGGCGCCACCTCGACCACGTCGCCGCCGATCACCGGCAGGCCCTTGAGGCCGCGCAGCAGCATCTGGACCTCGCGCGGGCTGAGGCCGCCGATCTCCGGCGTGCCGGTGCCGGGCGCGAAGGACGGGTCGAGGCCGTCGACGTCGAGCGAGACGTAGAGCGGCGTGTCGCCGACCACCTCCTTCGCCCGTGCGAGCACGGCCTCGACGCCCATCGCCGCGAACTCCTCGGCGTGGATCACCGTCATGCCGGCGTCGTAGGAGAACTCCCAGAGGTATTCGGCCGAGCCGCGGATGCCGATCTGGATGGTCTTCTCGGGGTCCAGCACGCCGTCGAGCACGGCGTGGCGGAAGGGGCCGCCGTGGTGGAACTTGGCACCCTCGAACTCGCCCGAGGTGTCGCAGTGGGCGTCGATGTGGACCAGGGCTACCGGCCGCTCGGCGCCCAGCGCCTTGAGGATCGGATAGGTGATCGAGTGGTCGCCGCCGGCGCTGACCGGCTTCACGCCGGCCGCCTGGATGCGCTGGTAGTAGGCGAAGATGTCCTCGATCGACTGGGCCAGCGAGTAGCGCGAGCGGAAGGGCACATCGCCGACGTCGCCGACCCGGCGCTCCTGCAGCGGCGCGCAGCGCAGGGCGTGGTTATAGGGCCCGACGCGCTCGATCGCGCGCAGGGCGCGCGGGCCGAAGCGCGCGCCCGGCCGGTTGGTCACGCCCAGGTCCATCGGCACGCCGACGAGCGCGATCTCGAGCTCGGCCAGCGCGCCCTCGAGGTCGTCGCCGCGCCAGGGCGCGTCGAGCAGCGTCGGCAGCCCGGCGAAGGGTGCGGCGCGCCGCTCGCCCTGGAAGACGGCGTCGGCGACCCGCTTGAAGTCGGGGTCGCGCACGTCGCCGCCCTTGCCGTCGGCATAGCGCTCGCGCAGGCGGGCCAGCAGCTCTTCGGAAGCCATCTCTCGCTCTCTCCTCGTTTGCCCGGTCACTCGACCACGAGCGCCCGGCGCTCGTCGATCACGATCACGCCGTTGCGCACGACCCGGTGCCTGCCCTCGTAGCGCCCGGCCGGCCAGGGCGCCTCGCCGCGCCGCCGGCCGAGGAAGCGGGTCCATTCGGCCTGGCCGCGCTCCAGCACGCCGTCGCTCTCGGCGAAGACCGCGCCGTCCGGCCCCAGGATCTCGAGGCGCCAGGAGTCGCCGGCCTGCAGCCCGTAGTCGATGACCCAGAAGACCAGGGCCTGCGCGCCGGCCGGCAGCCGGTCGTTGCCCAGGAAATCGCCGGCCTCGATCGCCGCGATGGCGGGCTGGCGCCCGGCGAAGCCGGCGCTCAGCAGCCCGCCGGCGCGGTAGACCAGGGCCTGGGCCGCGGCGTCGTCCCACAGCGCCGTGCCGCGCTTGCCGCAGCCGCTCTCGGGGGCGAGGCCGGTGAAGGGATCGACGCGCCGCTCGCCCTCGAAGACCCGGAACTCGACGTGCGGGAACTCGGCGACCCCCGACTGGCCGATCAGCCCCAGGATCTGACCGGCGCCGACCCGCTGGCCGGGGCGCACCAGCACCGAGCCCTGCTTCAGGTGGCCGTACTGCGTCGCCCAGCCGCCGAGATGGTCGATCAGCACGGCGTTGCCGGCCTCGCGCCCGCGCAGCGCCTCGGCGCCGCGCTCGGCCGGGTCGACGTCGGGCTCGCCGTCGCGCACGGCGCGCACCGTGCCGGGGGCGGCGGCCACGACCGGC
>JAUILQ010000103.1 GCA_030433005.1 Alphaproteobacteria bacterium
CGGCCGCAGCCGCGTTGCCGAGCCCGGCGCCGGCCGCGCCCGCGGCGGCACCGGCCGCGGCCCCCTCCCCCGGTCAGGCGGCGCGCGAGGAGGAGAGCGTCCAGCAGCGCGCGACCCAGGCGGCAACCGACGCGGTCAAGGACGCGCGCGCGAACAAGGGCCTGTCGCCGGTCGCCTGGATCGCCGTGCTGATCGCCATCGTCGCGATCCTGCTGGTCATCTTCGGGCTCGGCTGAGGCCGCACGGCTACGGCCGCCTCCGCCGGCGCGTCGGCGGCGCGGCCGGTTCCGGGTCTGTGTCAGCCGCGTGACGCCGGCATGACCGGAGGCACGTGACAAGTGCTTGAAAGCCCCGTGCTTTCCGCCGCGCAGGCGACGCCGCCCGGCCTTGACCGCCTGCCGCCCGCGGACCACACTGCGCGCAGCGGTCGCCGGGGACGGCGGCAGGCGGCGGCGCCGCAGCGGCGCGGCCCGGAAAGCTGCCGCCCCCAGAGGCTACGCCAAGAACCACGATCCGACCCGCTCGAGGTCCCCTGAACCGGGCCGAGGGCAAGCAGGGATCGGACAGCGCATCAGGAGGGAGAGGCATGCTCACCGTTTCCATGACGGTCAATGGCAAGCAGGTCTCGAAGGAGGTCGAGCCGCGCACGCTGCTCGTGCAGTTCCTTCGGGAGCAGCTGGGTCTGACCGGCACCCACGTCGGCTGCGACACCAGCCAGTGCGGCGCCTGCGTCGTGCATCTCGACGGCACCTCGGTCAAGGCCTGCACGCTGCTGGCCGCGCAGGCCGAAGGCGCCGAGGTCACCACCATCGAGGGCCTCGCCCAGAACGGCGAGCTGCACCCCATGCAGGCGGCCTTCAAGGAGCATCACGGCCTGCAGTGCGGCTTCTGCACGCCGGGCATGGTGATGAGCGCGGTCGACCTGCTCAAGCACAACGCCGACCCGAGCGACCGCGAGATCCGCGAATGGCTGCAGGGCAACATCTGCCGCTGCACGGGCTACCACAACATCGTCAAGGCCATCCAGGCTGCGGCGCAGACGATGAGGGGGTGATGACATGCCGGATTCCGGAGTTGGCGACCGCCTCGCGCGGCGCGAAGACAAGCGCTTCCTGACGGGCAAGGGCCGCTACACCGACGACATCAACCGTCACGGCCAGGCCTATGCCTACTTCCTCCGCTCGCCGGTCGCGCACGCCCGGCTGAAGTCCGTCGATACCGCCGCCGCCGAGAGCGCCCCCGGCGTCATCGCCGTGTTCACCGGCAAGGACATGGAGGCCGACGGCGTCGGCTCGCTGCCCTGCGGGTGGGTCGTCACCGACCGCCACGGCAATCCGCACAAGGCGCCGCCGCACTTCCCCCTGGTCCGCGACAAGGCGCGCTACGTCGGCGACCACGTCGCCATGGTGATCGCCGAGAGCCTGGGCCAGGCCAAGGACGCGGCCGATCTCATCGAGCTCGACTTCGAGGAGCTGCCCGCCGTCGTCGACATCATGAAGGCGCGCGGCAGCGGCCAGATCCACGACGATGCCCCCGAGAACCTCTGCTACGACTGGGAGCTCGGCGACAGCGCGGCGGTCGACGAGGCCTTCGCCAAGGCGGCGCACGTCACCAAGCTCGACCTGGTCAACAACCGCCTGGTGCCCAACGCCATGGAGCCGCGCGCCGCGATCGGCGAGTGGGATCCCGGCACCGAGGAGTACACGGTCTACTCGACCAGCCAGAACCCGCACCTGCTGCGCCTGATCCTCTGCGCCTTCGTGCTCAACCTGCCGGAGTCCAAGGTCCGGGTCATCGCGCCCGACGTCGGCGGCGGCTTCGGCTCGAAGATCTTCGCCTACGCCGAGGAGACGGCCTGCACCTGGGCCTCGAAGAAGATCGGCGGGCGTCCGGTCAAGTGGACCGCCGACCGCGGCGAAGCCTTCCTGTCCGACGCGCACGGCCGCGACCACGTCACCCACTGCGAGCTGGCGCTCGACGCCGACGGCCGCTTCCTCGGCATGAAGGTCGACACCACGGCCAACATGGGCGCCTACCTCTCCAGCTTCGCGACCTCGGTGCCGACCTACCTCTACGCGACGCTGCTCGCCGGCCAGTACACGACGCCGGTGATCTACGCCAACGTGAAGGCGGTCTTCACCAACACCGCGCCTGTCGACGCCTACCGCGGCGCCGGCCGTCCCGAGGCGACCTACGTCGTCGAGCGGCTGGTCGAGGTCGAGGCGCGCGAGACCGGCAAGGACCCGGCCGAGCTGCGCCGGCTCAACTTCATCAAGCCGGACCAGTTCCCCTACCAGACCCCGGTCGCCCTGCAGTACGACATCGGCGACTACGAGCCCTCGCTCGACAAGGCCCTGGAGATGATCGACTACAAGGGCTTCGGGCAGCGCAAGGCGGAGTCCGAGGCCAAGGGCAAGCTGCGCGGCATCGGCCTGTCGGCCTACATCGAGGCCTGCGGCATCGCGCCCTCGGCGGTGGTCGGCTCGCTCGGCGCCGGCGTCGGCCTCTGGGAGTCGGCGACGGTGCGCTTCAACGCCACCGGCACGGTCTCGGTGATGACCGGCAGCCACTCCCACGGCCAGGGCCACGAGACGACCTTCGCCCAGGTGGTCGCCGAGAAGCTCGGTATCCCCTACGACAACGTCGAGATCGTGCACGGCGACACCGGGCGCATCCCGATGGGCATGGGCACCTACGGCTCGCGCTCGCTGGCGGTCGGCGGCTCGGCGATCGTCAAGGCCTGCGACAAGATCATCGAGAAGAGCAAGAAGATCGCCGCCCACCTGATGGAGGCCAGCGAGGCCGACATCGAGTTCAAGGACGGCCAGTTCACCGTCGCCGGCACCGACAAGTCGAAGGCGATGGCCGAGATCGCCTTCACGGCCTACGTGCCGCACAACTACCCCGAGGGGGTCGAGCCGGGCCTCGACGAGACCGCCTTCTACGACCCGCTCAACTTCACCTACCCGGCGGGCGTGCACGTCGCCGAGGTCGAGATCGACCCCGACACCGGCATCACGACCATCGCCGACTGGGTCGCGGTCGACGACTTCGGCAACGTCATCAACCCGCTGATCGTCGAGGGCCAGGTCCACGGCGGCATCGCCCAGGGCGTCGGCCAGGCGCTGATCGAGAACACGGTCTACGACCGCGAAACCGGCCAGCTGCTGACCGGCTCCTACATGGACTACGCCATGCCACGGGCCGACAACTTCCCGAGCTTCCGGGTCGAGACCACGGTCTCGGCCTGCACCCACAACCCGCTCGGGGTGAAGGGCTGCGGCGAGGCCGGGGCCATCGCCGCGCCGGCGGCGCTGATGAACGCGATCACCGACGCGCTCGGCGTCGAGATCGACATGCCGGCGACCCCGGAGAAGGTCTGGCGCGCCGCGCAGAGCCGTCTCCAGCAGGCTGCCGAGTAAGGGAGGACGACAGAGATGTACGACTTCAACTACCACCGTCCTTCCTCGCTCGAGGAGGCGGCGAAGATCCTGGCCGGCGCCGAGGAGGGCATCCCCCTCGCCGGCGGCCACACGCTGCTGCCGACCCTGAAGCAGCGCCTGGCCCAGCCGAGCGACGTCGTCGACCTCTCGGGCATCGCCGAGCTCAAGGGCATCTCCGAGGCCGGCAACGCCGTCGTCGTCGGCGCCATGACGCCGCACGCCGAGGTCAACCGCTCGCAGGTCGTCAGGTCGAGGATTCCGGCCCTGGCTCACATGGCCAGCGACATCGGCGACTCCCAGGTCCGCCACCGCGGCACCATCGGCGGCTCGATCGCCAACGCCGACCCCTCGGCCGACTACCCGGCGGCGGTCGTCGGCCTGGCCGCCACGGTCAAGACCAACAAGCGCGAGATCGCCGGCGACGACTTCTTCACCGGCCTCTTCGAGACCGCGCTGGAGGAGCACGAGCTGGTCGTCTCGGTCTCCTTCCCGGTGCCCGAGAAGGCCGGCTACGCGAAGTTCGCCAACCCGGCCTCGCGCTATCCCATGGTCGGAGTCATGGTCGCCAAGGCGGCCGACGGCGTGCGCGTCGCGGTGACCGGCGCCGGGCCCAGCGTGTTCCGCTGGACCGAGGCCGAGCAGGCGCTGGCCTCGAACTGGTCGGCCGACGCCATCGCCGGGCTGAGCCACAGCCCCGACGGCCTCAACAGCGACATCCACGCCTCGGCCGAGTACCGCGCCCACCTGATCGGCGTCATGGCCAAGCGGGCGCTCGCCGCCGCCGGCTGATCCCGCCGGCCACGCGCGGCAGGACGCAAAGGCCGGGCCCCCGCGCCCGGCCTTTCGCGTTTCCCGCCGCCGCGCGGGGTCCGGGGCGGGCGGTCGGGAACCTATGAGGGCCGGGCCGCCTGTCCTAGCGTGAAGACTATGAAGAAGCGCCATCTCGTTCCGGCCGTCGCGGCCGGCCTGGTCCTGGCTACGCTGGCGGGCCTCTGGCTCGCCCGCCTGCCGCTGGCCGGGTGGGCGCTCGAGCGGCAGCTCGCGGCGCGCGGCCTGGCGGGCTCGGCCGAGGTCGTGCGCCTGGAACCGGGCGGCGCGACGCTGCGCGACCTCGAGCTCGAGGGCCAGCGGATCGAGCGGCTGGTCCTCGACTACCGCCTCGGGTCGCTGCTCGGCGAGGGCGCGATCGACTCGGTCCGGATCGAGGGCGCGCGCCTCGCCGCCGACCTGACGGCCGAGCGCCCGCTCGGCGGGCTCTCCGCGCTGTTCGAGGGCGAGGCGAGCGAGGAAGCCCCGCCGCTCTCGCTGCCGCGGCTGCCGCCGGTCGAGCTGGAGGACGTCGAGATCGCCCTGGAGACGGCGCGCGGGCCGGTCCGCCTCGCGCTCTACGGCGGGCTGCGCGCGGCCGAGCCGGACGAGGGCGCCCGGCGCATCGCCCTCGACCTCTCGACCCTGGAGGGGCCGGTCGACCTCGCCGGCCGCCTGCAGGGGCTCTACCGGCCGGGCGACGGCAGCGGCAGCGCGGTCACCCTGGCGCTGGAGTCCCGCTCCGGGCCGCCGCTCTCGCTCGCCGGCGAGCTCGCGATCGAGGCCGGCGCCGAGGGCGAGGGCGCGCCGGACGGCCGGCAGCTGGAAGCCGGGCTCGAGCTGTCCGGCGACGCCGCGCTGCTGGCCGAGCTCGCCGCCCTGCCCGCGTCCGTCCTGCCCGAATCCGAGCGCCCGACCGCCGGCAGCCTCGCCGCCGGGCTGTCTTTCGCCGGCCCCCTGGCGCCGCTGCTCGACGGCGAGCCGACGGCCTGGCTGCTGAACCCGCAGGGCCTCGACCGGCTCGACCTGGCGCTCTACCTGGACGCCCTCGACCTGCCCGGCCGCGCGCGCGGCTTCTCGCTCGACAGCGGACTGAACCTGGCGGGAGCGCGCGAGGCAGGCGGCCGCGGCCTGCGCCTGGAGCCGACGACGCTGGCCGCCGACAGCCTGGACCGCGCCTGGCTCGCCGGCCTCGGCCTGCCCTCCGAGCTGGCCGCCGCCCTCGCAGCCGGCGGCCGCCTGGCGCTCAGCGGCGACGCCGCCCCGCCCGCGGTCCTGCGGCTCGCCGGCGCGGCGCCGGCCCGCCTCGAGCTCGACCTGCTGGCCGCGCTCGCGCCCTCGGCCGGCGGCCGCGCGGCGCTCTCGCTGGAAGGCGCGCTCGAGGCCGAGGGGCTCTGGCCGGCGACCGGCGGCGA
>JAUILQ010000062.1 GCA_030433005.1 Alphaproteobacteria bacterium
GTTCATCCGGGGCTCCGGGAGCTCGCTGTTTGGTCTGCCAACCACAGCTTTCACCCCAAGCCTCGGGTGAACAACCTCCATAGCAACGACAACTAGCGCAGTGGCATCATGCCTGCCAGAAGCAAAAATACGGTGAGGCCTCTCGTGCCGGCGTCCCTGGGTTCGCTTCTCGAGACGGCCTTGCGCCATCGGGTCCTCGCCCTGCCGAGCGCGGCCCTGCGCTACCCGCACCTGTTCGGCGAGCTGCTCGTCCGCCTCCCGGGACCGGTCCGCGAGCGCTACTACGGCTGGCGGGACTCCCGCCGAGTGCTGGCCGCCGCCGGGCCGACGGGCAAGATCCTCTTCGTCGACGGCGGCGCCCACCTGGGAGGCGGGTTCGCGTTCTTCTCGCGCTACTTCCCGCCGGGGCGGGTCGAGTACGAGCTCTTCGAGCCCAACCCGAACTGTCACGCGCGCCTCGAGCGGCGCCTGGCCGGCTACGACGAGGCGGCCGTGCGGCTGCGCCCGGTCGCGCTCTCGACCCGAAGCGGCTCGGCGCCGCTCTACGGCCTGGCCGCCGACGAGGGCGGACCGCTCTCCGAGGGAGCCTCGCTCGTCCGGCACCAGCATTCGATCTTCTACGAGGCGGACCCGGAGGCCGCCCCCGCCGTGCCGACGATCGACTTCTGCGCCTACATCGGATCCCAGCGCGCGCGCTACGACGTCCTCGTCGTGAAGCTCGACGTCGAGGGCGCCGAGTACGAGCTGCTGGAAGCGCTCATCGAGCAGGAGCTGCTCGACTGCATCGACACGCTCTACGTCGAGTTCCATGCCTTCTATCTGAAGCCGGCGCAACGCCGCAGCGAGCTGCAGCGCGAGGCGCGACTGATCGCCCGGCTGCGGGCAAGCGGGACGCGCCTGCGGATCTGGCACTAGATCCGCGGCCGCCGTTGTCACGGCCGCTCGACGATGGTGCAATGGCGCCCGCAGGGGACTCGGGGATTGGCAGCGGGATCGGTCGCGGTGTGCGGCTCCGCTGCCTTGCTTCGCAGCGACCAGAGCGAGAGAGAGAAACCAGCCGGCAGAACGGAACGCCGCGCGGGTGGCGAGACGAGGCTGGAGTTGCGATGCGCATCTTGATCACCGGTGGCGCCGGCTACGTCGGCAGCGCCTGCTGCAGGGCCCTGCGCGCCACCGGCCACGAGGCCTTCGCCTACGACGACCTGTCGCTCGGCAACGCCGCGGCGGTCGACGGTGCCGGGCTGCACCTCGGGGACGTGCGCGACAGCGACCGCCTGGCCGCGCTGATGCGGCGGCTGGCGATCGACACCGTCATCCATCTTGCCGGGCTCTCCTCTGTCGCGGAATCGGTCGCGGCGCCGGCGCGCTACCGCGACGTCAACCTGGGCGGCACCGAGGCCGTGCTGCGGGCCATGGCGCGCAGCGGCGTGCGCCGCCTGCTGTTCTCCAGCACCGGCAGCGTCTACGGCGACGGCACGGGCGCGCCGATGGCCGAGGCGGACGTGCCGGCGCCGGGCTCGCCCTATGCCGCGTCGAAGCTGGCCGCCGAACAGCGGATCGGAGAGCAGGTCCGAGAGCAGGGCATCGCCGCGGTCGTGTTCCGCTACTTCAACGCCGCCGGGGCCGACCCCGACGGGCGTCACGGCGAAGCCCGCGCCGGCGAGCTGCGCCTGATTCCGACGATCCTGCGCAGCCTCACGCGCCCCCGGTCCGAACTCGCGGTCTTCGGCGGCGACTGGCCGACGCCGGACGGCACCTGCGTGCGCGACTTCGTCCATGTCGGCGACATCGTGCGCGCCCACATGCTGGCCTGCGGGTCGATGGCGCCGGGCCGGCTCGGCCTCTACAACGTCGGCTCGGGCGCGGGATCGTCGGTGCTGGAGGTGATCCGCGAATGCGGGCGGGTGACCGGCATCGAGCCGCGCTACCGGATCCTCGAGCGGCGACCGGGCGATGCGGTTGCGAACGTCGCCGACGTCGCCCGGATCTCGGCGGCGCTCGGCTGGCAGCCCCGCCGCTCGTCGCTGCGCTCGATCGTCGAGTCCGCCTGGCGCTGGCACCGGACGCACCCGGACGGCTACGCGGGCGGCGGCGGGCGCGCCCGGCCGGCGGAACAGACGATCGTCGAGGCGCTCGGCTGAGGGGGCCGGGCGCTCCGGCCGGGCGCTCCGGCCGGGCGCTCAGGCCGGGGCCGCGGAGCGGCGGACGATGCCCGCAAGGATGCCCGGGAGCTGGTGCGCGGCCTCGTTGCGCGCCTGCTCGCGCGCGGCTTCCGGCAGCGCGAAGTCGCCGGCGAGCCGGCGCCGCAGCGCACGGACGAAGCGGCGCGGCGAGCGGAAGGTCTCGCCCGCCCCGGTGCGCCGGATCCAATGCAGCACCGCCCGCTCCTGGGGCATCACGCGATGGCCGTCGACCAGCAGGGGCAAGCCGAAGGTCAGTGCCTCGCTGACCGACAGCGGCCCGTTCTTGCCGATGAACAGGTCCGACAGCGCCATGTAGCGATGGACCTCGCGGGTGAAGCCGAGGACCAGGTGCGGATAGGGCAGCGCCGCCGCCGCGAGAGCCTGCGCCAGCGCCTCGTTGCGGCCGCACAGGAAGACCACCTGGACGTCCGGCGGGTCGCCGCGCAACGCCTCGGCCAGCTCGAGCATGCGCCAGCTGCCGTAGCCGCCGTAGAGCATGCAGGCGACCGGCCGGTCGGGATCGAGGCCGGCCTCGCGCCGCGCCGCCGCCACGTCCAGCGGCGCGCGCGCCAGGAACGCCGGGCGCACCAGCAGCCCCGCCGTGCGCAGCACCCGGTCGGCCGGCAGGCCGGCACGCAGGGCCTGGCGATGGCTCTCCTCGGTGCCGCAGATCGCGTGGTAGTCGCGCCGCCGCGGGAACCAGACGTCGCGGCTCAGCTCCGACCAGTCGGTGATCAGCACCGCGAAGGGCACCCGGCCGTCGCGATGGCCGGCCAGGCTGTCGATCATCAGGTGGTTGATCACCGGCAGCACCGAGATCACCAGGTCCGGACGGCTGCGTTCCCACAGCGCCGCGAAGGCGCGCCGGCCGGCCTTGCCGAGCAGCCGCACGTTGAGCACGGCGAGCAGATAGAACAGCAGGCAGAACAGCCCGGTGCGCCCGCCGCGCAGGATCAGGTCGTTGTAGGTCTGCTCGACGTCGCGCGCGGTCCAGCGGGCGAAGAGGTCGAGATGCGGCAGGACCTCCTGGTAGGCGTTGACCAGGGTCACCCGGAAGCCCTGCTCCTCGGTCAGGATCTCGCGCAGCGCCTCGGCAGCCGCCCGGTGCCCGCCGCCGGCGTCGGTGTAGACCACGACGACATGCCGCTGGGTCGATGGCGCGGCGTCCTGCATGGGCGCTCCTTCCCGGTCTTTCGCGGCCGCGTCGCGCCGCGCCGGCCGCCCGCCGCGACCCGACTCTCCCTGCGGCTGCCTACCAACTAAAGGATGGGCGGGCGAGCAAAAGATGCTAAGCCGCTCCCCTTCGCCAAGCCTCGGACCGTTGCCTCGATGACACCGCTCGCGCTCTCCGCCCTCACCGACGTGCTGCTCGCCTGCGAGGTCTTCCTGCTCGCCGGACTGTCGTTCCGCCCCGATGTCGAGGCCGGCTCGGCGGCCTGGGTCTGGGCCGTCACCCTGCTGCTGATCGGCGTCGGCACCATGCTCGGCGCCGTCGACCACGGCTTCTACCAGCCGATCGACCACCCGGCCCACCGCTGGCTGACCTTCGCGACCCGGGTCACGGTCGCGCTGGCCGCCTTCGCCATGCTGCAGGCGACCGCCCGCCAGTTCCTGGGCCGCCGCGGCCGCCTGGCCAGCCTGCTGGCCGGCCTCGCCGGCCTCGCCGCCGCGGTCGTCGGGCTCTACCTCTCGGACAACTTCCTGATCGTCATCGCCTGCTACACGCTGGTCCTGCTGCTGACCCTCGCCCTGCACCTGCGGCACCTGCGCAGCGCCAGGGGATCGACGGCGATCTGCGTCGGCATCCTGATCGTGCTGGCGGCCTCCGCCCTGGGGCCGCTGGGCAGCGACGGCCTGCCGCAGCTCGGCCTCTACGCCACCTACCACGTGATCCTGATGCCCGGCGCCCTGGCGCTGTTCCTCGGCGGCCGCAGACTGGACCGGACCTGGCCGTCGCGGGCCTGAGCCGATGCTGCGCCCTTTCCTGCCCTCCGTCGTGTTCTACGCCCAGGCCGCCGCGCACATCGGCCTGGCCGCGTCGAAGAGCGCGCGCGGGCGCCTGACCAACCCCGAGCTGGTCAAGGGCAGCCGGGCGCTGCTGCGCGCCCTGGAGCGCGCCGGCGTGCGCTTCGACATCACCGGCGCCGAGTCGCTCGACTGGACGGCCGGACCCTACGTCTTCGTCGCCAACCACATGAGCCCGATGGAGACCCAGGTGCTGCCGGGCATCCTGGCGCAGGCCGCGCCCTGCACCTTCGTGGTCAAGCCGGGGCTGCTTGAGTACCCGGTCTTCGGCTCGGTCCTGCGCTCCTTCGACCCGGTCGTGGTCAGCCGCACCGACCCGCGGGCCGACCTGCGCTGCGTCCTGGAGCAGGGCACGCGGCGCCTGCGCGAGGGCATCTCGGTGATCGTCTTCCCGCAGGCCCACCGCACCGACCGCTTCGAGCGCCAGGCCTTCAACTCGATCGGCATGCGCCTGGCCCGCGCCGCCGGCGTGCCGATCGTGCCGATCGCGCTCGACACCGGCGCCTGGTCGAGCGGCCGGCTGGTCAAGGACATCGGCTGGATCCTGCCGCAGCGTCCGGCGCGCTTCGCCCTGGGCCGCCCGATCACGGTCGGCGCCGACGGCTCGGCGGCGCACCGCGCCACCGTCTCCTTCATCGAGGCGCAGCTCGACACCTGGAACGGCGCCGCTCCCGAGCGCCGCCCCGCCGCCGCCCCGTCCCCGTCGCCGGAACCGCTGAAGAGATGACCGAGACGCCTGCCGCCCCCGCTAGCGCCTCCGGCGCCACTGCCGCAACCGCCACGCCGGTCAGCGACGTCGACGTCGGCACCTTCAAGATGCTCTCGCCCGAGACCCGCGAGGCCATGGACGCCGTGGCCCGGCGGGAGGACTACGCGGCGGGCGCCATCGTCTTCCGCGAGGGCGACGAGCTGAACGACCTGCTGATCGTCGAGCAGGGCGAGGTGATCTGCTTCCGCGCCGACCATGCCGAGGAGGAGGAGTGGCCGATCCTGCACCTGCGGCGCGGCGAGATCCTGGGCGAGCTGACCTTCCTCGACGGCGGCCCGCAGCACCTGACCGCGCGCGCCGAGACCGACTGCGCGCTGCTGCGCGTCAGCCCCTTCGACCTGCTGGAGCGCGAGGACGGCGACCACTTCTACGACAACCTGCGCGCCAGCGTCGGCATCACCGTCGTCGAGCGGCTGCGCAGCGGCACCGAGATCCACGTCCAGGCGCTCAGGCGCCAGCTCGAGACCGTGCGCACCCAGCAGCAGTTCGGCCAGTTCTTCCTCTACACGCTGGGCCTCTTCTCGATCGTCATGCTGGTCAGCAACGCGATCGCGACACGCATGCTAGAGGTCGACATCTACACCCAGAGCTTCGCCTGGCAGTACCTGGCCCTGCTGCTGGCCCCGACCCTGGTGGTCATCCGGGTGCTGCGCCTGTCGCTGCGCGACCTGGGGCTGAGCACCGTCGGGCTGAGGAAGTCGCTGTTCGAGGGCGGCGCCCTCTCGCTCGCGGCGATCGGGCTCAGCGCCGCCTTCGTCGTCTACACCGGGCGGACCGCCAACCTGCAGTGGGCGGGCTTCGCCACCTACGTCGTCCACTCCTTTCTTCAGGAGGTGGTCGCGCGCGGCTTCATGCAGACCTCGTTCCAGCGCTTCCTGAACGACCAGCGGGGCATCAAGTCGGTGCTGCTGAGCGCCCTGCTGTTCGGCATGTTCCACGTCCATTTCGGCCTGATGGCGGTCGGCCTGACGATCCTCAGCAGCATCGTCTTCGGCGCCTTCTACCTGCGCCACCAGAACGTCTACGGCGTCACCCTGCTGCACATCGTGCTGGGTTCCTGCGCCTTCTCGATCGGGCTGCTGTAGGCGCGGCGCCGGGCGCCGCCGGCCTCAGGCGGAGACGGCCCGGCCCGGCCCGCGCACGGCCTGCCAGAAGCTCAGGACGTTGCGGTTGTACGCGGGCTCGCCGCGCGCCTTGAGCTCGTAGTGGAGCCGGCGCAGGCTGTGATAGGGCACGCCGGGAAAGAGATGATGCGCGGTGTGGAAGCGCAGGCCGAGCGGCTGCAGCAGCGCCGCCAGCGGCGCCTCCACCGTGAAGCTGTCGACCAGCTGGTCGTGGCGGTCCGAGCGCTCGAGGTGGCGCTCCATGCGGTGCTCGAGCGGGATGCGCAGGCAGACCAGCAGCCAGCCGCCTGCGAGCACCAGGTAGAGCAGCGGCACGCCCTGCGGCAGCAGCGCCGCGAAGACGACGAAGACAGCCAGGTAGTAGCGGCTGAGGGCGGTCACCTCGCGGCGGTGCCTCGGCTCGACGTCGCTGCCCATGGTGAAGCCATGGCGCTGCAGCGCGCGCTCCAGTCGGGCCTCGGCGTCGACGCCGAGGCTCGCGGTCACCATCAGCAGGAAGTTCAGCAGCGGCATCAGGAAGGGCGCGCCCAGCAGCACGAAGCCCATCAGCTTCGGATCGTGCCTGAGCTCCAGGTACTGCGGATCGGCCTTGGTGCCGAAGCTGCCGCGGGCGTGATGCACGAGGTGCGGCTTGAAGAAACGCGGCGCCGGCAGCTGGATCACCGCCCCGATCGTCAGGTTCCACAGGCGGATGAAGCCCTTCATCCGCGGATCCCGGTAGCGGTGCGTGATTTCGTGGACGAAGGCCCCGGCGCGATGCACCGCGAAGGCGGCGATGGTCAGCGGCAAGAGGGCGAGCGGCCAGTCCGCCGTGACGCCCCAGGCGAAGCTCGCCAGGAAGGCGGCCAGCGGGATCAGGAAGTCGCGGTGGTAGAGACCCAGATCGGCGACGTAGTAGCTCTTGTCGATCCTGTCCACCGGCGCCGACCTACTCCGCCGCGACCGTCGCCGCCGCCGGCTCGTTCTCGGCCCGCCCGGCCGACGAGAGCTCGCAGGCATAGGGCGCCAGGCCGTTGCGCCGCCGCTCCAGCCGCAGCAGCAGCTCGACGGCGTAGGCGTAGACCAGCAGGCCGGCGATCGTCGCGACGATCCGCGTGTTCGAGGCGAAGCGCCGGACGAGGTGCGGGATCAGCGGCTCGACCGGATGGCCGGGCCGCCGCGAGCGCCGGTCCTTGATCCGGAAGCCGCCGGAGTCTCCGGTGTGCACCCGCTCGAGCTTCGCCAGCACGCGCGTGCAGACGAAGGTGCTGCGCACCGTCTCGCCGTCGAGGCCGTGGTAGAGCGCGCGGCCGAGCACGGTCTTGAGGTGCGGCAGCGAGAAGTAGTCGACCCAGCAGCGCCAGTAGAGCTCCTGCACCTCCTGGCGCGTCATCAGCGGATGTGCCGTGGTCACGTGGGTGCTGTCGTAGCGGTTGAGGTCGCGATCCATCGCCGTGCCGGCGGCGACCAGCCGCTTGTGATCCTCGGAGCCGGGCAGCGGCGTCAGCAGGAAGACCGTCAGGAAGTCGATCGGGTAGACCTCCTGCAGCTCGCGGATCTCCTCGGCCAGCCGCTCGGGCGTGTCGTTCGGCAGGCCGACGATGTAGCCGGCGAAGATCATCATGCCGGCGCGCTTCCAGGTGACGAGCATGTCGCGCAGCTGGTGGACCTTGTTCTGGCCCTTGGCCGCCGCGGCGAGGTTGTCGGCCCGCACCGACTCCAGGCCGACGAAGATGCGCGTCACGCCGGCGCGCTGGCAGGCCTCGACGAAGCCGGCGATGCGCGTCGCCAGGGCGTCGACCTGGATCCAGATGTCCCACTTCCGGCGGGGATGCTCCCGGCGCAGCTTCGCGAAGATGTCCAGCACCTCGCGCCAGATCGGGCTGCGCGCGAAGTTGTCGTCGGTAACCAGGATCGTCTTGCCCCCGGCCGCCACCCACTGCCGGAGATAGCTCTCGATCGCCTCCGGCGTGCGCGAGCGCAGGGAGCGGCCGTGGAAGTTGATGATCGTGCAGAAGCTGCAGACGAAGGGGCAGCCGCGCCCGACCTCGACGCCGTAGTAGCCTTCGACGGTCTGCGCCGCGAGGTCCGCCATGAGCTCCTGGTTCGGAGCGGTCGCGAGGTCGGCCGAACTGCCCAGGCGGTTGTAGAGCGGCTTCAGGGTACCGTCGAAGAGGTCGCCGAGCAGCTCGTCGATGCCGGGCTCGAGTTCGCCGGCGTAGAGGCTGACGCCGGCTTCCTCGGCGCCCTCGAAGGCCGGCGTCCAGCCCGGCACCATGGCCAGCGAGCCGCTGACGTGAAAGCCGCCGATCACGACCTGGTGTCCGGCCGCGGTGAACTGCCGGGCGATGTCCAGGGCGCGCGGGAACTGGCTGCTCTGGACCCCGGTCATCAGCACCGCCGAGCGGTCGAAGCCCTCGAGCCAGCGCATCAGCCTGGCCGGGCGCAGGATCTCGCAGACCTCGTCGATGCGCCGGCTCTCGATCCGCACGTCCGGGCCGAGCGATCGGCGTCTGTCGGCGTCGGCGATGATGCCGTCGACCACGGCCAGCGAGTTGGCGACGATGAAGGCCCGGCGCCACTGGATGACGTAGCCGTCGTCGTCGTAGTGCGACGGCTTGATCAGCAGCAGCCCCAGGCTGCCCGAGCGCTGTCCGGCCGCTGCCGTCTGATCCGACTCTGTCATCTCAAGGCCCATCCCCCGCCGCGGCGGCCTCGCCCCCGATCCGGCCAATAGAGCATCTCGGGCAGCCGAGCGCCACCACCCCTTCGCCGGACGCCGAGGCGGCGGAATTGAGCGGCGGCGCCGCCTCTGCAATCTACAGTTACAGGCGCGGAAATAACCGAATCAAAAGGATTTGTCGGTTCACTGCCGATGTTCCTGCCGACCCGGACCAAGACGACGCCATGCCCCGACTGCTCGACCGACTCGCCAACCGCCTGACGCTGCGCACCCAGTGGACGCTGCTCGCCGTGGCCGTATGCAGCGTCACCGTCGGTCTCGCCGCCGCAACCTCGGCGTGGATCGCCAAGCGCGAGGCGCTCGAGCTGACCCGCGACCGCCTCGACACCCTCGCCGGCGCGCTCGCCGACCAGCTCGACAACGGCATGTTCGAGCGCTTCCGCGAGGTCCAGAACCTGGCCAGGCTTTCGCTGGTCCGCGGGCGCTGGTCGGAGGAGCCGCTGGCGGTCCGCGAGGTTCTCGAGCAGCTGCAGAACAGCCTGCCTAACTATGCCTGGATCGGCTTCGCGCGGCTCGACGGCACGGTCCACGCCGCGACCCAGGGCATGCTCGAGGGCGCCTCGGTCGCCGAACGGCCCTGGTTCGGCGAGGGTCTCAAGGGCATGACCGTCCAGGACGTGCATCCGGCGAAGCTGCTCGCCGAGAAGCTGGGCCCGAGCGACGACGGCGAACCCTTCCGCTTCGTCGACGTCGCCGCGCCGGTGCTCTCGGAGCGGGGCACGGTGATGGGCGTGCTCGGCGCCCACCTGAGCTGGACCTGGGCCCGCGACCTCAGCCGGCAGCTGCTGCGCCCGGTCGACGGCAAGGCCGCCATCGAGCTCTGGGTGCTCGCGTCAGACGGCAGCGTCCTGCTCGGCCCCGAAAGCGACAGCCCGCCCTTTCCGCCCGACCTGCTCGCCCGCGCCGCCGACGGCGGCGCCGCCGGGCTGGTCGACGAGAGCGGGCCGGAGCCGGTGATGACGGCGCTCGCCGGCACCCGCGGCCTGGCGCCCTACCCCGGGCTCGGCTGGACCGTGGTCGCGCGCCAGCCGATGTCGACGGCGCTGGCCTCGGCGGACCGGCTGTTCTGGAGCATCCTGACGGTCGGCAGCCTGGCGCTGCTGCTCGGCGCGCTCTTCGTCTGGCGCACCGCCGCCCGCGTCACCAGCCCGCTGCGCCGCATCGTCGAGACCGCCGACCGCATCGGCCGCGATCCCAGCGTGCGCAGCCTGGAGCGCATCGGCGGCTCGCTCGACGCGGTGGTGCTCTCGAGCACGCTGCGCGCCCTGCTGCGCCGCCTCGGCAGCGCCGAGGCCCAGGCGACGAGCGCCGCTCGAGAGCGCAGCGTCGCCGAGGCCGAGGCCAGCCGGGAGGCCAAGCGGCTGTCCGACCAGCTGAGCGCTGCCCAGGACCTGGCGGCCCGCGATCCGCTGACCGGGCTGCTCAACCGCCGCGGCTTCGCGCTCTATGCCGAGGACGCCTGGAAGGGCTACCAGCGGCACCGCCGGCCGCTCGCCGTTCTGGTCATCGACATCGACCACTTCAAGGCGATCAACGACCGCTACGGCCACGCCACCGGCGACTGCGTGCTCAGCGGTCTCGGCGCGGTCGTCGCCCGCACGCTGCGCGAGACCGACCGGGTCGCGCGCTTCGGCGGCGAGGAGTTCGTGGCGCTGCTGCGAGAGACCGAGCAGGAGGGCGCGCTGACGCTGGCCGAGCGCCTGCGCCACGCGGTCGAGGACAGCGTGCGCGCCGGCAGCGGGACCGACGCGGACGACGTCGTCACGGTCTCGCTCGGCGTCGCCGTCGCCGACCCGGACGACCGCGACCTCGGCGACGTCATCGAGCGCGCGGACCGCGCGCTCTACGCGGCCAAGACCGGCGGGCGCAACCGGGTGGCCTTCGAGGCCGGCAGCGCCGTCGAGGAAGAGGCGGCGGCCTGACCGCGCGCCCCGCCGGTCAGCCCACGCCGCCAAGCCGCCGGTCAGCCCGCGCCGGCCTGCTGCCCGGCCGCCGCTTCGGGCCCGGACGCAGCCGCCTCGGCCCCGAACCAGCGGTCGACGATCACGCAGGTCACCAGGTCGCCGGCGACGTTGACCGCGGTGCGGCACATGTCGAGCAGGCGGTCGACGCCGATGATCAGCGCCACCCCGGCCGCCGGGATGCCGACGCCCTCCAGGATCGTCGCCAGGATGACGATGCCGACGCCCGGCGTGCCCGGCGAGCCGATCGAGGTGCCGACCGCAGTGACGACGATCAGCAGCATGCCGGCGAGCCCGATCTCGACGCCGTAGACCTGGGCCAGGAACAGCGTCGCGACACCCTGATAGATCGCCGTGCCGGACATGTTGATCGTGGTGCCCAGCGGCACGACGAAGCGGCTGACCGCCTGGCGCACCTGCAGCTTGGTCTCGGCGGTCGACAGCGACAGCGGCATCACCGCCGCCGAGCTGGAGGTCGAGAAGGCGAGCAGCAGGACCTCGCGCACCGCCTGCAGGAAGCGCAGCGGCGAGCGGCGACCGAACAGCGCCACCGCACCGAGGAACAGCAGCAGCAGGACGAGCAGCGCCAGCAGCACGGTGCCGACATAGGCGGCGAGCCCGAGGATGGCCGCCGGCCCGACCCGCGCCGAGATCTCGCAGAGCAGGCCGAACACCGCGAGCGGCGCGATCTTCATGACCCAGCCGACCACGACCATGCAGGCGGCCTGGATCGAGCCCATCAGCTCGAAGAACGGCCGCGCCTGCTCGCGCGGCACCATCAGCAGCGCGGCGCCGACGAGGCCGGCGCCGATGACGATCTGCAGCATGTCGCCGCCGGCCAGCTCGGCGAAGGGGTTCTGCGGCAGGATCGCGATCAGCCGCTCGGTCAGCGGTGCCGCCTCCGTCGCCGCGGCCGGCGGCACGGCCGGCCCCACCACCGGCGCGACCGGACCGGCGCCGACCGTGAGCGCCGCCTGCGGCATCCCGGCGTCGATGCCGGCGCCGGGCTGCAGCCAGAGCGCCAGGCCGAGCCCGAGCACCACGGCCAGCACGGTCATCGCGAGGAACAGCAGCACGACGCGGCTGCCCAGGCGCCGGAGCGTGTCGACGTCGCCGCCGGCGGCGACGCCGCGCACCACCGAGGCCAGGACCAGCGGGATCACCACGAACTTGATGATCGCCAGGAAGAAGTGGCCGGGCAGCGCCAGCCAGGCGGCGATGCGCTCGGCCCAGAGCGGCGCGAGCCAGCCCTCGCTCTCGCCGAGCAGGCTGCCGACGGCGATGCCGAGGACCAGCCCGATCAGAACCTGCGCCCAGAGGCGGGTGCGGATGAGGCCGTAGAGCTGCGGCGTCTGGTGGACGAGCGAGCGCTGGCCGAGCGCGTCGCCGGGGGGCGTGGTGGTGGCGGGCATGGGATTCTCCGGGTTGCCGGCGGCAAGGTGCCGCCGCCGGCCGGCGCGACGCCTTGCGTCAGATCAAGGAGAGGCCGACGATGGCAGCCGTCCCCTCAGCGCCCCGGACCCCGCCATGCCCCGCGTCGTCAAGGACGTCCGACAGTTCACCGCCGAGCGCGCCTGGGGCGCGCGCGATCTGGCAGAGGTCGAGGGCGCCAGCGTACGCCTGCACTGGACCGACCAGCCCTACGTCTGGCACGTCAACGACGGCAGCGAGGTCTTCGTGGTGCTCGACGGCACGGTCGAGATGCGCTGGCGCGAGGCCGGGGTCGAGCGCTCGACGCGGCTCGCCTCTTCGTCGCCGGCCCGGGCGACGAGCATGTCGCCCACCCGCAGGGCGAGGCCCGCATCCTGGTCGTCGAGCGCAAGGGCTCGGTCTGACGGCCGCTATCGCTCGCCTCGCCAAGGCGCAGGCGCTGCCACGCTTGCACGGTTCGACAGGCTCACCATGAAGCGACGGACTGGATAGCGCGGGCTTCAGTCAGCGCTTGATGGTGACCCTGTCGAACCATGCAAGCGCGAGGGCGCGCGAGGCGGCGGCCCGCCGCCCCCTCCCTGCCTCAGTGGTGCAGGATCTGGCTGAGGAACAGCTTGGTGCGCTCGGACTGCGGGTTGTTGAAGAACGCCTCGGGCTCGTTCTGCTCGATGATCTCGCCGCCGTCCATGAAGATCACGCGGTTCGCGACCTTGCGCGCGAAGCCCATCTCGTGGGTCACGCAGATCATCGTCATGCCGGACTCGGCGAGGCTGACCATGGTGTCGAGCACCTCGGAGATCATCTCCGGATCGAGCGCCGAGGTCGGCTCGTCGAACAGCATGATCTCGGGGTTCATGCACAGCGATCGGGCGATCGCGACGCGCTGCTGCTGGCCGCCGGAGAGCTGGCCCGGATACTTGTTCGCCTGCTCCGGGATGCGCACGCGCTCCAGGTACTTCATCGCCGCCTGCTCGGCTTCCTTCTTCGGCATCTTGCGCACCCAGATCGGCGCCAGGGTGCAGTTGTCGAGCACCGTCAGGTGCGGGAAGAGATTGAAGTGCTGGAACACCATGCCGACCTCGCGGCGGATCTCGGCGATGTTCTTGATGTCGTCGGTCAGCGGCACGCCGTTGACCACGATGTCGCCCTTCTGATGCTCCTCCAGGCGGTTGATGCAGCGGATCAGGGTCGACTTGCCGGAGCCCGAGGGCCCGCAGATGACGATGCGCTCGCCCTTGTTGACCGTCAGGTTGATGTTCTTGAGCACGTGGAACTCGCCGAACCACTTGTGCATGCCGCTGATCTCGATGGCGACCTCCTCGGAGATCTGCATCTGCGAGGCGGTCGCGGACTGGGTCTGGGCGTCACTCATGGCTGGCTTTCCGCGGTTGGGTGAGCGGGACTCGAAGGATAGGCGACCGGGTCATCGCCGTCGGTGCCCGGTCTCGAGCTTCTGCTCCAGGTAGATCGAGTAGCGCGACATGCCGAAGCAGAACACGAAGAAGATCACGCCGACGAAAGTGTAGGTCTCCTGGAAGAAGCCGATCCAGTTGGAATCGGAGTTCGTCGACTTGGCGACCTGCAGCAGGTCCAGGATGCCGATGATGCCGAGCAGCGTGGTGTCCTTGAACAGGCCGATGAAGGTGTTGACGATGCCCGGGATGACGATCTTCAGCGCCTGCGGCAGAACGATCAGCCGCATGTTCTTCCAGTAGGTCAGGCCCAGCGCGTCGGCCGCCTCGTACTGGCCCTTGGGGATCGCCTGCAGGCCGCCGCGCACGACCTCGGCCATGTAGGCCGAGGCGAACAGCGCGACGCCGATCAGGGCGCGCAGGAACTTGTCGAAGTTCACGCCCTCGGGCAGGAACAGCGGCAGCATCACCGAGCTCATGAACAGGATGGTGATCAGCGGCACGCCGCGGATCGCCTCGATGAAGGCGACCGACAGCGCGCGCACCACCGGCAGGCGCGAGCGCCGGCCGAGGGCCAGCAGGATGCCGATCGGCAGGCTGGCGGTGATGCCGACGACGCCGGAGATCAGGGTCGCCAGCAGGCCGCCCCACTTGTCCGTGCTGATGATCGGGACGACCAGGCCCTCGGGTCCGACCTGGCAGCCGGCGAAGAGGATCAGCGCCGAGAGAATCGACGCCAGGATCACGGCAGGGCGCGCCGCGCGCCACTCGGACTCGCTCGAGGCGCCCCCCGCCTGGCGCAGCACCGCGCGCAGGCCCCAGCCGAACAGCAGCGCGACGACCAGCCACCAGACCGGCGCCAGGCCCATGCCGAGCAGGTAGAGCTCGCCGGCGAAGAACTGGTTCACCAGCCCGGTCGGCACCGAGACGATCTGGCCGACGGTCAGGCTGGCGTCGGCCTCGGCCATGGCCGCGGTGACCTCGGCCGGCACCGTCGCCCGCTCGAAGCCGAGCAGCGGCTGCGGCCCGGCGGCGTAGAGCAGCAGGACGGCGAGCAGCGGCGCGCAGTAGCTGAAGACCATCAGGCGGCCGGGATCGCCGCGCCCCTTCATCGCGAAGGGCGCGACCGCGGCGAGCAGCACCAGCAGTCCCAGGAACAGGCGCACCGGCCCGTGCGCCAGCTCGACGCCGGTCAGCAGCCAGTAGGCCAGGAAGGGATAGGCGGCGGTGAACCAGAGCATCTGGCTGCGCAGCCGGAGGCCGGTGAACAGCAGCGGCGGCACCGCGAACAGCAGGCCGACGAACACCAGCAGCGGCCGCCACAGCTGGTCGCGGTCGTAGAAGCCGACCATGAACAGCGTGAAGCGCTCCTTGATGACCACCCAGCAGGCGCCGTCGTAGGCGTCGCCCCAGGCGGCCAGCGGCAGCAGCTCGTCGTAGATCCCGAGGGCCGCCGGCACGTTCTCGTTCTGCACGGCCTCGGCGAGTTGCGGCGCCAGGGCGCGCGGCTGCACCTCGGCCATCACCGGTGCCAGGCTTTCCGGCACCAGGCCCGCCTCCTCGCTCGCCTGGTAGCGGTCGAGGAACACGCCGAGCAGGCTCTCGGTCCCCAGGAACACCGAGTTGGCCGCGCGCTGGTCGATGCGCGCACGCGCCGACTGCGCTTCGGTCAGCCCCTCCGCCTGGGGGTCGAGGGCGTAGTGCTCCGGGTTGAAGGCGCGCACGTTGTCGCCGATCAGCGCGGCGGTCCGCCCCAGGTCGCAGACCCGCCGGTCCTCGCCGGTGACGACCGCGTCGACGACGGCCCAGTTCGCCATCGGCACGACGACGATGTAGACGAGCACCGCGGTGGCCAGGGTCGCGATCGTGTTGATCGGCCCCGAGAAGAGGTTGCCGCGCAGCCAGCCGAGAAAGCCGACCGTGCCGCGCGGCGGCGGCAGGTCCGGGTGCTGGCCGGGGGCGTAGGTGGTGCCGGGATCCTGCGGGACTTCGCTCTCGGACATCGTCATGGCGTCAGCGCTCCACCAGCGCGATGCGCCGGTTGTAGAGGTTCATGACGAGCGAAATGGTCAGCGAGATGGTCAGGTAGACGGCCATGGTGATGGCGATGCACTCGACCGCTTGGCCGGTCTGGTTGAGCGTGATGCCGCTCAGCGTCGCGACCAGTTCGGCGTAGCCGATGGCGACGCCGAGCGAGGAGTTCTTGGTCAGGTTCAGATACTGGCTGGTCAGCGGCGGCACGATGACCCTGAGCGCCTGCGGGATGATGATCAGGCGCATCGTCCAGCGCGGCTTGATGCCCAGCGCGAAGGCCGCCTCGGTCTGGCCGTGGCTGATCGCCAGGATGCCGGCGCGCACGATCTCGGCGATGAAGGCCGCGGTGTAGAGCGACAGCGCCAGCAGCAGCGCCACGAACTCCGGCGTGATGGTGAAGCCGCCCCGGAAGCCGAAGTTGCCGAGCGCCGGCACGTCGAAGCTCATCGGCCGCCCGGCCGCGAAGTAGGCGATCACAGGCAGCAGCACGATCAGCGCCAGGTTGACCCAGAAGGCGGGGAAGACCTGGCCGGTCGCCTCCTGGCGCCGGTGCGCCCAGCGGCTCACCGCCATGGCGCCGACGACCGCGAGCAGCAGCGCGATCGGCACGATCGAGAAGCCGCTCTCCAGGATCGGCGCCGGCGCCTGCAGGCCGCGGTTCGAGATGTAGGCGCCGATGCCCAGGTCGATCGCGTTGCGCACCTGCGGCAGCGAGATCATCACCGCGTACCAGAAGTAGATCTGCAGCAGCAGCGGGATGTTCCGCACGACCTCGATGTAGCAATAGACCGCCTTCGACAGCAGCCAGTTCGGGGTCAGGCGCAGCACGCCGAGGATGAAGCCGACGATCGTCGCCAGCACGATGCCGACGGCCGAGACCAGCAGCGTGTTGAGCAGGCCGGCGATGAAGGCGCGGAAGTGGGTGTCGGTCGGCTCGAAGGTGATCAGCGTGTTCTCGAGCTGATAGCCGGCCTGGACCCACAGGAACCCGAAGCCGCTGGCGATGCCGCGCTCTTCCAGGTTGTGGGCGGTGTTGCTGACGATGAACGCGAGGAAGGTGCCGGCCAGGCCGATCGTCAGCGCCTGGAGCAGCAGCCCGCGAAAGCGCGTGTCGGTCCAGAGCGAGGACCCGAGCTTCGCGCGTTCGGCCAGATCGACCGCCATGTCGCCCCCTTAGTGTCGTCGTGCCGGTGTCCGCGGCCGGCGCCGGCCGGAACCGAGCCGCGCGGCGCCTCCCCGGCGCGCCGCACGCGTCGGCCGCCGTGCCGGGCGGCCGCTCCGCGACGGCCGACAGCGGCAGCCTCTGGCGGGCGCCGTGCCGTCGACCGCTTCCGGCTCGGAACGGAAAATCGTCTCGAGAGAATCGTCCAATGGATGCCGGCGCCGCGCCGCGGGCGGGCCCGCGGCGCGGCATCCGGACGGTCGCTTAGCGGTAGGGCGGCGAGTAGAGGATGCCGCCGTCCTTCCACTGCGCGTTCAGGCCGCGCTCGAGGCCCAGCGGCGTCTCGACGCCGATGTTGCGCTCGAACACCTCGGCGTAGTTGCCGACCTGCTTGATGACGTTGTAGGCGAAGTCGTTGGGCAGGCCGAGCTGCGCGCCCATCTCGCCCTCGGTGCCGAGCAGGCGCCGGACCTCGGGGTTCTCCGCGTTCTCCTTCAGGTCGTCGACGTTGCCGGAGTTAACGCCCAGCTCCTCGGCGGTGATCATGGCGTTGAGCACCCAGCGGCCGATGTCGCCCCAGTTGGCGTCGCCGTGACGGACCAGCGGGCCGAGCGGCTCCTTGGAGATGATCTCCGGCAGGATCTTGTGGGCCGAGGGATCGGCCATCGACGAACGCTGCGCGGCGAGGCCCGAGGCGTCCGTCGTGTAGACGTCGCAGCGGCCGGCCTCGTAGGCCTCGCGGGCCTGGTCGGAGGTGTCGACCGTGACCGGCTCGAAGCTCATGTCGTTGGTGCGGAAGTAGTCCGCCAGGTTGAGCTCGGTGGTCGTGCCGGTCTGGATGCAGACGCTGGCGCCGTCGAGCTGCTTGGCCGAGTCGATGCCCATGTCCTTGCGGATCATGAAGCCCTGGCCGTCGTAGTAGCTGACGCCCAGGAACTCGAAGCCGAGCTGGACGTCGCGGGTCAGCGTCCAGGTCGTGTTGCGCGAGAGGATGTCGATCTCGCCCGACTGCAGCGCCGTGAAACGCTCCTTGGCGGTGGTCGGCGTGAAGGCGACCTTCATCGGATCGCCGAAGATCGCCGCGGCGACCGCCCGGCAGTAGTCGACGTCGAAGCCTTCCCACTCGCCCTGGTCGTTCGCCTGCGAGAAGCCCGCCAGGCCGGTCGAGACGCCGCACTGCAGCTGCCCCTTCGACTTGACGTTCTCCAGCGTCGACTGCGCCGCAGCGGTACCGGCGGTCAGCGCGGTAACGGCGGCGGCGGCGACGAAGATCTTGGTCAGTTTCATTTTTTGACCTTCCCTGTTGCCTTGCTTGTCGTGTTGCGGTGGCGCCCCGAGGTCGGCGGGCAGCAGCGCTGCGCAGTACTGCGTCGGCCGGGAGAGCACCTCGCCGGGGGCAACCATGAAACATCCCTGACGCAAAGGCAACAAATCCCGTCATGGCTGCTATGAGCATTTGGCGGGCGAGCTTGGCGGGGGCCCCGGGCTTCGCGTAGACAGGGCGGAAGGACCGGTCGGTGGCCCCGCCAGACGACCGGGCCGCGCAGCGCTCCCGCAACCGAGACAGGCCGGAAACCGCCACGATGCCAGAAGACCGCAAGCCGGGTCCCTCCTCGCCGTTCCTGCACGACGCGACCCTGTTGGGCCATGCCGGCCGCGACCTGCCGGCGCGCGGCGGCCGGGCGGTCAATCCGCCGGTCGTGCGCGCCTCGACCGTGGTCTTCGACAGCCTCGCCGACTGGACCGACGCGATGCCGCGGCGCATGGAGCCCGACTTCATGCAGTACGGCCGCTTCGGCACGCCCAGCCACTTCGCACTGAACGACGCCCTGGCCCGGCTCGAGGGCGCCGAGGCGGCGCTCGCCCTGCCCTCGGGCCTGGCCGCGATCGTCGCCACCTACCTGGCCTTCCTCGGCCCCGGCGACCACGCGCTGGTCGCCGACACGGTCTATGCGCCGAACCGCAACTGCTGCAACGGCTTGCTCAAGCGCATCGGCGTCGAGACGACCTTCTACGACCCCGCCGTCGGCGCCGGCATCGCCGAACTGATCCGGCCCGAGACCAAGCTGATCTTCCTCGAGGCGCCGGGCTCGCTGACCTTCGAGATGCAGGACGTCCCAGCGATCGCCGAGGCGGCCCGGGCGCGCGGCGTCGTCACCGCGATCGACAACACCTGGGCGACGCCGCTCTACTTCAAGCCGCTCGCCCACGGCGTGGACGTCTCGATCATGGCCGGCACCAAGTACGTCGTCGGCCACTCCGACGCCATGCTCGGCACCATCGCCACCGACGCCCCGCACTACGAGCGCATCAAGAAGACCATCCACGAGCTCGGCTACGCGGTCGGGCCCGACGACGCCTGGCTGGCGCTGCGCGGCCTGCGCACCCTGGCCGTGCGCCTGGCGCGCCACCACGAGACCGGGCTGCGGCTCGCCGAGTGGCTGCAGGGCCGCTCCGAGGTCGCGCGCGTCTTCCACCCCGCGCTGCCCGGCGACCCCGGCCATGCGCTCTGGCGCCGCGACTTCGCCGGTGCCTGCGGCCTGTTCGGGCTGGAGCTGCAGCCGGTGCCGGAGGCCGCCGTCGCCGCGCTCGTGGACGGTCTCGAGCTGTTCGGCATCGGCGCCTCCTGGGGCGGCTACGAGAGCCTGGTGCTGCCGACCCGGCCGGAGAAGCTGCGCAGCGCCGTGCCCTGGAGCGGGCGCGGCCCGACGCTGCGGCTGCACGCCGGCCTGGAGGATCCGCAGGACCTGATCGACGACCTCGCCGCCGGCTTCGAGCGGCTGCGCGCCGTCGCCGGCTGAAGGAGCCCGCCGCCGTGGTCGCCCGCCCGCGCCTGCGCATCCTGCTCGGCTCGGCGATCGCGGTCGGCCCCGGCAAGGCCGACCTGCTGGCGGCGATCGGCGAGCAGCGCTCGATCAGCGGCGCCGCCAAGGCGATGGGCATGTCCTACCGGCGCGCCTGGCTGCTGGTCGAGACCATGAACGCCTGCTTCGCCGGCCCGCTGGTCGAGGCGGCGCGCGGCGGCAGCGGCGGCGGCGGCGCCCGCCTGACGCCGCTCGGCGAGGAGGTCCTGGCCCGCTACCGCGCGCTCGAGGAGAAGGGCCAGCAGGCGCTCGCCGACGACCTCGCCGACTTCGCCGAGTTGCTCAGGGACGAGCCGCCGGCGGAGGACTAGGCGCCTTCGGCGCTGCCCTATCCCTCCTGCCCGCCGCGCCGCAGGATCTCGGCATCGAGCCGCTCGGCCAGGCCCGGCGTCACGCCGGTCATCGGCAGGCGCAGCTCCGGGCTGTCGAGCAGGCCGATGCGCCACAGCCAGTGCTTGACCGGCGCCGGGCTCGGCTCGGCGAACAGCAGGCGGGCGAGTTCGAACAGCGGCCGCCAGAGCGCCAGCGCCCCGGCCCGGTCGCCGGCCAGATGACGCGCGCGCACCGCGGCGAACAGGCGGGTCTCGGCATGCGCCGCAGCCAGGATGCCGCCGTCGGCGCCCTGGGCCAGCGCGCCGTGGAACAGCGCGTCCTCGCCGGTCATCACCGAGAAGTCGCCCGGCCGCCGGCTCAGCAGATCGAAGGACAGCTGGGGGTCGCGGCAGCAGTCCTTGACGCCGACCACGTTGGCGCGCTCGGCGAGCGCCAGCAGCGTCTCGGTCTCCAGGGCGACCCCGCTGCGGTAGGGGATGTTGTACAGCAGGATCGGCCGGTCGCTGGCCTCGGACAGCGCCTCGAAGTGCGCGAGCAGCCCGGCCTGCGAGGGCCGCGAGTAGTAGGGCGCCGGGATCAGGTAGCCCGCGACCGGCCAGTCGCGCGTCGCCGTCAGTCGGGCGGCGAGGCGCCGCGTGTCGCTGCCCGACAGGCCGAGATAGAGCGGCAGCGCGCGGGTCCGGGCCGACGCCGCGACTGCGACGAGCCGCTCGGTCTCGGCGGCGTCGAGGGTCAGCGCCTCGCCCGTCGTCGCCGCCAGGATCAGGCCTTCGACCGGCTGTCCGCAGTAGTGCCGCACGAGCCGCGCCAGCGAGGCCTCGTCGAGCGCGCCGTCGCGGAACGGCGTGACCAGGGGCAGCCAGAGCCCAGAGACCCGCGCCCTGTCGGCCGCGGCCACGTCAGCCGCAGGCGGGCAGCCCACGCGGTCCCGGAGATCTGCCGGGCGGGCGTTCTCGATGATGGTGTCCTGCATGGTGTTCCGCTTCCTCTTCTGATGAGGCCGGCGGAAACGGGGCGGCGTGGCAGACGACGAAGAGCCCCGGTCCGGACCGGCCGGGGCGTCGATGGATCTGCTCGGTGGCGTCGGCGCCGCGACGGGCGCTCAGCTCAGGCGAATCCCTCTCGTCCCCGGAGAACGGGACGCTTTGGATTTCCGCCGAAGGGCACCGGTGCCGCGCATGACGCCTTTTTCCGGCGATCCCGGGGCGGGAGTCAAGCCGCAGCGGCCGAAAGCCCGGTTGCCCTTCCGTTATATATCCGAGAATATAACGCAGCCGAGGACAGCCACTGGAGCCCCCATGCTGCGCCAGATCCGCCGGACCCTGCTCACGCTGCCGCTGCTGGCCGCCGCGCTGCTCCTGCCGGGCGCGCTCCGGGCCGAGAGCGTCACGGTGTTCGCGGCGGCGAGCACCACGGACGCGCTGCAGCGCATCGCCGCGCTCTACCGGGCGAAGACCGGCGACGAGATCGTGCCGGTCTTCGCCTCCTCCTCGACCCTGGCCAAGCAGATCGCCAACGCCGCGCCGGCCGACCTCTACCTCTCGGCCAATCCGCAGTGGATGGACTTCCTTGAGCAGCGCGGCCGTCTGGTCGAGGGCAGCCGCGTCGACCTGCTGCGCAACGCCCTGGTGCTGGTCGTGGCCGACGACAGCCCGATCGAGGGCAGCGACAACGATCCGGTGGCGCTGCTGCGCGCCCTGCCCGCCGACGCGCGGCTGTCGCTGGGCGACCCGAGCCACGTTCCCGCCGGGCTCTACGCCCGGCAGGCGCTGACCGGCCTCGGCCTGTGGCAGGACTTCGCGCCGCGCGTCGCGCCCGGCAGCGACGTGCGCGCGGCGCTGGCGCTCGTCGCACGCGGCGAGACGCCGGCCGGCATCGTCTACGCGACCGACGCGGCGATCGCGCCGGGCGTGCGCGCGGTGGCGACGCTGCCGCTCGACAGCCACGCCCCGATCGTCTATCCGGCCGCCCTGGTCGAGGGCGACAAGGTGCAGGCGGCACGGCGCTTCCTCGAGTTCCTCGCCGGGCCCGAGGCGGGCGCGGTCTTCGAGACGCTCGGCTTCGGCCTGGCCGCGCGGCCGCGCTCGACGAGCTGAGGCCGCGCAGGCTGCAGGGAGCCCCATCGCCGGCATGCTCGATCCCGCGGAACTGGAAGCCCTGCTGCTGAGCCTTCGGGTCGGCTTCTGGAGCGTGCTCTGCAGCCTGCCGGTCGGTCTCGCCGCCGCCTGGCTGCTGGCGCGCCGGGAGTTCCCCGGCAAGGCCCTGCTCGACGGTCTGGTGCACCTGCCGCTGGTGCTGCCGCCGGTCGTCGTCGGCTACCTGCTGCTGCTCGGCTTCGGGCGCCAGGGCCCGCTCGGCGCGCTGCTGCAGGACTGGTTCGGCGTGACCCTGGCCTTCACCTGGCAGGGCGCCGCCCTGGCCTCGGCGGTCATGGCCTTCCCGCTGATGGTGCGCGCCATGCGGCTATCGATCGAGGCGGTCGACCGCAGCCTCGAGGCGGCCGCGCGCACGCTCGGCTCCGGCCCGCTGCAGGTCTTCGCCACCGTCACCCTGCCGCTGATGGCGCCCGGCATCCTGGCCGGCGCGATCCTCGGCTTCGCGCGCAGCCTCGGCGAGTTCGGCGCGACCATCACCTTCGTCTCGAACATCCCCGGCGAGACGCGCACGCTGCCGAACGCGCTCTACACCTACACCCAGCAGATCGACGGCGAGGGCCCGGCGCTGCGCCTCGCCGCGATCTCGATCGTGCTGGCCCTGCTCGCGCTGGCCGGCTCGGAGCTGCTGGCCCGGCGCCTCAAGCGCCGGCTCGCCGACTGATGTTGGAGATCGACGTCGACAAGCGCCTCGGGGACTTCCGTCTCGACGTGAAGGTCGACTTCGAAGTCTCCGGGATCGTTGCGCTCTTCGGGCGCTCCGGCTCCGGGAAGACCAGCCTCGTCAACCTGCTCGCCGGGCTGCTGCGGCCCGACCGCGGCCGCATCGCCGTCGACGGCCGCCTGCTGTTCGACGGCGCGGCGCGGGTCGACCTGCCGCCCGAGCGGCGGCGACTCGGCTACGTCTTCCAGGACGCGCGCCTGTTCCCGCACCTCGACGTGCGCGACAACCTGCTCTACGGCCGCCGGCGCGTGCCGCGCGCCGAGCGCGCCAGCGATCGCTTCCGCCAGGTCGACCTGGAGCGCGTCGTCGCCCTGCTCGGCCTGCAGGCCCTGCTGGGGCGCCGGCCGCGCGACCTCTCGGGCGGCGAGAAGCAGCGCGTCGCGCTGGGCCGCGCGCTGCTGTCTGCGCCCAGCCTGCTGCTGATGGACGAGCCGCTGGCCGCGCTCGACCAGGCGCGCAAGGAGGAGGTCCTGCCCTTCGTCGAGGCGCTGCGCGACGAGCTCGGCATCCCGATCGTCTACGTCAGCCACTCGATGGACGAGATCCTGCGCCTGGCCGACAGCATGGTGCTGCTCTCCGAGGGCCGCGCCGTCGCCTACGGCCCCCTGGAGGAGCTGACCAGCCGCCTCGACCTGAGGCCGCTGACCGGCCGCTACGAGGCCGGGGCGGTGATCTCGGTGACGGTCGCCGGGCTCGACCTCGCCTACGGCCTGTCGGAGCTGCGCTTCGCCGGCGGCAGCCTGCTGGTGCCGCGGCTCTCGGCGCCGATCGGCAGCCGGCTGCGCCTGCGGATCCGCGCGCGCGACGTCTCGCTGGCGCTGAGCCCGCCGGGCGGCCTCTCGATCCAGAACGTGCTGCCGGCGGTGGTCGCCGACATCGGCGGGGAGAGCGGCCTCTCGGACGACGGCGGCGAGGCCCGTCCGCAGGTTGACGTGCGCCTCGACCTCAACGGTGCGGCGCTCTGGGCGCGGGTCACGCGGCGCGCCCTCGACGAGCTGCAGCTGGCGCCGGGCAAGGCGGTCTACGCGCTGATCAAGACCTCGGCGATCGACCGCTTCAGCCTGGGCCGCCCGCCGGGCCGGCGCTTCCTGCCGCCGGGCTGATCGGCGCGCCGCCGCGCGCCGCCTCGCCGGCCAGCAGGAAGTCGCGGAAGCGGGCGGCGGGCGCCTGGCGCGGCAGGCCGGCCGGGGTCACCAGCCAGAGCTCCTTGTCGAGCGCGACGCCCTCGATCTCGAGCAGGGCGAGCTGGCCGGCGGCCGCCTCCTCCACGACCGCGCCGCGCAGCACCAGCGACAGGCCGCGGCCGCTGCGCACCGCGCGCTTGACCGCCTCGGTGCTGCCCAGCCCGTCGATCGTGCGCAGGGCGTCGGCGCGCGCGCCGAGCCGGCGGCGCAGCAGCATGCCGGTGCCGCTGCCGCGCTCGCCGCCGAACAGCACCTCGCCGTCGAGCGCCGACAGCGGCACCCGGCCGCGGCCGGCCAGGCGGTGCCGCGGCCCGGCGATCAGGCAGAGCGGCTCGCGCCGCCAGAGCGCGGCCTCGAAGCCGGGGCGCCCGTCCCACCACTCCATGGCCGCGAGATCCGCCTCGCCGCGCTCCAGGCGGCCCGCGACCTCGGGATTGCCGCCGATCCACAGCGCGACCTCGCCGCCGGCCTCGGCCCGGGACCCGGCGGCATAGTCGGCGACCGCGTCCTGGATCAGGTAGACGCCGATGTTGGTCGAGGCGGCGAGGCGCAGCGCGCCCGAGCGCACCACCCGCCCGGCCTCTTCGGCGGTGCGCAGCAGCGCCCGCGCCAGCGGCAGGAAACGCGCGCCCTCGGCGGTCGGCGCGAAGCCGCCGGCGCCGCGGCGCAGCAGGGCGATCTCGAGCTCGCGCTCGAGGCCGCGCAGGTGCTCCAGCACGCTCGAGGGCGACAGGCCGAGGCGGCGCGCCGCCGGGCGCAGGCCGCCGGCCTCGACGACCGCCAGGAAGCTGCGGACATGAAGCAGCTCGATCATGACCGGGTCTCCTCGGGCGCCGGAGCCCCTGCCGGAAGGGCGACGGCGTCGGGCGGCGTCTCGCCGCGCAGCGCGGCCAGGATGTTGCGCGCCGCCGCCAGCTCGATCTCGCGGCGCAGGTCGGCGACGGCCGAGCCGAGGTGCGGCGTCAGCACGCTGCGCTCGGCGGCGGCGAGCAGCCGCGGCTCGATCGCGGCCGGCCGGCCGGGCCGCGCCCAGTCCTCGAACGCGAAGACGTCGCTCGCGTAGCCGGCCAGGCGGCCGCTCTCCAGGGCGTCGGCGACCGCGGCCTCGTCGACCAGCGAGCCGCGCGCGCAGTTGACCAGGTAGGCGCCGGGCTTGAGCGCGGCCAGCGCGTCGCGGCCGATCAGCCCGGCGCTGGTCTCGGTCAGCGGCGCCGCCAGCACCAGGAAGTCGCTCTCGCGCAGCAGCGTCTCCAGGTCGGCGAGCTCGACGGCCGCCGCTGCGCCCCCCTGCGGGTCGCAGCCGAGCAGCCGGCAGCCGAAGGCCGACAGCCGCTCGGCGATCGCTTGGCCGACGCGTCCGAGGCCGAGGATGCCGACCGTGCTGCCGGCGAGGCCGGTGCCGTAGAGCCAGGGCCGCCAGCCGGTGAAGGCGCCGCCGCGCACCAGCCGGTCGCCGGTCAGCAGGTGGCGGCCGACGGCGATCAGCAGCCCGACCGCGAGCTCGGCGGTCGGCACGGTCAGCAGGTCCGGCACGATGGTGACCTGCACCCCGCGTGCCCGGCAGGCCTCCAGGTCGATGTTGTCGTAGCCCTTGAGCGCGGCACCGACGACCCGCAGCCGCGGCGCCGCCTCGAGCAGCTCGGCGTCGACCAGATCGGTCATGAAGACCAGCAGCGCCTCGGCCCCGGCCGCCTCGGCGAGCAGGCGCCCGCGGTCCATCGGCTCGAGCCCGGGGTTGGCGATCACCTCGCCGGCCTCGCCGAGCAGCGCCAGCGTCTCGGGAAAGGCCCGGTTGGTGACGACGATGCGCGGGCGCCCGCGCCCTGCCGTGTCGGGAGCCATCGCCGGCCTACTTGAGGTAGCGGCGCAGCAGCGCGCCGAGGCCGTCGACCAGCGTCACGCAGGCCAGGATCGCCAGCAGGATCGCCGAGACCTGCTGGTAGTCGAGCACGCGCAGCGAGGAGATCAGCTGGAAGCCGATGCCGCCGGCGCCGACCACGCCGAGCACCGTCGAGGCGCGGAAGTTGTACTCCCAGCGGTAAACCGTGATGTCGGCGAGCTGCGGCAGGACCTGGGGCAGGACGGCATGCTGGATCACCTGGAAGGGGCTGGCGCCGGCCGAGCGCGCCGCCTCGATCGGCCTGGGATCGACGTGCTCGATGGTCTCGGCGAAGAACTTGCCGACCATGCCGACCGAGTGCAGGCCGAGCGCCAGGACGCCGGGCAGCGCGCCGAAGCCGACCGCGGCGACGAAGAGGATGCCGAGGATCAGCTCGGGCACCGTGCGGAACAGGTTCAGGAAGATCCGCGAGACCCGGTAGGCGAGCGCGTTCGGCGTGGTGTTGGCCGCCGCGACCAGGGCAACCGGCAGGGACAGCACGACCGCCAGCGCGGTGCCGGCGATCGACATCGCCAGGGTGTCGACGATCGGGCCGACCCAGTCGCGCCAGCGCGCGAAGTCGGGCGGCATCATCTCGGCGAACAGCTGGCCCAGTGCCGGCACGCCCTCGGCGAGGCGCCTGCCGTCGAGCAGGCCGGTCAGCCAGGAGGCGACCAGCACCACCGCGACCACGGCGCCGACCAGCAGGCCGCTCTTCAGCCGCCGCGCGCGGCCGCGCGCCAGCAGCGCCTCGTAGTCCGCCCGGCCCTGCCCGGCATCGATCGCTCCATCGATCACGCCATCGCTCACGTCTCGTTCCCTCCTCGATGCCGAGAACCGCGAGGCGCGGCCCGCCGCCGCGAGGCGGCGACGGGCCGGCCGTCGGGGCCGGGGCCGCCTCAGCTGCCCTTGTTGAGATCCATCTCGAGGGTCCGCGCGACGCGGCGCAGCACCTCGTAGTCCTGGTCGCTCATCTCGGCGAAGCCCTCGCCCTTGAAGGGCGCGAGCACCGCCTCGTCCTTGAGGTTCAGGAAGGCGTTGCGCAGCTTCTGCTTGAGCTCCGGGGCGAGCCAGCCCTGGAGGGTCCAGGGATAGTTCGGGATCGGGTCGCTCTCGGCGATGACCACGACCTTGTCGCGGTCGATCATGCCGCGCTCGAGCAGCGAGGCGAAGATCGCGCTCGACAGGCCGCCGGCGTCGACCTTGCCGCTCTCGACGGCGCGGGCGACGGCGTCGTGGGTGCCGAGGTGGTGGAACTCGTAGTCGCTGCCGGCGGCCAGGCCGCCCTGCTCCTGGATGTAGGCGCGCGGGATCAGGTGGCTGGAGGTCGAGGCCGGGTCGCCGTAGCCCAGCGTCTTGCCGGCCAGGTCCTCGATGCCGTCGATGCCGGCGTCGGCATTGGCGATCATGATCGAGGTGTAGGTCGGCGCGCCGTCCTTCACCAGCGCGGCGAAGGGCTCGATGTTCGGCGCCCGCTCCTTGGCCAGGACGTAGGAGAAGGGCCCGAAGTAGGCGAGCTCGATGCGGTCGAAGCGCATCGCCTCGATCATCGAGGAGTAGTCGGTGGTGACGACCAGCTCGATCTCCTTGCCGGTCTGCTCGGCCAGATAGTCCTTCAGCGGCTGGTTGTTCTGGATGATCGTGGCCGGGCTCTCGTCCGGCAGCAGGGCGACGCGCAGGACGTCGGGATCGGCGTTCTGGGCGACGGCAGGGCCGCTCAGCAGGGCCGGGACGAGGCCGGCGGCGGCGGCCAGCGCGGCGGCCGCAAGGATCTGTCGACGGTGCATCTTCTCTTCTCCTCCGGTGGGTGGCGGTGGGGTCGATGGACGATCAGGCGACGGCCCGGCGGCGCTCGGCCTCGGGTGCGCCCGACGCTTCCGGACGCTCCGAGGCGCCGCGGTAGATGCGGTCGAGCTGCGCCTGGGTCAGCGCCTGGGCGTCGCCCTCGAAGACGACGCGGCCGGCCGAGAGGCCGTAGGTGCGGTCGGCGAAGCGGCGCGCGAACTCGACCTGGTGCAGGCTGACGACGGCGGTGATGCCGTCCTCGCGGCACACGCCGTGGAGCAGCGACAGGATCGCTTCGGCGCTCGCCGGGTCGAGGCTGGCCACCGGCTCGTCGGCGAGAATGATGCGCGGCCGCTGGGCCAGGGCGCGGGCGATGCCGACGCGCTGCTGCTGGCCGCCGGACAGCGCGTCGGCACGGTCGAGGGCGCGGTCGAGCAGGCCGACGCGCTCCAGCGCCTCGAGCGCGATCATCCGGTCGGCGCGGCTCGCCGGCAGCAGGCTGCGCCAGGCCGTGTGGTAGCCGAGCCGGCCGGTCAGCACGTTGCCGAGCGCCGAGAGGCGGCCGATCAGGTGGTGCTGCTGGAAGATCTTGCCGGTCTGCAGGCGATGGCGGCGCAGGCCGCGCCGGCTCTCGAAGATCGGCCGGGAGTCGAGGCCGCGCACCGTGCCGGCGCTCGGCCGCACGATGCCGTTGAGGCAGTTGAGCAGCGTCGACTTGCCGGCCCCCGAGGGCCCCAGCAGCACCGTGAAGGCGCCCTTCTCGAAGCCGATGGTGGCGTCCTTGAGCGCGGTCAGTCCGGTCGGGTAGGTGACGCTGACCTGTTCGAGCGCGAGCACGGCATCGCTCCCCTGTTGCCTGCGTTCGGCATCGCCGAACGTTCCGATCTCTCGTTCGGCTCAGGGATACAGGCCGGGGATTGCGCCTCTGTGACAGCCGGGCGGCCGGAGGCAAACTTCACGAAACGGCAACAGAGGCGTCGGGAGAGGCGGCGGGGCCGCTTCCGGGCGCTCAGTTCAGGCGGCGGCAGTCGTAGTCCGGCGGGAAGGCCTCCGCGCCGAGTTCCCGTTCGCCGCCGAAGCCGTCGAAGCGCAGCCGCGCCAACGAGAAGTCGAGGTCGAGCACCGCGACCGGCGGACGGCCTGCGGCGCCGTCCAGGATCGCCACCGCCACCGCACGCAGCCCGGCGGCATCCTGCCAGGCCAGCTCGACCTGCCGGAGCCCGTCCAGCGCCGCGCCGCCCCGGCTGCGCCGCAGGGTCACCTGCCCGGCCCCGGGCTCGAAGCCGACGACCAGCGGCGAGCCGAGCGCGACGACGCGGGTCTTCGCCTTGCCGCCGGCGACCAGGCGGCACTCCATCAGTCGCGGGTCGGCCGCCGCGGGGCCGGTTTCCTGGGCCGCGAGGCGGGCGGAGCCGAGCGCCGCCGCGAGCGCCAGCAGCACGGCCGCCGTCTTGCCAGGGAGAACCATCGCACGTCCTTTCGCTCGAGCGTCGGGGGAGCAACGCGGAGCCCTCCGGCGAGTTCGGCCGGCGCGGCGCCGACGCGGACCGCTTGACCGGACGGCTTGACCGGACGGGCGCCCGGGCGCAGCGTCGCGCGGCCCGAAGGGGCATGCTCCCGTCCGGCGGCCCCGCCCGCTTCCTGCCCAGGTCCCCCCCGATGATCCTGCCGCGCCCCGCCGTGGTCCTGGTGCTCGGCACCGCCCAGACCCTGGGCTGGGGCTCGACCTTCTACCTGCCGGCGATCCTGGCCGAGCCGATGGCGCCCGACCTGGGCGTCGGAGTCGACGCCGTCTTCGCCGCCTTCTCCGGCGCGCTGCTGGTCGGCATGCTGCTCGGGCCGCTCGGCGGCCGGATCATCGACCGTCACGGCGGCCGCGGCCTGCTCAGCCTCTCCAGCCTGGTGTTTGCCGCCGGCCTCGGCCTGCTCGGCCTCGCAGAGGGCCCGCTGCTGCTCGGCCTCGCCTGGCTGGTGATCGGCGCCGGCATGACCGTCGGGCTCTACGAGGCGGCCTTCTCGACGCTGGCGCGTCTCTACGGCGCCCGAGCGCGCGGCGCGATCACCGGCATCACGCTGCTCGCCGGCTTCGCCTCGACGGTCTGCTGGCCGATCAGTGCCGGCCTGGAGGCCGAATTCGGCTGGCGCGCGACCTGCTTCGCCTGGGCGGCCGCCCACCTGCTGCTCGGCCTGCCGCTCAACCTGCTGCTGCCCCGCGGCGCCGGCCCCGCGGCGGAGCCGACACCGGAGGGCGCGCCGGCGGCCCCTGCTCGGCGCCCCCCGGCCGCCGCCGGCGAGCGCCGTCCGATGCTGCTGCTCGCCTTCGTCTTCGCCGCCGTCTGGTTCACCAGCACGGCGATGGGCGCGCACCTGCCGCGGCTGCTCGAGCAGGCCGGGGCGACGCCGGCGGCGGCGATCGCGGCGGCGGCCCTGGTCGGGCCCGCCCAGGTCGCCGGGCGCCTGCTCGAGTTCGGCCTGCTGCAGCGCCTGCACCCCCTGCTCTCGGCGCGCCTCGCGACCCTGGCCCATCCGCTCGGCGCGGCGGTCCTGGTCGCGCTCGGGGCGCCGGGTGCGGCGGCCTTCGCGCTGCTGCACGGCGCCGGCAGCGGCGTGCTGACGATCGCCAAGGGCACCCTGCCGCTGGCGCTGTTCGGGCCCGGCGACTACGGCCGGCGCCAGGGCCTGCTGATGGTGCCGACGCGCCTCGCCCAGGCCGCCGGGCCCTTCGTCTTCGCGTTGCTGATGGAGCGCTTCGGGACCGGCGCGCTCGCCGTCACCGCCGTCCTCGGCCTCGCCGCGCTCGGCGCCCTGCTGCTGCTGCGCCCGGCGGCCGAGGCGCGCGCGGCGTGATGCCGCGGCCCTTGTGTCAGGCAATCGGCCGCGCCGGATTCCCGCAGCGGCCGCGTTAGAACGGAGACCGCCGCCGGCTCGGCCGGCACGGCGGCAGCCGCTCTCCCGCAATTGCCCCAAGGGCCGGTGCCAGGGTCCCTCCCCGCTTCATGACAGACAGCCCCCCTCCCCGCGCCCGGCCCAGCCGCTGGCGCAAGCGCCTGTTCCTCGGCGGCCTGCTGATCGCCGGGCTGGCCGTCGCCGGCATGGCCGGCAGCCTGTGGCCGGAGGAGCCGGCGGCGCCGCCGGCCAGCGCGCCGGTCGTGCGCCAGGACATCGAGGAGACGGTGCTGGCCAACGGCGTGCTCGACGCCAAGACGCTGGTCAGCGTCGGCGCCCAGGTCTCCGGCCAGGTCAAGGCGCTGCACGTCGGCCTCGGCGATCCCGTGCGCGCCGGCGAGCCGATCGCCGAGATCGACCCGCTGACCCGGCGCAACGCCCTGCGCGACGCCGAGGCCGCGCTGGCCAACGTGGTCGCCCAGAAGAAGGTGCGCGAGGCGGCGCTGAAGCAGGCCGAGCTCGC
Organism: Alphaproteobacteria bacterium; assembly: GCA_030433005.1. Lineage (GTDB taxonomy): Bacteria > Pseudomonadota > Alphaproteobacteria > Kiloniellales > DSM-21159 > Tistlia. The sequence goes on from JAUILQ010000062.1 coordinate 31,155, forward strand.
CTTCCAGCGCCAGGCCCGGATGCTCAAGGGCAACGCGACCTCGCGCGAGGAGTACGAGGCCGCCGAGGCGACGCTGGCGACGACCCGCGCCGAGATCGAGGCGCTGGAGGCGCAGATCGCCCAGGCCGAGATCGCCGTCGACACGGCGCGCATCAACCTCGCCTACACCGAGATCACCGCGCCGATGGACGGCACCGTGGTCGCCGTGCCGGTCAAGCAGGGCCAGACGGTCAACGCCAACCAGACGACGCCGACCATCGTCATGCTCGCCGACCTCGACACCATGACCGTCTCGGCCGAGGTCTCGGAGGCCGACGTGATCCGTGTCGAGCCGGGCCAGACCGTCTACTTCACGATCCTCGGCGATCCCGACCGGCGCTACTACTCGATCCTGCGCAGCGTCGAGCCGGCGCCCGATTCGATCTCCGAGAGCGGAACGTCGAGCGGGACGTCGAGCACCGGCAGCTCGGACAGCGCGGTCTACTACAACGCCCTGTTCGACATCGAGAACCCGGAGCACCGCCTGCGCATCGCCATGACCGCGCAGGTCTCGATCGTGCTCGACCAGGCACACGACGCGCTGACCATCCCCGCGGCGGCGCTCGGCCAGCCGCTCGAGGACGGCCGCTACCGGGTCCAGGTGCTGGCCGGCGACGGCCGGGTGGAGACGCGCGAGATCGACGTCGGCATCAACAACTCGGTGCGCGTCGAGGTGCTCGACGGCCTGTCGGAGGGCGAGCGGGTCGTGGTCGCCGAGCGCGCGCCCGTCGCCGAGGGCGGCCGGCGCCGCCCGCGCGGCTTCCTGGGCTTCTAGCCATGGCAACCGAGCGAGAGGACGCGCCGCTGCTGCAGGTCTCCGGCCTGTGGCGCGAGTTCCCGGCCGGCGAGGGCACGCTCGCCGTGCTGCGCGACGTCGAGCTGGAGATCCGCGCCGGCGAGATGGTGGCGATCATCGGCGCCTCGGGCTCCGGCAAGTCGACGCTGATGAACATCCTCGGCTGCCTCGACCGGCCGAGCCGCGGCAGCTACCGGATCGCCGGGCGCGACACCCGCACCCTCGAGGCCGACGAGCTGGCCGAGCTGCGCCGCGAGCATTTCGGCTTCATCTTCCAGCGCTACCACCTGCTGCCGACGCTCTCGGCGCTCGACAACGTCGCGGTGCCGGCGATCTACGCCGGCCGGCCCGGGCGCGAGCGCGCCGAGCGCGCCGCCGCCCTGCTGCGGCGCCTCGGCCTGGGCGACCGCCTGGCGCACCGGCCGGGCCAGCTCTCGGGCGGCCAGCAGCAGCGCGTCTCGATCGCCCGCGCCCTGGTCAACGGCGGCCGCGTGATCCTGGCCGACGAGCCGACCGGCGCGCTCGACAGCCGCACCGGCGCCGAGGTGCTGGCGCTGCTCAAGGAGCTGCACGGCGAGGGCCACACCATCGTCATCGTGACCCACGACAGCGAGGTCGCCGCCCACGCCGAGCGCATCGTCGAGATCAGCGACGGCCGCATCGTCGCCGACCGCCGGCAAGCGCCGGAACGGCCGCGTCGCGAGCGGCCGGCCGGGGCGGCGGCGGCCGACGGCCTCGGCGCGCGGCTCGACCGCCTCGGCGAGGCCTTCCGCATGGCCGTGCTGGCGATGGCGGCGCACCGCCTGCGGACCTTCCTGACCATGCTCGGCATCGTCATCGGCATCGCCTCGGTGGTCTCGGTGGTCGCCCTCGGCGCCGGCTCGCAGGAGCGCATCCTCGAGGACATCAGCGCGATCGGCACCAATACCGTCACGGTCTATCCCGGCCGCGGCTTCGGCGACCGCCGCTCGGGCCGCGTCGAGACGCTGGTGCCGGCCGACGCCCGCGCCCTGGCCGGCCAGGCCTTCGTGGACAGCGTGACCCCGAGGGTCACCTCCAGCGCCACGCTGCGCGCCCGCGCGGTCGCCGCCAGCGCCTCGATCGTGGGCG
>JAUILQ010000063.1 GCA_030433005.1 Alphaproteobacteria bacterium
GAGCCGGCGAGCCCGCTCAGCCGGTGGGCCGTCGAGCGCATCTGGCTGGACGCCGTGGCCACGACCTCGACGGACTGGCGAACGCTGCTCTCGAAGCTGTCGGTCAGCCCCGCGAACTGCCCGACCCTGGCGCCCATGGCCGCGGTCGCGGCATTGATCCGCTCGGCGCTTTCCAGGAAGTGACCGCTCAGGCCCTCGGGCCGGATGCTGCGATAGTAGATGCCGGCGGCCACCGCCTCCATCGCGGCCCCGGCTTCGCGCACGAAGGCGTCGGTGACGTCCGAGGCCCGGTTGACGGCGTGCAGCATGGCGCCGAGTTCGCCGCGCTCGTCGATGCGCACCAGGCGCTGCTCGAAGTCGCCGCGGGCCAGCGCCTCGGATACCCTCGCCGTCCGCCGCACCCAGCGGGCGGCGCGCGTCAGGCAGAGCGTCGCGGCGGCGGCGAGCCCGGCGGCCAACAGGGCGAGACCGGCCGCGGTCCAGGCAATGGCGCCGCCGCCGGGCAGGCCGACGAGCGGCAGCAGGCCGGCGCCGGCCGCGGCGAGCGCGCTCGCCATCGCCCCGGCGCCGAACCGGCGCGCCCTAGAGAGAGAGCACGAAGCGGTCATAGCTCACCTCCCGCTCGGCCAGGATCTCGGCAAGGCGCGCGCCGGCGCGCTGCAGCCCCTGCTTGCGGTCCGGCTGCTCCTCGATCGTCCGCAGCTCCCGGTAGAGCCTGGCAACGGTCTCGACGGCTTCGGGGCGCGGCTTGCGCCGGTTCGAATGATAGCCGACGATCCGACCGGTGCCGTCGCGGCTCGGCGTGACGTGGGCGAGCACCCAGTAGTGGTCGCCGTTGCGCGCCAGATTGATCACGTAGGCGAAGATCTCGCCGCCGGCCTCGATGGTCTGCCAGAGCAGCTTGAAGACCGAGCGCGGCATGTCCGGGTGGCGGATGATCGAGTGCGGCGCGCCCAGGAGCTCCTGCTCGGAATAGCCCGCGACCCGGCAGAAGACGTCGTTGGCGTAGGTGATGCGACCCTTGAGGTCGGTCTTCGAGACGATCAGTTCGTCGGCTTGGAAGGCGCGTTCGCGCCCCGTCGGGCTGGCGGCAGGTCTGGACATCGCGGTCTCCGGATCGAGCGACGCCGCGACGATAGGAAATCATCGGTAAGCAAAGGTTAAGCGCGGGAGGCGTCTCGACGCCTCCCTTTCGCGGCTTCCGGACAGCGCCGGGCGCCCGCCGGTCAGTTTTCGACCGCGGCGGTCGGACGCGGCGTGGTGGCCGTCTCGATCGGCAGGATCGGATAGGTGACCTCGGGGACCTCACCGGTCAGCGACTCGAGGAAGGCAACGATCGCCGCCACCTCCTGCTCGTCGAGATCCTCGCCGAGCTGGGAGACGCCCATGATGGCGACGGCCTGATCCAGCTCCCAGACCTTGCCGGAGTGGAAGTAGGGTGCGGTCGCCGCGATGTTGCGCAGGGGCGCCGCGCGGAACACGTAGGAGTCGCTGGCCGTCTCGGTGATGGCGAAGCGCCCCTTGTCCCCGGCCGGCAGGATCTCGGCGCCCGGCTTCTCGATCAGGCCGAAAGGATAGTAGGCCTCGCCGCCCAGGTTGACGCCGCCGTGGCAGGCGACGCAGCCCTTGTCCATGAACAGCTGCAATCCTGCCTTCTGCAGGTCGCTGAGCGCGAGCTCGTCGCCGTTCAGGTAGGCGTCGAAGGGCGCGGGGGTGATCAGCGTCGCCTCGAAGGCTTCGATCGCCTTGGCCAGATTGTCGAACGTGACCGGATCCGCGACCTCCGGGAAGGCCCCTTCGAACCAGGCGACGTACTGCGGCATCGACTTCAGGGTCGAGACCACCTGGGGCGGCGTGTTCGCCATCTCGACGCCGGCCTGGATCGGACCCTTGGCCTGGGCCTTGAGGTCTTCGGCGCGGCCGTCCCAGAACTGCGCCACGTTCAGCACGGCGTTGAACACCGTCGGCGCGTTGCGCGGCCCCTTCTGCCAGCCGTGGCCGATCGAGGTCTCCAGGTTGTCGTCCCCGCCCGTGCCCAGGTTGTGGCAGGAGTTGCAGGAGAAGATGCCGCTCGCCGAGAGTCGCGGATCGAAGAACAGCGCCTTGCCGAGCTCGATCTTCTCCGGCGTGATGCGGTTGTCCGCGACCGCTGGCGTCGTCGACGGCAGCGGTTTGAAATACTCGAGCGCGAGTTCGCGCAGCTCGCTCGCCTGAGCCGCCCCGGCGCCCGCCAGGGCCGCGCCGGCGCCCAGCAGGACGGCGGCCGTCGTCGTCGACAGAGTCTTCATGCCTTTCTTCCCCTCAGAGCAAACCCGGCCCGATCAGGCCAGCCGTCGCCCCGCCGTGCGTTGACCGACGTCAATGCAGCGTTCGTAGGCCGTCGAGAATCGCGGCCCTCCCACGGCCGCGCGGCGGGCTTGGTCGATTTCCGCTCACGCGGGCTGGTGCCGTCCGATCAGAGCGCGCGCTAGGAGTTCTCGGGTGCCCGGCTGGCGGCGGCCGCCTCCGCGTCGCGCCGGTCGGCCGTCACGACCCGGTCGCGGGGCCACCATTCCGGGTGGTTGTCGCGAATCCAGGCGAGCATGGCCTCGCGCAGCCGGCCGTGCATGGTCCAGGCGGTGCCGGGGTCCTTGGCGGTCGCGTAGAAGCAGACGACCTGGGCGCGCCGCTCGTGCTCGAGGACCATGACCTTGAGCAGCTCGTCGGGCATCACGTCCTCGTCGGCCTCGGCGAGCTCCCGGAAGCGCTCGCGCAGGGCCTCGACGTCGGCGTCGTGGTCCAGGTGCAGCGAGAAGCTGCGGACCATCTTCGCGTCCTTCATCGACCAGTTCTCGAAGGGGTGGGACGCGAAGTAGCGGACCGGCACGATCAGCCGGCGCTCGTCCCAGGTGCGGAGCCGCACGAAGGTGTAGAAGATCGATTCGACGTAGGCCCAGTGGCCCTCGTAGAGCACGCTGTCGCCGATCCGGATCGGCTTGGCGATGGCGATCTGCAGGCTCGAGAGAATGTTGCCCAGCACGGTCTGGCCGGCGATGCCGAGCACCACCGTCAGCACGCCGGCCGAGGCGAGCAGCGAGATCCCGACGCTCTCGAACATCGGGAACTGGCTGAGCACGATGCCGAGGCCGCAGACGAAGGCGATCAGCACGACGATCCGCCGCGCGGCGTAGATCGTCGTGTAGAAATGCCGCTGGTCCCGGCTCTCGCTGTCGTCGATCTCGCCGACGAAGCGGTAGGTGACGACGTCGAGGCCGGCGTCGATGGCCCGCACCGCCGCGAGCGTCAAGCCGACCACGATCAGCGCCGTGAGCAGCGGCGAGAGCACGGCGGTGACGGGCCCGGAGAAGCTGACGGCCTGGTCGAGCAGCAGCCGCCCGGTGATCGCGGCCGCGACCAGCGCGAGCGGCGTGCGCGCGGATTCGGCGCCCTGCCGGGCCCACGACCAGGGCAGCCGGCGGGCGACCCGACCGAGCAGCGAGCGGGCGATCATCAGGACGCCGGCGATCAGCCCCACAGCCAGCGGCAGGGCCGCCAGCTCCCAGCGGTAGAGCGAGAACAGGCTCGGCTGCCGCCAGTAGTCGGGCAGCTTGCGCTCCAGCCAGCCCGGCCCGTAGCGGTCGTAGAGCTGCGGCACGCTGCGCAGGCTGCGGTGCGAGAACAGCCAGACCGCCGGGCCGTCGTCCGGCTTGACGCGGTCGAGGCGGATCGTCGCCGGCGGGCCGTCGGTCTCCATGGTGGCGAGCGGCAGCGTCTTGCGCGGCTGGCCGGCGAGCGGCGCATTGCCGCCGCCGCCCTCGCGCAGGGCGTCGGGACGATCCGGGATCTCGCTCCAGTCGATCCAGACGCCGCGTTCGACCACCGGGCCGAGCTGCCGCGCCAGCCCGGGTCCGGCCTCGGCCTGGCGCTCGGCGGGCAGCTCCGAGAGATGCAGGTAATGGGCGGCCCGCCGCCAGTCCTCGTCGCGGATCGCCTGCAGAAAGCCGAAGAGCGTTCCCTGAGGCGTCTCGCGGTCGAGCGCCTGCTCGGGCTGGCCCAGACCCGGATTGAGCCGCTCGACGCGATACCAGAGGTCCGAGGCCCCCGGCGTCCCGGCCGAAGCGGCGGCATCGCCGGGCGTCGCGGCCTGCCCCTCCCCCGACTGGGCGGCCGGCGGGGCCGAGGCGAGAACGGCCAGGCCGAGGCAGGCGAGGAACGAAAGCGCGCGCAGACGGTTCAACGAACGGCCGGGCTGGGTCACAATGCGGATCAGGACGAGAGCCCCCTACGGCTGCCGGAAAAACCTGCTTGGCCGCTCGCACGCTTCCTGCGACGGTCGAGCGGCCCCTCGCCAGAGGTAGCGTGGCTCGATGGGTCCTGGTTCCATTTCCGGCCGGCAGAGGCCGCTATCCGTTCCGGAGTCCCATGCGCTTCGTCAAACCGGTGCTTCTCCTGATCCTGCTGCTGCTCGTCGGCGGCTTCCTGTACTTCTACCTGCCGTCGCACGACGTCGTGCGGATCGTCGGCACCGACGTCAAGCGCGTCGACATCGCCGGCGGCAGCCAGCCGGAGAGCGTCGCCGGCACCCGTGACGTGCGCTTCATCAACGCCGTCTGGCCCGACGGCAGCCCCCGCGTCTACCGCAACGAGGAGACCGGCTGGGGCTTTCCCTGGTACTTCAAGTTCGACAGCGGCAACCTGCAGGCCGAGGCGCAGAGCCTGGTCTCCAGCGCCGAGACGCCGAAGTGGGTCCGCGTGACCCATTACGGCTGGCGCTTTCCGATGTTCTCGATGTTTCCCAACGCCACGAGCATCGAGCAGGTCGCAGGGCCGGACGACGAGAGCCTGCCCTGGTTCAACATCGTCTTCCTGCTGCTGCTCGCCTTCGTGATCTGGCAGATCTGGCGTTTCGTCGCCCGCTTCCGGGAGGAGCGGATCGAGCCCTTCATCGACCGGCTCGACGACGGCGCAGACGAGCTGGCGAACGACGCCGACGGCTTCCTGAGACGCCTGCGCGACCGCTTCGACGGCTCGTGACGCCGGGCCGGCCCCCCGCGATCAGAGGTCGAAGGCCAGGGAGACCCGCGTGCCGCCGTACTCGCGCGCGTACTCGACCGCACTGTTCAGGTTGGTCGCCATCGCCGTGACGATGCGGCTGCCCAGGCCGGTGCCCTGAATCTCGCCCTCGCCGCTCCAGCCGACGCCGTCGTCCTCGACCACCAGCTGCGCACGGTTGTCGGCGACCCGCGCGATCTGGACCCGCACCTCGCCGTCGTCCTGCTCGGGGTAGGCGTACTTGAAGGCGTTGGTGACCAGTTCGGTCAGCACCACGCCCAGGGACACGGCCTTGTCGGTGGCCACCTCGATCGGCTCGACCTGCAGCTTGACGCGCGCGCCGTGGCCGACGGTGCGCATCGTCGACTCCAGGTCGCCGATCAGGCTGCGCACGTAGTCGCCGATCTCGACCATGCGCACGTCGTCGGAGGTGTAGAGCCGGCGATGGATCCCGGCGATCGCCATGATCCGGCCCTCGGTCTCGGACAGCGCCTCGCGCGCCGCCGGCTCGGCGACCGCCTTCGCCTGCATGCGCACCAGCGCCGCGACCAGGGCGAGGCTGTTGGAGACCCGGTGGTTGACCTCGCCGAGCAGCAGCTCCGCGCGCTCCTTGGCCTCGCGCATCTCGGCCTCGGCGCGCTCCTTCTCGCGGCTCAGGCGAGCCTTGGCCATGGCCTGGTCGATGGCGCTGGCGAGCAGCTCGACGAACTCCTCGCTCACCGCCTTGGGCACGTAGTCGAAGGCCCCGGCCTTGAGCGCCGACACGGCGATCGCGGTCTCGGCCGATCCGGTCACGTAGACCACCGGCGGCGCCTCGGCGATGCCCGAGAGGATCTCCAGAACGTCCAGGCCGGTGCCGCTCGGCAGATAGTGGTCGAGCGCGATGACGTCGATGCCGCCGGCACGCACCCGCTCGAGCCCGGCTTCGGCGTGCGCGTGGTGCTCGACCTCGTAGCCGCGGCGGCGCAGGGCCTTCTGGACCAGGCGGCCGAGCGCCGGATCGTCGTCGATGTAGAGCAGACGGACCTGCCGATTCGGCATGCTAGTCGGTCTCCGGCACCTGCATGACCGAGAAGAACAGCCCGAGCTGGCGGATCGCGTTGGCGAAGCTCTCGTAGTCCACCGGCTTGGTGATGTAGACGTTGGCGCCCAGGTCGTAGCAGCGCTGGATCTCCCGGGCGTCGTCGGTCGTCGTCAGCACGACGACCGGCGTCAGCTTGGTGTGGTGGTTGTTCTTGACCCGCTCGAGGATGTCGATGCCGGTCATGTCCGGCAGGTTGAGGTCGAGCAGCACCAGCAGGCTGCGGCTGCCGCTGACCGCGCCGGTGCCGTCGGGCCCGAAGATGTACTCCAGTGCCTCGGTCCCGTTGGTGAAGGGCACGATCTCGTTGTTGACCCCGGCGCGGCGGATGTTCTTCTCGATCAGCCGGGCGTGCCCTTCGTCGTCCTCGACCATCACGATGGTCACGGCTTTGGCTTCTGTGCTCATTTCTTCCTGCTTCCGAGTATGGGCCTCAAGTCGCGGGGCAGCTCCACGAAAAAGCTGGTGCCCTCGCCGTATTCCGATTCGACGGTGATGTCGCCGCCGAGCGAGCGCACCAGGGTGCGCACGTGGGCCAGGCCGATGCCCTCGCCCGGTTTGTCCTGCGTGCCGGCCCGGCGGAACAGCTCGAACACGCGCTCGTGGTCCTGCGGTGCAATTCCGCGGCCATTGTCGCGGACTTCTATGACCATCCGGTGGCCGAGTGCGGCGCGCGTCGAGACCGTCAGCTCCAGCGGTCGCCCCTCCTTCTGGTACTTGACCGCATTGTCGAGCAGGTTGCCGACGATCTGCTCGAGCGAGAGCCGATCCGAGACGATCGACTTGACCGTCAGGTCCAGCGTGACCTGGCCGTCGCTCTCGCTAAGCTGATGCTGGATGCTCTCGGCCGAGACCGTCAGCAGCTCCTCCAGGTCCAGGGTCTCCGGCTTGAGCGGGCGCCGGCCGTCGCGGGAGATCTTCAGGATCGCGTTGATCAGGCCGTCCATGCGCTGGGTCGAGGAGCGGATGAAGCCGAGCGCCTCGGGCAGGTCCTCCTCGATGGCCAGGCGCGCGTCCTCGGCGAGGGTGGCGGTCCCGGCCGCTTCGGCGCCGGACGCCGGCTGGCCGGCCGCTCCTTCGCCCGCGCCGTCCCCGGCGTTCTCGGCGGCCGCCTGGGCCAGCGGCTCGCTGGCCGGCGCCTTGCGCAGGTAGGTCTGCAGCGTCTCCAGGCTGGACTCGAGCTCGCTCGTGAAGCCCATGATGTTGACCAGCGGCGCGCGCAGGTCGTGGGTCACGATGTAGGCGAAGCGCTGAATCTCGTCGTTGGCCCGGCCGAGCTCGGCCGTGCGGTCGCGGACGCGCTCCTCGAGCTCCGAGTTGAGCTGCTCGACCTCCTGGCGCGCGCCGGACAGGTCGCGCGTGTAGCGCAGCACCAGCCAGCCCGCGACGCCGACCACGAGCACCACCAGCGCCGCGCCCAGGATGCTGACCCAGCGCAGGAACTGCGCGCTGCGCTCCTGCCGGGTGACGGTCGCGCCGAGGCGCGCCTCCGAAGCCTCGCGCAGCCGCGCCAGGTCGGTGCGCAGCGTCTGCATCAGCTCGTTGCCGCGCTCGGTCTGGATGACCGCGACGGCTTCCTCGGTCTGCCCTTCCTGATAGAGCGCGATCGTCTCGTTCATCTCGGAGATCTTGGCGGTCAGCGTCGCCGTCAGGCGGTCGACGACCTCGGCGAGCTCCGGCGAGCCGGCGAGCGCCGCGCTCAGCTCGTCCAGCTGCTCGTCGAGCCGGGCGTCGGCGTCGCGATAGGGTTCGAGATAGATCGACTCGCCGGTCAGCAGGAAGCCGCGCTGGCCGGTCTCCATGTCCTGGACCAGGGTCAGCAGGTCGGCCGCGGCGCTGCGCACCTTGCGCGCCGCCAGGATCTCCTCGACCTGGTCCTGGGTGTGGCCGACCAGCACCAGCGACGCCGCGACGATGCCGAGCAGCGCCGCGAGGCCGAGGAAGAGCAGGAGCGCGGTGACGCTCAGGTAGGTCTTGCGTGAGATCGGCATGGCGAGAAGAGAAAGGAGCAACCGTCTTATTGAAACAACCTGGATCAATCGGCAAGCCGCGAGGACGAGAACAGCCTGGAATTCTGCCCTGCGGGAGCCGCCGACCGCGAGCGGCCGTCGGCACTCGCCGCGGCCCGTTCGGCAGAGCTCAGATATCGAGCTCCCGGATCGCCTGGCGCAGGGCGGCCGCGAGCAGCGGCTCGAACACCGCCTGGAGCCGCTGCCAGTCGCGCGGACCGAGCTCGCCGTCCAGCGGATCGGGCCACGGCGGGGCGACGATCCCGCGGCCCCGCGCCAGGGCCGTCGCGCCGCTCTTCGCCGACAGCGTCGTCGAGCGCACGATACGCGCGCGCAGCGCCACCGCCGGCAGCTCGACGCGCGGATCCGACAGCGGCCGGTAGAGCGTCGCCCCCTCGTACCAGCCGCGGCGCAGGAAGTCCGGCAGCAGACGCTCGCGGGTGATCAGCAGCACGCCGTCGAACTCGCCGGATTCGAACGAGCGGCGCAGGTAGGTCGCGATCCGGTCGGGTTCGGTGAAGTCGAAGCCGCGCTCCGAGGGCAGCGGATAGATGCGCCGCATCTGCAGCGGCTCGTAGCCGATCGGCAGCACGTCGAGGTCGGGCCGCCGCTCGCGCAGCAGGCGCGACGCCAGGGTCCGCGCGCGGCCGTCGAGATCCCAGCCGGGCATCGGCAGGACGCGCTCGCGGGGCACGCGGCGCAGGGGCTCGCTCTCGAAGACCGTGATGCGGTCCTCGAGCACCGGGATCACGCCGAGCGTGCGGATCGGCCCGAAGGTCTGGCGCGGGCGGCCGCGCGGCCGTGTCCGGACGCCGACGCCGCAGGCCGCGAGCGGCAGCAGCAGCGGCGCCGCCAGCAGGCTGCGCCGCCTCACGACAGGATCCCCACGACGGCGCCGGTCAGCCCGGTCGCCAGGGTCCCCGAGAGGATCGACTTGCCGGCCAGCGAGACGATCTCGCCGCGCCGCTCCGGCGCCATCGCGACCAGCCCGCCGATCATGATGCCCAGGCTGCCCGGGTTGGCGAAGCCGCAGAGCGCGTAGACCAGGATCAGGCGGCTGCGCTCGCCCAGCGCTTCCGGCGGCACCTGCGCGAGCTGCAGGTAGGCTATGAACTCGTTGAGGACGGTCTTGAGGCCGAGCAGTTCGCCCGCCGTCGCGGCCTCGGCCGCCGGCACGCCGATCAGCCAGGCATAGGGCGCGAAGATCCAGCCGAACACCCGCTGCAGCGACAGCGGCGCGCCGAAGACGTCCGGGAAGACGCCGAGGATGGCGTTGGCGAGGGCGACCAGGGCGAGCAGCACGATGAGCAGGGCGACGATGTTGATCAGCAGCTGGACGCCCTGCTCGGTGCCGCGGGCGATGGCGTCCATCGAGCTGTCGTAGGTCAGCGTGGGGATCGAGGCGTCGCTCTCGGTCTTCTCGTCGCCCGGCACCATCAGCCGCGCGACCATCAGCGCCGCCGGCACCGAGATGATCGAGGCGGTCAGGATATGGCCGAGCGCGCCGGGCACGCTGTCGGCGATGAAGGAGGCGTAGAGGAACATCACCGTGCCGGCCACCGTCGCCATCCCGGTGGTCATCACCATGAACAGCTCGGCGCGGCTCAGGCGCGCGAAGTAGGGGCGCACCAGCAGCGGCGCCTCGACCATGCCGACGAAGATGTTCGCGGCGGCGCTGACGCCGACCGCGCCGCCGATGCCGAACAGCCGCTCGAGCACCCGCGAGACCGCCTTGATCACGACCGGCAGGATCCGCCAGTGCCAGAGCAGCGCCGCCAGCGCCGAGAGCACCAGGACGAGCGGCAGTGCCCGGAACGCCAGCACGAAGGAGTTGGCGGGGTCGGTGACCTCGAAGGGCGGGTCGCCGCCGCCCAGGAAGCCGAACACGAAGGCCGTGCCGCTGCGCGTCGCGCTGTCCAGCGCCACCACCACGTCGTTGAGCGCGATGAAGGCGGCCCGGGCCGGCGGCAGGCGCAGCAGCAGCAGCGCCAGGGCGAATTGAAGCGCCAGGCCGACGGCGACCGTGCGCCAGTCGAAGGCGCGACGCCGCTCGCTGAGCGCCCAGCCCAGCCCGACGATCGCGGCCACGCCCAGCAGCCCCTGGAGATTCTCGAGATCCAAACCCGCCCCCGTCAAACCCGCCCTCCCCCTATGCCGTCCGCGCGCGGCCGGCGCAAGCCTCGCGGCCCGGCCGCCGCGGCCGCCCGCGCTCTTGCACTATGGAGGCCAGCCGCCATTATGGGCCGCGCCTCAGCCCGCCCAGGAGACCCATGCCCGCCGCACTCGACATCGCCGCCCTGAAGAAGGCCTTCGGCAACTTCGCCACCGGGATCACCGTGGTGAGTACGCGCGACGGGGCCGGCAATCCGGTCGGGATCACCTGCAACTCCTTCACCTCCGTCTCGCTGAAGCCGCCGCTGGTGCTGTTCAGCCTGGCCAAGACCGCGTTCAGCCTCTCGGCCTTCCTGCGCGCCGACCACTTTGGCGTCTCGGTCCTGGCGCGCGGACAGGAAGCCATCTCGACCCGCTTCGCGACGCCGTCGAGCGACAAGTGGGCCGGCGTGTCCTGGCACGCCTGGGACCGCGGCTCGCCGGTCATCGGCGGCGCCGTCGCCGGCTTCGAGTGCCGCAAGACCGCGGTGCACGAGGGCGGCGACCACCTGCTGTTCCTCGGCGAGATCGAGCGCATGGAGAGCCGCCCCGACCGCACGCCGCTGGTCTATCTGCGCAGCCGCTACGGCCACTTCGAGGCCGAGGCGCCCGAGGCGGACGCTCCGGGAGAGGACGACCCGCCGGCATGCTGATCCTGCGGCACTGGACCGACGTCGCCGAGGCGGCGCGCGGCGCCGTCGTCGCGATCGGCAACTTCGACGGCATCCACCGGGGCCACCAGGCGCTGATCGCCGCCGCGGCGCGCCAGGCCCGGGCGCTGGGGGCGCCGCTGGCGCTGATGACCTTCGAGCCGCACCCGCGGCTGTTCTTCCAGCCCGACCAGCCGCCCTTCCGCCTCACCAACTGGCGCACCAAGGCCAAGCTGATCGAGGCGCTGGGCGTCGACCTGCTGTTCGTCCTCGCCTTCAACAGGGAGCTGGCCGGCCTGGAGGCCGAGGACTTCGTGGCGCAGGTGCTGGTCGGCGACGGCCGCCACGGCCTCGCCGCCCGCCATGTCGTGGTCGGCGACAACTTCCGCTTCGGCCGCAAGCGGCGCGGCGACGCGGCGCTGCTGACCGGGGAGGGCCTGCGCCACGGCTTCGGCGTGACCGCGATGAGCCGGGTCTCCGGGCAGGGCGAAACCAAGGGCGAAGGCGAGCCCTACTCCTCCTCGCTGGTGCGCGAGTACCTGAAGGCCGGGAACCCGACCCGTGCCGCCCTGCTGCTCGGCCGCTACTGGGAGATCGAGGGCCGAGTCGAGACCGGCTTCCGGCGCGGCCGCACGCTCGGCTTCCCGACCGCCAACCTGAAGCTCGGCGAGCTGCTGCGCCCGGCCTTCGGCGTCTACGCCGTGCGCGCCGCCATCGAGGAGGAGGCGGGCGAGACGCTGTGGCGCCCCGGCGTCGCCAGCCTCGGCGTCAACCCGATGTTCGAGGTCCCCGAGCCGCTGCTCGAGACCCACTTCTTCGACTTCGAGGGCGATCTCTATGGCCGCCACCTGCGGGTCGCGCTGATCGACTACCTGCGCCCCGAGCAGCGCTTCGAGGACGTCGACGCCCTGGTCGCGCAGATGGAGCAGGACTCCGCCCGCGCCCGCGCGACCCTGTCCTGGGAAACCTGGAAGACCGACTGGCCGGTCAGCCCCTTCATCGCCGGCGGTGGGTGAGCGCGACCCGCCGTCAGACGGTCTACCGGCTCCTACCCAGTCGTTATCCGCGCCAATCCCAAGGCGTCATCCCCGCGAAGGCGGGGATGACGAGAAGTGCGCGGAGAGGCGACCGAGAGCCTGCCCACCAACCCCGCCCCTACCCCTGCTGCACGATCACGCCGGCCCACTCCAGGCCCCGGTAGGTCTCGTAGCCGGGGGTCAGGTGGAAGGCCGTGGTGGTGCCCTCGGCGTCGCTGGCGACGCCGCTGCGTCGGCCGCCGCGCTCCAGGCGCAGCGTCTCGCTGAGCTCGCCGCGGCCGTCGGAGGCCGCGAGCACGCGGCCCCGAGCGTCGACCAGCAGGACCCGCGAGCGGCGCGCCTCCTCCTCGGTCAGGCGCACGCCCTCGACCACGGCGCGGGCCTGCGGGCCCCAGTCGAAGTGGATGCCGAGCACGCCGATGACCCGGCCGTGGCTCTGGCCGCCCTCGCGGATCGCCGCGGCGTAGGTCGCGACCGGCGCGCCCTCGAGCTTGGCGCAGGTCGCGACGTCGGCGACCGCGTAGTCGTCGCCCGAGGCCGAGGCCAGGGCCTCCCGGAACCAGCCCTCGCGCGAGACGTCGAGGCCGCGCACCCCGGGATAGCGGTCCGGCCGGCCGTGCGCCACGACCCGGCCGTCGGGCGTGGCGATCCAGAGGTCGAGGTAGACGGTGTAGGCCGAGAGGATGACGCCGAGCCGGCGCGCGGCCTCGGCGCAGCGCTCGGACGTCGGCTCGGCGGCCGCCTCGACGACGGCGGCGTCGGTCGCCCACCAGCGCACGTCGCAGGTCCGCTCGTAGAGATTGCGGTCGATGATCTCGATGGCGTTGAGGCAGAGGTCGACGAGGCGCTGGCCGCGCACCTGCTGGGCCATGCGGCCGCCGACCGCGCGCAGCTCGTCGAGCGCCTGGCGCAGCTCGCTTTCCATCTCGCCAGCGAGACGTCCGATCTCGCTGCTGACCGTCTTGACCTCCTCGGCGACCACCGCGAAGCCCTTGCCCGCCTCGCCGGCGCGCGCCGCCTCGATCGTCGCGTTGAGCGCCAGGATCCGCGTCTGGCCGGTGATGCCCTGGATCGCGTGCGCCTTGCTGCCGGCGATCGCCGCCGCGCTCTCGGCCAGGGCGACCACGCGCTCCGGCGTGTCGCCCCGCGCCTGCCCGTCCGACTTGTCCTTGGTTCCGGCAACCGCCGCCTGGACCGCCCGCTGCGCCGTCATCTTCCTTGCCCCCGAATGATGCAACCGCGCCAAACTCTGGGGCGAATTGGTAATCGGAAGGTAAAAGTCAGGGGCTAGAACGCGCGATTCTTATGCAAGGGATCACGGCCCAAAGAAAATGCTCAATTCTTGGGCAAAGATCGCGCCTCAGGCGTCGGCCAAGACCAGGTCCGCGCCCTTCTCGCCGACCATGATGGTCGGGGCGTTGGTGTTGCCGGAGGTGACGTAGGGGAAGACCGAGGCGTCGATCACCCGCAGGCCCTCGAGGCCGTGGACCTTCAGCCGGTGATCGACCACGGCGGTCGCCGGGTCCGGGCCCATGCGGCAGGTGCAGCTGGCGTGGAAGACCGTGCCGGCGCGCTTGCGGATGTCGGCGACGATCGCGTCCTCGTCCCGGACCGCCGGACCCGGCGCCAGCTCCTCCTCGATGACCTCGGCGAAGGCCGGCGTCGCGCCGAGCCGGCGCATCAGGCGCCAGCCGTCGACCATGTCGGCCATGTCGCTCTCGGCGGAGAGGTAGTTGGGGTGGATCGCCGGCGCCTCGAAGGGATCGGCGCTGCGGATCTCCAGGTGGCCGCGGCTGGCCGGGCGGCAGGCCGAGTAGCCGAGCAGGAAGGCCGGATAGGGATCGGGATTCATCAGCGGCCGCGTGCCCGGCGGCGCCTTCAGGTAGCTGACCGGCGAGAAGTAGAGCTGGACGTTGGGGCGGTTGAGGCCCTCACGGCCGCGCACGAAGCCGCCGCCCTGGTTGACGCTGAGCGCCAGGGGTCCGCGGCGCAGCAGCAGGTAGGTCAGGCCCCAGCGCAGCTTGCCCCACCAGGGATGGAGCTGCTGGTTGAGGGTCGGCCGGCGCGAGCGGTAGAGGAAGTCGACGCCGATGTGGTCCTGCAGGTTGGCGCCGACCGCCGGGCTGTCGTGGCGCACCTCGATGCCGTGGCGCCGGAGCAGCGCGCCCGGGCCGACTCCCGAGAGCTGCAGCAGCTGCGGCGAGTTGATCGCGCCGGCCGCCAGGATCACCTCGCCGCGCGCCCGCGCTTCGAGCAGGCGGCCGTGCTGCCGGTACTCGACGCCGACCGCCCGGCGCCCCTCGAAGACCACGCGCGTCGCCTGGGCGTGGGTCTCGACCCGGAGGTTCGCGCGCCGGCGCGCCGGCGCCAGGTAGGCCGTGGCGGCCGAGCAGCGGCGGCCGCCGCGGGTCGTGATGTGGTAGAGCCCGGCGCTGTCGACCTCGGTGCCGTTGAGGTCGCCGACGGCGGTGAAGCCGGCCTGGCGGCAGGCCTCGAGATAGACCTGGCAGAGCGGATGCGCGCTCTCGTGGATGGCGCTGACGCTGAGCGGCCCGTCGGTGCCGTGCAGCGCGCGCCAGGCCTCGGCGGCCGGGCCCTCGGTCTCGCTGCCCTCGGCCATCAGGCAGCGCTCCAGGCGCCGGAACACCGGCAGCACGTCGTCCCAGGCCCAGCCCGGGTTGCCGGCCGCCGCCCAGTCGTCGAAGTCGCCGGCCTGGCCGCGCACGTAGACCATGGCGTTGATCGAGCTCGAGCCGCCCAGCACCTTGCCGCGCGGCCAGTAGCTGCGCCGGCTGTCGGTGCCGGGATCCGGCTCGGTCTGGTACATCCAGTTGACGCGGGGGTCGTAGAAGATCCGGCCGTAGCCGATCGGCGTGGAGATCCAGAAGCGCCGGTCGCTGCCGCCGGCTTCCAGCAGCAGCACACGGTGGCGCCCCGATTCGCTGAGCCGGGCCGCCAGCACGCAGCCGGCCGATCCGGCGCCGACGACGATGTAGTCGTAGTCCGTCACGAGGGAGATCCCGTCAGCCCGATGCCCTAGCCGGCTTCGCCCGGCTTGCGCTCACGCTGCACCAGCACGGAGATCAGCGCCAGGGTGCCCGAGGCGATGATCAGGAAGAACGAGGTCGCGTTGAGCACCGGCGTCGAGCCGACCTTGGCGATGCGGTCGTACATCGTGATGGTCAGCGGCGCGTCGGAGCCGACCAGCATCAGCGTCGTGTTGAAGTTCTCGAAGGAGACCAGGAAGGCGACCAGGCCGGCGGCGATCAATGCCGGCTTGAGGAACGGCAGCGTGACCGTCAGCAGCACGCGCAGCCGGCTGGCGCCGAGGTTGAGCGCCGCCTCCTCCAGGGCCACGTCGAACTTCTTCATGCGCGCGGCGATGACCAGCGTGGTGATCGTGGTCAGGAAGGAGAACTGGCCGGCCACGACCAGCGGGATGCCGGGGCGCAGGAACGACAGCTCGACGCCGAAGCGGTCGTAGACGCCGTTCGCGGTCATCGAGGCCAGCACCAGGATCGAGATGCCCAGGATCACGCCGGGAATGACCAGCGGCACGATCATCATGATGTAGAGGAAGCCCTTGAAGCGGAAGTCGCGCCGCTCGAACAGGAAGGCGTTGCAGGTGCCGACCGTCACCGAGAGCGTCGCGACCGCCAGGCCGATCAGCAGCGAGTTCTGCATGCCGCGCAGCAGGCGCCGGTCGTGGAACAGCCCCAGCTTCGGCTCGCTGTCGGAGAAGAACCAGTCGAGCGTGAAGCCCTGCCAGGGCAGCGCCGGGAACAGCGAGTCGTTGAAGGCGAAGAAGCTGGCCGCCACCAGGGGCGCCGCCAGGTAGACGAAGAACAGCAGCACGTAGGCCCGGTAGGCGAGCTTCAGCGCCGGCGTCTGCGGGGCTGCGACGTTCATCGGCCGGCCTCCGCCTGCCGCACCGTTCTTCCGTCATCCCCGGCTCTTCCGTCATCCCCGCGGAGGCGGGGATCCAGGGCCGTCGGCCATGCGCTTGGGGCTCTGGATCCCCGCCTCCGCGGGGATGACGGAAGGAGAGTGTCCCTGTCGATCCCGATCACTCCCCTACCCCTCATCGCTTGGCCACCGTGTTGGCGAGGTTCTGGCCGCTCAGGCGCAGGCCGAGCCAGACGACAAGGGAGGTGAAGACGAGCAGCAGGATGCCGAAGGTCGAGCCGCCCTCCCAGTTGTAGCGGGTGATGAACTGGTTGTAGATCTGCTCGGTGAACCACATGGAGTTCTTGCCGCCGAGCAGGATCGGCGTCAGGTAGCTGCCGGCGGTCAGCATGAAGACGATGATGCAGCCGGCGACGATGCCCGGCATGGCGTAGGGGATGACGATGCGGCGCAGCACCGTCAGGCGCCCGCCGCCCAGGTTGTAGCCGGCCTCGATCAGGCTGTTGTCCATGCCGTCGAGCGTCGAGACGATCGGCACCACCATGAACAGCACGACGGTGTAGATCAGGCCGACGATCACCGTGACGTCGTTGTAGAGCATCTCGACCGGTCCGGCGGCGAGGCCGCTCCACTGCAGCACGGCCGAGAAGATGCCGGTCTCGCGCAGCAGCATGATCCAGCCAAAGGCGCGCACCAGGTCGCTGACCCACAGCGGCACCAGGCACAGCAGGAACAGCGCGGCGCGGCTGCGCCGGCCGGCGATCTTGGCGATGTAGTAGGCGATCGGAAAGCCGATCAGCAGGGTCAGCGCGGTCACCAGGATCGACATCCAGGCGGTGCGCAGCAGCGTGTTCCAGTAGATCGGCTCGTTGAGGAACTCGAGGTAGTTGGCGAAGCTGAACTCGTAGACCCGCGGCCCGACCTTCTCGCGCAGCGACAGGTAGCCGATGCCGAGATGCGGCAGCACGATCAGCAGGACGATCCACAGCAGGAAGGGCGTCAGCAGCAGGATCAGCGCCAGGCGGTCGGCGTCGCGCTTGCGCTGCGCCCCCGCCTTGACCGGAGCGCCGACCGAGGGAATCGCGTCGACCGGCGCGCTCATTGCGGATCGGCACCGTCGCTGTGCGGCTGCGCCTCGAAGCAGCGGCTGTCCGCGGCCGCGCAGGCCAGCACCACGGCATCGCCGGGCGCCAGCTCGCCGGTTTCGCCCGAGGGTGCGTAGGCGACCTCGACCAGCTTGTCGCCGGCGCCGCGCACCAGCACCCGGCTGGCCGCACCGTTGAACAACAGGCTGTCGACCCGGCCCTCCAGGCGGTTGGCCGAGGGGTCGACGGGCCCATCCGCGCGGACCAGCGCGAGCGCCTCCGGCCGCACGAAGACCTCGACCTCGGCGCCCTCGGCCAGCCCCTCCTGCCCCGGCGCGCAGAGCAGCCGCGCGCCGCCCTCGGTCTCGACCTGCAGGCGGCCGGCGTCGCGGCCGGCGACCCGGCCGCGCCAGCGGTTGCTGTCGCCGACGAAGCCGGCGACGAAGGCCGTGCTGGGATGGTTGTAGAGCTCCTGCGGGCTGCCGATCTGCTCGAAGCGGCCGCGGTTCATCACCGCCACGCGGTCGGACATGACCAGCGCCTCGGACTGGTCGTGGGTGATGTAGACGAAGGTCGTGTCGAACTGGTGCTGCAGCAGTTTCAGCTCGATCTTCATGCGCTCGCGCAGCTTGAGGTCGAGCGCGCCGAGCGGCTCGTCGAGCAGCAGCACGTCAGGCTCCAGCACCATGCAGCGGGCGATCGCGATGCGCTGCTTCTGGCCGCCGGACAGCTGGTCGATGCCCTTGCGCTCGACGCCCGGCAGGCCGACGCGCTCCAGCACCGCGCCGACCCGGCGCTCGATCTCGCCCTTGGCGACGCCGGCGCAGCGCAGGCCGTAGGCGATGTTCTCGCCGACGTTCATCATCGGGAACAGCGCCAGATGCTGGAACACCATCTTGACGTTGCGCTGGTTCGCCGGGACGCCGATCACCGAGCGGCCGCGGATCCGGATGTCGCCGGCGGCCGGCTCCTCGAAGCCGGCGATCATGCGCATCAGGGTGGTCTTGCCGCAGCCCGAGGGCCCGAGAATGGAGAAGAACGAGCCGCTCGGGATCTCGAAGGAGACGTCGTCGACGGCGGTGAAGCTTCCGAAGCGCTTGGTGACGCGCTCGCACTCGAGGTCGTTCGCGCTGTCGCTGGTCATGATCCTCGTTCAGCACCCTGGCCGCTCTCGGCGGTCGCCCAGACTCCCGCTCCGCCCGGGGGGGCGGAGAGGGCTGGGGTGAGGTGGGGCGATACGGCGGCTCGGCCGGCGCCCCTGTCCTCCCCCACCTCTCCCTGTCCCTCTCCGCCCCCGGGGGCGGAGAGGGGATCATCGAACGGATCCGATCCTCAGCCGCCGGTCGCGGCCTTGATCTTGTCCAGGGTCTTGCCTTCCATGTCCTCGACGCCCGGCGGGATGTTGGCGAAGAACTTCAGGTTCGCCACGTCCTCGTCGGAGAAGGCCGCCTCGTAGGCCGCGCGCTTGTCGTCGGGCAGCAGCGCCTTGCCGCCCTTGACCGCGCACATGCTGCCGGTCGAGGCCGACATCAGCTTCACGATCTCCGGCTGCAGCACGAAGTTGATCCACTTGTAGGCGGCGTCGTCGGCCTCGCCCTTCGCCGGGATCGAGAAGGTGTCGATCCAGGCGAGCGCGCCGGTCGCCGGCGGCACGAAGACGATGTCGGGGTTCTCGCCGTAGATGCGGAAGGCGGTCGAGTCCCAGGTCTCCGAGGCCACGACCTCGCCGGACAGCATCAGCGCCGCCAGGTCGTCGCCGCCCTGCCAGTAGGCCTTCACGATGTCCTTGCAGGCGATCAGCTTCTCGGCGACCGCGTCGAGAATCTTCTGGTACTCGTCGAGGTCCGCGTAGGCCGCGAAGGGGTCCTTGCCCATGGCGAAGGCGGTACCGAGCAGGATCGTGCGCCGCAGGCGCATCGAGGTCTTGCCCTTGTACTGGGGATCGCAGAGGTCGTCCCAGCCGTCGATCTCCGGCGCCTTGCTCTGGTCGGCCATGATGCCCGAGGTGCCCCACATGTGCGGCACCGAGTAGACCTCGCCGTCGATCGTGGTGTTGGCCTTGACGCCCTCGAGCAGCTTCGGCTCGTAGACCGAGGTGTCGATCTTGGAGAGGTCGAGCGGCTTGTAGAGGCCGTACTCCAGCTGCACCGCGTAGACGCGGTCGTGGCTCGGCTGCGCCAGGTCGTAGCCGGCTCCGCCGGTGGCGCGCAGCTTGGCGATCATCTCCTCGTTGTTGGAGAAGGTCACCTCGACGTCGATGTCGGGATACTTCTCCTCGAACAGCTCGATCACCTTCTCGGGCGCGTAGGTGCCCCAGGTCAGCAGGCGCAGCGTCTCGGCCTGGCCGCTGCCGGCGCCGGCCAGCATGGCGAGCGTGACCACGCCCGCCGACAGGATTCGCGTTCTCGTAGTCGTCATGAAGTCCTCCACTCCCAGCCGTCCGGGCGCCCGCGGCCCCCGGGTGTTCGCATCCCTGCCGCGCGGCCTGTCTTGTCTGTCGTTGCTTCCCGTCGCCGGGCGGCCGCGCGATCCGAGCCTCAAGTAGAGGCCGGCAATGGTCGGCTGAGAAGGTCCATTCTGGAGAAAAGCCCAGACCAATCACCCGGCCAGGGCGGGACCGCCACCGCTCAGACGTTCCGCCGGTCGCGCCAGCGGTAATAGGCCACCGACGGCGCCAGGAACCAGGGCTTGCCGGTATAGAAGGGCCGGGTCTCGAAGCCGAGGCCGTCGAAGGCCGTGCGCCCCTCCGCGAGCCCCAGTACCTGCTGGCCGACCCGCATGCCGAGCCAGCCGGCCATCGAGACGCCGGAGCCGCAGTAGCCCATGGCGTAGTGGATGCCCTCGTGGCGCCCGACGTGGGCCAGGGTGTCGAAGGTATAGGCGACGAAGCCGACCCAGGAGTGGCTAATCCGCGTGCCGGCGAGCTCGGGGAAGATCTCGACGAGGTTGCGGTGCAGCCGCGGCCCGCTGAGCCGCGGATCGGTCTCGCCGACGGAGACGCGGCCGCCGAACAGGATGCGCGAGCGGTCCGGGGTCGCCCGGTAGTAGTGCACGACCTTGCGGCTGTCGGTCAGGTGCCGGCCCGTCGGAATCAGGCGTTCCATCAGCGCGCGCTCGAGCGGCTCGGTGGCGATGATGTAGCTGCCGATCGGGATCACCCGGCGGCGCAGCCAGGGCGTCAGGGCGGTGCTGTAGCCGTTGGTCGCGACCACCAGGTCGCGCGCCCGAACGGTGCCGCGCGGCGTCGCCACCGAGAAGCGCCCGCCCCCGCTCCCGCCCCCGCCCCCGCCCTCGCGCCGGATCGCCGTCGCCGGGCAGTGCGGCACGACGCTCGCGCCGGCCTCGCGCACGCGGGCCAGCAGGCCGAGGTGGTACTTGCCGGGGTCGAGCTGGGCGTGGCGCGGATGGACGACGCCGCCGTGGTAGAAGTCGCTGCCGATCTCGCTGCGCTGCTCGGCGCGCGGCACCAGCCAGCCGCCGCTCTTCAGGCCCTCGGGCTCGGCCTCCAGGGCGCGGCCCATCTTCTCGTACTGCAGCGGGTTGTGCGCGGCGTGGAAGCGCCCGGTCACCCGGAAGTCGCAGTCGATGCCCTCGGCCTCGACGAAGCGGCCCATCCAGGCCAGGGCGTCGTGGCCCTCCTTGAGGATGCCGTAGGCGCGCTCCGGGCCGTGGCGGGCGGCGAGCTCGGCGAAGCCCGGCTTGATCGAGCTGCTGATCTGGCCGCCGTTGCGCGAGCTGCAGCCCCAGCCGGCGGCCTCGGCGTCGAGCACCAGGGTCGAGCGGCCGCCGCGCGCGGTCTGCAGCGCGGCGTGCAGGCCGGTGTAGCCGGAGCCGACGACCAGCACGTCGACCTCGCCAGGCAGCTCGGCGACCTCGATCTCCGGCCTCGGCGAGGCCTCCCACCACCAGGGCTCGGCCTTGAAGTCCTCGGTGAACAGCCCTGCCTCTGCCGCCTTGCCCAAGATGGTCCTCCGCTCTTCGTCGATCCCTCCGCTCAGGATGGCCGGATTCGCGCGGCGACGCTCTTGGTCTTGCAGTAGGCCTTGAGTCCCTCCAGGCCCTTCTCCCGCCCGAAGCCAGACAGGCGGTTGCCGCCGAACGGTGTCTCGATGCCGCCGGCGAAGTACTCGTTGACGAAGACCTGGCCGGCATCGAGATCGCGCGCCAGGGCCAGCGCCCGGTCGACGTCGCCGGTGTAGATGCCGGCGACCAGGCCGTAAGCTGTGCCATTGGCCAGCGCCAGGGCGTGCTCGGCGTCCTCGGCGACCTGCACCGAGAGCACCGGCCCGAAGATCTCCTCCTGCACGCAGGGATCGTCGGGCGGCAGGTCGTCGAGGATGGTCGGCCGGTAGAACCAGCCCTGCCCGCTCTCGGGATCGACCGTCGTCTCGCCGCCGAGCGCGATCGTCGCGCCGCGAGTCCTTGCCGCCTCGACGTAGCCGGCGATCTTCGCCAGCTGCTGCGGCGAGCTGATCGGCCCGACCTGCGGGTTGCGCAGGCCGTGGCCCAGGCTCAGCCGGGCGCTGCGGGCGACCAGCTCCTCCAGGAAGCCGGCGTGCAGGGAGCGCTCGATCACGAGGCGCGAGCCGGCCGAGCAGATCTGGCCGGCGTTCTCCCAGATCGCACCCATGACGCCCTGGAGCGCTGCCTCTCGGTCGCAGTCGGCGAGCACCACGACCGGCGACTTGCCGCCGAGCTCCAGCGTCACGCTGGCGATGGTGCGCGCCGCCGCCGCCATGACGCCGCGCCCGGTCTCGACCGAGCCGGTGAAGGTGACGTGGCGCACGGAGGGATGGGCGACCAGCGGCGCGCCGGCCTCGGCGCCGGTGCCGGTGACGACGTTGCAGACGCCGTCGGGCAGACCGGCGCGCTGCAGCAGCTCGGCCAGCATGAGGGCCGTCATCGGCGTCTGCTCGGCCGGCTTGGCGACCACCGAGCAGCCGGCGGCGAGCGCCGGCGCCAGGCCGCGCGCCGCCGTCGAGATCGGATAGTTCCAGGGAATCACGTGGGCGGTCACGCCGACCGGCTCGTGCAGCGTATAGGCCAGGTAGTCGCGGCCGATCGGGATGCAGTCGCCCTGCAGCTTGTCGCCGGCGCCGGCGTAGTACTCGAAGGCGCGGGCCGCGCCGGCGACGTCGCCGGCGGCCTCGCC
This sequence comes from Alphaproteobacteria bacterium, assembly GCA_030433005.1. Lineage (GTDB taxonomy): Bacteria > Pseudomonadota > Alphaproteobacteria > Kiloniellales > DSM-21159 > Tistlia. The sequence continues at coordinate 22,103 of JAUILQ010000063.1, forward strand.
CAGCGGCTTGCCGCAGTCGAGCGTCTCGGCGACGGCGAAACGCTCGGCCTCGGCACGCAGCAGCCCGGCGGCACGCTGCAGCACCCGGCCGCGCTCGGCCGGTGCCATGCGCGACCAGACGCGGAATCCGTCCTCGGCCGCGGCGACGGCCGCCGCCACATCCTCGGCATCGCCGGCCGCGAAGCGCGCATGGGCCCTGCCGCTGCCGGGATCGAAGCTCTCCATCGTCCGGCCCGCGGCGGCGGCCTGCCAGGCGCCGCCGATCCAGTGGCGCCCCGGCAGGCCCGCCAGGGTCCCGGCCGCCAGGGTCTCGGCGGCGAGCTGCGTCAGGCTGTCGGTCATGGTCACTCGGTCTCGCTCCTGCGGTAGTCGGCGCGCTCCAGCCAGGCCGGGTCGATCTCGACGCCCCAGCCCGGCGCGTCGGTCACCTCCACCTGGCCCTCGACGACGCGGTAGGGGTCGCTGCGGAACAGGCCCTCCTGCCAGGGGTAGTAGTCGGGCCCCTCGATCGAGAGCTCCAGGTACTTGCCGGCGTTCGGGATGGCGCGCAGCAGGTGCATGGTGAAGAGCGTCACCAGCGACAGGTTGGCCGAGTGCGGCGTGACCGGCAGCCCGGCCTGCTCTGCCATGCCGGCGACGCGCAGCGTGCGCACCAAGCCGCCGAGATAGCAGACGTCGGGCTGCACGACGTCGACGGCGCCCAGGGCGATCATGTGCCGCCAGGTCGGCAGCATGCAGTCCTGCTCGCCGCCGGTGACGTCGAGCTCGAGCGCGTCGCGCACGGCCTTGGTCTGCTCCAGCTCCCACCAGGGACAGGGCTCCTCGAAGTGGCCGACGCCGTGGTCCTCGAGCTGCCGCCCGATCTCGATGGCGCGGCGCGGCGAGAAGCCGCTGTTGCCGTCGGCGAGCAGCGCGACCTCGTCGCCCAGCGCCTTGCGGATCGCCGGCGCCATCGCCTCGCTGCGGCCAGGCCACTCGTCGACGTCGTGGCCGAACTCGGCGCCGACCCGGAACTTGAAGGCGTCGAAGCCGTGGGCGCCACGCAGCCGGGCGAAGCGCTCGGCCTCCTGCTCCGGCGTGATGTCGCGCTTCATCGAGGAGGCGTAGGCGCGCAAGCGGCCCGGCGTGCCGCCGATCAGCGCGCAGACCGGCTTGCCCTCGAGCCGCCCGCGCAGGTCCCAGAGCGCCGTCTCGACGCCGGTCAGCGCGCGGAACAGGTAGGGCCCGGGAAACTTCAGCTCCTTCTCCGGCACCAGGTCGACCAGCGGCTCGATGGCCAGCGCGTTGGCGCCGAGCGCCCAGGGCGCCACCTGGCGGTGCAGCACCTGGGCGGTGATGTCGGCGTTGTAGGTCGAGACCTGCCCCCAGCCCTGCTCGCCGCTGTCGGCGGTGACGCGCACGAAGCCGACGAACTGGGTCGAGAAGCTTTCGATGGCGGCGATCTTCATGGATTCTCTCGTCGGCTGCGCTCGGGGCTCGTCGGGCCCTTCTACAGAGGCCCAAAGTGGTCTGGACGGAAGGTCCATTCTGGATAATCTTGGAGTCCGTTTTGCGGGCGCCCCAGCCGGCGGCCGCCCCCTCCGTGGGAGCGCAGCATGGTCAAGACGTCCGGCGGTGCCCTGCTGCTCTCCATCGACCTCGACCACGGCTCGGACAAGCCGCTCAGCAGCCAGCTCTGCCTCGCGCTGCGCGAGCTCATCCTGTCGGGCGGCCTGCGCGCCGGCGACCGCCTGCCGGCCAGCCGCACGGTGGCGCGCGACCTCGGCGTCTCGCGGACCACGGTGATCGAGGCCTTCGCGCGGCTGCAGGCCGAGGGGCTGATCGAGGCGCGGGTCGGCGCCGGCTCCTACGTCAGCCAGGCTCTGGAGGCCAGGAAGCCGCCCGTCCCCGCAGGCCAGGCGCCCGGCAGCGGCGTCTCGGGTGCGCCTGGTGCCAAGACAGATCGGCCGCCGCGCCTGTCGCGCAGCATGAGCGAGCGCGCCGGCGCCTTCTTCGACCGCCTGCCGCACCAGCCGCGCGCCTTTACCACGGCGATGCCGGCCTTCGACGCCTTCCCCATGGCGCTCTGGTCGCGCACCGTCGCCAAGCACTGGCGCGACCGGCGCGAGGTCGTCATGGGCTACGGCGACAGCCAGGGCTACCTGCCGCTGCGCCGGGCGGTCGCCGCGCACCTGCGGGCCAACCGCGCGATCGCCTGCGAGCCCGAGCAGGTCTTCATCGTCAACGGCGCGCAGCACGGCTTCCAGCTGATCGCCTCGATCCTGCTCGACCCCGGCGATCCCGTCTGGATCGAGAACCCCGGCGCGATCGGCGCGCGCAACTGCTTCGCCGCGGCCGGGACGCGTCTGGTGCCTGTGCCGGTCGACGACGAGGGCCTCGACGTCGAAGCCGGGCTCGCTGCCGAGCCAGATTTTCGCCTGGCCTTCGTGACGCCGGCGCACCAGCAGCCGATGGGCAGCACCATGAGCCTGCGCCGGCGCCTGGCGCTGCTCGACGCCGCGGAGCGGGCCGACGCCTGGGTCGTCGAGGACGACTACGACGGCGAGTTCTGCTACGCCGGCAGCCATGGCGGCCGGCCGCCGGCGACGCTGAAGAGCGCCGACAGCGCCGGCCGGGTGATCTACGTCGGCACCTTCTCGAAGACGCTGTTTCCGGCGCTGCGGCTCGGCTACCTGCTGGTCCCGCCGACCCTGGTCGAGAGCTTCGACCGGCTGATGCGCTGCTTCGTGCCGGGCGTTCCCTCGAACCCCCAGGCGGTGGTCGCCGACTTCCTGGAGGAAGGCCACTTCGCGACCCACCTGCGGCGCATGCGCAGGCTCTACGCCGAGCGACACGACGCGCTGCTGGCCGCGGCGCGCCGGCGTCTTTCCCGCCTGCTCGAGGTCGTGCCGACCGGCACCGGCCTGCATACCGTCGGCCTGCTGGCACCGGGGCTCGACGAGGACGAGGCCGCAGCGCGCGCCTGGCGGCGCGGCATCACCGTCGTGCCGCTGGGCCGCTTCGCCCTGACGCCGCTCGCCGAGCGCGGCCTGGTGCTCGGCTTCAGCGGCGTCGGCACGGCCGAGCTGGAGCGCGGCGTCGAGGTGCTGGGCGAGGTGCTGGAGGGGATGAAGGCCGAGCAACCCTCAAGGCGTCATCCCCGCGAAGGCGGGGATCCAGAGACCGGCGCCGCCGTCACGGACGGGCGCGGGCTCGTGCGCGCGGCCTCTTCCTCTGGATCCCCGCCTTCGCGGGGATGACGGGAAGAGCGAGGAGCCGGCGGAACGGCCCGGCCTAGTAGTGGATCGCCCGGCCGTAGGCCGCCAGCACGGACTCGTGCATCATCTCGCTCAGCGTCGGGTGCGGGAAGACCGTGTGCATCAGGTCCTGCTCAGTGGTCTCCAGGGTCATGGCGACGACGTAGCCCTGGATCAGCTCGGTGACCTCGGCGCCGACCATGTGGGCGCCCAGCAGCTGGCCGGTCTTGGCGTCGAACACCGTCTTGACCAGGCCTTCCGGCTCGCCGAGCGCGATCGCCTTGCCGTTGCCGATGAAGGGGAAGCGGCCGACCTTGACGTCGTAGCCGGCCTCCTTGGCCTTCTTTTCGGTCAGCCCGACCGAGGCGACCTGCGGCGTGCAGTAGGTGCAGCCGGGGATCTTCAGCTTGTCCATCTCATGCGGGTGCTGGCCGGCGATCGCCTCGACGCAGAGCACGCCCTCGTGGCTCGCCTTGTGGGCCAGCATCGGCGGGCCGGCGACGTCGCCGATGGCGTAGACGCCGGGCTCGTCGGTCTTGCCGAGGCCGTGGGTCACGATGGTGCCGCGCTCGGTCTTCACCTTGGTGTTCTCGAGGCCCAGCTTCTCGACGTTGCCGACCACCCCGACCGCCGAGATCACGCGGTCGACGGTCAGCTGCTCGGTCTTGCCGTCCTCGCCCTCCAGGGTCGCGGTCACCGAGTCGGCCTTCTTCTCCAGCTTGGCGACCTTGGTCTTGGTGCGGATCTTCAGGCCCTGCTTGTCGAACTGCTTCTTCGCGTGGGCCGCGATCTCCTCGTCCTCGACCGGCAGGATCTGCGGCAGGATCTCCACGACCGTGACGTCGGCGCCCATCATGTGGAAGAAGCTGGCGAACTCGATGCCGATGGCGCCCGAGCCCATGACCAGCAGCGACTTCGGCATCTTCTCCGGGACCATCGCCTCGAAGTAGGTCCAGATCAGCTTCTTGTCCGGCTCCAGGCCGGGCAGCACGCGCGGCCGCGCGCCGGTCGCGATGACGATGTGCTTGGCCGAATAGCCGCCGGTCTTGCCGTCCTTGGTCACTTCGAGCTTGCCGCCGCCCTTGAGCTGCGCCTCGCCCTCGATGACCGTCACCTTGTTCTTCTTGAGCAGATGGCCGACGCCCTGGTTGAGCTGCTTGGAGACGGCGCGCGAGCGCTTGACCACGGCCTCGGTGTCGAAGCCGATCTTCTCGGCCGACAGGCCGTACTCCTTGGCCCGGTGGAAGGTGTGGTAGAGCTCGGAGGTGCGCAGCAGCGCCTTGGTCGGGATGCAGCCCCAGTTCAGGCAGATGCCGCCCAGCTTGTCGCGCTCGACGATCGCGGTCTTCATGCCGAGCTGCGCCGCGCGGATCGCCGCGACGTAGCCGCCGGGCCCGGAGCCCACCACGATCAGGTCGAAGGAAGTCTCGGCCATCATCCCATCCCCAGCTTGCGGGCGAGCTCCTGGTCCCAGAAGGTCGCCTCGATCTTGTGTCCGTCCGGATCGCGCAGGAAAGCGCCGTAGTAGGGCTCGCCGTACTCGGGCCGCGGCCCCGGCGCCCCCTCGTCGGCGGCGCCGGCGGCGACGCCCTCGCGGTGAAAGGCCTCGACCTCGGCCTTCGAGGTCGCGAAGAAGCCGACATGGCTGCCGTTGCCGGCCGAGGCCGGCGCGCCGTCGAGCGGGCGCTGCACCCAGAACTCCGGATAGACCTTGCCATAGGCCACGGCGCCGGGATGCTCCATGATCCGCCCGATGCCGAGGGTGCCGAGCACCCGGTCGTAGAAGGCCGTCGCGCGCTCGAAGTCGTCGGTGCCGATCGAGACGTGGCTGAGGCAACTCGGGTTGTCGTCGCTCATCGGCCGCTCCCGGGCGTTGGTCGCGATCTTGGGTCCATCATCACCGCCTCCCGCACTCGACCGTGCAAGGCTCCGCCAGCGCTTCCACGCTTGCATGGTTCGACGGGCTCACCATGAAGCGACGGCAGGGTTGGCGCGGGGCTTCGGGTCGCGCTTCATGGTGAGCCCGTCGAACCATGCAAGCGCGTGAGGCACGGACCTCTCCTCCTTCGGCCCTAGAGCAGCATCGTCAGCGGGTCCTCGATCAGCTTCTTGAAGGCCGCCAGGTACTCGGCGCCGACCGCGCCGTCGACGACCCGGTGGTCGACCGACAGGGTGCAGCTCATGACCGTGGCGACCGCCAGCGCGCCGTCCTTGACGACCGGGCGCTGCTCGCCGGCGCCGACCGCCAGGATGCAGCCCTGCGGCGGGTTGATCACCGCCTCGAAGTGCTTGATCCCGAACATGCCGAGGTTGGAGACCGAGAAGGTGCCACCCTGGAACTCCTCGGGCTTCAGCTTGTTGTCGCGGGCCCGCGTGGCCAGGTCCTTCATCTCCTTGGAGATCTGGGCCAGGCCTTTGTTCTCGGCCTGCTTGATGATCGGCGTGATCAGGCCCGAGGGCGTGGCGACCGCGACCGAGACGTCGGCGTGCTCGAAGAAGATCAGGCCGCTGTCGTCGTAGGCGGCGTTGGCGGTCGGCACCTGCTTCAGCGCGATCGCCGCGGCCCGGATGACGAAGTCGTTGACCGACAGCTTGTAGGCGTCGGAGCGGGCGTTCAGCTCCTTGCGCACCTTGAGCAGCTCGTCGACCTCGCAGTCGATGGTCAGGTAGAAGTGCGGGACCGTCTGCTTGGACTCGGTCAGGCGCTTGGCGATGGTCTTGCGCATGCCGCTGAGCGGCTCCTGGCGATAGGCCATGCCCAGCTTGTCGGCCCACTCCTTGGCGCGCACGCCGGCCGACGGCATCGCCGCGGCCGCGGCCGGCGCCGGGGCGCCCGCCGCCTTCTCGGGCGCCGCGGCGGCCTTGGCGGCCTGCGGCGCGCCGCCCTTCAGCGCCGCCTCGATGTCGGCCTTGACGATGCGCCCGTGCGGCCCGCTGCCCGAGAGCTGCCCGAGGTCGAGGCCGGCCTGCTCGGCCATGCGCCGGGCCAGCGGGCTGGCGAAGACGCGGCCGCCGCCGCCCGAAGACTTGGCCGCCGGCGCGGGTGCGGGAGCCGGCGCCGGTGACGGAGCCGGCGCCTCGGCCTTCTTCTCCGCCTTTTCCTCGCCCTTGCCACCGCCGTCGCCGCCGGAGGGCGCCGGCGGCGAGGCTTCCTTCTGCGCCTCGACGTCGATGTCGCCGGCGCTCTCGCCCTCCTCCAGAAGCACCGCGATGACGTCGTTGACCGGCACGCCCTCGGTGCCCTCCGAGACGACGATCTTGCCGAGCGTGCCCTCGTCGACCGCCTCGACCTCCATCGTCGCCTTGTCCGTCTCGATCTCCGCGATCACGTCGCCTGCGGAAATCGTGTCGCCCTCCTTGACCAGCCACTTCGCCAGGGTGCCCTCGGTCATCGTCGGCGACAGCGCCGGCATCAGGATGTTGGTCGGCATCTCTTCCCTCTCGCCCGCGACCGGGCCGTCAGCAGTGCAGCGTCAATCCTGCGGGGTCAATTCTGGGGGGTCAGTCGGCGTAGCAGACGGTCTTGGCCGCCTGGATCACGTCGTCGGTCTGCGGCAGCGCCAGCTTCTCGAGGTTGGCGGCGTAGGGCATCGGCACGTCCTTGCCGGTCACCCGGATCACCGGCGCGTCGAGATAGTCGAAGGCCTGCTCCATCATCACCGCGATGATCTCGGCGCCGATGCCGCAGGTCGGCCAGCCCTCGTCGACCGAGACGCAGCGGTTGGTCTTCTTGACCGACTTGACGATCGTCGCGGTGTCCATCGGGCGGATGGTGCGCAGGTCGATGACCTCGGCCTCGATGCCCTCGCCGGCCAGCTTCTCGGCAGCCTCCAGGCAGCGGCCGACGCAGATCGAGTGGGTCACCAGGGTGACGTCCTTGCCCGGCCGCACGATCCGCGCCTTGCCGATCGGCACGGTCCAGTCGTCGCTGTCCGGGACCTCGAAGGACTGGCCGTAGAGCACCTCGTTCTCGAGGAAGATCACCGGGTTGGGATCGCGGATCGCCGACTTCAGCAGGCCCTTGGCGTCGGCCGCGCTCCAGGGGGCCACGACCTTGAGGCCGGGCACGTTGGCGTACCAGTTGGCGTAGTCCTGGGAATGCTGGGCGGCGACGCGCGCCGCCGCGCCGTTCGGCCCGCGGAACACGATCGGGCTCTGGATCTGGCCGCCCGACATGTAGAGCGTCTTGGCCGCCGAGTTGATGATCTGGTCGATCGCCTGCATGGCGAAGTTGAAGGTCATGAACTCGACGATCGGCCGGATGCCGTACATCGCCGCGCCGACGCCGAGGCCGGTGAAGCCGTGCTCGGTGATCGGCGTGTCGATCACTCGCTTGGCGCCGAACTCGTCGAGCAGCCCCTGGGTCACCTTGTAGGCGCCCTGGTACTCGGCGACCTCCTCGCCCATCAGGAAGACCTTGCTGTCGCGGCGCATCTCCTCGGCCATGGCGTCGCGCAGCGCCTCGCGCACGGTCTGGGTCTTGGTCGGGCCGTCCCACTCCGGCTCGGGCGCAGGCTCCTCGGACTCGGGCGCGGCCTCCTGCTTCTTGGCCTGGGCCGGCGCCTTGGACTCGGTCGCCGCGTCCTCGGAGTCGCCGCTTCCTTCGTCGCCGCCGGAGGGGGCCGGCGGGGAGGCTTCCTTCTGCGCCTCGACGTCGATGTCGCCGGCGCTCTCGCCCTCCTCCAGCAGCACCGCGATGACGTCGTTGACCGGCACGCCCTCGGTGCCCTCCGAGACGACGATCTTGCCGAGCGTGCCCTCGTCGACCGCCTCGACCTCCATCGTCGCCTTGTCCGTCTCGATCTCCGCGATCACGTCGCCCGCAGAGATCATGTCGCCCTCCTTGACCAGCCACTTCGCCAAGGTGCCCTCGGTCATCGTCGGCGACAGCGCCGGCATCAGGATGTTCGTCGGCATGCTCTCTATCCCCCTGGCCGGACTACTCGGCCGCCTGCGGCGGCTGGTCGGCGGTGTAGATGTCGGTCCAGAGCTCCGACTCGTCCGGCTCGGGGCTGTTCTGGGCGAACTCGGCGGCGTCGGTGACGACCTCCTTGACCCGCTTGTCGATCTCCTTCAGCGCGGCCTCGTCGGCGTGGCCCTCCTGCAGCAGCATCTGGCGCAGGCGGTCGATCGGATCGTGCTCCGAGCGCATGCGCTGCACCTCCTCCTTGCTGCGGTACTTGGCCGGGTCCGACATCGAGTGGCCGCGGTAGCGGTAGGTCATCATCTCCATGATGTAGGGGCCCTTGCCGCCCTTGACGTGCTCCAGCACCTCCTGGGAGGCGTGGCGCACCGCCAGCACGTCCATGCCGTCGACCTGCATGCCCGGGATCCCGTAGGCTTGCCCGCGGTGGTAGAGCTCCTGCGAGTTGGCGGCGGCCCGCGCCGTCGAGGTGCCCATGCCGTACTTGTTGTTCTCGATGACGTAGATCACCGGGATCTTCCAGAGCGCGGCCATGTTGAAGGACTCGTAGACCTGACCCTGGTTCACCGCGCCGTCGCCGAGGTAGGTGACGCAGACGCCCGGCTCCTCCAGGTACTTCATGGCGAAGGCGACGCCGGTGCCGATCGGCACCTGGGCGCCGACGATGCCGTGGCCGCCGAAGAACTTCCGTTCCCGGCTGAACATGTGCATCGAGCCGCCCTTGCCCTTGGAGTAGCCGCCGCGCCGGCCGGTCAGCTCGGCCATGACGCCCTTGGACTCCATGCCGGTGGCCAGCATGTGGCCGTGGTCGCGGTAGGAGGTGACGACCGCGTCGACCGTGTCCTCGAGCGCCGACTGCATCCCGACGACGACGGCCTCCTGGCCGATGTAGAGGTGACAGAAGCCGCCGATCAGGCCCATGCCGTACATCTGGCCGGCCTTCTCCTCGAAGCGCCGGATCAGCAGCATGTCCTCGTAGAGCTTGAGCAGGAGCTTCTTGTCCTCGCCCTTGGCGCGGACGGCCAGGCGCTCGACCGGATGCTCCTTCTTCTCCGCCGCCTTGGCGGTCGCCGCCCGACCCTTCGGCGCGGTTGCCGCGCTGCCGGTCCGGCTGGTCTTCGGCGCCGGCGCGGCCGACTTCTTCGACCGGCTGCCGGACCCGGAAGCCTTCGCGCTCCTGGAGCCGGAGCTCTTGGAGCCGCCCGGGCTCTTGGAGCCAGACGTCGCCTTGCCGCCCTTCTGGGAGGTCGCCATCCCTCGTCTCCCGGCGCTGCCGCGCTCTTGCCGGGTCGCCGAGCCCCGGACCCGCGTGGTCCGAAACCCTGACGACCGCCTGTTTGCCCCCGGGGCGCAGCGCGCCGGCGGCACGCTGCCGTGCCCGGCCGCCGGCCCAGGGCCGCGTTTCCTAGAGAGGCAGACTAGAGGCAAGCGTCAGGCGACGCAAGAAGCGGCCTAAGATACTGATTTTTTGAGATTTTCTTTCGATTAACCGAATATCGGCTAATTCCGGCCGCTCAAAGGCCGCTCCCCGGCCGCCGGGCGGTCGTAGAAGATCACGACCTCCTCCTCGCGGCCGAGGTTGATCATGGCGCGGGCGCGCTCCTCGAGCAGGTCGAGGTCGAGGGCGTCGCGGCGCAGCGCCGAGACCCGCCGCTCCAGCGCCCGGCGCTCGGCGGTCAGTTCGCCGGCCAGGGCACGCGCCTCCTCCAGTTCGCCGGTGATCCGCAGATAGGACTGCAGGCCGCGCTCGCCGGTCACCATGTGGAAGCCGAAATAGGCCACGGTGGCGGCGGCGAGCCCCTGCCCGACCACCGGCCAGGCGCGCCTCTTGATCTCGAGCCAGAGCGTCATGGCGGGCAGTGAATCACGGCCCCGACTCGGCGTCAAAAGGAAAGGCAAGGACTTTCGCGGGCGCGCGCTATTGCCGCCGGAGCGTGGCCGGCGGGACTCACAATTCGCGTTTTGGACTCGTCGGCGCAGCAACCTCCCCGGCTCGTTTCCCTGCGAACGGAACCAAGCGGGCGGCTCGGCGCTTTCCCCGCATCTGGCTACGGAAAGGCTCCGGCGGCCGCATTCCAACACGGGAGAGACTTCCTTGAAGCTCGTCAACGCCTCCGCGCTCGCCCTCGCCGGCGCGCTGCTCGCCACCCCGGCCCTCGCCCCCGCCCTGGCCCAGGACAAGGACGGCGAGCCCGAGGGCATCAAGATCGGCGTTCTGACCTGCTCGGTCACCGAGGTCACCAACGTCATCGTCTACACCAACCAGCAGTTCGACTGCACCTTCGAGCCCGCCGAGGGCGCCGACGAGAGCTACACCGGCGAGATCTCCAAGATCGGCCTCGACCTCTCGATCAAGGAGGACTTCACCATCGTCTGGGGCGTCTTCGCGCCGACCGAGCAGCCCTACGAGCCGGGCGCGCTGGAAGGCACCTACGCCGGCGCCTCGGCCGACGTCGCGATCGGCGAGGGCGTCGGCGCAAAGGTCCTGGTCGGCGGCGGCAACTCGATCTCGCTGCAGCCGGTCAGCGTCACCGGCGTCGAGGGCATCGGCGCCTCGCTCGGCATCGAGACCTTCGAGCTGGAGCAGTAGGCACAGTCGCTCCGGCCCGGTGCCGAAGATACGAGGGCGCGGCCGCTAGGCCGCGCCCTTCGCGGTTCCAGACACCATGCCTCTCCTCGTCATCCCCGCGGAGGCGAGAGCTCTGCGAAAGGCGGCGGGGTCGCGTCAGATAGGTTTTGAAAGGGTTGGGCGGTCTGGTGATCGCAGAGGGTTCGCTCGAGCGGC
>JAUILQ010000064.1 GCA_030433005.1 Alphaproteobacteria bacterium
GAAGAACTCGAACGGCGAGATCGCCGTCGAGATCTACGACAGCGCGCAGCTCTACAAGGACAAGGAGGTGCCGGCGGCGGTCGGCTCCGGCTCGATCGAGGCCGGTGTCGCCTCGCTGACCCGCTATGTCGGCGACATCCCGGCGGTCGACATCTTCTATCAGCCGTTCCTGTTCGATTCCGAGGAGAAGGTCCGCGCGGCGGTGGCCAAGGGCTCGCCGATCCGCGGCCCGATCGACGAGGCGATCGAGGATACCGGCGCCACGGTGCTGTGGTGGCAGGCCTACGGCGGCGCGATCATGCTGTCGAACGGCGGGCCGATCAAAACCCCGGCCGACATGGAGGGCCAGAAGGTCCGCGTGTTCGGCAAGACGCTCGGCGACTTCGTCGAGGCCGCCGGCGGCGCGCCGACCCTGATCTCCGGCTCCGAGCAGTATCTCGCCTACCAGCGCGGCACGGTCGACATCGGCATGACCGGCGTCTCCGGCGTCAAGTCGCGCAAGCTCTGGGAAGTCATGGACACCATCACCGTGACCAACCACGCCGACATCGAGTTCATCGTCGTGGTCAACACCGAGTTCTGGAACGGCCTGACGGACGAGCAGCGGTCGATCATCACGGCCGCCGCCGAGAAGGCAGAGGCCCACGTGCGCGACGAGATGTCGAAGATCGAATCCGAGGCCTACGCCGCCGCCAAGGAGAACGGCATGACGGTCTACGAGCCGACGACCGAGGAGATCGAGGCCTGGCGGGCGGTCAGCCAGCCGGTCTACGACGCCTACAAGGAGAAGACCGGCCCGCTCGGCAACGAGCTGCTGAAGGCCGCCTCCGAGATGTAGGGCCGCAAGGCACGACGAAGGACCGACGGGCCGTGCGCCGCCAGGCCGCGGCCCGTCGCCCGCTTCCGCGTCGCCGATTCCGGGGACCGCCATGCTCGATCGCCTGACCACGGCCCTGGCGTGGCTCGCCGCCGCGCTGTTCACGCTCGCCGGGGCGATGCTGACCTACGAGGTCGTCGCCCGCTACTTCTTCACCGCGCCGACCATCTGGGCCGCCGAGCTCAGCCAGCTCTGCCTGATCTGGGGCGCGCTGATCGCCATGGCCTGGGCGCTGCGCGCGCGCCGCCACATCGTGGTCGACGCCGTCGCCGCGCTGCTGCCGCCGGCGGTGCGGCGCTGGACCGACGGCTTCGCGATGCTCTTCGTCGCCGCCTTCAGCGCCGCCCTGGTCTGGAAGGGCTGGCCGATCTTCTGGGATTCCTTCGAACGCGGGCGCACGACCGGCTCGATGCTCGACCTGCCGTCCTGGGTCGCCGAGCTGGCGGTGCCGCTCGGCTTCCTGCTGCTCGGCATCCAGGCCGTGGTCGAGATGCTGCGCATCCTGCGCCACGGCGCCGACGCGCCGCTGCACGCGCAGGGCGAGGAACGGGGCTACGGCGAATGACCATCCTGCTGATCCTCGCCGCGCTCTTCGCGCTGCTGCTGCTGCGCGTGCCGGTCGCCTTCGCGCTCGGCGGGCTCGGCCTGCTGATGCTGCTGTTCGGCGGCTTCTCGCCGCTGATGGCGCCGCAGGCCGTGCTCTCGACCCTCGACGGCTTCATCCTGCTGGCCGTGCCGCTGTTCCTGCTGATGTCCAACGTGCTGCTCAAGGGCGGCGTCGGCGCCGACCTCTTCGCCGCGGTCCAGGCCTGGGTCGGCCACTGGCCGGGCGGCCTGGCGGTGGCGACGATCCTGTCCTGCGGCATCTTCGCCGCGATCTCCGGCTCCTCGGTCGCGACCGCCGCGACGATCGGCACCGTGGCGATCCCCGAGATGATCCGGCGCGGCTACGAGAAGCGCTTCGTCTACGGCCTGCTCGCCGCGGGCGGCACGCTCGGCATCCTGATCCCGCCGTCGATCCCGATGATCGTCTACGGCTTCGTCACCGAGGAGTCGGTGATCGCGCTGTTCCTCGCCGGCGTCGGCCCGGGGGCGGCGCTGCTGGTGCTCTTCGTCCTCTTCGCGATGGTCCACGCCCGCTTCTTCGGCGGCAGCCAGGCCGTCGACAAGGCGAGCTGGCCGGAGCGCTGGCGCGCCAGCCGACGGGCGCTGCCCAGCGTCGCGCTGGCCGCGCTGATCATCGGCGTCATCTACTCCGGCGCGGCGACGCCGACCGAGGCCGCGGCGATCGGCTTCGCCGCCGCCCTGGCGATCACCGGCTTGGTGCTGCGCACCCTGACCTGGCGCAGCTTCCGCGAGGCCTGCTTCGAGGGCATGTCGACGACCGTGGTGATCCTGCTGATCGTCGCCGGCGCCAAGATCTTCGGCAAGGCCATCGCGCTCTACCGCATCCCGCAGGACATCTCGCTGTTCCTCGGCTCCTCGCTCGACACGCCGCTCTTGTTCATCCTGGTCGTCGGCCTGGTGCTGCTCGCCATGGGCCTGGTCTTCGAGGCGCTGTCGATGGTCCTGATCATGACCCCGGTATTGCTGCCGGCCGCCATGCAGATGGGCTTCGACCCGATCTGGTTCGGCGTCTTCATGGTGATCATGGTCGAGTGCGCGCTGATCACCCCGCCGGTCGGCCTGAACCTCTACGTCATACAATCCGTGGCCAAGGCCCGGCTCGGCGAGGTCGCCCAGGGCGTGCTGCCGTTCCTGCTGCTGATGTTCGCGACCGTGCTGCTGCTCTACGTCTGGCCCGACCTCGCCCTCTACATTCCCTTCAAGCTGTGAGACCCCTCGAGCCATGAGCGCCAAGCCCTCTAACCCCCAGGCCGCCAACCCCCAGGCCGACGCCCTCCGCAGGCTTCTCCAGCGCGACGAGCTGCTGGTCATGCCCTGCTGCTTCGACCCGCTGTCGGCCAAGCTGATCGCCCAGGAGGGCTTCGCGCTGACCTTCATGTCGGGCTTCGCCGCCTCGGCCGCCCGCATCGGCGAGCCCGACCTCGGCCTAATGAGCTACGCCGAGGTCGTCGACCAGGCGCGCGCCATCGCCGAGGCGGTCGAGATCCCGGTGATCGGCGACGGCGACACCGGCTACGGCAACGCCATGAACGTGCGCCGCACGGTCCGCGGCTTCGCGCGCGCCGGCTGCGCGGCGGTGATGATCGAGGACCAGGTGGCGCCCAAGCGCTGCGGCCACACGCCGGGCAAGGAGGTGGTCGGCCGCGACGAGGCCTTCGACCGCATCAAGGCGGCCGCCGACGCGCGCGCCGAGGACGACATCCTGATCCTGGCGCGCACTGACGCCCGCCACGAGCACGGCCTGGGCGAGGCGATCGAGCGCGCCGCCCGCTTCGCCGAGCTGGGCGCCGACATCCTCTTCGTCGAGGCGCCGAGGAACGAGGCCGAGATGCGCGAGCTCTGCCAGGCGCTGCCGGGCCCGAAGATGGCCAACATCGTCGAGGGCGGCGAGACCCCGAGCCTGCCCTACGCCGAGCTGCGGGACATCGGCTACTCGATCGCCGCCTATCCCCTGACCCTGATGGCGGCGGCGATGAAGGCCATGGTCGAGGCGCTCGAGACCATGAAGCAGGGCCCCGCCGGCCCGGAGCGCCTGATGGACTTCGTTGAGCTCAGGCGGCGCATCGGCTTCGACGCCTACTACGAGATCTCCGAGGCCTACCGCTCGTCGGTCCGGCGCATGGGCTGAGATTTGACCTTTGTGCCCGCGTCGATGAGCTCTTCGCGCAGGCCTGCACAATCAGCGGCACCGTGGAGATGCTGTTTAGATCTCTAAGACTAGCAACCCATCGAATCGTTGTGTTCCGTATATGTTCCCGCTGACACGAACTCCACCCTTGGAAAATAATGGAAGCCGACTCGGAAGAGAGCCGGCTTCCATCCCCGGTGACGGACTTTCCGGGTCCGAGAATTAGCCTAGCCGCTCGCCCCCGCCTTCCAAAAGCGGGGGCGTTCTCGTTGGTCGGAAGTTTTCTACAAGTGGCGAGTTTCCGTCAACGGGAAAGCGATACACTTTGTATCGCTCCATAGCTTCCGAGGGCTATCATCCCGTAGCTCGACAGTTTGGTCGCTTAGTTCGCCAAGAGCCGGCTTGATTGAGTGCTAAAGCTCGAAACGGTGATAGCTGGTCGCAGGGTCACGGGGCGCCCTACAGCAGCCCCTTCGCCCGGAAGCTCGTGTGGCCGTCGCGGGCGACGATGACGTGGTCGTGGAGCGCGATGCCGAGCTTGGCCGCGGTCTCGCCGAGCTCGCGGGTCATCTCGATGTCGGCGCGGCTCGGCGTCGGGTCGCCGCTCGGGTGGTTGTGCACCAGGATCAGCGCCGAGGCGTCCAGCTCCAGGGCGCGCTTGACGACCTCGCGCGGATAGACCGGGGTGTGGTCGACCGTGCCGCGCTGCTGGCGTTCGTCGGCGAGCAGGCGGTTCTTGCGGTCGAGGAACAGCAGGTGGAAGCACTCGACCGGCTGGTGGGCGAGCGCGATGCGCAGGTAGTCGACCAGCTTGTCCCAGGAGCCGATCACCGGGCGCTCGCTGGCCTGGGCGCGGGCCAGGCGCAGGCTCGCGGCGGCCACGGTCTTGAGCGCGGCGATGCCGGTGTCGCGCAGCTTCGGGTCGACCCGGCGCAGCCGCTCCGGCGAGGCCGAGAGCACGGCGGCCAGGCTGCCGTCGAACTCGGCGAGCAGCTTCTTGGCCAGCGGCTTCACGTCCTTGCGCGCGTCGTTGGCGAACAGCAGCAGCTCGAGCAGCTCGTAGTCGGGCAGCGCCTCCGGCCCGCCGTCGAGCAGCCGCCTGCGCAGGCGGTCGCGGTGGCCGAGGTGGTCGGGCTTGGTCTTCTCGTCTGCTTGGCCAGGGGCCGGCGCGTCGAACAGCGGTGCGCCCGCGTCCTTCACGGCCGGCCGCTCCGGCTCAGGCCGGGTAGGGCGGGCGGTCCCAGCCCTTCGGCGACAGCGTGAAGACCTCGTAGCCGTCGCCGGTGACGCCGATCGAGTGCTCGAACTGCGCCGAGAGCTTGCGGTCGCGGGTCACCGCGGTCCAGCCGTCGTCGAGCAGCTTCACCTGCCAGGTGCCGCCGTTGACCATCGGCTCGATGGTGAAGAACATGCCCTCGCGCAGGGTCACGCCGGTGCCCGGCTTGCCGTAGTGCAGCACGCTGGGCGCGTCGTGGAACACGCGGCCCAGGCCGTGGCCGCAGAAGTCGCGCACCACCGAGAAGCGCTGGGCCTCGACGAAGGACTGGATGGCGTGGCCGACGTCGCCCAGCGTCGCGCCGGGCCTGACCGCCTCGATGCCGCGCCACATCGCCTCGAAGGTGACGTCGACCAGCCGCTTGGCGCGCACCGGCACCTTGTCGCCGACGAAGAACATGCGGCTGGTGTCGCCGTGCCAGCCGTCGAGGATCACGGTGATGTCGATGTTCAGGATGTCGCCGTTGGCCAGCCGCTTGGTTTCGGCCGGGATGCCGTGGCAGACCACGTGGTTGACCGAGGTGCAGATCGACTTGGGAAAGCCGCGGTAGCCGAGCGGCGCCGGTACGGCGCCACGCTCGACGATGTAGTCGTGGCAGAGCTTGTCCAGGGCGTCGGTCGTAACGCCGGGCTCGACGTGCGGCGTGATGAAGTCGAGGACCTCGGCGGCCAGCCGGCCGGCCTTGCGCATCGCCTCGAAATCGGCGTCGCCGTGAAGCGTGATCCGCCGGGATTCCTGGAGGGTGGCGGCTTGGTCCTGCATGGCGTGTCTTTCCGAAAATACAGTCCGAGAATAAAGCGACACCCGCTGCGCGCGCTATGCGCGTGGCGGCGGAGCGAATGTCCCCTAGTTTGACACGCCCGGCCGAGGCTTCAAGCCTCGATGGCCGTCGGCCCGGCCGGCGCGCCGCTACCCGCGGACGGCGAGGCGACCGGCAGGGCGCGTGTCGGCTCGATGCCCGCGAGGGTCGGGCGCCAGGCGTGGCAGAAGGCCTCCACGCCGCGCTCCCGCGCCTCGGCGAAGGCCGCGGCATAGGCCGGATCGAGGTCGGCGGCGAGCGACAGGCGCTCGCAGTCGTCGCGCTGCACGACGAACAGCATGACCGCGCGCGCCCCGGCCTCGGCGGCTTCGGCCAGCTCCAGCAGGTGCTTGGCGCCGCGGGCGGTGACGCAGTCGGGAAACTCGGCCAGTCCCGGCCGGCGGCGCAGGTGGACGTTCTTGATCTCGACGTAGCAGGGCGGCCGGCCCGGGCCCTCCAGCAGCAGGTCGATGCGGCTGCTGTGGCCGTAGCGCACCTCTCGGCGCAGCTGCGGATAGCCGGCCAGCGGCGCGATGCGGCCGGCGGCCAGGGCCTCCTCGGCCAGGCGGTTGGGCCGGGCGGTGTTGATGCCGACCAGCGTGCCGTCGGCCTCGACCAGCTCCCAGGAGAAGGGCAGCTTGTTGCCGGGCCGGCCCGGCGCCAGCCAGACCCGCGAGCCCGGCGCCATCAGGCCGAGCATGGCGCCCGGGTTCGGGCAGTGCACGGTCAGCTCGCGCCCGGCTTCGGATCCCTCGACGATTTCGACGTCGGCGAGGAAGCGCTTGTAGCGGCGAATCAGGCGGGCCTCGACCAGCGGTTCGGGGAACTTCATGGCGCTTTGGTGGCACAGCGCGCGGCCGGCCGGCAAGCCGTCATGGCGCCAGCGCGATTCCGCGCTTGTCCCGCGCTTCCGGCCGTTCCAGTTTAGGGGAATGCGCGTCCTGATTGCCCCCATCCCAGCGGTCCTGCTGGTCTTCTCCTTGGCCGCCTGCGCCGAGCGGGAAACCCTTCGCCCGGAGGGCGCGACAGCGCCCGCCGCGTCCCAATCCACCGGCGAGTCCACCGGCCAGCCCCAAGGCCAGCCCTCGAGCCCCTCCGCGGGCACGGCGCCCGCCAAGGTCGCGCCGCCGCCGGCCCTGGAGCCGGGCGCGGTCTCCGACACGGCGGCGCCGGCCGCCGCCCCGGCAGGCGCGGCTCCGGCGCCCTCGCGGGCTCGGCAGCCGAGCGAGCAGGACCTGGCCGACTGCTACCGCTACGCGCAGGCGACGATCGCCCACGACCGGCGCATCGACCGCGACCGCGGCGACGCCGGCGGCTTCGGCAGCCTGGGCGGCGACGTCGGCGCCTTCTCGGCGCAGATCTCCAAGGTCGGCGAGGCCTCGACCTTCGACCGCGCCTACGCCTCCTGCATGCGCAGCAAGGGCTACGACGGCGAATGAGCGCGGGCGCCGCCGCGCGCACGGTGACCGCCGGGCTGGTGATCATCGGCAACGAGATCCTCTCCGGCCGCACCAAGGACGCCAACCTGGCCTTCCTCGGCGAGGAGCTGAACGGGCTGGGCGTGCGGCTCAGCGAAGTGCGGGTCGTGGCCGACGTGGAGGCGGCGATCGTCGAGGCGGTCAACGCCCTGCGCGCGCGCTACGACTACGTCTTCACGACCGGCGGCATCGGCCCGACCCACGACGACATCACGGTCGACTGCGTCGCCAAGGCCTTCGGCCGGCCGGTCGTCGTGCACCCCGAGGCCAAGGCGCTTCTGGAGGCCCACTACGGCGACCAGATCAACCCCGCGCGCCTGCGCATGGCGCGGGCGCCGGAAGGCGCCGGACTGGTCGACAACCCGGTGTCGGTCGCGCCCGGCCTGAAGATCGAGAACGTCTACGTCCTGGCCGGCATCCCGAAGATCATGCAGGCGCAGTTCCGCAGCCTCAGCCACGAGCTGGTCGGCGGCCGGCCGCTGCAGTCGCGCAGCTTCCCGGTGGCGGTGCCGGAGTCGGTGGTGGCGCCGGGCCTGACCGCGCTGCAGGAGCGCTTCCCCGACGTCGAGATGGGCAGCTATCCCTTCGCCCGCGGCGGCCGCTTCGGCACCTCGCTGGTGCTCCGGGCGACCGACGAGGAGCGGCTCGACGCCGCCGAAGCCGGCCTGCGGGAACTGCTCGACGAGCTCAGGGCGGAGCCGATGCCGGAGGCGGCGCCGGCAGAAACCCCGGCGGGCGCGCATGACGGGGCGACGCGGTAGCGGCGGCGGGGAAGGCCGGGGCGGCGGGCCCGGTGGCGGCCCGGGTGGCGGCCCGGGCGGCGGCCTGCTGCGCTACCTGGCGGGGCACCTGGCGGTCGGCGTGCTGGCGGCACTGCTGTTCGGCGGCGCGCTCGTCGCCTTCGACCTCTTCGGGCTGCGCCAACTGCTGATCGACGACGCCGACGGCTGGCTCGCCGGCCTGCTGCTGTTCTTCGGTCTGGCCGTGACCTTCGGTTCGGCCGCCATGGGCATCGGCGTCATGGGCCTGGAGCGCGACCCCAGGGCGTAGGGACTCTTCGCCGCTCGCGCGGCTGCGGCGTGCGACGGAAAGAAGACGCTCTAGCGCGAGCCCGAGGCCTGACGCGACGCCGAGTCGAGGGCGGAGCGGGCTTCCTGCTGCTCCTCGAGCGGCAGCAGGGCGTCGACGTAGTGGCCCTGGAACAGCTGGAAGCCGAGCTGCTGGCCGAGGCGCACCGTCTCCTCGGTCTCGCAGCGGTGCAGGATCAGGTGCTGGGTGCCGATCCGCTCGATCGCTTCCTTGATCTCGGTCTTGGCCTTGCCCTCGACCGCGATGCGCAGCTCGTCGTTCCAGATCACCTTGACGAAGTCGACGCCCAGCCGGGCCCGGTCGATCAGCGCCAGGCTGTGGCGGTTCACCCCGTCCAGGCACAGCTTGTAGCCCTGCTGGCGGGCCAGGTCGCGCCCGAAGCTGTAGGCGCGCAGGTCGGCGTAGACGTCGGGCTGCTGCAGCTCGAGGATGATCTTGCCGCGCACCCCGACCGGCAGGTCGGCGTCGAACGACAGGAACGACGGGCTGATCAGCGACGAGACGTTGAGGTTGACCGAGATGTACTTGCCGAGGCGACGGCTCGCCGCCTGGCGCAGGTGCGAGAGCATCCGCTTGTCGAGGACCTGGGTCAGGTACTGGAAGAGGATGCGGTTCTGCGCCAGGTCGGTGTCCGGCGAGAGCACCTTCTCGACCTCGCGGATCGAGGTGAAGAACTCGGTCAGCACCCGGGTCGGGCGCATGTTCTTGCCGATCGCGCAGACCGCCTGCTGGCGCACCAGCGAGGAGATGTCGGCCGAGTTGAGCGCGCGCTCCAGCTCGGCGAGCCCGGTCAGGTTGAGCTCCTGGCGCGGCGCCTGCCGGGTGCTGCGCGATTCGATGGCGGCGCGGTTCTGGCGGCGCTGCTCCTCCTCGACGGCGAGCTGGCGCACGTAGCTCAGGAAGTCGTCGAAATCCAGCGACAGCTCGAACCAGCGGGCCAGGGCGTTGCTCTGGCGCAGCTTGTCGGCGATCGGGTCGCCCTGCAGCAGGAACTCGACCTTGTCGACCGCCTTCTGCAGCGCCGCCTGCTCGCGGTCCAGGCCGATGAAGATGATGTCGAAGGAATCGAGCACGAAGAACTCGCCCTCGAGACCCTGGATGCCGGTCTCGAACACCGAGACCGCGATGCGCATGTGCTGCGGCGGCATCGCCTCGGAGAGCAGCCGGGACAGCCGCAGGTGGACGGCACAGCGACCGTTGCGTCGTTTCGACAGGCGCTGGACGCTGTCCAGCAGCAGCGACGCCTGGCGGTTCTGCTGCAATCCGTATCGCGCGGCGATGTCCATGCCGGTGCCGGCTCCTTCCTGGCGGGCGATGCTCGAAACTCCGCGACCACCCTAGGAGCCGGCAATTAAGAAGCATTTAACCGCAAAAGCCGTCGGAATCGCGCCGGCTCCCGCAGGGACGGCCCGGCTGCCGACCGCGACTAGCGGCTCCCGAACACCGCGCGCAGCGACTCGGAGGTCTCGGGCGCGACGTAGTAGATGCCGTCGACGATGGTCTGCTTGGACTTGTCCCAGCGCGTCGCGTCGAAGTCCCACTGGATCAGCTGGGCCTTCTTTTCCGGATCCTCGACCAGGCGGCGCAGGCGGGTCGCCATGTCGCGCACGAAGCGCGTCGTCGTGCGCAGGTCCTTCGAGTCGTCGACCGCCATCAGGTCGAGCATCTTGACCCGGCCGCCGCGCGCGGCGAACAGCTCCAGCCGGCGCTGGGCCTTGCCGGGCAGGCTCGCGACCAGGCGCTCGGCCTGGTCGCGCGACAGCGGGTAGGGCTCGCGCCAGCGCGGCTCCGGGGCCGGCAGGGCGACGCCGGCCGGCCCGGCGCCGAAGCCGAGCAGGGCCATGAGCTCCTGCTGCGTGCCGCCGGACAGGCGGCGGAAATCCTTCGCGTCGATGACGATCTGCATGGCTCTTCGAGGCTCCTCCAGGTGCTCGGCCCCTCGCGCCGTTGCCGGCTTGCCGCCGTTGCGGGCCGTTCGCCCATCGATAGTACCAGCCGGGCCACGCCGACGCGTCAGACTGAGAATCGACTTGGCCAAATCGCGCCGTCGGTGCCGAGGCGGGGTCGAGCGCTCCGGCCTCAGAACGCCAGGCCGAGCAGGCCCTTCGTCGGCACGAAGGCGACGGCGATGCCGGCCAGCGCGCTGGCCAGGCGCAGCCACCAGGTCTGGTCCTCGCGCACCAGGGCGCGCGCCAGGAGCCACAGGCCGAGCGCCGTCTTGGCGAAGGCCGCGACGGCCCAGAAGGGCGCGCCCAGCGGGTCGAGCAGGCTCGGGCTGGCGACGAAGGCGAGCGGCACGACGTAGAGACCGAGGCCCAGGCGCATGGCCTGGCCGGCGACCTTGAGCCAGGGTGCCTGGGCCATGCCGGCGGCGATGAAGACCGTGCCGCAGACCGGCGGCGTGATCGTCGAGAGCAGGGCGTACCAGAACACGAAGAGATGCGCCTGCAGCGGCGGCAGGCCGAGCTTCTGCAGCGCCGGGCCGGCGACCGAGACGCAGATCACGTAGGCCGCCGTGGTCGGCACCTCCATGCCCAGGATCAGGCAGGCCAGCGCGGTCAGCAGCAGCGCCGGGTAGAGCGAGCCGCCGGAGAGCGTCAGGATCGCCGAGGTGATCTTGACGCCCAGGCCGGTCTGGTTGAGCACGCCGATGACGATGCCGGCGCAGATGATGATCGAGGCGATCACCGCGATCTGCCGCGCCGCCTCGATCGCCGCGTCGCGCAGCCGCGGCGCGAAGCCGGCCAGCGCCGGGCGCCAGCGCGCGTCGACCAGCAGCAGCGCGGTCGCGGCGAAGGTCGCCAGCGCCGCCGCGTACTGCGGCGTGCGGCCGGCCGCGAACATGACCCACAGCAGGATCGCGAAGGGGACCAGGAAGAAGGGCGACAGCCGCGCGACCCGGCGCCAGGCCGGGATCTCCTCGGCGGCCATGGCTTTCAGGCCGTAGCGCCCGGCGAACAGGGAGATGCCGAACCAGACCGCCAGGAAGAACAGCAGCGCCGGGTAGAAGGCGGCCTCGACGATCGCGGTGTAGCGGGTGCGCAGCAGCTCGGCCATGACGAAGGCGCCGGCGCCCATCAGCGGCGGCATGATCTGGCCGCCGGTCGAGGCCGTCGCCTCGACGGCGGCGGCGAAGGAGCCGGGGTAGCCCAGGCGCTTCATCGCCGGCAGCGTGATGGCGCCGGTCGAGGCGACGTTGGCCGAGGCCGAGCCGGAGATCGAGCCGAACAGCGCCGAGGCCAGCACCGAGACCTTGGCGGCGCCGGCCTCGAGCCGCCCGGCGAGGCGCGTCGCCAGGGCCATGAAGGCCTCGCCGCCGAGGCCGGCCGAGATCGCCGCGCCGAAGATCACGAAGACCGCGACGATGTTGACCGAGATGCCGGTCAGCGGCCCCCAGATGCCGCCCTCGGCGATGGTCAGCGTGCCGAGGAAGGATTCCAGCGGGAAGCCGGGGTGGCCGAGCCGGCCGGGCACGTACTGGCCGAACAGGCCGTAGGCGAGCGCCAGCAGCGCGACCGCGGGCAGCGCCAGCTTGACCGCGCGCCGCGCCATCTCCAGCACGATGCCGAGCAGCAGCAGCGAGACGGCGATCTGGAAGCCGCCCTCCAGGCTGCCGTACTGGTCCTCCAGCGCCGCGCGGTTGAGCGCGACCCAGGCGCAGGCGGCGATGCCGGCGAGGCAGAGCGCGACGCCCGCCAGCCGCCCGGCCCAGGTCCGGTAGGGCAGCAGCAGGAAGACCCAGGGCAGGGCCAGCGCCAGGTGCACCGGCCGGCTGATCAGGTTCGGCACCAGGCCGCTGAACACCAGCCAGAGGTGGAAGCCGACCGTCGCCAGCGCGAGCCCGCCCGCGGCCCAGGTCAGGGCGGCGGCGCGGCTTGGGTTGCCGGTCGGGCTGCTGGCGGACGAAGGGGCTGAGTTCACGAAGGCGGCTGCTGTCTGCGCGCAGAGCCTCCCCTCTCGTCATCCCCGCGCAGGCGGGGATCCAGGGCGGCCTGCTCCGAGCCCGTGGCTCTGGATCCCCGCCTGCGCGGGGATGACGGAAGGGGGTGAGCGCGTGCGCGCGCCGGCGCCCGGCCGGGCTCCCCCTTCGACAGGCTCGGGGAGAGCCGACCGGACGGGAGCTACATCGCCGGCAGCTCGACGCCGGCCTCCTTGTAGTACTTGACCGCGCCGGGGTGCAGCGGCGCGCCGATCACCGAGAGCAGCTCCGGCGTGATGGCGTTCCACCAGGGCGCCGTCTCGGCCATCTCGTCCTTGCCCTCCCAGAAGGCCTTGGTCAGCTGGTAGGCCGTCGCCTCGTCCATCTCGGTCGTGGCGTAGGCGGCGACCGGCAGGGTCGTGGTCGCGACGTCGGTCTCGACGCCGTCGTAGGTGCCGGCCGGGATCACCAGCCTGTCTCGCTTGGTCATGGCGATCTGCTCGTCGCTCATCGACAGCAGCTTGATGCCGGTGCCGGCGGCGGCCTCCATGACGTTGGGCGCCGGGTAGCTGCCGGCCGTGACGAAGCCGTCGATCTGGCCGTTCTGCAGCGCCGGGACCGCCGAGTTCAGCTCGGCGTCGGCCAGCTCGACCTTGCCCTCAAGGCCGAACAGGCCGAGGTACTTCTCGCCCTCGCGGGCGCCGAAGCTGCCCTTGCCGAGCAGGATGGTCTTGCCCTCCAGGTCGGCCCAGCCGTCGATGCCGGCGTCCTCGCGGACCACCAGGTGCATGGTCAGGAAGGGGATCGGGAAGAGCCCGCGGATCGACTCGTAGGCGGCGCTGTCGTCGCCCTCGAACATCGCCTTGCCGGCGGTCGCCAGCTTGACCAGGCCCGGCGGCGTGGTGAAGACGTAGGAGCCGCCGCGCTTCGGCGCTTCCTTGACGTTCTGCACCGAGCCCTGGCTCTCCTCGACCGTGACCACGACCTCGCCGTCGCTGGCCTTGTTGACCGCCTCGGCGATCTGCACGCCCATCTGGTAGTAGGACGAGGTCGACTTGGCCGACTTGTAGGTCACCCGGGTCTCGGCCCGGGCCGCGTCGGCGAGGCCGCCGGTCAGGCCGCCGATCGCGCTGGCGCCGAGCGCCAGCAGCGCCAGGCCGCCGAAGAGCTTGCGCGTCAGCGCGCGCTTGCTGCTGTCCATGTGAACGTCTCCCTTGGTGCGGTTTCTTGCTGGCGGCAGGCATAGCGGATTTGCGGGCGCCAGGGAAAGCGCCAAGCGGTCGACCTGCTGCCCGCCCCGGCCTAGAGTCGCGAGGCCATGTCCGACGCCCTGACCGCAGCGTTGCGCCGCCTCTGCCTGGCCCTGCCGGAGGCGGCGGAGAAGCAGGCCTGGGGCGACCCGACCTTCCGGGTGCGCGACAAGATCTTCGCCATGGAGAAGCGCGGCGACGGCCGGGTCTCTCTGTGGTGCAAGGCGCCGCCCGGCAGCCAGCAGATCCTGGTCGGCGCCGACCCGGAGCGCTTCTTCGTGCCGCCCTACGTCGGCCACAGGGGCTGGATCGGCATGCGCCTCGACCGCGGCGTCGACTGGGCCGAGGTCGCCGTCGTCGTGCGCCGCAGCTACCGCCTGATCGCGCCGAAGCGGCTGGCGGCGCAGGTCGAGGAGCGGTGAGCCGCCTTATCGTCATCCCTGCGAAAGCAGGGATCCCGAGAACGATGCCGCCAGCGCGGACGGTCGCCGGTTCGCCCCGGTGGCGCTTTCCTCTGGATCCCTGCTTTCGCAGCGATGACGAAGAAGAAAGGGGAGCTGCCGGCGCCGGGGCCGAACCGGCCTGTCTCTACGCCGGCGCCACCTCCCCGACGCCGGCGAAGCGGCGCAGCCGCTCCAGCTCCGCCTCCAGGGCCTTCTGCCGCGCCCTGGAGGCGCGCAGCTTCGGCTCCCACCAGAGGCCCTGGACCTTCAGCGTGTCGGCCTGGCGGTCGGCCTTGAGGTCGGCGCGGCCGACCAGGCGCTCGCCCTCGAGCAGCGGGAAGACGTAGTAGCCGTACTGGCGCTTGGCCGCCGGCACGAAGACCTCGATGCGGTAGTCGAAGCCGAAGATCCGGGCGAGACGCTGGCGGTCGCGGAGCAGCGGGTCGAAGGGGCTGAGCGCGCGCAGGCGCGCCGGCGGGCGGCAGACCTCGGGCTCGGCGGCGAGGCGCTCGGGCAGGCCGGCGAAGGCCAGGGCCGGGCGGCGGCTGCCGTCGGCGTTCTCGACCGCGACCTCGACGAGCTCGCCGGCGGCCAGGCGCGCGCGGCACCAGCCCGTCGCCTCGGCCGGCGTCAGCGCATCCCAGAAGCGGGCTATCTCGCCGGGGGTCGCGAAGACCAGGCGCTCCAGCGCGCTGCGGCAGGTCCAGTCGCGGAAGGCCTCGGGGTCCGGCGCGGGGCCGCGGTGCTCGTCCGGGATCACCCGCTCGGCCAGGTCGTAGACCTTCTGGAAGGCGACGCGCCGCGAGACCGCCAGCACGCCGGTGCGCCAGAGGTACTCCAGCGCCACCTTCTCCGGGTGCCAGTTCCACCAGCCGGCGCCCTGGCTCCCGGAACGTCCCTTCGGCTGGTCGCCACCGAAGTCGCGGGCCATCAGCGGCCCCTCGGCGGCGATGCGCTCGGCGACGTGGGCGATGTAGCCCTCGAAGTCGGTGCCGTGCCAGTTGCGCCAGCGCCCGGCCAGGCGCTCGCGCTCGCGCTGGAAGCGCGGCTGCCACCAGGGCCAGAAGCGGCTCGGCAGCACCGCGGCGTCGTGGGTCCAGTTCTCGAACAGGCTGCGCTCGCGCTCCAGCAGGCGGGTCAGCTGGGCGGGACGGTAGGTCTGGCAGCGCGAGAAGAGGATCTGGTGGTGCGCCCGCTCGACGACGTTGATCGAGTCGACCTGCACGAAGCCGAGCCGCTCGACCAGCGCCGGCAGCTCGCCGAGGCGCAGCCGCCGGCCCGGCGCCTCGGCCAGGCCCTGGACCTCGAGCAGCAGGCGCCGCGCCTGGCGGTTGGCGACCAGGGGCAGGCGGTCGGGGGCAGGAGCGGGGGCGTGTGCAGGCACGGGAGCGGGCCGGGAGGCTGGGTGAACGAAAAGGGTACGGCAACGCTAGCCGAAGTCGCCGCGATTCCCCATCCCCGATTCTCGGCGTCCGCTCGCCCGCGGGCGCTCGCAAGCCCGCTTGACCTCGATCAGTTTCCGGCGCCGGAGTCTGGGCTAGAGCTGCCATCCTGCCGTCACCAGCGGGCGAGGAAGCGTCATGGCCGGGGAGTCCGGAAAGCCGGAGGGGAGCGGGCCGCGGAACGCCGGGCCCTACGACAGCCCGCTGCTGCGCTGGACGCTGCTCGCCATTGCCGCAGCGATGCTCTGGCTGTTCCTGCTGCGCGCCGAGGAGCGCGAGGCGGTTATCGAGCTGCCCTACTCGGAGTTCCGCCTGCTGGTCGCCGAGGGCGAGGTCGAGCGCGTCGTCTTCCGCGGCGAGGCGATCGAGGGCCGGCTCGTCGACCCGCGGCCCCTCGGGGGCGAGAGGGGCGCGCCCGGCGGCGAGAGCGCGGCCTTCGCCACGCGCCTGCCGCCGGCCGACGATCCCGGGCTGATGGAGCTCCTGACCGAGAACGGCGTCGAGGTCGTGGCCGAGGCGCCGAGCGACGGCTCCTGGCTCGGCGCCGTCCTGCCCTGGGTGCTGATCCTCGGCTTCTGGTGGTTCGTCTGGCACCGCATGGCCGGCGGGCTGGGCGGCCTCGGCGGCGGCGGCCTCGGCGGCGGCAAGGGCGGCATCCAGGGCTTCCTGCGCGGGCGCAGCCGCAAGGTCGAGAGGCAGAGCGCGCCGAAGGTCCGCTTCGCCGACGTCGCCGGCCAGGACAACGCCAAGCGCGAGGTCGCCGAGTTGCTGGAGTTCCTGCGCGACCCCGAGCGCTACGGCCGGCTCGGTGCCGAGGTGCCGCACGGCATCCTGCTGGAGGGCGCGCCGGGCACCGGCAAGACGCTGCTGGCCCGGGCCCTGGCCGGCGAGGCGCAGGTGCCCTTCTTCCACACCTCGGCCTCCGAGTTCATCGAGGTCTTCGTCGGCGTCGGCGCGAGCCGCGTGCGCCAGCTCTTCGAGGACGCCAAGAAGGCGGCGCCCAGCATCGTCTTCATCGACGAGCTGGACTCGGTCGGCCGGGTGCGCGGCGCCGGCTTCGGCGGCGGCCACGACGAGCGTGAGCAGACGCTGAACCAGATCCTGGCCGAGATGGACGGCTTCGAGGGCCACGAGGCGGTGGTCGTGCTGGCCGCGACCAACCGGCCCGACGTGCTCGACCCGGCGCTGCTGCGCCCCGGCCGCTTCGACCGCCACATCACCCTGGAGCTGCCGGACCTGGCGGCGCGCGAGGCGATCCTCAAGGTCCACTGCGCCAAGGTGCCCTTGGCCTCGGACGTCGACCTCTCGCAGGTCGCCGCCGGCACGCCCGGCTTCTCCGGCGCGGACCTCAAGAACCTGGTCAACGAGGCGGCCATGGCGGCAGCCCGCGAGGGCGCCGGCAAGGTCGCGGCGCGCCACTTCGAGGAGATGCGCGACCGCATCATGATGGGCAGCCTGCGCACCCTGGCGATCCGCGACGACGAGCGCCACCGCCTGGCGGTCCACGAGTCCGGCCACACCGCGGCAGCCTACTACCTGCCGACCGCCGACCCGCTGCACAAGGTGACCATCATCCCGCGCGGCCGCTCGCTCGGCAGCACCCACCAGCTGCCCGAGCTGGAGCGCCACACGCTGCCCGAGGACTACCTGCGCGACCGCCTGGCGGTGATGCTCGCCGGCCGCGCCGCCGAGCGCCGCTTCCTGGGCACGCTTTCCTCCGGCGCCGACCAGGACATCCGCATGGCGACCGAGCTGGCGCGCCGCATGGTCGGGCGCTGGGGCATGTCCGAGGAGATCGGCCCGGTCGACGTGCGCGACAGCGACGAGCACCCCTTCCTCGGCCGCGAGTTCGCCCAGCCGCGCCGCTTCTCGGAGGAGACGGCGAAGGCCGCCGACGTCGCGGTCAAGCGCCTGCTGAGCGAGGCGGAAGAGCGCGCCGACGCCCTGCTGGAGCGCCACCGCGCCGAGTTCGAGCGCCTGGTCGCCGCCCTGGAGCAGAAGGAGACGCTCGACCGCGTCGCCATCGCCGGCTGCCTCGGCCCGCGCGAGGTGCCGGCGGCGGGGCGGAAAGAGGGACGGCGTCCGAAGGCACGCGAGGACGAGGCCGGGGAGTAGGCGCCGCTCAGCCTTCGGCCAGCAGCCTCTCCAGTTCGTCGAGGAGCGCGGCCTGGGCCGGATTGATCTTCTCGCGCGCGGTCGGCAGGGCGAACCAGGCGGCGCGGTCGACCTCGGGCACCGAGATGCGCCGGCCGGAACGCGGCGGCCACTCCAGCTCGAAGCGGTTGGAGCGGATCGCCGCCGGGTCGGCCTCGGCCTCGACGGCCCAGGCGCGCACCCGCTTGCCGGCCTTCTGGCGGATCTCGGCGAGCGGCAGGAAGCGGCCCTCGACGGCGAGGCCGGTCTCCTCGGCCAGCTCGCGCCGGGCGGCGGCGAGCGGCGCCTCGCCGGCGTCGGGCTCGCCCTTCGGGATCGACCAGGCGCCGGCCTCCTTCTTCGCCCAGAAGGGACCGCCGGGATGCACCAGGAAGACCTCGAGATTGCCGCCGCCGCGCCGGTAGAGCAGCAGGCCCGCGCTCAGCTTCGCCATGGCGCCAGCGTGGCCGCCGGGGCGGTCGCGGGCAAGGGCCGAGCGCCCTTGCGCTGGATCAAGGCCATCGCCTTCCCGGGGCCTCAGGATGACCGTCGGGCCGGACCGGCGGGCACCGGGGTGCCGCCGCGCCGGCGCGAGGGAGCCAGCCCATGAAGCGGGATGCCATGCAGGGCGCGGGACACGGCCGCGATCGACGGACGGCCGGCCACGCCCAGGAGGACCACGTCATCGACCCCTATCTGGCGCGCGCCAAGCGCCAGGGACCGGCACGCTGCAGCGGCTGCGGCGCCGTCTTTCAGGCCGGGCGCTGGCAATGGGCCGGGGCGCCGGGGGCCGAGGCGCCGGGGGCCGAAGAGGCCCTCTGCCCGGCCTGCGAGCGCGCGCGCGACGACTATCCCGCCGGCGTGGTGACCCTCGGCGGTGCCTTCCTGGCGGCCCACCGCGACGAGATCCTGGGGCTGATCCGCCATCAGGAAGCGCTGGAGAAGGGCGAGCACCCGCTCAACCGCATCCTCTCCCTGCGCGAGATCGAGGGCGGGCTGGAGATCGCGACTGCCGACATCCACCTGCCGCGGCGTCTCGGCGAGGCGCTGCACCGCGCCTACGGCGGCGAGCTGGACTATCGCTACGAGCCCGAGCGCTACTTCCTGCGGGTCGCCTGGTCGCGCGACGCCTGAGCCGGCCGGGAGGGCCGGGGCGGGTGCCAAGACGCCGCATTGCGGCAGGGCGGCCCGAGCGGCTAGCGTCCTCCTCGTTCGAACACCTCCGATTCGAGAGGCCCGAGTCCGCGATGGAGCAGCCCCGCCTCCACGGCAACCCCCTGCGCCTGCCGGTCCACCCGGAGATCACCGAGGACCTGATCGAGACGCTGGTGCGCGCCTTCTACGCCAAGGTCCGCCGCGATCCCGACCTTGGTCCGATCTTCGCCGGCGTGGTCGGCGACGACTGGGAGCCGCACCTGGAGAAGATGTTCGCCTTCTGGTCGTCGGTGACCCGCAAGACCGGCCGCTACCAGGGCAAGCCGGTGCCGGCGCACTTCAAGCTGGAGGGCCTGGAGCCGCGCCACTTCGCGCGCTGGCTGACGCTGTTCCGCGAGACCGCCGACGAGGTCTGCGCCGCCGAGGCCGTCGACCCGGCGGTCGCGGGAATCTTCGTGGCGCGCGCCGAGAAGATCGCCGAGAGCCTGCAGCTCGCGCTGTTCTACAAGCCCGGTTTTTCGCCGGCCTTCGGCGCGGCGCCGTCGCGCAGCTGACGCCCGCGCGCGCCGCCCGGCTCAGTCCTCGAAGTGGCCGACGGCGGCGAAGCCGCCGCCCTGGAAGCGCACGGCCGGGTCCTCGGGATCCTGGCGCGGCTGGGCGGCCTCGACCTTGGCGCGGAAGCGCTCGGAGCTGTCCTTCGGCGTCCACCCCAGGAAGGCGGCGTGGCCGTTGTCCCACCACTGCTCGCGGTTGGCCGAGGCGCCGTAGACCATCGTGTGGCCGACCCGCGTCGCCTCGAAGACCGCCTTGATCAGCGCCACGAAGTCGTCGGGGCTGAGCCAGGTCGCCAGCATGCGGCGGTCCTTCGGCTCCGGAAAGCAGGAGCCGATGCGCACCGCGACGTTCTCCAGCCCGAACTTGTCGTAGTAGTAGCGGCCCAGGTTCTCGCCGAAGCACTTGGACAGGCCGTAGAGGCTGTCGGGCCGGAACGGCGAGGCGCCGTCGAGCCGGTCCTCGCGGCGGTGGAAGCCGATCGCGTGGTTCGAGCTGGCGAAGAGGATGCGCGGGGCGCCCAGGCGCCGGGCCGCGTCGAAGAGGTTGTAGGTGCCGCGGAAGTTGGCCTCGAGGATCGCCTCGAAGCGGTCCTCGACCGAGACCCCGCCGAGATGGACGATGCCGTCGCAGCCCTCGACCAGGCGGTCGACCGCGGCGGCGTCGGCGAGATCGCAGGGCACGACCTCCTCGCCCGCGCCGGCCTCGCCCAGCTCGGCGATGTCGGACAGGCGCAGCACGGCGGCATAGCCGGCCAGCTTCTCGCGCAGCATCCGGCCGAGGCCGCCGGCGGCGCCGGTGATGAGAAGACGGTTCATCGTGGAGCTCCCTTGGTGGACGCGCAGCCTACCCCAGCCAGCCGGGCAGGGTCATGGAGACCGCGGGGATGAAGGTGGTCAGCATCAGCGCGACCAGGATCGCCAGGTAGAAGGGCCAGATGGTGACCACGGCGCGCTCGATCTTGACCCCGCCGATGGCGCAGCCGACGAACAGGCAGGCGCCGACCGGCGGCGTGCAGAGGCCGAGGCCGAGGTTCATCATCAGGATCATGCCGAACTGGATCGGGTCCATGCCGAAGGACAGGACGACCGGCAGGAAGATCGGCGTGCAGATCAGGATCAGCGCCGCCATGTCCATGATCATGCCGAGCACCAGCAGCATCAGGTTGAGCATGAGCAGGATGACGATCGGGTCGCTGGAGATCGCGGTCAGCGCCTCGGTCAGCTGGTCGGGCACCCGGTAGAGCGCCAGCAGGTAGGCGAAGGCCGTCGCGCAGCCGACCAGGATCATCACCATCGCCGTGGTGCGCACCGAGTGGATCACGGCGATCCGGAACTTCGCCCAGCTGAGCTCGCGGTAGGCGAGCGTCGTGATGACCAGGGCGTAGATCACCCCGAAGGCCCCGGACTCGGTGACGGTGAAGACCCCGGACAGCACGCCGCCGACGATGATCACCGCGGTGAACAGCCCGGGCACCGCGGTCACCGCGCTGAGCGCCAGGCTGCGCCAGCCGGGAAAGCGCTCGGCGGCGTAGCCGCGGCGCACCGCCACCACGTAGGCCGCGAGCGCCAGGCAGACGCACATGATGACGCCGGGCACGATGCCGGCGATGAACAGCTTCGACACCGAGATGCCGCCGCCGGCGGCGACGGCGTAGAGGATCATGTTGTGGCTCGGCGGGATCAGGATGCCGGCCAGCGACGAAGTCACGGTGACGTTGACCGCGTAGTCGGGATCGTAGCCCTTGTCCTTCATCACCGGGATCAGGATCGAGCCGAGCGCCGAGACGTCGGCGACCGCCGAGCCCGAGATGCCGCCGAACAGCATCGAGGAGAAGACGTTGACCTGGCCGAGGCCGCCGCGGATCGAGCCGACAGCCGCGGCGGCCAGGCGCACCAGACGCTGCGCGATGCCGCCGTGCAGCATCAGCTCGCCGGCGAAGATGAAGAAGGGGATCGCCAGCAGCGAGAACACCGAGATGCCGGAGAGGATGCGCTGGAAGGCGATGAGCAGCGGCAGCCCCTCGTAGGCGAAGGCGGCGACGGCGGCGACGCCCAGGGCGAAGGCCACGGGAATGCCGATGACGACCGAGACGGCGAAGACGCCGAGCAGGATGGCCAGGCCCATCGGCTCAGTCCTCCCGGCCCGGGCGGGCCCCGACGTCGCGTGGCCGGTCCCGCGGGGCCTCGCTCGGCAGGTCGAGCGCCTCCGCGGTCAGCGGGACCGGCCCGTCGAGCTCGGCGTGCATCGCCTCGTCGCCGGGGAAGCGGCCGAGCGCGCGCCGCAGGGCGCGGCTGGCGGCGAACAGAACCAGCAGCCAGCCGCAGACGACGAGCGGCAGGCTGCGCAGACCCTCGGGCAGGTCGAGCAGCGGGATCGAGGTCGTCCACTTGAAGACCACCAGGTCCCAGGAATTGAGTGCCATCAGCAGCCCGAAGCCGGCCATCACCAGGTCGCCGAGCACGAGCAGCGCGACGCGCGCCGGGCGAGGCAGGGCGTCGCGGAAGAAGTCGACCGAGAGGTGGCGCTGCTCCTGCACGCCGACCGCGGCCGACAGGAAGGTGATCACCACGATCAGGAGCAGGCCGAGCTGCTCGGCCCAGGTCGGCGTCTCGTTGAGCACGTAGCGGCCGAACACCAGCCAGCCGAAGATCGCGATCAGCACCACCAGGCAGCCGCCGGAGATCAGCGTGACGAGGCGCGCCAGGCCGCCGAGCAGCAGATCGAGCAGGCGTTCGGCCCGGCTCTCGCCCGGGCCGGGAAGCACTTGTCTGGTCATGGGCGGCGACTCATGGAGGGCGGCGATCCGGCTGGCGGGCGGCAAGCAACGCTCCCGGGCCCGTCAAGAAAGGGCCGGCCGGACGCTTGGCGTCCGGCCGGCCCGAGTCGGGCAACGGCAGGGTCAGTCGGTGGCCTGGATCTTCTCGACCAGCGGCCGGATCTCCGGGTTCTTCTCCAGGAAGGCGTCGTAGACCGGCGCCATCGCCGCCTGGAACGCGGCCTTGTCGGCGATGTCGTTGTACTTGACGCCGGCGGCGACGACCTTCTCGCGGCTCGCCTCGGCACGCTCGGCCCAGAGCTTGCGCTGCAGCTCGGCGCTCTCGCGTGCCGCCTGCCTGACGATCTCCTGGTCCTCGGCCGACAGCGAGTCCCAGAGCCCCTTGTTGATGCAGAGGCACTCCGGGATGATCAGGTGGCCCGAGTCGGAATAGTAGCCGGCGACCTCGAAGTGGTTGGTCGACTCGTAGGACGGCCAGTTGTTCTCGGCGCCGTCGATGACGCCGGTCTTCAGCGACTGGTAGACCTCGCCGAAGGCCATCGGCGTGGCGTTGCCGCCCATCGCCTCGATCATGCCGACGAAGAGGTCGTTGTTCATGACCCGGACCTTCATGCCCTTGACGTCGTCGGGGGTCATGATCGGCTTCTGCGAGTTGTAGAAGGAGCGCGCGCCGGAATCGTACCAGGCCAGCGGCACCAGGCCCTTCTCGGCCATCGCCGCGCCGATCTCGTCGCCGATCGGGCCGTCCATGACCCGGTGCATGTGGTCCATGCCCTTGAAGATGAACGGCAGGGAGACGACGTTGGTCGCCGGCACGACCTGGCCCATCGGCCCGAGGTTGAAGACGGCGAAGTCGATGCCGCCGAGCCGCACCTGCTCGATCGCGTCCGGCTGCGTGCCGAGCACGCCGGAGTGGTAGGTCTTGGCGGTCAGGCGCCCGTCGGTGCGTTCCTCGATCTTCTTCGCGAAGTCCTCCATGCCGTGCGAGACCGGATAGTCGGGCACGTGGATGTTCCAGCCGCGCCACTCGGCGGCCGCGTCCGGCGCGGCCAGCGGCAGCCCGGCGGCCAGCAGCCCGGCCAGGGCGGCCGCGGCCAGCCCGTTCAGTTTCAGCTTGCGCATGTCATCTCCTCCCTCGTGAGCCCCGGCTCCGGGCGTCGGGCGGGGCAGGCGCCTTCTGTGTCGCGGCGGCTCGACCTGGCGGACCGCTGCCGTGGCTTTATAGACATCAGACATCATATGAATTAGCCTGGATAGCGTCAATCATCGAGATCACACGCCGCAATCGGGCTAGACTGCCGCCGGGCTCCCGAGCGGGAGGCACCAGTCGGAGCAGGAGATGAGCGAGCTATCGGCCGAGAAGGCCGCGCCGCGGCCCCGCCGCAACCTGACGCAGATGGTCGTGGCCAACCTGCGCGAGCGGATCGCCAGCGGCCGCCTGAAGGCCGGCGACCGCCTGCCGACCGAGCAGGCGCTGATCCAGGAGCTGGGCGTCAGCCGCACGGTGGTGCGCGAGGCCATCGCCGGGCTGCGCGCCGACGGCCTGGTCGAGCCGCGCCAGGGCATCGGCGTCTTCGTGCGCGAGCCGGCCAAGGCGCCGCCGGGCCTCAGCCTGCTCAGCGA
The DNA here is from genome assembly GCA_030433005.1 of Alphaproteobacteria bacterium. GTDB lineage: Bacteria > Pseudomonadota > Alphaproteobacteria > Kiloniellales > DSM-21159 > Tistlia. The sequence goes on from JAUILQ010000064.1 coordinate 23,571, forward strand.
GGACGCCGGCAAGATCTCCTCGGTGATCGAGACGCTGGAACTGCGCGCCGCCGTCGAGATCGAGGCCGCCGGGCTCGCTGCCGAGCGCCGCTCGCCGGCCCAGGAAGCCAAGATCCGCGAATGCTACGAGGAGATCGCCTCGGCCATGGCGCGCGGCGAGACGGCGGAGGACGCCGACTTCGCCTTCCACCTCGCGATCGCCGAGGCGACCAACAACCGGCATTTCGGCGAGTTCTTCGAGTTCCTCGGCCGGCGCACCATCCCGCGCTCGCAGCTGCCCGACCGCGGGCAGCCCAGCCCGTCGCCGGTGCGCACGCCGGCCTACGTGCGCCAGCTGCAGAACGAGCACGAGACGATCATGACCGCGATCTGCCGCGGCGACCCCGACGCCGCGCGCGAGGCCATGCGCGTGCACCTCAAGGGCAGCCTCGAGCGCTACCAGCGCCTGCGCCGCGAGGGCCGCTGAGGGGCGGGGGAGCGGCGATCGCGGCAAGGCGGCGGAGGTCCCCGAGTCGCACGCCGTCGCTTCCCCGGTGCGCGTCAAGTCATATGATGACTTGACGCGCTCGTGCGCGTGCCTATCGTACGGGCACCTCAGGATTCCCGACTGGCTGGACCCGAACGTACGATGGATCACGACGCCCTCAAGAGCCGGATCGGCAGCGGCCTGCTGTCCTTTCCGGTCAGCCCCTTCCGCAGCGACCTCTCCTTCGACGCCGAGCGCTACCGCGAGCACGTCGGCTGGCTGTCGGGCTTCGAGGCGGCGGCGCTGTTCGCGGCCGGCGGCACCGGCGAGTTCTTCTCGCTGACCGCGGCCGAGGTCTGCGAGGCGACGCGCGCGGCCAAGGAGGCCTCCGGCGAGGTGCCGATCATCGCCGGCTGCGGCTACGGCACGGCGATGGCCTGCGAGCTGGCGAAGGGCGTCGAGCAGGCCGGCGCCGACGCCATCCTGCTGCTGCCGCACTACCTGATCGGCGCCTCCCAGGCCGGCCTGGAGGCGCACGTCAAGGCGGTCTGCCAGGCCGTCCGCATCGGCGTCATCGTCTACAACCGCGACAATTCCCAGCTGAAGGCCGAGACCCTGGCGCGGCTCGCGGAGGCCTGCCCCAACCTGATCGGCTTCAAGGACGGCTCCGGCGACATCGCGACGGTGCGCCAGATCACCGCGACGCTGGGCGACCGGCTGGTCTACGTCGGCGGCATGCCGACCCACGAGCTCTTCGCCGAGGCCTACGACGCGGCCGGCGTCTCGACCTACTCCTCGGCGGTCTTCAACTTCGCGCCGGAGATGGCGCTGCGCTTCTACCGGGCGATGCGCGACCGGGACCGCGCGACCCTGCAGGAGCTGCTGACGAGCTTCTTCTATCCCTATTCGGTCGTGCGCGACCGCGGGCCGGGCTACGCCGTCTCGATCATCAAGGCCGGCCTGCGCCTGGCCGGGCGCGACTGCGGGCCGGTGCGCCCGCCGCTGACCGACCTGAGCGAGGCCGAGCACGAGATGCTGGCGCCGCTGGTGCGCCGGGTCACGGGGCAGTAGGCTCGCCGCCATGGCCGGCTCCTCTACCCGCATCGCCTCCGTCCGCACGCACCTGCTGGAGCACCGGCTCGACCGGCAGTTCGAATCCTCCTTCTCGCGCTTCGAGAGCCGGGCGCACTGCCTGGTCGAGGTGACGACGGAGGACGGCACCAGCGGCTGGGGCGAGTGCCTCGGCCCGATGCGCCTCAACGCCGCCGTGGTCGCGGCCATGGCGCCGCTGCTGCTCGGCCGGGACGCGCTCGACCACGAGACGCTCTGGCTGCACCTCTACAGCCAGTTCCGCGACCAGGGCCAGCGCGGCCTGGCGGTGACTGCGCTGTCGGGCATCGAGATCGCGCTGTGGGACCTCAAGGGCCGCCACTTCGAGGCGCCGGTCCACCGGCTGCTCGGCGGCGCCTTCCGCACGGAGATCCCGGCCTACGCGACCGGCGGCTTCCGGCGCACCGGAAAGGCGGACCGCCCGGCCTACCTGGCCGAGGAGGCGGCGGGCTACGTCGGCGAGGGCTTCGGGGCGGTCAAGATCAAGATCGGCTACGGCGTCGAGGAGGACCTCGCGGCGATCCGCGCGGTGCGCGCGGCGATCGGGCCGGACGCGGGCCTGATGATCGACGCCAACCACGGCTACGACGCGCTGGAGGCGATCCGCCTGGGCCGCGCCGCCGCCGACCAGGACATCGGCTGGTTCGAGGAGCCGGTAGTGCCCGAGGATCTGGAGGGCTACCGCGCCGTGCGCGCCGGCCAGCCGATCCCCGTCGCCGGCGGCGAGACCTGGTTCACCCGCTGGGGCTTCCGCGATCCGATCCAAAGCCGCGCCGTCGACATCCTGCAGCCCGACGTCTGCGCCGTCGGCGGGCTGTCCGAGGCCTGCCGCGTCGCCGCCCTGGCCGAGACCTTCGGTCTGCGCCTGGTGCCGCACGTCTGGGGCACCGGCGTCGCCCTGGCCGCGGCCCTGCAGTTCCTGGCGGTGCTGCCGGTGTCGCCGCCGCGCCACGAGCCGCGCCGGCCGCTGCTGGAGTTCGACCGCACCGAGAACCCTTTCCGCCAGGCCGTCCTGACCCGGCCGATCGAGCACGCGGGCGGCCTGGTCGCCGTGCCGGACGGGCCGGGCCTGGGCATCGAGATCGACCGCGCGGCGCTCGGGACCTACGCGGCCGAAGACTGACCAAGCGCCCCGGACAGAGGAGCCAGGCCATGCCGACCGATCACCCGCCGCGCCCGCTCTCGGGCCGGGCGCCGAGGCTGCAGACCCCGCCGGGCGTGGTCGACACCCACATCCACATCTTCACCGAGGGCCACGCCGGCCAGCCCGGCGGCCCGCCGCCGCCCGAGCCGGCGACGGTCGCCAACTACCGCCGCTTCCAGCAGTGGCTCGGCCTCGCCAAGGCGGTGGTGGTGCAGAGCAACGCCTACCAGTTCGACAACGCCTGCCTGCTCGAGGCGCTGGCGGCGTTCGGCGGGGATGCGCGCGGCATCGCCGTGGTCACGCCCGAGACCGACGATGCGACGCTGGAGCGCCTGACCGCGGCCGGCGTGCGCGGCGCGCGCATCATGAACCTGCCGACCGGCGCCGTCGGCCTCGACCGCATGGAGGCCGTGGCGGCCCGGATCCGGCCCTTCGGCTGGCACGTCATCGTGCAGCTCGACGGGCGCGAGCTGCCCGGCCACGAGGCCGCGCTGAAGCGGCTCGAGGGCCCCTACGTCATCGACCATGTCGGCAAGTTCCTGGAGCCGGTGGCGCCCGACCACGAGTCCTTCCGCTGCCTGCTCCGCCTGGTCGGCCGCGGCAACTGCTACGTCAAGCTCTCGGCTCCCTACGAGACCTCGAAGAGCGGCGCGCCGCTGTTCGAGGACGTCGGCCGCCTGGCCAAGGCGCTGGTCGCCGCCGCGCCCGAGCGCATGCTCTGGGCCAGCAACTGGCCGCACGTCGGGGTGCCGAGGGCGCGCTACCCCGACGACGTCGACCTGCTCGACGTGCTGCTCGACTGGGCGCCCGACGAGGCGACCCGACGGGCCATCCTGGTCGACAATCCGAGCGGCCTCTACGATTTCTGACCTGGGCAGGCGCTCTCGCTGGCCGCCGGACCCGGCCGACCGGGTCCGGGGAAAGACCTGTGCCCGACACTCAAGAGACGCAGCGCGCCAGGAGTGATAATCTCATAGCGTGCAATTGGTTCCATGTCGTCCGGGCAGGGGAGCGCGACCCGAAGAGGTTGAGACAAAAGGCACACGCGGCGGACATGATGGCGCCGCAAAACCCGACGACGGTAGGGATCGGGAGGCGGGAAGCCTTTCACTGAAGAGCGAGACGCTGCGATGACCGCGAGAAAGACGTTCGCCGAGCCCACGGTCGAGGAAATGCTGGCCGATCCCATCGTCCGCCTGGTCATGCAGCGCGACGGCGTCGAGGCCGCCGAGGTCCGGCGCATCCTGCAGCGCCTCGCCGCCTCGCGGACCCACGGTCTGCGCCCGCTTGCCGCAGACGCTCCGCCGGCCCGCGCCGACGCGGCCTGAGCGCCGGGGTCGCTCTCGCTCAGGAGCCGACGATGCGCCCGCCGTTCGGGTGCAGCACCTGGCCGCTCATGTAGGAGGCGTCCTCGCTGGCCAGGAAGACGTAGCTCGGCGCCACCTCGTTGGGCTGGCCGGCGCGGTCCATCGGCGCCGACTGGCCGTGGTGGGCAACCTTCTCCGCGTCGAAGGAAGCCGGAATCAGCGGCGTCCAGATCGGACCGGGCGCGACCGCGTTGACCCGGATCCCCTTGTCGACGAGCGCCTGGGCCAGCGAGCGCGTCAGCGCGACAATCGCGCCCTTGGTCGAGGCGTAGTCGACCAGCGTCTTGTGGCCCTGGTAGGCGGTCACCGAGGTCGAGTTGACGATCGCCGAGCCGGGGCGCAGGTGCGGCAGCGCCGCCTTGGTCAGGTAGAAGCAGCTGAAGATGTTGGTGCGGAAGGTACGCTCCAGCTGCACCGTGTCGAAGGCCGCGAGGTCGTCGGTCTCATGCTGCTCGGCGGCGTTGTTGACCAGCACGTCGAGCCGGCCGAAGCGCTCCACGGTCTGCCGCACCGCCTCGCGGCAGAAGCCTTCGTCGCCGACGTCGCCGGCGAGCGCCAGCACCGGACGGCCCTCGCTCTCGACCAGCCGGCAGGTCTCTTCGGCGTCGGCCGCCTCGTCCAGGTAGAGGATCGCGATGGCGGCGCCCTCGCGGGCCATCGCCAGGGCGACGGCCCGGCCGATGCCGCTGTCTCCGCCGCTGATCAGCGCCACCCTGTCCTGGAGGCGGCCGCTGCCGGGATGGCGCGGCAGGCAGTCGGGCTCCGGCTGCATCTGGTGCTCGTCGCCGGGCTGGTGGTCCTGCTGCTGCGGCGGGTGCAGGCGGTCGTTCATGATGGTTTCCTTTCTCGGGGCGGGCCGCCTCGGAGGCGCCGTGGCGGCCGGATGCTGCTGAGACGCCGGCGGCGCACGCGCCGTTCCGTCGCGCCCGATCGGGAACCTTCCCGGGGCCGCCCGTGTTGGCGCTCTGGACGCGACGCCGTCGCTTTGGCGGCGGCGGTTGGTCGTCCGCAGGCGACCGGAAGACCCAGGCGACCGGAAGACCCAGGCAACCGAAGACAAGGCGACCCAGGCGATGGCCGACAGCGAGACCTCTTTCAAGACCCTGATCCAGGACCTGATCAACCAGGTGACCTCGTTGATCCGTCAGGAGCTGCGCCTCGCCCAGGCCGAGTCGGTCCAGAAGGTCCAGCAGGGCCTGCGCGGCCTGGTCGTGATGATTTCCGGCCTGCTGTTCGTCTTCCTGTCGCTGATCATCTTCACCCAGGCCGCGGTCGCGGCCCTGGCGACCGGCATGCCGGTGTGGATGGCCAGCCTGCTGGTCGGCGGCGGCTGCCTGCTCGCCGGCCTCGTGGTCTACGCGATCGGACGGCGCATGATCTCGGTCCGGCGGCTCACGCCCGAGCGGACGCTGCGCAGCCTGCGCGACGACAAGGAACAGGTCATGGAGAACGTGCGGTGAGCGAACACGACGAGGCTGCCGAGATCGAGCGCGACATCGACCGGACCCGCGAGGAGATCGACGAGACGCTCGAATCCCTGCGCGAGAAGGTCGACCCCGGCCGCCACCTCAGCGGCGCCGCCGAGGGGCTGCGCCAGGGCGTCGCGGCCCTCTACGGCCACGACGCCGATTCCGCGGAGGCGCGGCGCGAGCTGCGCCGCATGGTCAGCGACAACCTGCTGCCGCTCGGCCTGATCGCCGCCGGCTGCGCCTGGATCTTCTACCGCGAGACCCAGCGCCTGCGTCGCCAGGAGCGCCTGGAGCAGTACCGCGCCTACGCCGAGGCGCGCGCCCGCGAGATGGAGCGCGCGCGGGCCGAGCGCGCCGCGCCGGCGCCGGCGATGGACGAGGCCGGGCTCGACGAGCCCTTGGGCGAGCCGGCTGCGGCCGCCGACCCTTTGGGCCGACCCGCAGCGCCGCGCTCGTGAGCGCCGGCGGGGCCAGCAGCGCCGGCCCCGCGGCGCGCGATGAGCGGAAACGGCGTGGGCGCGAGGCCACGCGGCCGACCGGCGTCCCGTTGCGCGGCTGGAAGGAGATCCTGCTGCGCGTCAAGGACGAGGTCGGCCAGGACCACATCAGCGTGGTCGCGGGCGGCGTCGCCTTCTACGCCTTCCTGGCGATCTTCCCGGCGATCGGCGCCGCGGCGATGATCTGGGGCGCGGTCGCCGACCCGGCCGTCGTGCAGAGCCAGCTCGAGGCCTGGCGCGGCGTCGTGCCCCCGGCCGTCTACGAGATCCTCAGCGAGCAGCTGACCGAGGTCTCCGCGGGCGCCGGCTCGGCGCTGACCTTCGGCGCCGCCTTCAGCCTGCTGCTCGCGGTCTGGAGCTCGACCAAGGGCGTCAAGGCGCTCATGGCGGCGATGAACATCGCCTACGAGGAGCCCGAGGAGCGCGGCATTGTGCGCCAGAACCTGCTGGCGCTCGGCCTGACCCTCGGCGCCATCCTGCTGGCACTGGTCGCGATCGCCGCCGTCGCCGTCCTGCCGCCGCTGCTCGCGCTCGTCGACCTCGGCCTGGTCACCGAGCTGGCGATCGGTGCGCTGCGCTGGCTCGGCCTCCTGGTCATGATGATGGTCGGCCTCGCGGTGCTCTACCGCTACGGGCCGTCGCGGCGCGGCGCGCGCCTGCGCTGGATCACGCCGGGCGCGGTGCTGGCGACGCTGCTGTGGCTCGCCGCCTCCTACGGCTTCTCGCTCTACGTCGAGAACTTCGCCAGCTACAACGAGACCTTCGGGGCGCTCGGCGCGGTCGTCATCCTGCTGATGTGGTTCTGGCTGTCCGGCTACGTGATCTGCCTGGGCGCCGAGCTCAACTGCGAGCTCGAGCGCCAGACCCGGCGCGACACCACGGTCGGCGCGCGGCGCCCGCTGGGCGAGCGCGGCGCCCGCGCCGCCGACGCGGTCGCCGGCGAGACCGACCGGGAGGAAGACGGCCGGGACGACGAGGGCAAGGGCACCTCGGTCAGCCCGCCGACCCGCTGAGCGCCGCGACTCGCCACCACCCTTGCGCGAGGCTATCCTTCTGCCGGACGAGCAGAAGGGGAGGGGACCATGGCGATCGACCTGCCGGCCGAGTACAAGCACCCGCCGCTGATGGCGATCGGCGATTCGATGTACCAGGGCGTGCGCTCGCTGACCATGAGCGCGCCGCTGTTCCGCTTCTCGCCGCCGGCCCAGGTCGCCCGCGCGCTCGGCCTCGACGAGACGGCCTTCTCCTATCCCGACCCGAAGCGGCCGATCCTGATCGACATGGAGCCGATGGTGCGGCTGCTGCCGGACCTCGGCGCGATCGACCAGCTGCTGTCGCTGAACGCGCGCTACTGGGCGCGGCGGCCAACGTCGCCGTCGCGGCGGCTGACCTTCGAGAACCTCTCGGTCGCCTCGATGGACATCGGCGACCTCTACGCCTTCGACTGGGACAGGCGCTCGCGCCAGGCCGACGCCGTGACCGCGCGCAGCGCCGGCAGCATCCGGGCGCTCTCGAAGCTGGAGATTCCCGACGACGGCGGTATCGGCGACGCGATCCTCGGCCTCAACGCCCGCTTCACGCTCAATCCCGCCGGCCGCGACGACCTGGAGGGCGTGCAGCCGGTCGATCTCGTGAAGTGGCGCGAGCCCGAGATCCTGCTGCTCAACATCGGCAGCAACGAGGGGCTGTTCGAGGCCGGCTTCGAGGCCAACCCGACCCTGACCGACGCGCGCGTCGCCGAGATCGTCGCCCGCTACGCGACCCTGGCCGACCACCTGAAGGAGGTCGGGCCGGGGATGAAGAAGGTGATCGTCAACGGCCTGGTGCTGCCGAGCCAGACGCCGAACCTGATGCCGGCGCCGGAATCGATCACCAACGCCGGCCAGCTGCCGCGCGACGACGGCTACTTCGACGACTACGAGAACCGCATGGGCTTCGGCTACGGCACCATGACCGGCCAGGTCCTGAAGCGGCAGGACGCGCAGGTCGCGGCGATCAACGCCGGCATGGAGGAGGCGCTGCGCCAGCGGCTCGGCGACCGCGTCGCCTTCGTCGACCTGGCCGGCCAGATGAAGCGCCTCAACCGCAAGCACGAGCGGCTGAGCGACGAGAACACGATCCGGGCCGGCGGCAACTACATCTCCAACATGATGCTGGAGAGCTACCCCGGCGGCGGCTTCAAGGCCGGCGGCTTCTGCGGGCTCGACGGCATGCACCCCAGCGTCGTCGGCTACGGCCGCATCGCCAAGGAGGTGCTGCGCGTGCTCGGCCGCGGCGGCGGCGAGCGAATCGACTACGAGGCCTGCTACCGCGCGGACACGCTGCTCATGGACCTGCCGGGCCTGTGGACCGAGCTCATGTTCCTCTACCGCGACTACCGCCGCCTGACAGACCGCCCCCAGGGCGATGCCAAGGCCCGGGTCGAGACCCTGGACGCCGTCGCGCGCACGGCGCCGAGCCGCAAGGCGCGGGCGGGCAAGGAGCGCTAGCTGTCGCTGCCAAGGAGGTTGTCCCTGGCGATGCGTGAGATGGGCGGTTTTCCGTTGAGAGCGGAATGGGGGCGGCTGTGGTTGTAGCTGTCGATCCAGGCTTGCATGGCGTTGCTGCGCTCC
>JAUILQ010000065.1 GCA_030433005.1 Alphaproteobacteria bacterium
CCTCGGGCTGGCGCCGGGCCGCGCCATCGCCGCCGCGCCGGCGGCGGCGCCGCCGGCCCTGCCGGACTGGAGCCGCTATCTCGGCGTCGGCGTCGACGCCGCGCCCTACGGCCTGCCGTCGCCCCACGAGGAGCAGGTCGTGCGGCGCAGCGTCGAGTGGCTGACCGCGACCCGCGAGTCCTCGGTCAACTTCACCCCGCTCTACGCCCTCGACGGCTTCGTCACGCCCAACGGCCTCTGCTTCGAGCGCCACCACGGCGGCGTCGCCGAGGTCGACCCGGCCGCGCACCGCCTGCTGATCCACGGCCTCGTCGAGAGGCCGCTGATCTTCACGGTCGAGGAACTCATGCGCCTGCCGCAGGAGAACCGCTTTCACTTCCTGGAGTGCGCGGCGAACAGCGGCATGGAGTGGCGCGGCGCCCAGCTCAACGGCGTGCAGTACACCCACGGCATGGTGCACTGCGTGCAGTACACCGGCGTCACGCTGCGCACCCTGCTCAACGAGGTCGGCCTCAAGGACAAGGCGGCCTGGATCCTCGCCGAGGGCGCCGATGCGGCGGCCATGAGCCGCTCGATCCCGCTCGAGAAGGCGCTCGACGACTGCCTGGTCGCCTGGTCGATGAACGGCGAGCGCCTGCGCGCCGAGCAGGGCTACCCGATCCGCCTGGTGGTTCCCGGCTGGGAAGGCAACATGTGGGTCAAGTGGCTGCGCCGGCTCGAGGTCGGCGACCAGGCCTGGTACCAGCGCGAGGAGACCTCGAAGTACACCGACCTGCTCCCGGACGGCCGGGCCCGCAAGTTCACCTGGGTGATGGACGCCAAGTCGGTGATCACCAGCCCCTCGCCGGAGATGCCGCTGAGGCACGAGGGCGCCAACGTCATCAAGGGCCTCGCCTGGTCCGGCCACGGCCGGATCGCCCGGGTCGACGTCACGCTCGACGGCGGCCGCAACTGGCAGACCGCGACGCTGCACGGGCCCGTGTTGCCGAAGTGCCTGACCCGCTTCACCTTCGACTGGGTCTGGGACGGCAGCCCCGTGCTGCTGCAGAGCCGCTGCATCGACGAGACCGGCTACGTGCAGCCGACCATGGCGATGCTGCAGGAGAAACGCGGCGTCAACTCGATCTACCACAACAACGCGATCCAGACCTGGCAGGTCGACGGGAACGGGAGTGTCGAGAATGTCCGGCTGGGCTAGCACGATGGTCCGCTCGCGCCCGGCCACCGCGCCGCTCGTGTTCCTGTTGCTGGCAGGGCTGTTCCTCTCGGGTCCGGCGCGGGCGGAGCAGCGCTACGGTCTCGGCACGCCGGCCAGCGAGGCCGAGATCGCCGGCTGGGACATCGACGTGCGGCCCGACGGCCTCGGGCTGCCGGTCGGCTCGGGCTCGGTCGCCGAGGGCGAGGCGATCTACCTGGAGCGCTGCGCCTACTGCCACGGCGAGTTCGGCGAGGCCTTCGGGCGCTATCCGCCGCTGATGGGCGGCGAGGACACCCTGGCCAAGCAGGACCCGGTCAAGACGATCGGCAGCTACTGGCCCTATGCCAGCACGGTCTGGGACTACGTCCACCGGGCCATGCCGTTCGGCGACGCGCAGTCGCTCACCGCCGACGAGACCTACGCGGTGGTCGCCTATCTGCTCTATCTCAACTACCTGGTCGAGGACGACTTCGTGCTGACCCGCGACAACCTGGCGGAGGTCGAGATGCCCAACGCCCAGGGCTTCTTCGTGATGGAAGGGCCGGAGTTCGAGCCGCGCGAGCCCTGCATGACCGACTGCAAGGATGCGGTCGAGGTGATCGGCCGCGCGCGCATCATCGACGTCACGCCCGAAGACGGCGCCGGGAGCGTCGACTGAACCTCGGTGCGCGGCAGCGGGCCGGAGCGAGGCCCGGCGCTCGTCGTCGCGCTTGTTCGGAGGGGGGGTTACTCGGCGGCGTTCGGGGCGGCGTCGACGGTGGTCGGCTTCTGCTTCTTCTCGCCGCAATAGAGCTCGTAGAGCAGGCCGATCACCTGCTCGGTCTCGTTGCTGGCGAGGCGGTAGAAGACCTGCTTGCCGCTGCGCCGCGTGTCGACGAGCTCCTGGTCGCGCAGCACCGCCAGCTGCTGGGACAGCGTCGGCTGGCGAATCGCCAGCAGCTCCTCGAGCTCCCCGACGCTGCGTTCGCCCTGCGACAGGATGCAGAGGATCAGCAGGCGGTTCGGATTGGCCAGGGTCTTGAGCAGCTCGGAGGCCTGCGCCGCGCTGTCCATCATCTTGTTCAGATCGATCATATCGGTCACCGTCTAGGACCCGGGCCTCGAGGAAGCAAATTTTCCAGCAGACTGGATGAGAATTGGTGGCCTGTCACCGGTTGGTCAATGCGGATCCCCGCCGGTCGGCCTGAAGACGGCGGTGCCGCCGCCCGGAAGAACAGACTCCGCCGCCGAGATCGCGACCTTGTGTCCGGTCGGTGGCGCTTCGCCCGAAGGGCACTATCTTGCCCCGTTGCAGTAGCCAAGTACCAACACAATGGGAGAAGCGAATGCGAAATGCCCTTTTAGCTGCCGGACTTCTCGTTGTCGCGGCGGCCTCGCCGGCCTTCGCGCAGGGCGATGCCGCCAAGGGCGAGAAGCTCTTCGCCCGCTGCAAGGCCTGTCATACCATCGAGGCCGGCGGCCCCAACCGCGTCGGCCCGAATCTGCACGGCGTCGTCGGACGGACCGCCGGGACGCACGAGGGATTCAAGTATTCCAAGCCGATGCAGGAGGCCGGCGCCGGCGGGCTGGTCTGGGATGCCGAGTCCCTCAGTTCTTACCTGGAAGACCCGCGCAAGTTCCTTCCCGGCAACCGCATGGCCTTCCCCGGCCTCAAGAAGGAAGAGGATCGGATGGACGTGATCGCCTATTTGCAGGCGAACAGCTGAGACGCGCCGTCGTGACGGTCGGAGGCATGCCGTTACGACGCCGCCTGGACTGACGCGCCGGCCTACCCTGGTTGGGGAACCGGCATCGCAGCGGCCCGCAGCCCCGGCTCGCGGGCCGCTGGTCCGTTCGGGCTCGCGCCGGGCGGCGCCGGCGGCAAGCGGTCGTCCGGTCCTTGCCAGGCGCGCGGCGGCTGCTGTACGGGAAAGCGCTACCGGACCGGCCGGTCCTGGGGGACAGCAGAGCCATGAAGCCTTCCGGGCGACGCCTCACCGCGGCCGACCTGCGCATCCTGCAGGTGCTGCAACGCGAGGGGCGCATCAGCAACGCCGACCTGGCCGAGCGCGTCGGTCTCTCGCCCTCGCCCTGCCTCAGGCGGCTGAAGCAGCTGGAGAGCGAGGGCTACATCGAGGGCTACGCCGCCCGGCTCGACCGCGGGCGTCTCGGTCTCGACATCGAGGCCTTCGTGCGGGTCAACATCGAGCGGCACAAGGACGCCGACGCCGACGCCTTCGAGCGCGAGGTCCGGCGCCTGCCGGAGGTCGTCGGCGTCTGGATGATGGCCGGCGACATGGACTTCCTGCTGCGCGTCGTGGTGCCGGACCTCGAGGCCTACGGCCGCTTCACCCGGGACCGCCTGCTGCGCCTGCCGGGCGTCAAGGACCTGCACACCTCCTTTGTCATCGAGGCGGTCCGGGATCGCGGCGACCTGCCGCTCGATCTGGAATAAAATGCCAATCCTGTAACGATGTTAGGCATATCCGGCAGGAAATGGCCGGCGTGTCGCACTATCTTCTAGCCTCGTACGTTGCTGCAGACATGCCACGCAGGAGGTCTCGATGCCGGGTCAGACTGCCGCCCTCCAGTGGGACAAGTCGTTCCGCGGCTCGCCGCGCCCGGTCGCTGCGGACTACAGCGTGGCGCAGCGCTGGGACGAGTACCGCCCGGAGGATCACGCCGTCTGGCGCACGCTGTTCGAGCGCCAGCGCGCGCTGCTGCCGGGCCGCGCCTGCCGGGCCTTCCTCGACGGCCTCGAACGCCTGCCCTTCGGCGCCGAGGCGATTCCGGATTTCGAGGCGCTTTCCGAGCGGCTCGGCAAGGCCACCGGCTGGCGCGTCGTCGCGGTGCCCGGTCTGGTGCCCGACGCGGTCTTCTTCGAGCACCTGGCCAACCGGCGCTTCCCGGCCGCCCACTGGATCCGCCGCCGCGACGAGCTCGACTACCTCGAGGAGCCGGACCTGTTCCACGACATCTTCGGCCATGTGCCGATGCTGATGGACCCGGTCTTCGCCGACTACATGCAGGCCTACGGCGAGGGCGGGCTGCGCGCTCTCGGCCGCGACGTGCTGCACCGCCTGGCGCGGCTCTACTGGTACACGGTGGAATTCGGCCTGGTGCGCGGCCCGGCGGGCCTGGAGATCTACGGCGCCGGCATCGTCTCCTCGCACAGCGAGACCCGCTTCGCCCTGGAGGACGACTCGCCGAACCGCATCGCCTTCGAGCTCGAGCGGGTGATGCGCACGCGCTACCGCATCGACGACTTCCAGGAGAGCTACTTCGTGGTCCGCGACTTCGAGGAGCTGCTCGGCCTGGCCGCGCTCGACTTCGGCCCGCTCTACGACCGCATCGGCGCGCGCGCCGACCTGGAGCCCGGCGCGCTGCTGCCGGGCGACGAACTCCTGCACCGCGGCAGCGGCCGCTACCACGCCGCCGCCTGACGGCGGCACAGCACCAGGGAGGTATCGCGACGATGGGCCCCTTTCCCAAGGACGACACGCCGGCCGCGATCGACGCGGTCAACCCGATGGGCACCGACGGCTTCGAGTTCGTCGAGTACACCGCCCCCGATCCCAAGGCACTGGGCGCGCTCTTCGAGTCGATGGGCTTCACGGCCGTCGCCCGCCACCGCTCGAAGGACGTCACGCTCTACCGCCAGGGCGACGTCAACTTCGTGGTCAACGCCGAGCCGGACTCTTTCGCCCAGGCCTTCGCCAAGGTCCACGGGCCTTCGGCCTGCGCCATGGCCTTCCGGGTCGTCGATGCGGCGCAGGCCTACAGGCGCGCGCTCGAGCTGGGCGCCAAGCCGGTCGAGAACCGGGTCGGGCCGATGGAGCTGAACATCCCGGCGATCGAGGGCATCGGCGGCTCGATCATCTATCTCGTCGACCGCTACGGCAGGAAAGGCTCGATCTACGACATCGACTTCGTGGCGGTCGAGGGGGCGGAGCGGGCCCCGCAGGGCGTCGGCCTGACCTACGTCGACCACCTGACCCACAACGTCCACCGCGGTCGCATGGACGTCTGGGCCGGCTTCTACGAGAAGCTCTTCAACTTCAAGGAAATCCGCTACTTCGACATCGAGGGCAAGCTGACCGGCCTGCACAGCCGGGCGATGACCAGCCCGGACGGCAAGATCCGCATCCCGATCAACGAGTCGGCCGACGACAAGAGCCAGATCGAGGAGTACCTGAAGGCCTACAAGGGCGAGGGCATCCAGCACATCGCGCTCGGCACCGACGACATCTTCGCGACCGTGGAGGCGTTGCGCCAGAAGGGTGTCGTCTTCATGGACCCGCCGCCCGACACCTACTACGAGATGGTCGAGCAGCGCGTGCCGGGCCACGGCGAGGACCTCGAGCGCCTGAAGCGCAACGCCATCCTGATCGACGGCGCGCCGACGCCGGACGGCGGACGCCTGCTGCAGATCTTCACCTCGACGGTGATCGGGCCGATCTTCTTCGAGATCATCCAGCGCAAGGGCGACGAGGGCTTCGGCGAGGGCAACTTCCGGGCGCTCTTCGAATCGATCGAGCAGGACCAGATCAAGCGCGGCGTGCTGCAGTCGAGCGAGTGAGCGTCGGCGCGACGGCTTGACCCGCGGCCGGGAGGCCTATCTTTCGGCGGGACGCTTGGCCGTGGCTGCGCGGGTCGTAATCGCGCCGCTTCTGCTCTAGGCTCGGGCCTTTCCGGAGATCAGGACAGTATGGACATGCCGCAGGTCACCCCCGTCGCACAGATCGAGGGCGAGCGCCCCTCCCGCGAAGAGGCCGAGGCCGCCGTGCGCACGCTGCTGCGCTGGGCCGGCGACGACCCGGACCGCGAGGGTCTGCGCGATACCCCCAAGCGGGTCGCCCAGGCCTTCGAGGAGTGGTTCGGCGGCTACGAATCCGACCCCCAGGACTATCTCGTCCGCACCTTCGAGGAGGTCGACGGCTACGACGAGATCGTGGTGCTGCGCGACATCGACTTCGTCAGCCACTGCGAGCACCATCTGGCGCCGATCATCGGCAAGGCCCACGTCGCCTACCTGCCGGACCATCGCGTCGTCGGCATCTCCAAGCTGGCCCGGGTGGTCGAGGGCTATGCCCGGCGCCTGCAGATCCAGGAGCGGCTGACCAGCCAGATCGCCAAGGCCATCGAGAACGTGCTGCAGCCGCGCGGCGTCGGCGTGGTCATCGAGGCGACCCACCAGTGCATGACCACCCGGGGCGTCCGCAAGGAGGGCGTCTCGATGGTCACCTCCTGCGTGCTCGGCAGCTTCCGCAGCGACCGCCGCACCCGCCAGGAGTTCCTGCGCCTGATCGGCCACGGCGGCTGACAGGACGCCGCTTCGCCCCCTGGGCAGCTGTTCAGGCGCGCACGGCCGAGAAGGGCACCATGCGCTGCAGGCGCTCGTCCCACAGGGCGAAGCGCCACTGCCTGAGCGCCCGGCCGAGCGTCATGCTCGGGCCCCGGCGCAGCGCCGCGTTGGCGTCGTGGCAGGCCTGCAGTCGGTAGTTGGGAATCCGGGGGTTCAGGTGGTGGATGTGATGCAGGCCGATGTTGGCCGTGAACCACTGCAGCACCCGCGGCAGCCGCAGGTGCAGCGACCCGGCCAGTGCGGCCCGCTCGTAGCTCCACTCGCCGTGGCGCAGCCAGGCCGTCGTCTCGAAGCGATGCTGGACGCTGAACAGCCAGACCCCGGCGATTCCGGCGATCACGATGATCGGCAGCAGGGCCGCCGCCATCACACCGAAGCCGAGGGCCCAGCCGAGGCCGCCGTAGAGCGCCAGCAGCGCCAGGTCCGTCAGGTAGACGGCGCGCCGCTCGTGCCGCCAGTCCTCGGGCATGTCGAAGGGCACGCGGTAGAGCAGCAGGAACACGAAGGGCGGGATCAGCAGGTTGGCGATCAGCGGGTGGCGCACCGTGCGGTAGCCCAGGCGGCGCCAGCGGCCCAGCGCGCGGTACTCCTCGACGGTCAGGCACGAGGAGTAGATGTCGGCGCCGCTGTCGCGGCGGTCCAGGTCGTTCCAGGTCAGGTGATGGACGGCGTGCTGGCGGCTCCAGGCGTCGAAGGGCGTCAGCGTGAACAGGCTGAGCAGGCGACCGACCCAGCGGTTGGTCGCGCGCCGGCGGAACAGCGAGCCGTGGCCGCAGTCGTGCTGCAGGATGAACAGGCGCACCAGCAGGCCGGCCGCGAGCGGCGCCAGGGCCAGGCTCAGCCAGAACGACAGGGACACGGCCGCGAGCATCGCCGCGGCGGTGCCGAGGTAGAGGACGAGCGACAGGCCGACCTGCCAGAGGGCGCGGCCGCCGTGGGCCTCCTGGAAGGCCGCGACGGCCCGTTGCAGCCGCGCGCTCTCGGCCCTGGCGAGGGCCCGCTGGTCGGAGACCGGGGCGGAGGCGGTGGTATCGTTCATGAAAGGCAGGGAGCTTCCTCGGGTGCCGGCTCTCTGCCGGCAGACCTTGAGATGGTGACGCCGCCGGCCCCGATCATCCCCTGCGACGCTATCGCGCGACGCTCGCCGCCATCGGGCGGCCGGCAGCCAGCTGGCTGCCGCACTCTAGCACGCCTGGGACGTCGCGGCCGCAGGTGATTCCGGCCGGCCTTCGCTGGCCGAGCCGCCGCCCCGCGAGCCGTCGCCGCTTCGCTCGTGCGACGCAAGCGGGCGCGGCCGGCGCCGCGAGGCGGAGCGCCGGCCGTCCCGGAAACGCCGCCCGTCAGGGCTGGGCGTAGCTCGTCTTGACCGTGGTGTAGAACTCGATCGCGTAGCGGCCCTGTTCGCGGCTGCCGTAGCTCGAGTTCTTCCGGCCGCCGAAGGGCACGTGATAGTCGACGCCGGCGGTCGGCAGGTTGACCATGACCATGCCGGCGTCGCTGTTGCGCTTGAAGTGCTCGGCATGCTTGAGGCTGGTCGTGGCGATGCCCGAGGACAGGCCGAACTCGGTGTCGTTGGCGATCTCCAGCGCGCTCTCGTAGTCCTTGGCGCGGATCACCGTGGCGATCGGGCCGAAGATCTCCTCGCGGTTGATGCGCATGGCGTTGTCCGTCTCGGTGAACAGCGCCGGCTGCAGGTAGAAGCCCTCGGTCTCGCGGTTCAGGCGCTCGCCGCCCCAGGTCAGCTTGGCGCCCTCGTCCTGCCCGATCTTCAGGTAGTCGAGGTCCTGGTCGAGCTGGCGCTGGTCGACGACCGGCCCGATCTGCGTGCCCTCCTTGAGCGCGTTGTCGACCTTGAGGGCCTTCAGCTTGCCGGTCAGCGTGTCGACGAAGCGGTCGTGGATGCCCTCGGTCACGATCAGCCGCGAGGAGGCGGTGCAGCGCTGGCCGGTCGAGAAGAAGGCGCCGTTGAGCGCGGCGTTGGCCGCGACCTCGACGTCGGCGTCGTCGAGCACGACGAAGGGGTTCTTGCCGCCCATCTCCAGCTGGAACTTCTTCATCGCCGGGCCCTCGATGCAGCGCTGGGCGACGTGGCGGCCGGTCGCGACCGAGCCGGTGAAGGACACGGCGGCGACCTTCGGCGACTGCAGGATCGCCTCGCCGACCACCGAGCCGCGGCCGAGCACCAGGTTGAGCACGCCCTTCGGCAGGCCGGCGCGCTTCAGGATGTCGGCCAGCGCCCAGGCGCAGCCGGGCACCAGGTCGGCCGGCTTCAGCACGACGCAGTTGCCGTAGGCCAGGGCCGGCGCGATCTTCCAGGCCGGGATCGCGATCGGGAAGTTCCAGGGCGTGATCAGGCCGACCACGCCGATCGGCTCGCGCGTGACCTCGGCGATCACGCCGGGGCGCACCGAATCGAGGCGGTCGCCGGCGACGCGCAGCGTCTCGCCGGCGAAGAACTTGAAGATCTGGCCGGCACGGCCCGCCTCGGCGATGCCCTCCGGCAGGGTCTTGCCCTCCTCGCGGCTGAGCAGGCGGCCGAGCTCCTCCTTGCGGGCCAGGATCTCGGTGCCGGCGGCGTCCAGCACGTCGAAGCGCTGCTGCGGCGTCGCGGCCGCCCAGCCGGGAAAGGCGGCGGCGGCGGCGTCGATCGCCTGCTCGGCCTGCTTGGCGTCGGCCTGGGCGTAGAGCCCGACGACGTCGGACAGGTTCGAGGGATTGCGGTTCTCCGAGGCGTTCGGGGCCTCGACCCACTCGCCGTCGATCAGGTTGGCGTGCATCGCCATGACGTCTTCCTCCTTGTCCCCTTGGGGGTGTCACGGATGACCGGCGGCACCGGGCATCCCGAATTGCGGTCCCCTGCCTCTACGCCTCGGCCAGCCCGGTCAAGGCCTGGCGCTGAATCTGGCGGCTGCGGAACAGGACCATTTCCTGCCAGTCCAGCATCTGCGGCGCGAAATGCGCGCGGATCTCCGACTTGATGCGCCGGGTCTGCGGATCGTTCCAGTCGACGTTGGTTTCGTTGTGCAGCCAGTGGTCCTGGCGCAGCACCTTCATGCCGCGCGGCGGCGCGTAGGTGCCGTACTCCAGGGCCACGAAGGTCACCTTGTCGCCGAGCAGGCGCTCCCAGCCGTACTCGGCGAGGCCGGTCTTGGGCACCGACGAGGAGGTGCCGAGGCGCGGCTGGGTGACCGAATCGCCGTACCAGTCGAGCGCGCGCTGCACGTTGACCGAGCCCGGCGTGTGATCGGCGATCGGCTCGCCGTAGCCGAACGGCCCGAGGCCGGTGTGGTAGTCGACGACGGCCACCAGGTCTCGGCCGGCCAGGTCGTAGTCGGCGACGATCCGCTCCAGGGTGCGGCGCGCCCAGGTCGGCTCCTTGCCGCCGAAGAAGACGCCGCCCGGCCGGCTGTACTGGCCGCCCGAGCGCGCGAGGTTGAGCTGGGTGTCGCCGTGCGCCTCGCGGTAGGCCTGGATCTTCCGGTCGGCCTCGCGCAGCGCCGCCTCGTCGAGCGACTTCGGCACCAGCGCCTCGTGCAGCTCCTCGTAGCCGGGGTTCTGCGGCAGCGGCTCGGCGAAGTCGACCCAGTTGCGGTTGAGGTCGACGCCCTCCTCGGTGACCCGGCGCAGCCAGGCGAAGCCGTAGGGATTGACAGCGTGCACGACCAGCACGGCGACGCCCTCGGGCAGCGGCGCGTGGCCGCCGGCGCCGCGGCCGTTCTCGATCCAGTCGCACTGCCCGGCCGAGCCGGGGAAACCCTCGACGCCGTGCGTCGAGGAGACCAGCACCAGGACCTTGCGCGCGTCCTCGGGGCCGAACCAGGCGACGTCGGTCGCCAGCTCCTCGCCGTGCGGGCCCTGGTGCGGATTGGCGTAGCTCTTCGGCTCGACGCCGGCCGTCTTGCAGGCCGCGAGGAAGGTCTTGCGCGCCTGGCGGTAGTCCTCGGCGAAGTAGGTGCCGGCGGCGGTCAGCAGGTCCATGGGGGAGCCTCTCGGAGTTGGGCGGGGCGGCGCGCGCAGGGCTGCGCACGGCCGCGCCGGTTGAAGCGAAGCGGCCAGAGCCTAACGCCTCGCGCGCCAAAGGGAAGGGCTGGCACCCGCGCGCGCCTGTCGATAGCCTTGCCGGCGATTCCCAGCAGGCGAGGCGAGCGATGTCGAAACTGGACGCGGCGGTCGAGAAGCGGATCCTGGAGGCGGTCGACGCCGGCTTCGAGGCGCAGGTCGGGTTCCTTCAGGACCTGATCCGCAAGCCGTCGCTGCGCGGCCAGGAGCAGACCGCCCAGGACTTCCTGTTCGACGCCTACCGGGCGCGCGGCTACGCGCTCGACCGCTGGGCCATCGACCTCGAGGCGATCCGCCACCATCCCGGCTTCTCGCCGGCGACCATCGACTACGAGGGCGCCTTCAACGTCGTGGCGACCCACCGGCCGCGCCAGGAGACCGGGCGCTCGCTGATCCTCAACGGCCACGTCGACGTCGTGCCGACCGGCCCCGAGGCGATGTGGAGCGCGCCCCCCTTCGAGCCGAAGCGCGAGGGCGACTGGCTCTACGGCCGCGGCTCGGGCGACATGAAGGCGGGACTCGCCGCCAACCTCTACGCGCTCGACGCGCTGCGCCGCCTCGGCTGGCAGCCGGCCGGCCGGGTCCACCTGCAGTCGGTGGTCGAGGAGGAGTGCACCGGCAACGGCGCGCTCGCCTGCCTGGCCCGCGGCTACCAGGCCGACGCCGCGATCATTCCGGAGCCCGAGGACGACAAGCTGGTGCGCGCCAACTGCGGCGTGCTCTGGTTCAAGGTCACGGTGCGCGGCGTGCCGGTCCACGTCCGCGAAGCCGGCAAGGGCGCCAACGCGATCGAGGCGGCCTACCGCCTGATCCAGGCGCTGCGCGACCTGGAGGAGCGCTGGAACGCGCGCAAGGGCCAGCACCGCCACTTCGAGGACCAGGACCACCCGATCAACTTCAACGTCGGCAAGATCGCCGGCGGCGACTGGGCCTCCTCGGTGCCGGCCTGGTGCTCCTTCGACGCGCGCATCGCGATCTATCCCGGCGTGCGCGCCGCCGACGCCGCAGCCGAGATCGAGAGCTGCCTGGCCGAGGTCGCGCGCGGCGACGCCTTCCTGGCCAACAACCCGCCGCAGGTCGAGTGGAACGGCTTCTTCGCCGAGGGCTACGTGCTGGAGGAAGGCAGCGAGGCCGAGGCGACCCTCGGTCGCGCGCATCTGACCAGCTACGGCCGCTCGCTCGAGAGCTTCGTCACCGCCGGCTACCTCGACGCCCGGGTCTTCGTGCTCTACCAGGACACGCCCTGCCTGGTGTACGGGCCCTACTCCGAGAACATCCACGGCTTCGACGAGCGCGTCAGCCTGGCGTCGCTGAAGCGCGTCACCGGCACGATCGCGCTGTTCGTCGCCGAGTGGTGCGGCCTGGAGGCCCTGGAGGAAACGGCCTGAGGCCGGGGCCTGGGACCGGCTAGCATGCCGCTGCCCGAGCCTTCGGCACCGCGCATCGGCCACAACCAGGGACCGCCGCTCGATCCCGAGCGCAGCGGCCGGCTCTTTGCCTGGACGAAGGCGCTCGAGAAGGCCTGGGAGAATCCGCCGATCGAGGTCGTGCGGCGCCGTCTCGCGCGCGCCCGGGCGCTGGGCATGAGCTACCGGGAGTACACGGCGCACTACCTGGACACCGGCCGTTACCTCTAGCGCGACGGGCCGGCTAGCGGGACAGATCGGCGCGCCCGGGGTGCACCCCGGGGTCCACCTGGGACGACGACCGCCTCCCGCCGGGGGCGACGGGAGGCGGTCGCGCCCTGGCCCGAGGGGCCCCGGGCCGTCCGGGCTACATGGCCGGCATCAGCACGGCGTCGACGACGTGCACGACGCCGTTGGACTGCATGACGTCGGCCTGCGAGACGACGGCGCCGTTGCCCATCTCGTCGATCACGACGAGCGGACCGGGGCCGTTCTTCTGCACCGTCAGGGTGTCGCCCGAGACGGTCTCCATGGAGAACTTGCCGCCCATCTGCTCGACCTTGGCCATCAGGTCGGCGGCGGTCATCGTGCCGGGCACGACGTGATAGGTCAGGACATGCTGCAGCTGCGGCTTCATGTCGGGCTGCAGCAGCTGCTCGACCGTGCCCTCCGGCAGTGCGCCGAAGGCGCTGTCGGTCGGCGCGAAGACCGTGAAGGGGCCGGGACCGGCCAGCGTGTCGACCAGGTCGGCGGCCTTCGCGGCGGCGACCAGCGTCGTCAGGTTGTCGGCCGCCGAGGCGTTCACCGCGATCGGCTTCTCGGGGTCCATCGGTGCGCCGCCGACGATCGGCAGGTGTCCGGCGAAAGCGGCGCCGGCGACGGTGAGGGCCGCGGCGGCGGCGATGCCGGTGGCGAGCCTGGAAAGCTTGGTCATGACTGTCTCCCTCGAAAGTGGGCGCCCCCCGGCGAGGGGGCGTGGAGGGAGGTACGGCGGGGCCTGCGGAAACGGATGCAGGGCCCCGCCGATTTCTTTTCCGGCCTTCGGCGCGACGGCGCCGGGCCCGGCTCACAGCTTGAAGGGCACGACCTTCTGCTGCTGCTCGCCCAGGCCGGCGATGCCGAGGCGGACCGTCTCGCCGGCCTTCAGGAAGCGCTGCGGCTTGAGGCCCATGCCGACGCCCTGCGGCGTGCCCGTGGCGATGACGTCGCCGGGCATCAGGGTCATGTGGCGGCTGATGTAGTGGATCAGGTGCGCGACCGGGAAGATCATGTCCGCGGTGTTGCTGTCCTGGTAGCGCGTGCCCTCGACCTCGCAGAAGACCTGCAGGTCCTGCGGATCGGGGACCTCGTCGGGGGTGACCAGCCAGGGGCCGAGCGGCCCGAAGGTGTCGAAGGACTTGCCCTTGACCCACTGGCCGGTGCCCTCGAGCTGGGCGGCGCGCTCGGAGACGTCGTTGACGACGCAGTAGCCGGCGACGTGCTCCAGGGCCGAGTCCTCCGGCACGTGGCGCGCGCGCTTGCCGATGACCACGCCGAGCTCGACCTCCCAGTCGGTCTTCTGGGAGTTCTCCGGCAGCATGATGTCGTCGTTCGGGCCGACGATCGCGCTGGTCGCCTTGGCGAAGAGCACGGGCTCCCGCGGCGGCTCGACGCCCGACTCCGCCGCGTGCTTGGCGTAGTTCAGGCCGACGCAGAGCAGCTTGCCGACCGAGCCGACGCAGGGCCCGAGCCGGGGCTCGCCCTCGACGCGCGGCAGGCTCTTCGGGTCGACGCCGCGGATCCGCGTCAGGCCCTCCGGCGACAGGGTGCGGCCGTCCAGGTCCTGGACCACGCCGGACAGGTCGCGCAGGTTGCCTTCCGGATCCAGGATGCCGGGACGTTCGCGGCCGGCGGGCCCGTAGCGCAGCAACTTCATCGGTTTCCTCCTGAGGATTTCTTTGCCGGATTCTTGGAGGGCGCGCCCCGCGGCAGCGGGGCCGGGCCCGGTCTAGTTCTCGAGCGGGGCCGAATGGGTCGGCCGCCCCTCGATCGGGTAGGCCGGGTCGTTGTAGCCCGGCGTCGAGGGATGCCCGCTCGCGACCATGCCGTCAATCAGGGCTTCGTCCTCGGGCGAGAACGCGAAGTCCAGGGCGCCGAGGTAGTCGCGCCACTGCTCGAAGGTCCGCGGGCCCGCGATCACCGAGCTGACGAAGCGGTTGTTGAGCACCCAGGCGGTCGCAAACTGGCCCGGCGTGACGCCGCGCTTCTCGGCGTGGGCCTTGACCTGGCGGGCCAGCACCAGCGACTCGCGGCGCCATTCGGTCTGCATCATTCGCGCGTCCTCGGCGCCCGCGCGCGTGCCGCTCGGCGGCGCGCTGTCGGGGTCGTACTTGCCGGACAGCACGCCGCGCGCCATCGGGCTGTAGGGAACCACCCCCATGCCGTAGTAGTTGCACGCGGGCAGGAGCTCAACCTCCGGCATGCGGTTGAAGGCGTTGTAGTAGGGCTGCAGCGCGATCGGCCGGTCGATGCCGGCCTGGTCGCAGAGATTGCAGACCTCGGCGATGCGCCAGGCGCGGAAATTGGAGAGCGCGAAGTGACGGACCTTGCCGGCCGAGATCAGATCGGCCATGGCGCGAACGCTCTCCTCGAGCGGCGTGCCGTGGTCTTCCTTGTGCATGTAGTAGAGGTCGACGTAGTCGGTGCCGAGCCGGGCGAGCGATTCGTCGCAGGCCTGCAGGATCCATTTGCGCCCCAGCCCGCGGCGGTTCACATCCTCGCCCATCGGGTTGCAGACCTTGGTGGCGAGAACCCAGGAATCGCGCCGGCCGGCGATCGCCCGCCCGGTGATCCGCTCCGACTCTCCGGCGGCGTACTGGTCCGCGGTGTCGATGAAGTTGACGCCGGCCTCGGCGGCATCGGCGACGATGCGCTCGGCCTCCGCGGCCTCGGTGCGCAGCCCGAACATCATGGTGCCCAGGCAGATCCGCGAGACCCAGAGGCCGCTCTTCCCCAAACGCTGATGCTTCATCGCGCTTCGTTTTCTCCCCTTGATTGTATGGGCCGGAATTCCCATTCTCGACCACTGCATTGGTCGCGACCCGGTTTGCATTCATGGTAAATTATCGAGAATTCTCAATAATTTACAAAACATTACGCTTCCCGTGTTGCGAGGATACGAGGCTTCGTACGCTATTGTCGCATGGTGGCCACAATGTCGCGCCAAAGGTCGGCCCCTGCCTGCGATGACGCAAGCAAGAACAACCCATGAAGGAACGAATGACTATGTACCATAAGACCGACGTGCACATCGGACGCAAGGTTCGGGAGCGGCGCGTCGCCCTGGGATGGAGCCAGTCCGACCTGGCCGATCGCCTGGGCATCAGCTTCCAGCAGGTTCAAAAGTACGAAAGCGGTGCCAACCGGATCAGCGGCAGCCGGATCTGGGACATCGCCAACGTCCTGCAGACTCCCGTCAGCACCTTCTTCGAGGGCCTCGACGGCCCGGCGCCCACCGAGGCGGCGCCGACCAGCGAGGAGGAGCGCACCTTCGACCGCCAGACCCTGGAGCTGGCGCGCGCGGTCAACCAGATCGACGACGAGCAGGTGAAGACGCAGCTGATCCGCCTGGTGAAGGCCTTCGCCAAGGCGGCGTGAGCCGCCGGGGGCGCTTCCCGGCTCGTTTGGCGCGGTCCTTCCAGCCGTCCGGCGCGTGCGCGCCGGGCGGCTTCTCTTTTGCGGCGCCCGGCGGTCGCCGGTCGCGCGCCGGGGCAGCGGGGCCTTGCGCGGGCGGGCCCGGGGGCCTTTGATGAGGCTCCAGCCGTGCCGCGGAGAGCCACCGATGACCGATCTCGCTGCCGCCCCCGGAGAGACCTTTCACGAGCGGGCACGACGCCACCTGCTGAAGTTCGGCGGCGACTTCGTGCCCTTCGTGCCGGTCCGCGCCGAGGGCAGCTTCCTCTACGACGCCGCGGAGCGCCGGGTCCTCGACTTCACTTCGGGGCAGATGAGCGCGATCCTCGGGCATTGCCATCCCGAGATCGTCGCCACGGTGCGCGAGACGGTCGGCCGGCTCGATCATCTCTTCTCCTCGATGCTCTCGCCGCCGGTCGTCGAGCTCGCCGAGGCGCTCGCCGAGCTGGTCCCGGAGCTGCCGCGCGTCATCCTGCTGTCGACCGGCGGCGAGGCCAACGAGGCGGCGATCCGTCTCGCCAAGCTGGTCACCGGCAAGTGGGAGATCGTCGGCTTCGCCCAGTCCTGGCACGGCATGACCGGCGGCGCCGCGGCGGCGACCTACAAGGCGGGCCGGCGCGGCATCGGCCCGCTCGCCGCCGGCTCCTTCGCGATTCCGGCGCCCAACGCCTTCCGGCCGCGCTTTGCCGGCGTCACCTGGCAGCAGGAGCTGGACGACGCCTTCGAACTGCTCGACCGCCAGTCGACCGGTAACCTCGCGGCCTTCATCGCCGAGCCGATCCTGTCCAGCGGCGGCGTGCTCGAGCTGCCGCCCGGCTACCTGAAGGCGCTGCAGACCCACTGCCGGGCGCGCGGCATGCTGCTGATCCTCGACGAGGCGCAGACCGGCATCGGCCGGACCGGCCGGATGTTCGCCTTCGAGCGCGACGGCGTGGTGCCGGACATCCTGACGCTCTCGAAGACCCTGGGCGCCGGCCTGCCGCTGTCGGCCGTGATGGTCGGAGACGCGCTGGCCGACCGCGCCGAGGCCCGCGACTTCCTGTTCTACACGACCCACGTCAACGACCCGCTGCCGGCCGCGGTCGGCCTGAAGGTGCTGGAGGTGGTGCAGCGCGACGGGCTGGCGGCGCGCGCCGAGGTCGCCGGCCGGCGGCTCGCCGCCGGCCTGCGGGGCCTGATGCGGCGCCACCCCTGCATCGGCGACGTGCGCGGCCGCGGCCTGCTGCTCGGCCTGGAGTTCGTCGACGCGGCAGGCCTCACGGCGGCCGAGATCTCGGACCGCGTGACCGACCGGGCGCTCGAACTGGGGCTGTCCGCGAACATCGTGCGCGCCGGCTCGTCCGGCGGCACCATGCGCATCGCGCCGGCGCTCACCGTCGCCGACGCCGAGCTCGACCTCGGCGTCGAGCTGCTCGACCGGGCGATCGCGGACAGCGTCCCGGCCTGAGCCCGGCCGGGCGCCCGGGCGCGCGTCAGGCCGTCAGGCGGTCTGGCGCAGCGCCTCCGCGAAGCCGGCGAGGCGGCCCAGGGCGTCCTTGAGCACGGCGTCGGGCGTGCCGAGGTTGAGCCGCAGGTGGCCGGCCGCGCTGGCGCCGAAGCCGTCGGCCGGCAGCAGGGCGAGGCCGGTCTCGTCGAGCAGGCGGCTGGCGAAGTCGAGCGCGCTGAGTCCGCTGCGGCGCACGTCGACCATGACGAACATGCCGCCTTCGGGCCTGAGGCACGACAGGCCGGGAATGGCGTCGACCGCGTCGGCGACCTCGTCGCGCCGCCGCGCATAGGCCTCGCGCAGGGCCGGCAGGGCCCCCGGGGCGGCCTGCAGGGCGGCGAGCGCGGCGTCCTGGACGAACTGCGGCGAGCCGTAGGTGTTGGCGATCGCCAGGCGGAACAGATGCTTCGGCAGCTCGGCGTCGGGGCTGACCGACCAGCCGGCGCGCCAGCCGGTCATGGCGTGCGACTTCGACAGGCTGGAGACCACCACCGTGCGCTCGGCCAGCTCGGGCAGCGAGGCGGGATAGACCGGGTCGTCGAGATAGACGAGGTCGGCATAGACCTCGTCGGAGACGAGCCAGAGGTCGCGGGCGCGCGCGATCTCGCCGATCGCCTGCCATTCGGCGCGGCCGAGCACCGCGCCGGTCGGGTTGTTCGGCGAGGCGATCAGGATCAGCCGCGTGCGCGGCGTCACCGCCTTCTCGATCGCCGCCGGGTCGACGTGAAAGCCGCGCTCGGCCGGCGCCGGCACCACGACCATCGAGCCGCCGGCGGTCGCCACGGTGCCGGGATAGGTCAGGTACATCGGCTCCGGCACGATCGCCTCGTCGCCCGGGCCGATCAGCGAGAGCACGACGTTGAACAGCGCGTTCTGCGCGCCGGCGCCGACCGCGACCTGCTCGGGCGCCGTCGGCCGGCCGGTCTGCCGCGCGTGGCGGTCCGCGATCGCCTTGCGCAGGCGCGGATCGCCCAGGATCGCGGTGTAGCGGGTCTCGCCGGCGTCGAGCGCGGCCTTGCAGGCGGCGACCGCCTCGGGCGGGCTCTCGAAGTCGCTGTCGCCGACCGTCAGCACCAGGGTGTCGAGGCCCCGGGCGCGGCGCTCGACGGCGCGGAAATGCACGAGCCAGCCCTCGGAGCCGTCGGCGGCCAGCCGCTCGACCAGGGGTCCATAACGCATGATGTCACTCGCTTCCTTCGGTCTCGTCGTCGGACCCCTGCCCGGCGCTCCTGTCGAGGCGCAGGCCCTCCAGCCGGCGCGCCTGGGCCTCGGCCTCGGCGGACTGCCGCCGGCGCTCGGCCTTGGTGCGGCCGTGGCGGCTGCGGTTCTCGGCCGCCTCGGCCGCGGCCTCGGCCCGGGCGCGCGCCTTGCGCCGCCGCCTCAGATTGACGATCTCCGCCATCGCCGCCTCGTGATCGCGTCCGGCGCGCCCGCGCTCCCGGCCCGTCGCGCCGCCCGTTGCGCCGCCGCTCGCGGCCGCGCCCGATCCAGGGCTTAGCACGGCGACGCCCGCGTGCAGAAGCCACTCGGTTCTCCCCCTGCCGCTTGCGACGAGCCGCCGCGCGGGGCGGGGCGCCCGGGCCCGACGCCCCGCCCGACGCCCCGTTTGCCAAGGTGTTGGCCAGTCACTAAGTTTCGACCTCGACCGGGCGTCGCCCGCGCAACCGAAGGCCAGGGACCCGAATCCGTCTTGCGCACGCTGCTGATCGTCCTCGGCGCGATCCTCTCGCTGCTGATCCTTGCCGTGCTCGTCGGTCCGCTGCTGATCGACTGGAACGCCTTCAAGCCGCGCCTGGCCGAGGCGGTCGAGTCGGCGACGGGCCGCCAGCTGCAGATAGAGGGCGACCTCAGCCTCTCGCTGCTGCCGACACCGACGCTATCGGCCGCCGGGGCGCGCCTGTCCAACGTCGAGGGCGGCAGCGAGCCGACCATGGTCTCGATCGACACCCTCGAGGTCCAGGTCGCCCTGGCGCCCCTGCTCGGCGGCGACCTCCAGGTCGAATCGCTGGTCCTGGTCGAGCCGACGATCCTGCTCGAGCGGCTGGCCGACGGCCGCGTCAACTGGGAGCTCTCGCCGGCCGCGCCGAGCGCCCCGGGCCGGGGCGGGGGCGACGGGGAGCCGGCGGCGCCCGATGCCGAAACGGGCGGCGACACGGGCGGCGAGGGCGGCACGCCGCTGTCGGTGACCCTGGAGCGGGTGGTCGTCGAGGACGGCAGCCTGATCTACCGCGATGCCGTGGCCGGCACGACCGAGCGGCTGGAGGCGCTGGACGCCACGCTGCGGGCCGAGTCGCTGCGCGGCCCCTTCCTGCTCGAAGGCCGTGGCCGGGTCCGCGGCACGGCGGCCGAGTTCTCCTTCTCGACCGGCCAACTGGCGCTGGCCGGCGCCACGCCGGTGACGCTGGTCGTGACCCTGCCCGAGGCCGGTGCCGCCGAGGCCCGCTTCAGCGGCCGCCTGACCGCCGGCGAGGAGGCGGCGCTGGCCGGCGAGCTGACGCTGGGCGGCCAGAACCTGCTGGCCCTGGCCGAGCTGGCGGTGCCCGACGCCGGGCTGCCGGGGACGCTGGCGCAGGCCTACCGGCTGTCGGCGGACCTCGACTACGGCGGCGCGGCGCTGGCGCTCAGCGAGATCGACCTGTCGATGGCCGACACCGCGGTCGCCGGCAGCACCCGCGTCGCCTTCGGCGAGCCGACCGACCTCAGCGCCGAGCTGACCGTCTCGCGGCTCGACCTGGACGCGCTGCTGCGCGACGGCGGCGGCGGCGGCCAGGACCCCGCGGTGCCGGTCGAGGCGGCGGCCGGCCTGGCGGGAGACTTCGCCCTGCCCGACGGTCTGCGCGCCCAGCTCGACCTGCAGATCGGCGCGCTGGTCTACCGCGGCGAGGTCGTCCGCCAGGTCCTGGTCAACGCCGACCTGCAGCAGGACCGCCTGGCGCTGAACCAGGCGCTGGCCCTGCTGCCCGGCGGCGGCAACGTCGTCCTGTCGGGCGATCTGACCGAGGACGCCGGGCTGCCCCGCTTCGTCGGCCAGCTCGAGGCGACGGCCGACAACCTGCGCGCCGTGCTGGCCTGGCTCGGCGTCGGCGTCGAGGGCGTGCCCAGCGACCGCCTGCGCCGCACCAGCCTGCTCGCGGCGATCGACGCGACCCCGCAGCAGGCCTCGATCACCGGCATAGACCTGGAGATCGACACCAGCCGCATCACCGGCGGCGTCGCCCTGGCCCTGCGCGAGCGGCTCGGCGTCGGTCTCGGCCTGAACGTCGACCGCATCAACCTGGACGCCTACATCCCGCAGGACGGCGCGTCCGCCTCGCCCCCGAGGCAGCGGGATGCGACAGCGGAGGGCGCGACGGCCGAGGGGGCGACGGCCGAGGGGGCGAGGGGCGCAGAGCGCCAGCAGCAGGAGCAGGCGGACGCGGACCCGGGCGACCCTGGGCAGGCGGCTTCCGATGCCGCCGGGGCCGCCGGCGCCGAGGGTCCGGATGCCGGGCCGCCGGCGGCGACCGGCGGGACGGGCGCCGCCGGCCTGGTCGGCGCGATCGACGCAAACATCGACCTGACCCTCGGGCAGGTGACCTACAACGGCCAGGCGGCGCGCGAGGTGACGCTCGACGGCACGCTGCAGCAGGGCCGCCTGAACCTGCGCCGGCTGACCGTCGGCGACCTCGCCGGCGGCGCCTTCAGCCTGTCCGGCGTGTTCACCGGGCTGCCGGACGCGCCTTCGGTCGAGGACGGCAGCTTCGACATCTCGGTCAGCGACACCGGCCGGCTCAGCCGCCTGCTCGGCCAGCCGGCCGACGGCGTGCTCGCGCAGCTCGGCGGCTTCCGCGCCAGCGGCAGCGCCTCCGGCTCGGCCCAGGGCTTCACCTACAATGCCGACGTCACGGCGCTCGGCGGCTCGATCTTCTCCTCGGGCCGGGTCAGCGGCCTGCCGGACGCCGTCGCCCTGCGCGACGCCCGGCTGCAGGCCAGCGGGCTGGAGGGGCCTGCCCTGGCGCGCGTCGCCGGCCTGCCCGACGACAGCCCGCTGGCGCGGCTCGACCGGGTCGAGCTGACCTCGCAGTTCGACTACGGCCCCGACGCGGCGACCTACGACACGCGTCTCAAGACGCTTGGCGCCGAGTTCGTCGCGGAAGGGCGGGCCAGCGAGCTGGCCAGCGGCCTGCCGCGCGTCGACTTCCGCTTCGCCGCGATCCACGAGAGCCTGCCGACCCTGCTGCGCCGTGCCCTCGGCGAATCGCCGCTGGCGCCGGGTGCGGGCAAGCTGGACCTGCGCGCCCAGGTCAGCGGCACGCCGCTCGACCTGACGGTCAGCGAGCTGCGCGGCGACGCCGGCCCGACGATCGAGAGCGGCACGCTGCGGCTCGACCTGCTGCGCGCCACGCCGAAGCTGACGGCGAGCCTGCAGACCCGGGAGATCGATCTGGTCCGGCTGTTCGGGCCCGGCGGCGGCGGCGGCCAGGACCCGGCGCCGCGCTGGTCGCGCCAGCCGCTGCAGCTGGAGGGGCTGCGGGCCCTCGACGCCGAGATCGAGCTGACCGCAGAGGCGCTCCGCCAGGATCGGCTGGTGCTGGCGCCGGCCGAGCTGGTCGCCCGGCTCGAGGGCGGCCTGCTGACGGTCGAGCGCCTGCGGGGCAACTTTTTCGACGGCAGCCTGACGGCCGACGCCCGGCTCGACGCCTCGGGCGAGGTGCCGCAGGCCGATCTCGACCTGCGCCTGGAGGGCGTCGACGCCGGCGAGCTGCTGCGCGCCCTGGGCACCGACCGGGTCGACGGCCGCGTCGACCTGCAGGCCGCGCTGAGCTCGCGCGGGCGCAGCGAGGCGGCCCTGGTCACGGCGCTCGCCGGCGAGGGCCGGGTCGGCGGCGAGCTGACCGTCGAGGCTCGCGCGCAGGAGCAGGTCGGCAACGTCGTGCTCGGCATCCTCGGCCAGCAGGTCAAGGAGCTGCGCGGCGTGACCAATCCCCTGAACGAGCTGTTCTCGGCCTTCGCCGGGCGCCCCGGCCAGCTCAGCGGCACGGTGCGCGTCGGCGGCGGCGTGGCGACGACGCAGGACCTGCAGCTGGCGGGCAACGGCGCGCGCCTGGCGGCGCGCGGCACGCTTGCGAACCTGCCGGCCTGGAGCATGGCGCTGAACGCCGCGCTGTACCGCCAGCAGGCGGCCGAGCCGGCGATCGAGATCGATCTCGAGGGGGCGCTCGACCAGCCGAACCTGCGGCTGCGCGGCGCCGGCCTGTCGATCACGCCCGGCAGCCAGGCGCCGGAGGCCAGCAATCCGCTCGAGCAGATCCTGCGCCAGGCCGTGCCCGGCGCGCGGCAGCCGTCGAGCCAGGACGGCAGCCGCCAGCCCTCGAACCAGCTCGAGATCGCGCCCGAGCCGGCGCCCGAGGGCCAGGAGCAGCAGGAGCATAGCCAGCCGACCCGGCCCCAGGCGCCGAAGGCCGAGGACGTGCTGCGCGGCCTGATCCAGGGACTGGGCCAGGGGGGCTGAGGGCGGCGGCCCGTCGCGCCCGGCGCCCCGTCGCGCCCGGCGGGGTGCGCTCAGGCGGACTTGCTGCGCAGCCGCTCCATGAGCCAGACGCGCACCGCGCTCGACAGGTTGCCGTCGCTGCCGTCGGCGGCACGGTCCCGGTCGATGCGCTCGACCAGCGCGTTGACCGAGGTGTTCTCCTCGCCGGCGGCGTCCTGAAGCGCCTTCCAGAAGACGGCCTCCAGGGACAGGCTGGTGCGGTGGCCGGCGATGGTCACCGACCGCTTCCGCAGAATCCCGCTTCTGCTCATGCTTCCTCCTAGCCGTGGCTCGGCGCCTTGCACCAAGGGATGCGGCGCCTTGTGCGTGTCGCTCAGTCGGCGGGACCGAGCATCGCCTCGGGCCGCACCCAGGCGTCGAAGTCCTCGGCGCTGACGTGGCCGAGGGCGACGGCGGCTTCCTTCAGGGTGGTGCCCTCGGCGTGGGCCTTCTTGGCGACCTCGGCCGCCTTGTCGTAGCCGATGTGCGGATTGAGCGCCGTGACCAGCATCAGCGAGCCGTGCAGCAGCTCGGCGATGCGCTGCTCGTCGGCCTCGATGCCGGCGACGCAGTTGTCCTGGAACGACTGCGCCGCGTCGCCGATCAGGCGCGCCGACTGCAGCAGGGCATGGGCCAGAACCGGCTTGAAGACGTTGAGCTCGAAGTGGCCGCTGGAGCCGGCGACGGTGATCGTCGTGTGGTTGCCCATGACCTGGGCGCAGACCATGGTCAGCGCCTCGCACTGGGTCGGGTTGACCTTGCCCGGCATGATCGAGGAGCCCGGCTCGTTGGCCGGCAGCTTGAGCTCGCCGATGCCGCAGCGCGGCCCCGAGCCGAGCAGCCGGATGTCGTTGGCGACCTTCATCAGCGAGGCGGCGACGGTGTTGAGCGCCCCCGAGGCCTCGACGAAGGCGTCGTGGGCGGCCAGCGCCTCGAACTTGTTGGGCGCCGAGACGAAGGGCAGGCCGGTCAGCTCGGCGACTTCGGCCGCGAAGGCCTCGGCGAAGCCCGGCGCCGCGTTGAGGCCGGTGCCGACGGCGGTGCCGCCCTGGGCCAGCTCGAGCAGGTGTGGCAGCGCCGCCTCGACCCGCCGGACGCTGCGCGCCGCCTGCTCGGCGTAGCCCGAGAACTCCATGCCCAGGGTCAGCGGCGTCGCGTCCATCAGGTGCGTGCGGCCGATCTTGACGACCTTTTCGAAGGCCGCCGCCTTGGCCGCCAGGCCGTCGGCCAGGTGGCGCAGCTTCGGCAGCGTGGTCTCCGACAGGCTGGTCGCCGCGGCGATGGTCATCGCGGTCGGGAAGGAGTCGTTGGACGACTGGCCGCGGTTGACGTGGTCGTTGGGGTGGACCGGCGCCTTGCCGCCGCGCCTGCCGGTCAGCAGCTCGTTGGCGCGCCCGGCGATGACCTCGTTGGCGTTCATGTTGGTCTGCGTGCCGGAGCCGGTCTGCCAGACGACCAGCGGGAATTCCTCGTCGAGCGCACCCTCGGCGACCTCGCGGGCGGCCTGCTGGATCGCCTCGGCGATATCGCCGGGCAGGGCGCCGAGCCGCTCGTTGACGCGCGCCGCCGCGAGCTTCTGCAGGCCGAAGGCGCGCACCAGGGCGGTCGGCATGCGTTCCTCGCCGATCCGGAAGTTCTGCAGGGAACGCTGGGTCTGCGCACCCCAGTAGCGCGCCGCCGGCACCGCGACCTCGCCGAGCGAGTCGCTCTCTGTCCGGGTATCCGGCTGGCTGTGGCGCGTCGGGGTCTCGCTGGTCACGTCGCTCTCCGCTGCTCGCGTGTCGGCACGCCTCTCGCGGACCTGGAACGCAGGCGCCCGGGTGCCGGTTCGGGCCGGACGACCCTTGGCGGGTTGTCCGCCCGACTGACGTAGGTAGCGGGGTCATCGCGTGCCACCCCGAATTCCGCGGCCGGGGGCCGCCGGGTCGAGCTTCGGATCGCCGGCGGCGCCCTGCCGATACGGCCGGCCATGCCCCTGGCAGACGGCCGGGCCTTGGGGCAGAGTGCGGCCATGACCGCCCTGGTGCCGATTCTTCTCGCGCTGATCGCCCTGCTGATCGGCGTCAGCCTGCTGGCGCCGCTGTCGGAGCGGATCCGCCTGCCCTTCGCGGTCCTGCTGGTCGGCCTGGGCATCCTGATCGGCCTCGCCGACATCCTGCTCGACCTCATCGACCTGGCGGGCGCCGGCGGCGACATCGCGGTCGTCGACAACATCCTGGACGGCCTGCGGGTCATCGGCCTGGGCGCCAACGGCTATCTCTACCTGTTCCTGCCGCCGCTGCTGTTCTCGGCCGGCCTGGGCGTCGACGTGCGCCTGCTGCTCGACGAGGTCGCCGCGGTGCTGCTGCTCGCCGTCGCCGCGGTCGCCGTCGCCGCCGGCGCGATCGGCTTCGCGGTCTACGAGTTCTCCGACCGCAGCCTGGTCGTCTGCCTGCTGCTCGGCGCGATCGTCGCGACCACCGACCCGGCCGGCGTCATCCAGATCTTCCGCGACCTCGGCGCGCCGCGGCGCCTGACCGTCCTGGTCGCCGGCGAGAGCCTGTTCAACGACGCGGCGGCGATCGCTCTCTTCGCCCTGCTGCTCGACATGCTGATCTCGGGCGCGGAGCCCGACGCCGCGGCCGCGGCCTTCTCGTTCCTGCTCGACTTCGCCGGCGGCCTGGCGCTCGGCGTCGTGCTGGCGCGCCTGGCCTGCCTGGTGATGCCGTTCCTGCGCGACCAGCCGATCGCCGCGACGACGCTGTCGGTCGCCCTGGCCTACCTGGCCTTCATCCTGGGCGAGGACTACCTGCGGGTCTCCGGCGTCGTCGCCGTGGTCACCGCGGCGCTGGTGATCTCGGTCGAGGGGCCGCAGCGGATCTCGCCGACCGCCTGGGGCTACCTGTCGCAGACCTGGGAGCAGCTCGACTTCTGGGCGACCTCGCTGGTCTTCGTTCTGGCCTCGATGCTCGGCGTGCAGCTGCTGCTCGACATGACCTGGGGCGAGCTGGGCCTGCTCGGCGTCGTGGTCGCGGCCTCGCTCGGCGCCCGGGCGCTGGTGCTCGAGGGGCTGTTCCCGCTGCTCGTGCTGGTCGGACTGGCGCGCCCGCTCGGCCGGCGCACGCGCTTCCTGATCCTGTGGGGCGGGCTGCGCGGCGCGGCGACGCTGGTGCTGGCGCTGTCGGTCGTCGAGAACCCGCTGCTCTCCGACGAGATCCGCCGCTTCGTCGGCGTGCTGGCGACCGCCTACGTGTTCTTCACGCTGTTCGTCAACGGGCCGACCCTGCGCCCGCTGATCGGCTGGCTGAAGCTCGACCGCCTGTCGCCGCTGGAGACCGCCCTGCGCGACCGCATCACCGCGCTGAGCGCGCAGACGATCGGCCGCCAGGTGCGCGAGACCGCCGAGGTCTACGGCTTCGACCCCGGCCTGGCCGAGGACCTGGGCCCGCCGGAGCGGCCCGGCGGACCGATCGAGATCTCCGCCGACCAGCGGCTCGAAGTCGGGCTGATCACGCTCGCCAACCGCGAGAAGGAGCTCTATCTCGGCCACTTCCAGGACCGCTCGCTGTCGCGCCGCCTGGTCGGCCGGCTGGTCGCCCTGGCCGACCGCCTGCTCGACGCGGTCAAGGCCGAGGGCGCGGAGGGCTATGCGCGGGCCGGCAGCCGCCCGGTGCTGCTGTCCGGCCGGCTGCGCCTCGCCACCAGCCTGCAGCGCCTGACCGGCTGGAGCGCCCCGCTCGCCGACGTCATGGCCGAGCGCTTCGAGCAGCTGCTGGCGATCCAGATGGTGCTGCGCGAGCTGCGCGGCTACGTCGCGCAGTCGCTCGGGCCGCTGCTCGGCGAGAGCGTGCGCGATTCCCTGAGCGAGCTGCTCGCCAGCCGCAGCACGGCGGTCGAGGACGCGGTGGCGGCGGTCGACCTGCAGTATCCCGGCTTCGCCCAGGCGATGCGGCGCCAGTACCTGGCGCGCGCGGCGCTGCGGCTGGAGGAGGGCGCCTACCGCAAGCAGCTCGACGAATCGGTGATCGGCCGCGAGGTCTTCGAGGACCTGATGGAGGACCTGCGGCGCCGGCACCGCGACCTCGACCGGCGACCGGCGCTGGATCTCGGCCTGCGCCTGATGGAGATGGTGCGCCGCGTGCCGCTGTTCCGGGACGTCGACGCCGGCAGCCTGGCCGGGCTCGGGCAGATGCTGCGCGCCCGTCTCGCCCACCCCGGCGAGCGCATCGTCGTCAAGGGCGCCGGCGGCCGCTCGATGTACTTCATCGCCTCGGGCGAGGTCGCGGTGAAGCTGGAGGGCCGCGAGGTCGTGCTCGGCCAGGGCGAGTTCTTCGGCGAGATGGCGCTGCTGCGCCGCCAGCCGCGCAGCGCCGACGTCGTGGCCCTCGGCTACTGCCACCTGCTCGAGCTCGACGCCAAGGACTTCCGCCGCCTGATGCGCCGCCACCCGGCGATGCGCCGGCAGATCGAGACCGTGGCCTCGCAGCGCAGCGACGAGGCGGCGGGCGGCCTGGCCGGAGCGGAGTGAGGCCGAGCGAGGCCGCCGCCTCGGGCAGTGCTCAGAGCCGGTCCATGAAGGCGTCGATCGCGGCGACCGCCTGGTCCCGGTTCTGCTCGGCGGTGCGGCCGCTGGCCTTGCGCGGCTTGAGGTCGTGGTCGCCGTCCTCGAGCCACTGCACCGAGAGGCCCGGCGCCAGGGCGTAGCCGGCGACCTCGTCGCGGCCGCCGAAGGGGTCGCGGCTGCCCTGGAGGATCAGACCGGGCGTGCGGAGGCCGGCGAGATGGGCGGTGCGCGTGCGCTCGGGCTTGCCCGGCGGGTGGAAGGGATAGCCCAGGCAGACCAGGCCGCGCGCCGGGGTGCCCTCGGCCTCCAGCTCGGCGGCCAGCAGGCTGGCCATGCGCCCGCCCATCGACTTGCCGCCGACCACGGTGCGGCCGGGGCCGCCGCAGGCCTCGACCACCGCGCGCCAGCGCGCGAGCAGCGCCGGCTCGCGGTCGGGCGGTCGTTTCCGGCCGTCCTCGCGGCGCTTCGCCATGTAGGCGAACTCGAAGCGCAGGACCCGGCGGCCGCGCGCGGCCAGGCCCTCGGCGAAGGCGGTCATGAAGGGCGTCTCGGCGCCGGCGCCGGCGCCGTGCGCCAGGACCAGGGTGAGCGGCGCGTCGGCCGGGCCGTCTTCCCAGAGCAGTCCGGTGTCGCCCTGCGCGGGGTCTGCGTTCATCGGCTCTTAACCCTCATCGCGGCAGGCTGTCGGGCAGCGAGGTTTCGAGTAAGGAGCGCGGGCGCCGTGCAACCGGACGAAGACATCCGCCAGCGCGATCTCAGCGGCAAGACCGTGCGCGAGATGGACGCGCAGGAGAAGGAAGAGATCAAGCGACGCTTCGACGAGTTCGTCGAGCTGGTCAAGACCCGCAAGGTGCGCGTCGCCGCGCCGGCGCGGCCCAAGCAGGTCACCAAGTGGAACCCGCTCGCCGCGGGCGGCAAGCGCTTCTGAGCGCTCGGCGCGGCCGGCGCCTCTGACTGCGTCTTTCCGCGGCCTCAGGTCTTGTTGCGGAAGCGGTCGAGCGTGACCACGTTCTCGCCGTCCTGGCGGCCCGCTTCCGCGTCGTCCCCAGCCGGCTTCTTGCCGTCGGGCGGCGCGCCGCCGGGCAGGTCCTCGGCCTCGCCTTCGCCGGGAACGCCCTCCGCGGATTCCTCCTCGCCGTCGTCCTCGTCCTCCAGGCTGGTCGAGGCGAACTGCAGGCCGAAGCGCACCGAGGGGTCGGCGAAGGCGGCGACCGCCGCGTAGGGCACGACCAGCGTCTCCGGCACCTCGTTGAAGGTGAGCACGACGCTGAACTGGTCCTCGCCGACGATCAGGTCCCAGAAGCGGTGCTGCAGCACGATGGTCATCTCGCGCGGATAGCGCTGCTGCAGCGCCGGCGAGATCTCGACGCCGGGCAAGTCGGTGCGGAAGGTCAGGTAGAAGTGATGCTCGCCGTGCAGCCCGTGCTCGGCGGTCACCTCGAGCGCCTGCCGCACGACGGTGCGCAGCGCGTTCTCGACCATCAGGTCGTATCGCAGGAGTTCTTCGCTCATCGGCGCAGTCTAGCGAGCTTGCCCCGAGAATAAAGGGCCTGCGGGGCGTCGGGCGGGGCGGAGCGGGGAAAAGCGGGGCGCTTCTGTTGCCAGGTGCGCCCCAGACCCCGCCTAGACGCGCTGAACGCCTAGGACTTTAGAGTCGGTTCATCCGACCGCATTACGCGGCGAGACGAGCCTCAGCATAGTTGTCGTTGGCAACTATGAGTTTGGCCCGATAACGGCGGTACCATGCCGGGCGCCGTACGTATCTTTACTGCAGGTGTCGATCCTGGTTCGCCCCCGTCGGCGGGACCGCGCGGCTCCGACGAAGCCTGGCTGCGGTCCCGAAAACTGGTGGAGGCGCCGGGTACTGCCCCCGGGTCCACTCTGCCTATTCCATACGCCCGTTTAGCGCCATAGCCGGTTGCCCGGCACCGCTTAATGTAAGCAATTCCGCAGGCGGTTCAATCGGGCCGTTCGCCCGTCTCGTTCAGCGCGCGCGGGCCAGCGCCGGGCGCCGCGCCTCGCCGGGCTCGGCGGCGTCCTGGAGGTTCCAGTAGGAGCCCTCCTTGCGGCCGATGTGGGCGACCAGCACCGCCTCGGCCTCGTCGACGGCGCCCTCGGCGACCAGCTCGGCGATGCGCCTGTGCTCGCGGAACGACTTGTCCATGTGGTCGGCGTGGGCGCCGAGCCGGTTCCTCAGCGCCGCCATCTTCGCCGAGATCGTCGCGTAGGCCTCGAGCAGGAAGGCGTTGTCGGTGTGCGCGAAGAGCTCCTCGTGGAAGCGCGCGTCGAGCCTGAGGTAGCTCCGGTCGTCCCGCTGCCGGCGCGCCGCCGTCATCTCCTTCAGCGTGCCGCGCAGTGTCTCGGCGAGCTGCGGGCGCGCGCGCTCCATCGACTGGCGCAGCGCCGCCGTCTCCAGCACCCCGCGGACGTGGCAGATGTCGGTCAGCTGCTTTGCGCTCAGGGTGAAGACGAAGGTGCCGCGCTGCGGCTCGGTGCGCACCAGGCCCTCGCGCTCGAGTCGGGCGAAGGCCTCGCGCACCGGCGTTCGGCTGACGTCCAGGAGCTGGGCGATGCGCGCCTCGGAGAGCATCTCGCCGAGCTCCAGCTCGCCCTCGACGATCTGCTGACGCAGCGCCTCGGAAACCAGCTCGGTCAGCGAACGCGGCCGCTCGATCCTGTGCATCGGGGCATCCTCCCTGGTCACGGGCTCCCTGGTCACGGGCTCCCTGGTCACGGGCTCCCTGGTCGCGGGCTCCCTGGTCGCGCGCGCGGTGCCGCACGCTCGGTCGGAGATCGGCAGGCGGCAGGCGCGGGACAGCCTATCGCGTTCCGAGGTTTGACACATCGTATGGCAGTATGCCAGCGTCCGCTCGAGCGCGGCAGAAGCCGACCCAAGGGCCGGGCCGGGCGCGCCGGATCCGTTCCCAAGCCTCCATCTGCCGGCACGAGCGACCGCCCCGCCTGGCCTGCGGAGGCCTCGGTCGCCGGGCCGCCGCGGTACCGGGTCGAGCTCTGGTGAGCGCAACAACGAGCGAGAAGGAGAAGACGGTGGCGAAACACGCGCTGGTCACGGGCGGCACGCAAGGCATCGGCCACGGCGTCGTCGAGGTGCTGCTCGACGCCGGCTGGCAGGTCACCGCGACGGGCGTCTCGGAAGAGGAGGTCGCCGCCTGCCCGGACCGCGAGGGGCTGGCGAAGGCACGGCTCGACGTCACCGACGCCTCGGCGGTCGCCGGGTTGGTCGCCGGCCTCGGGCGGCTCGACGGCCTGGTCAACTGCGCCGGCATCCTGCTGCGCGGCCAGGAGTACGACCTGGAGGTCTTCCAGCGCGTCGTCGACGTCAACCTGGTCGGCACCATGCGGCTCTGCGTCGCCTGCCAGCCGCTGCTCGCGAAGAGCGGCGGCGCCATCGTCAACACCGCCTCGATGCTGTCCTTCTTCGGCGGCCCGCTGGTGCCGGCCTACTCGGCCTCCAAGGGCGGCGTCGCGCAGCTGACCAAGGCGCTGGCCGCCAAGTGGGCGGCCGAGGGCGTGCGGGTCAACGCCGTGGCGCCGGGCTGGATCGAGACCGGGATGACCCAGGGGCTGCGCGACGACAAGGCGCGCGAGGCCGGCATTCTGGGCCGCACGCCGATGGGCCGCTGGGGCCTGCCGCGCGAGGTCGGCGAGCAGGTCGCCTGGCTGCTCTCCGACAAGGCCAGCTTCACGACCGGCGCCGTGCTGCCGGTCGACGGCGGCTACCTGGCGATGTGAGAACGACACCCCCGAGACGAGCAGAGGAGACCGCGATGGCCGCGGAGCAGACCGACGACGAGAAGCGCATGCCCTACCAGCTGCCCTTTCCGAAGGACGCGCTGGAGGAGATCGTGGTGCCCTCGGCGATTCCCGAGGACGAGCGGCTCTGGGTGCCGCAGGCCGAGAACGTCTGGTTCCGGCCGCTCTGCCTGAACCGCAGCCAGGGCTACTGGATGAACCTCCTGAAGGTGCGCAAGTCCGGCGTGCTGGCCCGCCACCGCCACCCCCAGGGGGTCCACGGCATGGTGCTCAAGGGCCGCTGGTACTACCTGGAGCACGACTGGGTCGCCGAGACCGGCTCCTACGTCTTCGAGCCGCCGGGCGAGACCCACACCCTGGTGGTGCCCGAGGACTGCGAGGAGATGATCACCTTCTTCCAGGTCAACGGCATCATGTACTACGTCGACCCCTGGGGTAAGGCGACCGGCTACGAGGACGTCTTCACCAAGATCGCCATGTGCCGCGAGCACTTCGCCGCCTGCGGCCTGGGCGAGGACTACGTCGAGCAGTTCATAAGGTAGGGGCGCCCCACCTCTCCCCGACCCTCTCCGCCCCCCAGGGGGCAGAGAGGGAGTCGAACGGCGAAGCTGAGCAACCGGTAGGATCGTTGACACTATGGACCGGGAACATCGTTGACGGTTTCCCTGGTTTGTTCGCGTCGCCG
>JAUILQ010000066.1 GCA_030433005.1 Alphaproteobacteria bacterium
GAGGCGGCCGCCGCGACGGCGGCGGCATCGGCACCGGCCGTCGGCGAGCCCTGTCCGCCGGCCGAGCCGACGGCGCCCTGTCCGCCCTACTGCCCGCCCTGCGGGACCGGCGGGACCGGTGGGACCGGTGGGACCGGGGGAGCGGCGGCGAGCGGCCGCAGCAGCAGCCGCGGCACCATCGACGGCGCCAAGCGGCGCCTGCTGCCGCTGTTGCTCGAGCGCATCGACAGCTCGGCGGCGGCCGCGCTCGAGCGCGCCGAGCT
The DNA here is from genome assembly GCA_030433005.1 of Alphaproteobacteria bacterium. Taxonomy (GTDB): domain Bacteria; phylum Pseudomonadota; class Alphaproteobacteria; order Kiloniellales; family DSM-21159; genus Tistlia. The sequence continues at coordinate 264 of JAUILQ010000066.1, forward strand.
GTCGCAGGAGCTGGGCCCGCTGCTCGACGAGCTGATCCGCGAGGAGAAGCTGCAGGTCAATCGCCAGGAGCGCGGCGTCCTGCTCGACCAGCTGCTCGACGAGATGCTCGGGCTCGGGCCGCTCGAGCCGCTGCTCGCCGACGAGGCGGTCAACGACATCATGGTCAACGGCGCCGACCAGGTCTTCGTCGAGCGCGCCGGCAAGCTGGAGCTGACCGACATCCGCTTCCGCGACAACCAGCACGTCATGCAGATCGCGACGCGCATCGTCTCGGCGATCGGCCGGCGTATCGACGAGTCGACGCCTCTGGTCGACGCGCGCCTGGCCGACGGCAGCCGCGTCAACATCATCATCCCGCCGCTCGCCCTCGACGGCCCCTCGATCTCGATCCGCAAGTTCTCCAAGAAGAAGATCACGCTCGACGTCATGGCCCGGCAGGCCAACATCTCGCCGGCCATGGCCACGGTGCTGCGCATCGCCGCGCGCTGCCGGCTCAACATCCTGATCTCCGGCGGCACCGGCTCGGGCAAGACGACGCTGCTCAACGCGCTCAGCCAGATGATCGACCCCGGCGAGCGCATCGTCACCATCGAGGACGCCGCCGAGCTGCAGCTGCAGCAGCCCCACGTCGTGCGCCTGGAGACCCGGCCCTCGAACCTGGAGGGCAAGGGCGAGATCACCATGCGCCAGCTGGTCAAGAACGCCCTGCGCATGCGGCCCGACCGGATCATCCTCGGCGAGATCCGCGGCTCCGAGGCGATCGACATGCTGCAGGCCATGAACACCGGCCACGACGGCTCGCTCTCGACGATCCACGCCAACCGGCCGCGCGAGGCCGTGACCCGCCTGGAGAACATGGTCGGCATGGGCGGCATCCAGCTGTCGCCCCAGGCGGTGCGCACCCAGATCGCCTCGGCCGTCGACCTGATCGTTCAGGTCAGCCGCATGCGCGACGGCGTGCGGCGCATCACCCACGTCTCCGAGGTCGTCGGCATGGAGGGCGATGTCGTCACCATGCAGGACCTCTTCCTCTACAAGTTCGAGGGCGAGGATCCGCACGGCCGGCTGCTCGGCGAGTTCGCCTCGCAGGGCCTGCGCCCGCACTTCACGCCGCGCGCGGCCTACTTCGGCCTCGACAAGGCGCTGCTGGAGGCGATCTGAGCATGGCGCCCGAGGCGACCGCGCTGCGCGAGCTGGCGCCCTACGTCCTGGCCGGCGGCATGGCGCTGACCGTGCTGCTCGCCGCGCTGGCGCTGGCCGGCGGCGGCGGCGTGCCGGCGCGCACCATGAAGCGCCGGCTCGCCCGTGTCGCCCGCGAGCCGCAGCTGCCCGGCGTGCCGCGCCGCGTCGGCGGCGTGCGCCGCCTGGACCCGGAGAGCGGCTTCCCGACGCTCGAGCGCATGGTGCGCGCGCTGATGCCGCGCCCCCAGAAGCTGCGTCACCGCCTGGCGCGCACCGGGCGGCGGATCTCGCTCGGCCACTACCTGGTGGCCTGCCTCCTGGTCATGGCGCTCGACGCCGCCGTCGCGCTGAAGCTGTTCGGCCTGTCGCCGCTGCTCGCGCTGCCGCAGGCCTTCGCCATGGGGCTGTGGCTGCCGCACGCGGTGACCGGCTGGATGATCCGCCGGCGCACCAACCGCTTCCTGACGCTGTTTCCCGACGGCATCGACCTGATCGTCCGCGGCCTGCGCTCCGGCCTGCCGGTCACCGAATCGATCCGCGCCGTCGGCCACGAGATCGCCGAGCCGGTCGGCGGCGAGTTCCGCCAGATCGCCGACGGCCTGCGCGTCGGCGCGACCCTGGAGGACTCGCTCTGGGCGGCGGCGCGGCGCCTGGAGATCCAGGAGTTCAACTTCCTGGTCATCGCCATGGCGATCCAGCGCGAGACCGGCGGCAACCTGGCCGAGACCCTGGCCAACCTCAGCCAGCTGCTGCGCCAGCGCCGGCAGTTCAAGCTGAAGGTCAAGGCGATCAGCTCGGAGGCGCGGGCCAGCACCATGATCATCGGCTCGCTGCCCTTCGTGATGTTCGGCATCCTGATGCTGGTCAACAGCGACTACGTCATGCAGCTGTTCACCGACCCGCGCGGCATGATCATGGCCGGCTTCGGCCTGTTCGGCATCCTGATCGGCCTGGCCGTGATGACCAAGATGGTGAGGCTCGACGTATGAGCGCCGCCGAGGTCTCCCGGCTGCTCGGCGAGCTGCTGACCGGCGGGTCCGGGGGCTCGCCCCTGGTGCTGGCGCTGGTCGGCCTGTCCTGCCTGCTGACCGTCGCCGCGGTCTGGTTCTCGCTGACCGAGCGCGATCCGCTGCCGGGCCGCCTGAAGTCGATCGAGCGGCGGCGCAGCGAGCTGCGCGAGGCCGCGGTCGCGCCCAAGCGCCGGCGCGTCGGCATGGTCGAGCAGGCCGGCATCATGCGCCAGGTCGTCGACCGACTGCGCCTGCTGCGCGGCGAGGCGGCGGCGGCGGCCCAGGCCAAGCTGCTGCGCGCCGGCTGGCGCTCGCGCGACGCGCTGGTGCGCTACCTCTTCGCCAAGGCGATCTCGCCGGCGCTCGCGGGAGGCGTCGCGGCGCTGCTGTTCTACGGCCTCGACTTCGGCCACCTGCCGCCGCTCGCCAAGCTGGCCTGCAGCCTGTTCGGCACGCTGTTCGGCGCCTACCTGCCCGACATCTACGTGCACAACGCCTACCAGAAGCGCAGCAAGGCGCTGCGCCTCGCCATGCCCGACGGCTTCGACCTGCTGGTCATCTGCGCCGAGGCCGGCCTCAGCCTCGACGCGGCGCTGGAGCGGGTCTCGCGCGAGCTCGCCGACGCCGCGCCCGAGCTCGCCGACGAGCTCGGCCTGGCGGCGGTCGAGCTGTCGTTCCTGCCGGACCGCACCAGGGCGCTGGAGAATCTCGGCGAGCGCGTGCCGCTGCCGGGCATGCGCGCGCTGATCAACACCCTGGTCCAGACCGAGCGCTACGGCACGCCGCTGTCGCAGTCGCTGCGCGTGCTCTCCGCCGAGCTGCGCCACGAGCGCATGATGCGCGCCGAGGAGAAGGCGGCCCGCCTGCCGGCGATCCTGACCCTGCCGATGATCGTGTTCATCATGCCGGCGCTGTTCATCGTGCTGATCGGCCCGGCGATCCTGCAGACCATCGACCAGCTGTCGAAGATGTGAGGCCGGCGATGGACGGGCAGGGGAGCGATTCAGGAGTGCGCCGCGGCAGGGCCGGCGCCCGCACGCTTGCATGGTTCGACAAGCTCACCATGAAGCGACGGAGGGGTCCGCGCGGGCTTCCGGTCGCGCTTCATGGTGAGCTTGTCGAACCACGAAGCGCGAGACGCGCCGGCGGCGAGCGTCCGCTACTGCAGGGCCGCGGGCGCTTCCGTGGTCGAGCCGAGCTGGCGCTGCTGGCGGTACCAGGCGAGGTTGCGCGCCACGGTCGCCTCGTCCCAGTCGATGCGCAGGGTACGCGCGGCCTCGGCCTCGCGGCCGGCGAGGCCGTAGGCCAGCGCCAGGTTCTGGCGCGTCGTCTGGTCGGCCGCGGGCAGCGCGGCGGCGCGCTCCAGCACCGCGACGGCCTCGGCGTAGTCGGCGCTGAGCACCAGCGAGTAGCCGAGGTTGTTGAGCAGGCGGGCGTCGTCCGGCGTCAGGGCGAGGCCCTCGCGGAACAGGCCCTGGGCCTGGGCATGGTCGCCGGCCATGTCGGCGGCGACGCCGGCGCCCGACAGCGCCTTGGCGCTCTGCGGCCGGACCGCGAGATAGGCCTGGTAGACCTGCAGGGCGGCGAGCGGCTGCTCCTGGCGCAGCAGCGCCTTGCCGAGGCCGAGCACCGCCGGCTCGTGGGCCGGGTCGCTGCCCAGCGCGGCGCGGAAGGCCTGCGCCGCCTCGGCCGGCCGGCCGAGGTCGCTGAGCGTCTCGCCGAGGCCGACCGCCGGCTCGGGACGCTCGGGGTGGCGCGCGGCGGCGCGGCGGTAGAGCGTCGCCGCCATCTCGAGGTCGCCCAGGGCGCGGGTGCGCTCGGCGACCTGCATCATCTTCTCCAGGCTCTCGCCCGGCATCCCGGACGGGGTCGCCGCGGCCTCGGCGCCGGTCGCCGGGCCGCTCAGGTCCGGCAGGCTCAGCTTGTCGAGCTCGCAGGCGGCCAGCAGCGGCGCCGCGGCCAGCAGCCCGGCGAGGGCGAGGCGTCGGCGGCGCGTCGTCGCGAAGCGCGCCTGGAGAGGGGCCTGGGATCGGGTCGGCAGCATCGGGTTTTCGTGGCCGGGGCGCGGGGTCTTAACCATCGCGCCGAGGCTAGGACCGGAACGGTTAAGACAAGCTAAAGGTTATTGTCATGGAATACGGCCAGCAGCTCGGCACGATGACGGACAAGAGACGCGGCATGACAGGAGCCCCGGTGACGGCGCGACCGAAGGACAGCGACGCGCCCGGCGCCACGGAAGGCGTCGAGGGCGGGGCGCAGCTCTATCGCGAGCTGACGCGACTGATCGAACGCATCCACCGGCGCCTGATGGACGTCGTGCGCATCGAGCTGGCGCGCCTCGGCATCGACGACATCAGCCCGGTCCAGGTCGTCATGCTGCTCAACATCCAGGGCGAGGAGGTCTCGGTCCGCGACCTCATCGAGCGCGGCTACTACCTCTCGTCCAACGCCTCCTACAACCTCAAGCAGCTGCTCGAGGCGGGCTACATCGACCGCTCGGCCTCGCAGCGCGACAAGCGCGCGGCGCGCATCCGCCTGTCGGAGCGCGGCGAGGAGCTGTGCCGCGAGCTGCGTGCCGTCGAGGAGGGCCACGCCGGCCGGCTGATCGCCAGCGAGGCGGAGCTGGCCGAGTTCGAATCGGCCTACCGCACGCTCCGCCGCCTGGAGCGGACCTGGACCGACGTCATCCGCTACGGCGACCCCGAGGCCTTCTAGGCCGCGCGACGGGCTAGTCCAGGAGGGGCAGGGCAGCACCATGAACACGCATCATCTGAGCGCCCGCGACGTCGAACGGCTGCTCACCGACCGCTCGCCGGACGCGCGCATCGAAACCATGGAGAAGGTCTACGAGACGCTGGAGGCCGGCAGCCTCAGCGACCGCGAGACCGAGATCGCGCACGGCATCCTGGCGCGCTTCGCGCTCGACGCCGAGGCCCGGGTCCGCGAGGCCCTGGCCCGCCAGGTCGCGCAGTCGCCGCTGCTGACCCGCGAGGTCGCCGAGGCGCTGGCCAGCGACCTCGCCGAGATCGCGCTGCCGGTGCTGCGCCACGCCGAGGTGCTCGACGACGGCTTCCTGGTCCAGGTCATCGAGCAGAAGGACGCGGCCAAGCAGATCGCCATCTCGCAGCGCCGGCGCATCAGCCAGGTCGTCTCCGAGGCGCTGGTCGACAGCGCCAACCTCAAGGCGATCGCGACGCTGCTGCGCAACGAGGGCGCCGACATCGCCCAGCCGACCCTGGAGAAGGCGCTGGAGCGCTACGGCGACCTGCCGACGGTCAACGAGGCCATGGCCCAGCGCCCGGTCGAGCTGCCGCTGCCGGTCGTCGAGCGCCTGCTGCACCTGGTCTCCGAGGAGCTGCAGGCCTCTATCGCCCAGCGCCACCGCATCTCGCCGGTGGTGCTGCGCCAGATGGTCGGCCGCGCCCGCGAGTCCGCGACCCTGCCGCTGCTCAAGCCGGTCGCCGGGCGCGCCAGGGACCTGCGGCTGTTCGTTCAGCACCTGCTGACCAGCAACCGCCTGAGCTCCAGCCTGATGTTCCGCGCGCTCTGCGCCGGCGAGGTCGGCTTCTTCCAGGAGGCCGTCGCCGCGCGCTGCCGCATCAGCCCGGAGGCCGCGCGCCAGCTGGTCATGGACGGCGGCACGCTGGGCCTGCGCCGGATCTTCGAGCAGGGCCGCCTGCCGATGCCGCTGCTGCCGCCCTTCCAGTCGGCGCTCGCGGTGATCCGCCAGCGCGGCTACGACGAGGACGCGCTCGACGGCCTGGGGGGCGACGGAGGCGGCCCCGAGGCCGGCGAGGCGGCGCGCCGCGAGCTGCAGATCGCCGTGCTCGCCCGCGTCTTCGAGGACTGCGCCGACACCGAGGAGCCGCAGGTCGACGAGCTGCTGATGCAGCTCTTCGAGCAGACCCCGGCGGCCGCGGTCGACGAGGCCATGGAGCGCGCCGGCCAGCCCTTCGCGCCGGTCTGAGGCGCATCGAGGCTTTCCCGCGCGCTCGCTTCCAATCTAGGCTCTGCGTCTACGCCGCCCGTCCGCGGGCGGCCCCTGTGAGCGGCGCACGCGATGATCCTGCTGTCCGGCTTCGGGCCCTTCCCGGGCGTGCCGAGCAACCCGACCGAGCGGCTTCTGGCGCGCCTCGCCGAGCGGCCGCCCGAAGGCGTCGCGCTGGCGACCCGGGCGCTGCCGACCGCCTTCGGCGGCGCGGCCCGCCTCCTGGAGGCGGAGCTGAAAGCACGGCCGCCGGCGGCGCTGGTCATGCTCGGCGTCGCCGGAGCGGGGCCGGTGCGGCTCGAGCGCCTGGCCCGCAACGCCAGCCGCGAGGGGCGGCCCGACGCGCTCGGCGCGACCCAGGGGCCGGGCCCGATCCTGACCGATGCGCCGGCCGGCTACGGCTCGACCCTGCCGCTCGGCGCGATCCACCGGGCGCTCGAGGCGGCCTCGGTGCCGGTCGGCTGGTCGGACGACGCCGGCGGCTACGTCTGCAACGACCTCTTCTTCCGGCTGCGCCACCGGATCGCCCAGGATGGCCCCGCCATTCCCTGCGGCTTCCTGCACCTGCCGCCGGAAACCGGGGAGGGAGAGGGGGACGGCGAGGGCCGGCTGAGCCTCGCGACGATGGAGCGCGCGGTGGCGGTCATCCTCGGCGTCGTCGCGCGCCGGCTCGCCGAGCCGGTCGACTGGCCGGTCGAGACCGCGCCGGCGGGCTTCGACGACTGGCTCGGCCTGCTCGAGCTGATCCGGCGCAGCTTCGCCGGCATGTCCGGGCGCATCGACCCGCCGTCCTCGATGCTGGCGCTGACGCCCGGGAGCCTGGCCGAAAAGGCGCGGGCGGAGACGCTGCTGCTGGTCCGCGACGACGCCGGCCGGCCGCTTGCCTGCGCCTTCCTGGAGGTCGGGGCGGGCACCGCCCGGCTCGGCAAGATCGCTGTCGAGCCGATCCTGCAGGCGCGCGGCCTGGGCCGCGCCCTGGTCGACGCCGCCGCGCTGCTGGCGGCGGCCTCAGGCTGCGCGGCGCTGGAACTGCAGACCCGCGTCGAGCTGACGGAGAACCATCGCGTCTTCGCCGCCCTCGGCTTCTCCCAGGTCGGCGAGACCAGCCATCCCGGCTACGCGCGGACGACCTCCCTGACCTTCCGCAGGGACCTGGCCGGTCAGGCGGTGGCGGAGCGGGCGGGCGAGGCCTAAGCAGCGCCCGCGGGGGCGATCCCGTCTGTCGCTCGTGCGCCCTTCGACAGGCTCAGGGTGAAGCGGGGAAGGGGCGAACGGAAAGGCCGAGACGGGGGCGGTCCTCGTCCCGGCCGCCTCGGCCCAGACCGCTTCATCCCGAGCGCGGCCGCGTGAGCGGGCGCAGTCGAGGGACGCACCGACGGTGCCCCGGGCCGGTCCCGGGGCGCCTGCCGTCGCTAGCGGCCGATCTTCTTCAGGAACTTCGCGGCCAGGGCGTCGGCGCCGTTGGCCAGGATGCCGGTGTCGCCGCCGACCGCGACGAAGGTGTAGCCCCAGTCGAGGTAGCGCGCGGCGGCCTCGTTGTCGGCGGTCAGGATGCCGGCCGGCTTGCCGGCGGCCTTGCAGCGCTCGACCGCCATCTTGATGGCGTCCTGGACCTCCGGGTGGGCCGGGTTGGCGAGGTGGCCGAGGCCGGTCGAGAGGTCGGTCGGGCCGATGAACACGCCGTCGACGCCGTCGGTCGCGGCGATCGCGTCGATGTTCTCCAGGCCCTTGCGGGTCTCGACCTGCAGCAGCACGCAGATCTGCTCGTTGGCCTGGGCGTGGTAGCCCTTGATGCGGCCGAAGCGGTTGGCGCGCATGCCCGAGGCGACGCCGCGGATGCCCTGCGGCGGGTAGCGGCAGGCGGCGACCGCGGCGGCCGCCGCGGCGGCGTCGTCGATCATCGGGATCAGCACGGTCTGGGCGCCGGTGTCGAGGATGCGCTTGAGGATGACCTGGTCGTTCCAGGGCGGCCGCACGACCGCCTCGGCGGTGCCGCCGGCCAGCGCCATCTGCTGGACCAGGACGTCCTGGATCTCGTTCTGGCCGTGCTCCATGTCGAGCACGATCCAGTCGAAGCCGGACTCCTTCAGCATGTCGGCGACCAGGGGGTGCATGAGCTGCGACCAGAGGCCGATCTGCGGCCGGCCCTCCCGGATCGCCTGCTTGAAGGTGTTGGTCCGCAGCTCCGCCATCGCCCTGTCTCTCCCTCGCGTTTCCGGTGTCGTTGTGCGTCATCCATGCCGCGCCGACGGGCAAAGGGCAAGAGGCCGCGGATGCAGGGCTGCCGCCCGCCCGGCAAGGCGCCGAACGGCCGCTCCGGTCCCGCGCCGGCTCAGTCGGCGGCGTGGCGCACGTGGTGGCTCGACAGCGGCACGCGGATCGCCAGCTCGGTACCCTTCTTGCCGCTCCAGTCCCACTCGGCGCCGAGCTGGCGGAGCAGGCCCTCGATCAGCAGCAGGCCGCTGCCGCTGAGCCGCTCGGCCTTCTTCTCGAGGGCGTCGCCCAGGCCCTTGCCGTCGTCGCCCAGCACGACGTGCAAGCCGTCGTCGCCGTCGGTCCAGACGCCGAGACGGATGGTCAGCGGCCGACCGCTCGGCCGGTGCTTGACGCTGTTGGTGACGACCTCGTTGGCGACGAGGCCGAGGGTCACCGCGGTGCGCGCCTCGACCAGCACCGCGGCGATCTCGGTCTCGACCCGGATATCGGCGGCTTCCGAGGCGCTGAAGGTCACGATGTTGTGGCACAGCGAGGAGAGGTGGCCGCCGAGGTCGATCTCGTCGATCTGTCCGGAGGAGTGCAGCTGGCGATAGACGGCCTTGAGGGCATCGACCTGGGTCAGCACCTCGGAAAGCTCCTGCTTGACCTCCGGGTGGGCCGTGCGCCCGGCCTTGAGGCGCAGCATCGCCGAGATCACCGAGAGATTGTTGTTGATCCGGTGCTCCAGCTCGGCGTTGAGGCGCTCCTGGACGTGCAGCGATTCCGAGAGGCGACGCTGGAAGCGGCGGCGCTCGATCGCGGCGCCGAGCAGGTTGGCGTAGCTCTGCAGGAACTCGATCTCGACCGTGCCGAATTCGCGCTCCTCGCGGCTGTCGACCTGCAGCAGCCCGTAGGCCGGGCTGCCGTCCGGGCCGGGGATGACGACGTTGACGATCGCCTTGACGCCGTGGCGCTTCAGGAAGTCGGCATAGTCGAAGCGGTCCTCCTCTGCGATGTCGTCCGAGACCGCGGGCAGGCCGGTCTTCAGGGCGAAGCCTTCGGAAGAGGTCTCGAGCGCCGGTATGCGCTCCTCGCCGACCACGCCGTCGTCCCAGCCGACGCCGGCGACGACGAGCAGGCTGCGCCCCTCCTCCTGCAGCTCGAGTACCTTCGACAGCGAGGTGCCCAGGGCCTCGGCGGTCAGCCGGCAGGCCTCCTGCAGGATCTCGTCGAGGTCTTCGGACTGCAGTGCCAGCCGACCGAAGCGGACGATGGCCTCGCGCTGCGCCAGCAGGTCGCTGGCCTTGGACCGCTTCTTGGGCACCTTGCTTCCCTTGGTTCGAGAGAGCGCAAGCCTGCCCCGGGAAGCGGTGGCGCTGCAACGACCAATGCTGCGCCCGCAGCCGCCCGCTCGTCTCCCGCGTCCATCGCGCGGCGCGTTCGGCCCGGCTAGATCTCGTCCAGGTCGTCCGGCGGCCCGGAGGTCTCGAGCTCGAGCAGCACACGCTCGACCTGGTCGAGCGGCAGATTGAGGTGCTCGGCCAGGGCGTCGGCTTCGGTCAGGCCGTAGGCGTCCATGGCGCTGTCGATCTTGCTGCGCGCGGCGAGGTCGCTGATGCGGATCGGGTGCCGGGGAAGCGCCATGGCGTGGCCTTTCGAAAGCACGCTGGTCGGAAGCGTGCTGGACGAACGCGGCGCCCCGGGGAACGTTCCGGCGCCGCCGCCGCCGCGGCTCAACCGAGGCCGTGGACCGCCAGGAACAGCGCGCAGCCGACCAGGGCGCCGACCAGCGTGCCGTTGATCCGGATGTACTGCAGGTCGCGGCCGACCGCGAGCTCGATGCGCTCGACCACCGTGCGGCTCTCCCAGCTGCGCACGACCTCGGCGATGAAGCCGCCGATCTCGTGGCGGAACGGCGGCACGACGCCGCGCACGACCTCGGCGAGGCGGCGGTCGAGGCGCGCCTGCATCGCCTCGTCGCGGGCCAGCGCGCCGGCCAGGTCCTGCAGGCCGTCGACCAGCGCACGGCGCAGCGCCGATTCGGGATTCTCCAGCTCGCGGATCAGGCGCTCGCGCAGCTCGCCGCCGAGCCCTGCGAGGTAGTCGCGCATGCGCGGATTGGCGAGCAGGCGGTCGCGCCACTCGGCGACCCGGGCCTGGGTCGCGGGCGAGCTGCGCAGCTCCTCGATCCAGCGCGCCACGGCGGCGTCGAAGCGGCGGCGCGCCTCGTGGTCGCGCGTGCCGAGCTCGGCCAGGATCTCGTCGGCGCCGTCGAGCAGCGCCGCCGCGACGCGGCGGTCGACGGCCTTCGGCACGTACCAGCGGCTGCGGTCGGCGACGACCCGGAAGACCCGCTGGCGGTTGTCGGCGAGCAGGCCGCGCGCGCTCGACAGCGCCTCGTCGAACAGCTCCTGGTGGCGGCCGCCCTCGCGCAGCAGGTCGAGGACCCGGGCCAGCAGCGGGGCGAGGTCGCGGCCCTTGAGCTCGCGCTCCAGCGCGCCGGCGACGAAGCCGCGCAGCTCGCGGTCGCCGACCGAGCGCAGCAGCACCGGCAGGCCGGCGGCCAGACGGTCGGCGATCAGCTCGGCGTGCCGCCGCTCGGCCAGCCAGCCGGCGATGCGCCCGGCCGGCCGGGCGCTGAGCAGCTTGGCCGAGAGCAGCTCGGGATCGAGGAAATGATGCTCGACGAAGCGGCCCAGGCCGCGGCCGATGCGCGCCTGGTTGCGCGGAATCACGGCGGTGTGCGGGATCGGCAGGCCGAGCGGCCGGCGGAACAGGGCGGTGACCGCGAACCAGTCGGCGAGCCCGCCGACCAGCGCCGCCTCGCTGCCGGCCTGCACGAGCTGGACCCAGAAGCCCGGTTGCGGCACCTGCAGGGTCGCGACGAACACCGCCGCCATGGCGACCAGCAGGCCGCTCGCCCAGGCACGGTAGCGGCGCAGCGCGCGGCGGCGCGCGGCATCGCCCCCCGGATCGCCCATCCGGTCCTCGCCGGAGGGGTCGGAGGCAGAGGGCGCGTCGGGGGAGTCGGGCATCGGCGGTCGGATCCGGCAGGCTCATGAGGGCGATATCGTCAGCAAAGGTCGGTATCGCGGCCCGCCGGTGCAATGCGCGGGTCGGCCACCGCCCGATTCGCATGCCCTCGGCAGCCACCCTCTAGGCGCGCGCCCTACAGGGTGTTATCAGCCGCGCCGGGCGGTTGGGGACTTGCCGTTCCGCGCGCCGCGACAAAGCTCAGGGGCAGCGGCACGGCCCATGCCGGCCGCGGCCCGAGACTTCGCCAGGGGGGCAGTCCGACCCGTGCTGATTTCCGAGCTGCCGTCGGCGCTGGAGCGCTTCGACGAACTGGAGACCGCCCTGGCGTCGCGTGCGCCGGCCTTGTTCCTCGACTACGACGGCACGTTGACGCCGATCGCGGCGCGCCCCGAGCAGGCGGTGCTGCCCGAGGGCACGCGCGCGGTGCTGGAGCGCCTCGCCGGGCTCTGCCCGGTGGCCCTGGTCAGCGGCCGCGACCTCGCGACCCTGCGCCGCCTGGTGGCGCTCGAGGGCGTCACCTTCGCCGGCGAGCACGGCTTCGACATCCGCCACCCGGACGGCCGCCTCGAACAGCCGCCCGAGGTCGTCGAGCTGGTGCCGGAGATCGACGCCATCGAGCGCGCGCTGCGCGGCGCCCTCGACGATCTCGAGGCGCTGATCTTCGAGCGCAAGCGCTTCTCCCTGGCCATCCACTACCGCCATCTCGCCGGCAGCCATCTCGGCCGGCTGCGCGAGGCCGTCGAGGCGCAGCTCGCGCGCCACCCGCAGGTCAAGGCGATGCACGGCAAGAAGGTCTTCGAGCTGCAGCCGGCGATCGACTGGAACAAGGGGCGGGCGGTGCTGTCGCTGATGAGCGTCGAGGGCATCGGCGCCGAGAGCCTGCCGATCTTCCTGGGCGACGACGTCACCGACGAGACCGCCTTCGAGCGGCTGCGCGGCCGGGGCCTCTGCGTCGTCCTGGAGGGCGAGGAGGACCGCGAGACCGCGGCGACGCTGCGCCTCTCCGATCCCGACGAGGTGCGGGTCTACCTGGAGCGGCTCTGCCGCCTGCTGGAGGCGCGCCCCGCCGCCTGAGCCGGCCGCGTCGGCGGAACCGCGCGGCCGCGCCCGGACTTGCGGTAGCGCGATTCCCGGTATCGGGAGGCATCCAAGCCCCCTAGCCTGGGGCGAAGCGGAACGGGAGCGGGCATGGCGGACGACTGGACCATCGGGACGCTGCTCGAGGCGCTGGACGCGCGCGGTGAGCGGCCGGCCCTGCAGTGGCTTGAGGGCGAGGCGGTCGAAAGCCTCTCGGCCCGCGACCTCGCGAAGCAGGCGCGGCAGCTCGCCCGCGGCCTCGTCGAGGCCGGCCTGGAGCCCGGCCAGGCGGTCGGCCTGGTCGGCCCCAACTCGACTGCCTGGGTGGTCGTGCGCCTGGCGATCGGCGCCGCCGGCGGCCTCGCCTCGGCGATCGACGATCTCGCCGAGGCGGACGAGCTGGAGCAGCAGGCGCGCGACGCCGGCTGCCGCTTCTTCTTCGCCGCAGGCCACCACCTGGAGACGGCACGGCCGCTCGCCGAGAAGCTCGGCTTCCGGCTCTTCGCCCTTGAGGCGCCGGACTCCGCGGCGCTCGGCGGGACCGGCGTCGAGTCCTGGCAGGCGCTGCTGTCCGACAGGGACACGGCGCTGCCCGAGGTCGCGTCCTCGAGCGAGGCCATGCTGGTGCACACCTCCGGCACGACAGGAGCGCCCAAGGTCTTCGCGCTGACCTACGACAATCTCTGGGCGAACATCGAGGCGCTGGCCGGCTGCGGCCTGGCCGGCGGCGAAGACCGCTTCCTGCTGCCGCTGCCGCTGCATCACGTCTACCCGCTGACCGTCGGTCTGCTGACGCCGCTGCACCTCGGCGCCTCGGTGACCTTTCCCGAGGGCGTCACCGGGCCGCTGCTCAGGAACGCGCTGTCGAAGGCAGAGCCGACGCTGCTGATCGGCGTGCCGCGGCTCTACGCCGCCCTGGTCGCGGCCGTCGACGGCCAGGTCGCGGCGCGCGGCAAGCTGGTCGCCGGGATCATCCACCGGCTGTTCGACGCCGCCTGGTGGGTGCGCCGCAAGACCGGGCTCAACCTCGGCCGCCGCCTGTTCGGCTTCATGCGCGCGAAGATCGCGCCCTCGCTGCGCCTGCTGGTCTCCGGCGGCGCCAAGCTCGACTGGCTGACCGAGAAGAAGCTGGCGGTGATCGGCTGGGACGTGCGCTCGGGCTACGGCCTCGCCGAGACCGCCTCGGTGTTCACCGGCAACCTGCCGGGCGCGACGCGCCTGGGCAGCGAGGGCAAGCCCTTCGGCGTCGGCGAGGTGCGCATCCAGCCGCTCGAGGAGACCGAGGACCGCGAGGATACGGATGGCGAAATCCAGCTCAAGGGCCCCAGCGTCTTCGCCGGCTACCGCGACAACGAGGAGGCCAACGCCAAGGCCTTCACCGAGGACGGCTGGTTCCGCACCGGCGACCTCGGCCACCTCGACGACGAGGGCTACCTCTTCGTCACCGGCCGCGCCAAGGAGCTGATCGTGCTCGGCGGCGGCAAGAACGTCTTCCCCGAGGAGATCGAGAAGCACTTTGGCAGGTCCGACTACGTCCAGGAGATCGCGGTCCTGGAGAAGGACGGCAACCTGGTCGCCCTGGCGCTGCCCGACCAGGCGGCGATCAAGGCGGCCGGCCTGACCCGGCCCGAGGAGGCGGTGCGCGTCAGCCTGACCGAGCTCGGCCACGCGCTGCCAGCCTACCAGCGGCTGTCCGGCCTGGCGCTGGTGCGCGAGCCGCTGCCGCGCACGCGCCTGGGCAAGTACCGCCGTTTCCTGCTGCCCAAGCTCTACGACGACGCCAAGGCCGGCATCCAGCCGGAGCCGAAGGAGCCGAGCGCCGCCGACAAGCAGCTGATGGCCGACCCCCGGGCGGCGGTTGCCGTCGAGATCCTGGCCGCACGCACGCCGAACGGCCGGGTCGACCCCGACGCCGACCTGGCGATGGACCTCAACATCGATTCGCTCGGCTGGGTCTCGGTGGCGCTGGAGCTGGAGAGCCGGCTCGGCATCACCCTGCCGGAGGAGACGGTGGCGCGCATCTCGACGGTGCGCGAGCTGCTGGAGGCGGTGCGCGACGCCGAGGCGGGGGCGGGCGGCGAGCCGGTCGCCGATCTCGAGCGCTGGCTGGCGCCGCGGCCCTGGCCGCTGAGGGCGCTGGCCGAGGGCCTGCACTGGCTCAACGCCTTCCTGCTCGCCTTCGTGTTCCGCTTCAAGGTCTACGGCCGCGAGCGCCTGCCGAGCGACTCGCCCTTCCTGATCGTCGCCAATCACGCCAGCGACATGGATCCCGGCGTCGTCGCCGCCGCCCTGACGCCGCGCCTGCGCCGCCGCCTGACCTGGAGCGGCGAGCGCAACCGCCTGTTCAAGGGGCCCCTCGGCCGCTTCTTCTGCCGGACCTGCCGGGTCTTCCCGGTCGAGGAGCGCAACGCGCGCAACGTCATCGAGTCGGCCAAGGCCGTGCTCGAGCGCGGCGAGGGGCTGGTCTGGTTCCCGGAGAGCTGGCGCACGCCCGACGGCCACCTGCAGCGCTTCCTGCCCGGCGTCGGCGAGATCGTCGCCTCGGTCGAGACCGGGGCGGGGCGCGACCTGCCGATCGTGCCGCTCTATCTCGCCGGCACCTTCGACGCCTGGCCGCGCCACCGCGCCCTGCCGCGGCCGAAGCGGGTCATCGCGGTGATCGGCCGGCCGGTCAACGCCGCCCAGATGGCGCGCGCCGGCCGCGGCGAGAGCGAGGCGGAGCGCATCGCCGAAGCCCTGCAGCGCGCCGTCGGCAAGCTGGTGCCCCGCCAGGACTGAGGCGGCCGGCAGGGGGCGCCTGTCGGAGCACCTGCCGGAGCGTCTGCCGGAATGCCTGTCGGGGTGCGTCCGCTTGACGCTCGGGTCGCGCGAGGCGAGCATGGCCGGCCGGCCGCGCAAGGCGCCGGCGCGTCCTTTGACCCGACATGGAGACGACACATGGCTGAGACCTGGAAGCGCGGTGACCTCGATCTGGATCTCGAGGACCTCGACCAGCGCGACGTTGCCGGCGATGGCGCCAGAATCTGCAGCTTCTGCAGCGTTCCCTGCCAGATGCCGGAGGCCGACGGCGCGACCGAGTAGAGGACCCTTCCCTGCAAGGGCCGCGGCGGTGCCTGCCTGGACCGCCGCGGCCGGCCCGGCTAGGTTGGCGGCGACCCAGCCAGGAGCCCCGCCATGACCGATCTCGCCGAATCCCGTCCCGCCCGCTGGAGCGCCGAGGAGTGGCAGCGCCGCGTCGAGCTGGCCGCCTGCTACCGCCTGGTCGCGCGCTACGGCCTGACCGACCTCGTCTACACCCACATCTCGGCGCGCGTGCCGGGCCGGCACGACCAGTTCCTGATCAACGGCTACGGCCTGCTGTTCGAGGAGATCACCGCCTCGAACCTGGTCAAGATCGACCTCGAGGGCCGGCCGGTCGAGGACAGCGAGTGGGAGGTCAACCCCGCCGGCTTCACCATTCACAGCGCCGTCCACCAGGTGCGCCACGACGCCGAGTGCGTCGTCCATACCCACACCGTGGCCGGCATGGCGGTCGCGGCGCAGCAGGAGGGCCTGCTGCCGCTCAACCAGATGTCGATGCAGTTCCACGGCCGCGTCGCCTACCACGACTACGAGGGCATCTCGCTTGACCTCGACGAGCGCAGCCGCCTGCAGCGCGACCTCGGCGACAAGCCCTGCATGATCCTGCGCAACCACGGCCTGCTGACCTGCGGCGTCTCGGTCGCCGAGGCCTTCAGCCTGATGTACTACCTCAACAAGGCCTGCGAGCTGCAGGTCGCGGCGCTCGCCGGCGGCCGGCCCCTGGTCGTCCCCTCCGACAACGTCTGCGCCCACGCCGCCGGCCAGTTCGACGTCGGCACGCCGACCGCCGGCCAGCTCGAGTGGGGCGCGCTGCTGCGCCGCCTCGACCGCGAGGAGCCGGACTACAGGACCTGAGCGACCGCTGCGGCGCCGATTCCGCGGCGTGCTTGACGTCCCGGTAAAATTGTCGTGCTCTGGCCGTGTTCGCGCGTCGTCCGATTGGAAGACGGCGTGCTCGTGTCCTGCAGCGAGAGAGGATCGTGCTCATGACCGACCAGCCTGCCATCCGGCCGCTTGCCGACATCGAGGATCTCGACGCCCGGGGCGCCGGCCCCGAGGGCGCGCGCGTCTGCCTGTGCAACGGGATCGAGTCGCCGGGCTCGACCGAAACGAGCGACCGGGCGATCGAAGGCCTCGACTGAGGCCTTCGGGGGGCGCCGGCGGATCCGCTCCGCCGGTCACCTCCACCGGGGCCGGGATCAAGCGGCGGTCGGCGGCGAGACGTAGGCCGTCAGCGTTCCGGTCGGCCTGAAGCCGGTGCGTCGGTGCAGGGCGAGAGACGCGGCGTTGCGCGCATCGACGTGCGAGTCGAAGCGGCGCACGCCCCGTCGGTGCAGGTCGGCCATTGCCGTGAGACCGACCGACTCGGCGAGCTGCCGTCCCCAGTAGCGCCGTGCCACCGCGATGCTGACGAAATAGCCGGCCGGACTGACCTCGGCCGACGCCACGAGACGCCCGGAGCCGCTCTCCCGGGCCAGGACCAGCCTGCTGCCCTCGTGAGTCAGGAAGTGCGCGACCTCGGCCGGCTCGAGCGCGGCGATCAGCCGGTTGCCCGCGAAGGCCCCGGCCCAGAAGTCGGCGATCTCGGCATCGGTTTCCGGATCACCGCCGTCGTAGGCCGCGACCATGACATCGGGCGGCGGCGGCGGTGCCGGCGGCACCGTCGGTTCTTCCCAGGCCATGGCGGTCAGGCGTGCCAGCTCGCGGTAGCCTCGGGCCGCACGAAAGCTCGGCAGCCAGGCCGGTGCCGGCTGATCGAACAGGATGCGCTGCCCGATCCCGCGCGCCTGCAATCGCTCGGCAAGGGCGGCGTCGAGCCGGCAGGCCCGGTCGGTGGCCCGCGCCTCGGGCGGCAGCAGGAAGAGCAGGGCGCGGGCACGACGCCCGTGCAGCGGGCGGCGCAGGGCGAAGGCGGCGGCGCAGGGGCCCTCCGCGTCGAGGAGGCAGACCGCGGCCTCGGCGTGCAGAGCGGGCTGTTCCAGACAGGGTGCGTAGGGGCCGTCCGCTGCCTCGAGCAGGGCCGCCGGGATCGCGCCGCCGCGGTCGAGGGCGCGGATCAGCGGTCGGCGCAGGCCCGGATGATAAGGCGCGAGCTCCATCACTGGAGTCCTCCGCTTCTGGGTTCCGGGATGCCCCGGCGCGTCGAAGCGCGCTTGTCTCGCGGCGCCGTCTGCGAGGTCTCCGACGGCCACCGAAGCCATCGAGGCCAGGTTCCGCGGCCGGGATTGCGCAGTCGTAACTTGACCATTTTCGAGAGATGCAGATAGCGTTTGTTCGCGCTTTGATGGTCGGTCGTGAAGGTATCAGTCTGGCACGGGCGCATCCAACCGCAGCAAGGGGAGAGACCCATGATCGACGCCTTCGACGCAGAGAACCGTCCGACGGCCGCCGCTTCGCAGACCCGGGTCGCGGGACTGCCCGAGGTCGAGGATCTCGACAGCCGCGACATCGCGCCGGCGCGCAACTGCTTCAAGCCGCCGACCGCCTGCACCTACCCGGATCCCAAGCTCGACTGAGGCCGCGGCCGAGCAGGCTCCGGCCGAGCCGGAGCGAAGCCGGTCCTGCGGGCGCGCGTGCGGCTTGCAGGGCCGGTCCTCCTTGCGGGGTGGCGGCGGGCCCACCGGCGCGTGCCTGTCTCGGGTAAAGGGCGAAAGAAGGTCTGCAATCATTTGAATAAAAGAATATTCTTCCTTTGAGGATGAATGGGTTGGCCGATCCGGATCACACCTCCGCCGGTTGCGGAGCGGCCAACCAGCCGGCCGTCGTCAGCGCCGAGCGGGTCGGCGCGTGGTCGAGCAGCCCGCTCGAAGCCGCCAGTGCGAGGCAGTGCCGCGCCTGAGGCAGCGCCGACTTGCCGCCGCCCCGGCCTTCGAAACCCTGCTGGATCTCGGCCAGGATCGCGTCCGCTTCGCTCTCCGACACGCCGATCCGGCCGAGCAGCTGCCGGCTGTCGTCCAACAAGGTGCCGCCGAGCAGGAAGGCGTCGAGGAAGCCGGGCAGGGCGCTTCCGAGCGCGCGGCGCCGCGGCTCGTCGTAGTGCGCCCAGAGGTGGGTCAGCAGCCGCTGGAAATAGCTCTGATGGCGGGCCTCGTCGATCAGGTGCTCGCGGATCGCGACATGGAATGGGTTGTCGGCCTCGCTGTCCCGCGACAGGCCGAACAGGCTCTCGGTCACGAAGTGCTCGGCGAAGCAGAGGCCCAGCGTCTCGCCCTCGCGCCGCAAGGCTTCGGGCAGGGACTCGCGCAGCCGGTCGAGGGCGCTGGCCAGGCCCGGCCGGGGGGCCGACTCGCGGTCCGCCGCGATCCCGGTGGCGCGCTCCAGGTCGTCGATGAACGCGCGCGCGGCGTAGGCGTGGTACGCCTCGTCGGTGGCGACGGTCAGCGCGACCCGGCGGGCCGAGTCCGGCAGGGGGCAGCCGGCGCCCTGGGTGGCCAGCCGGCCGCAGAGGTCGGTCACGATCTCGATCTCGAGCGAGGCGATCTCCTGCTGCCAGCGGTAGGCGCTGCGCACCAGCAGCTCGTGGCGCACGGCCGGCCCGCGCGCGACGATCGCCGGGTGCCCGACCAGCGGCTGCAGCACGGCCGGGAAGACGTCGCCGTCGATGTGCCCGGCGTCGACGCGCGTGCGCGGCCGGCCGCGGACCGTGGCCTTGCGGTCCCACTGGCGCAGGTAGCGCCTGCAGAAGTCGTCGAGCTCCATGGCGTTCCTCGCGGTCTTCGACAAGCCGGGGAGTGCCCGGACCGGGCCAGCCTAGCCTGCGCCCGACGAGAAGGCGACGGCCGCAAAGGGGGCAGGGGGAGCGCCGAGGCACAAGGGGCGGACCGGGGGACGAGGCGCGGGCACCCGGGCGTTCACTCGGCGGGGCCGCTGATCGCGAACTGGCCGATCGCGAACTCCTCGTAGGGATCGAGGCCGGTGAGCCCGGCGAAGATCGCCTGGTCGGCGAAGCCGTTCGCGCAGGCCGACAGGCCGAGGTCCGTGGCGGCGAGGTAGAGCGCCTCGTAGGCCACGCCGACGTGCAGCAGCGACAGCCTGAAAGCGCCGCCGCGGTACTTGCCCGCCAGCCGCGCCGGGCGGCTCGACAGCACGACGGCGCAGTCGGGCACGGCGTCCCGGAGCAGCAGTCGCTCCCCGACGTCGCCGAGCAGGGCGTCGAGGCGCGCGTCGTCGCCGCACAGCGGCGCCAGCGCGTGGGCGAGGCCGTCGTAGAGATAGAAGCCCCTGTCCAGGCCCTCGCCGCGCCCGACGGCGAGATAGAACTCCAGCTCGCCGAGCGCGCCGCCGGCCGGCGTGTTGCGGAACACGAGCCCAGGCTGGCCGACCGCGGCCTCGCGGTCCGGGCGGCGTCCCGCGACCAGCCAGAGCAGGGTCCCGAGCTCGGCGACGGTCGGCGGCCGCCGGCCCGGCTCGCGGCGCGAGCGGCGACGCTCGACGACCTCCGCGAACGGCGCGCTCGGGCGGTCCGCGGTGCGGGGCAGGGCGAGGCGCCCGACGCCCTCCGCGCGCTCGCGCGGGCCCGGGTCGGGGACCGCGCGCGGCCCGCTCGTCACGGCTTCGAAGCGCGGGCCGCTGGCCGTGCCGGTCTGGCGCTGATAGAGCCACTCGGCCGGGCTCCAGGCCTCGGCGAAGGGGCCTTCGCCGCCCGGCGGCCGCAGGAAGCCCGCGCGCGCCAGGAACGCCACGAGCCCGGCCGGCGGCGCCGCCCCCTCGGCACCCGGCGCCAGGGCGGCGAGCGCCGGCAGCAGCCTGCGGCCCGCCTCGGTAACGACGATCTGGGCCTCGGCGAGCGGATCGATCAGCCGCGGCTCGTCCCGGGCGAAGCTGAGCAGGGCCTTCGCGGAGAGGCGCAGGGCTGCGGGCTCCGCGGGCGCGGCCGCGGCGAAGCGGTAGTCGCGGCTCAAAGGCTCCGCGACCAGCAGAGGCCGCGCCGGTGTGCCGTACCACCAGACCAGCAGGCGCCCGCGCGCGAGACGGGTCAGCGCCTGGCGGGCCTCCTCGCCGCCGTCCGGCGCCGCCGCCAGCTTCGCCTCCCAGTCGTCGAGCGTCACGCCGCCCGCGAACAGGCCGGCGAGGGCGGCGCGCGGCGCCTCCTGCGACGCCGGCAGCCGCGCGGTCAGCTCGCCGGACAGGGTGATCCGGAAGGCGCCGTCGATCCACTCGGCCGCGAGGACGTCGGGGTGCGGCCCGACCCAGCAGGTCGGCTCTTCCTGTCTCGCTTCCCCGTCCTGTCTCGCCTGCCGGTCCATCCGCGCCCCTCGTGACATCGAATCGGTTTCCAGCTCGCCGCCCGAAGGCCGGTCCCGTCAAGGGGGCGCACGCCCTGCGCCCGCCGGAGGGTCGCATTCCCGCGGACCTCCGCGTGGCGTGTCGCCCTCCACGTTGCGCGTTGACCGGGCAGACGGCGCCAGCCAATCTCTCACCGTCGGGGGGCAACCGCCGGCTTCATCTTCCCGATAGATCGCACAGGAGGAGTGACTCATGGCCGACCGGATCACCATCGAGATCGAGGATCTCGACGGGCGCAGCCCGGGTGGAGCGCGCATCTGCTACATGTGTCGGGGATCGGACGTCGAGTCCGGGTCCGAGACGCCGTCGCCGGCGCGCATCTGCGGCGTGCTGCCCTGCGCTCCCGGCCAGATTTCCGACCTCGACTGACCGCCCACGCACGCGGCCCGGTTCGGCTTTCCGCCGCCGGGCCGCGTCACGCCGCCCGGGCCGGGCAGCCGGCGGGTCTGCGGAGCGGCCTGCCGCGCGGTGGCCGCCTCAGACCGCCGCCTGCTGCGGCACCCGTCGCACCTGGCGGCGCTCGACCTGGGCCGAGAGCACGTAGCCGACCGTGCGCACCGTCTTGATCAGCGCCGGCTTGGCCGGGTTCTCCTCGATTTTCTTGCGCAGGCGGCCGATCAGCACGTCGATCGAGCGGTCGTAGGGCGACCATTCGCGCGAGCGCGTCTTGTCGAGCAGCTGGTCGCGCGAGAGCGGCCGGTTCGGCGCCTCGGCCAGCGCCAGCAGCAGATCGAACTCGCCGGCGGTCAGCTCGATGTCGCGGCCGTTGCGGTCGGTCAGCGTGCGCCGCGTCACGTCGATGTCGTAGCCGGCGAAGCTGTAGACCGTGCAGAGGCCGCCCTGGTCGACGACCCGCGAGGGGCCCTCGGCCCGGCGCAGCACCGAGCGCACCCGGGCGATCAGCTCATTCGGATCGAAGGGCTTGCAGACATAGTCGTCGGCGCCGGCTTCCAGGCCGTGGACGCGGTCGTCCGGTCCGTCGACGCCGGTCAGCATGATGACCGGCAGGTCGCTCGACTGGCGCAGCAGCCGCAGCGCCTCGAAGCCGTCGCCGTCGGGCAGCAGCACGTCGAGCAGCACCAGATCGACGTCGCCTTCGCTCAGGGCCTTGCGCATGTCGCTGGCGCGCGGCACCGCGTCCACGCGGTAGCCGGCCCGGTCGAGCAGCGTCGCGACCATCGCGCGAACCTGCGCATCATCCTCGACGATCAGTATGTGCGAAGAGCTCGCCAAGGAAGGCCCCCAGATCTGCTCATTTCGGCTTTTATAGCATCCCTTCTGAAGCCACAAGACAGGCGATCGCTGCGCAACGTTCGATGGAGCCGCCGGCGGCGCCACCCAAGCGCCGCGGGCAGGCGCGCCGAGGCCGGCGCCCGGCCGCGCGGGGGCCGGCTGCGGAGAGACTGACGGCGAGGCCGCGCCAAGGCGGAAGGGAACTCCCGGGCAAGCATCGCATTCTTGCCATCGATTGCGCGCATGCCCGCCGCCCTCGTCCCCGAGAGTCACGGACAGGATTATTTCTGCGGGCCGCTTGCGCAGGGGGCGCGGCGCGACGAGCTATTGCGCGTCTGGCAATGAGGTAGCGAAGGATGACGGAGCGGTTTGGGTTCGGGGTCGACGCCGGGGCTGCACCCGCCGGGGCTGCACCCGACGAGGCTGCACCCGACGAGGCTGCACCCGACGAGGCTGCACCCGACGAGGCTGGACCCGACAGGGAGCGAGCCCCCGACGCGGAGGCCCTGGCGCTCGGCGTCGTGCCGCCCGAGCGGAGCCTGGCGATGCCGGTGCAGAGGCTCGACGCGCTGTCGCTGCGGGCGCTCGTCTGGGGGCGTCCGGCGCGCCTCGCGCTCGCCGGGACGCCGGCCGATCGCGGGTCCGGCCGCCAGCCGGGCCGCGAGGGAGGCTAGGCGGCAGGCTTGCCTGCGGCGGCTGAGCCGCGACCCCTCCGCGCTACCCTCGCTGTCCCCGGGGGCGAGTGGACCCTTTGCCGCCGAGGAGGCGGACCGTCATGCAAACACCGCTGATCCGGCCGGCGCGGCTCGAGGCGCTGCTCAACCGCTGCCTGGTCTTCGTCGCGGCGCTGGCCACGGCGGGGATCGCCGCCGGCGCCTTCGGCGGCGTGCTCGCCGTCGACGGCTGGCGGCCGCTCGACGTCGCGCTGCTGTCGATCTTCGCGCTGCTCACCGCCTGGATCGCGGTGCCGGCCTGGGCCGCGCTCGCCGGCGCCCTGGCGCGCCTCGGCGGCTGGCGGCCGGCGGGATTCCGCCGCGCCGAGCCGGACGCCGAGCGGCGCCGCCGCACCGCGGTGGTGATGCCGGTCTACAACGAGGACAGCCGCCGGGTCTTCGCAGCGCTCGAGGCCATGGCCGAGGACCTGGAGCGCCGGGGTGTCGCCCGGCACTTCGATCTCTTCGTGCTGTCCGACAGCACCGATCCTGCGGCCTGGCTGGCCGAGGAGCGGGCCTGGGCGGCGCTGCGCCGGCGCCTTGCCGGGCGCGTCGAGCTGTTCTACCGGCGCCGCGCCGTCAACCGCGAGCGCAAGAGCGGCAACCTCGCCGATTTCGTGACCCGCTGGGGCGGCGCCTACGACTTCATGATCGTGCTCGACGCCGACAGCCTGATGGCCGCCGACACGCTGGTCGAGATGGTCCGCCGTCTCGCCGCCAACCCGGAGGTCGCGCTGATCCAGGTGCCGCCGCGGGCGATCGGCCGCAGCTCGCTGTTCGCGCGCTTCCAGCAGTTCTCCGGCGCCCTGGTCGGCCGCACCGCCGCCCAGGGGCAGGCCTTCTGGCAGCTCGGCGAGGGCAACTACTGGGGCCACAACGCGATCCTGCGGGTCGCCGCCTTCGCCGGCGCCTGCGGCCTGCCGCAGCTGTCCGGCCCGCGCCCCTTCGGCGGCGCGATCCTGAGCCACGACTTCGTCGAGGCGGCGCTGCTGCGGCGCGCCGGCTGGAAGGTCTGGATGTGCCCGGAGCTCGACGGCAGCTGGGAGGAGCCGCCGCCCAGCCTGCTCGACTTCGCGGTGCGCGACCGCCGCTGGTGCCAGGGCAACCTGCAGCACGCCGCGGTGCTGCCGGCCGAGGGCCTGCACCCGCTCAGCCGCCTGCACCTGGCGATGGGCATCCTGTCCTACCTGGCGGCGCCGCTCTGGCTGCTGTTCCTGGCCGGCGGCCTGCTGCTCGGCTTCGAGCAGGCCTTCGCCCGGCCGGAATACTTCGTGCCCGGCGATCCCTATCCGGTGTGGCCCGAATCGGTGGCCGGCGACGCGCTGACGCTGTTCGCGATCAGCCTGCTGCTGCTGTTCGTGCCCAAGCTCATCGCCTGGGCCGAGGCGATGCTCGACGGCGCGCGGGCCCGGGCGCTGGGCGGGCGGCTGCGGCTCAGCCTCTCGCTGCTCCTCGAGAGCGTCCTGGCGACGCTGCTGGCCCCGGCGATGATGCTGCTGCACAGCCGCTTCGTCGTCGAGGCGCTCAGCGGCGCCGACAGCGGATGGAGCGCGCAGCGGCGCGACGAGGGCGCCTTCACCTTCGGAGCGGCGCTCGCCGCGCACCGGATCGAGCTGCTGCTCGGCCTGTTGCTCGCCGGCGCCGCCAGCCTGCTGCCCGGTACGCTCGGCTGGTGGTACCTGCCGCTCGCCGGCGGCCTGCTGCTGACGCCGCTGCTCAGCTGGGCCGGCGCCCAGCGCTCGATCGGCCGCTGGCTGGCCCGGCGCGGCCTGCTGCTGATCCCGGAGGAGGTCGACCCGCCGTTCGTCGTCGCCCGTGCCCGCCAGCTCGTCGAGGCGGCCGGCGCGGCGGCGCCCGAGCCCGCCGGCGACCCGCTGGAGTCGGTCGCCCGCGACAGCGAGCTGCTCGCCCTGCATCGCGCGATCCTGACGGCGGTCGGCGAGACGGCGCCGCCGGGCGAGGCTCTGGAAGCCGCGCGCGAGGCGCTGCGCCGGGGCGCCGCCCTGACGGCCAAGCAGACGGCGCTGCTGCTTGCCGACCCCGAGACCCTGGAGCGGCTCGGCACCGGGCAACGGCTCGGCACCGGGGAGGGGCTCAGCGCTGGCGCAGGCTCGCCAGCGGGAAGTCCTGGGTCTCCTGCAGCAGCGTGACCAGCGCCGCGGCGGCCGCAGCGACCAGGCGCCGGCCCATCTCGGCGGTCGCCAGGGCGGGGTTGCCGCAGGCCCCCGAAGCGTGCAGATCCTGGGCCATCCAGGCGAAGGGCGTGGTGCCGAGCGCGTTGAGGTGGCGGTAGCGCGCCGCCCAGTCCGCGCTCTCGGGCCGGAAGTCGGCGAAGTGCTCGCGGCGCACCAGGTCGGGGCGCAGATGCAGCATCATCGCCGTCTCGACCGCGCCGGCGTGGATGCCGTGGCGCAGCTCCTCTTCCGGCAGCTCGCCCGGCTCCAGCACCTGGGCCGGCGGCGCCAGGCGCCACCAGTCGGCCTGGACGACGAGCAGGTTGCGCTCGACGCGCATGCGGCGGGCGGCGAGGTCGGCTATCTGCGGCTGCCCGCCGTGGCTGTTGAAGATCACCAGCTTGCGCAGGCCGGCGCGCGCCAGGGAGCGGCCGACGTCGTGCCAGACGTGGGCGAGGCGCCCGGGCTCGATTGTCAGCGTTCCGGGGAAGGCCTGGTGCTCCTCCGAGCGGCCGTAGACCAGCTCCGGCAGAAAGCTGGCCATGAGCGTCGCGGGCATTATCTGACAGGCATGGGCAACGATACCGCGATTGATCTCGGCATCGACGGACAGCGGCAGGTGCGGACCGTGCTGCTCGGTCGCCGAGACCGGCAGGACCAGCACCGTGCGCTCCCGGTCGAGGGCCTCGACCTCGGGCCAGGTCAGCTCGGCGAAGCGGCGGTTGAGGGGCGAGGAATGGCTCACGGCGACGGTGGTCCGGCAAGAGGTGGGCGGTGACGGAGCCCAGCTATAGCAGCCGCGGCCGGCGCCTGACAGGGCGCGGCCGGAGCCCGCGGCCCGAGGCCGGCCTGGGCTCGGGCGGCCTCGGCTCGGGCGGCCTGAGCTCGGGTCGCCTGGGCTCGGGCGGCCTGCGCTCGAGCGGGCTGCTCGCCAGCGGCCTGCTGTCGCTGGCCACCGGCGGCCTGCTGCTCGCGCTCTTCGGTGCCTGGACCAGCCTGCAGTTCGCGATTCCGGCCGCGGTCACCGGGCGGGCGCTGCTGCTGTTCGCGGTGCTGGCGCTGCTCGTCCTGCTCGCCCTGCCGCGCCATCTGCCGCTCGAGCGCTTCGGGCCGGCCAACGGCATCACGCTGCTGCGTGCGCTCGCCGCCTGCTGGCTCGCCGCCACGCTCGGCGTCGAGCTGCCGGCCGCGGCGCAGTGGCTGCTCGCGGGCGTCGCGCTGCTCGCCCTGCTGCTCGACGGCCTCGACGGCTGGGCGGCACGGCGCGGTGGCTGGGCCAGCCGGTTCGGCGCGCGCTTCGACATGGAATGCGACGCCTTCTTCCTGGCCACGCTGTCGGCGCTCGCGGTCGATCTCGGGCGGCTCGGCCCCTGGGTCCTGGCGGCCGGCGCCCTGCGCTACCTCTTCCTGCTGGCCGGCCGCCTGCGGCCCTGGCTGCGCCGGCCGCTGGCCGACAGCCGCCGCCGCAAGGCGGCCTACGCCGTGACCGCCGGGGTACTGGTCGCGGTGCTGTTTCCCGCGGTGCCGCCCGCCCTGGCGACGCCGGCCGGGGCGCTGGCCGTGGCGCTGCTCGCCGCCTCCTTCCTCGCCGACGTCCGGGCGCTCGCCCGCCAGGACGCGACCCCTCCAAGAGAAACGGGAGACAGACGATGATCCGCGCTTCCTGTATTGCCGCCGCCGCGCTGGCGGCCGCCGTCGCCGCCGCGCCCCTCGCGCCGACCGAGGCCCGCGCCGAGCCGGTGCGCTACGAGATCGACCCGGCGCACACCACGATCGCCTTCCTGGTCTCGCACATCGGCTACCAGAAGGTGCTCGGCCAGTTCCTCGAGTTCGAGGGCGGCTTCGTGTTCGACGAGGAGGCGCGCACGCTCTCCGACCTCGAGGTGACGATCGAGGTCGACAGCATCGAGACCCACAACGACGACCGCGACGACCACCTGGAGAGCGACGACTTCCTGGCCGAGGACGAGCACGAGGCGATCCGCTTCGTGATGACCGGCAGCGAGCCGACCGGCGAGCGTACCGGCAAGGTCACCGGCGACCTGACGATCCGCGGCGTGACCCGGCCGGTGACCCTCGACGTCACCTGGAACAAGTCCGGGCCCTATCCTTTCGGCGACAACTACGTCACCGGCATCTCGGCGCGCACCAGCTTCCCGCGCAGCGACTTCGGCATGGACTACGGCGTCGCCAACGGCCTGGTCGGCGACGAGGTCGAGGTGCTGATCGAGCTGGAGGCGATCCGGCAGTAGCGCCGCTGCACCAATGGCCCGGCCTTAGCGGCCGCTGGCCCCGGGGCTGCCGGGGGCGCTATGTAGGGGCCATGTCCGCAGCCATCCCGCCGGCCGACGAGAGCCTCTACGCGCCCCTCCAGGCCGCCGCCTGGCGGCTCGGCCACCTCGGCCAGAGCCTCGACGGCTTCATCGGCACCGCCGGGGGCCGCGCCGACGCCATCAACGGGCCGGAGAACCTCGACCACCTGCACCGTCTGCGCGCGCTCGCCGACGCCGTGGTCGTCGGTGCCGGCACGGTGGTCGCCGACGACCCGCGCCTGACCGTGCGCCGCGTCGCCGGCGACAACCCGGTGCGCGTCGTCGTCGACCCGCGCGGCGCGCTGTTGCCCGACCACCGGGTCTTCCAGGACGGCGCGGCGCCGACGCTGCAGGCGAGCCTGGAGCCCGGCCCGGCGCCGGGCCGCGCCGAGCGGCTGGTGGTCGCCCGGCGCGACGGCGCGCTGGCGCTCGACGACCTCTTCGCCCAGCTGGCCGCGCGCGGCCTGAGGCGGATCTTCGTCGAGGGCGGCGGCC
The DNA here is from genome assembly GCA_030433005.1 of Alphaproteobacteria bacterium. Classification (GTDB taxonomy): domain Bacteria; phylum Pseudomonadota; class Alphaproteobacteria; order Kiloniellales; family DSM-21159; genus Tistlia. Next base: position 28,048 of record JAUILQ010000066.1, read on the forward strand.
AGACGGTCTCGCGCTGCCTGGCCGCCGGGCTGCTCGACCGGCTGCAGCTCTGCCTGGCGCCGCTGCTGCTCGGCGGCGGCCGCCGCGGCCTCGCGGTGCCCGAGGCGGCCTCCATGGCCGAGGCCCTGCGCGCGCCCTGCCGGACCTATGCGATGGGCGCCGACGTCCTCTTCGACTTCGATCTCTCGGTGTGAGCCGCGCGGCGCCGCGTCACTCGTTGCAGACGCGCTGCCGGCCCATCACCTCGAAGGTCTCGGCGATGCGCTCCAGCGCCAGCGCGTAGGCGGCGGTGCGCAGCGTCGCCCCGGCCTCCTCCGCGCGCTCGGCGGTGCGCCCGCAGGCGGCGCGCAGGCGCTCTTCCAGCGCCTCGACCACGGCCTCGCGCGACCACTGCTGACCGGTGCGGTTCTGCACCCACTCGAGATGCGAGACCGCGACGCCGCCGGCGTTGGCCAGCACGTCCGGGATCACCGTGACGCCGCGCTCGGCGAGCACCGGATCGGCGGCTTCGGTCGCGGCGGCGTTGGCGACCTCCAGCACGACCCGGGCGCGGAGCCGGCGGGCGCGCGTCTCGTCGATCCAGCCGCCGAGCGCCGCCGGCACCAGGACCTCGCAGTCGAGCGTCGCGAGGTCGTCGTCCTCGGCGCGCCCGGCGAAGCCCGCGAGGCCGCCGTTGTCCCGCTTGTAGGCGCCGGCCTCGTCGGGATCGAGGCCGTCGGGATCGACCGCGGTGCCGCTCGAATCCGACAGCCCGACCAGCCGGTAGCCCGCCTGGTGGAGCCGCTGGGCGAGGTGACGCCCGGCGTTGCCGAAGCCGTGGATCGCGACGCGCGCGCCGGGCTCGAAGAGGTCGAGCCGCTCGCGCAGGCACTCCAGCACCGCGAAGGCGCCGCGGCCGGTCGCGTCGCTGCGGCCCTCGGAACCGCCGAGCGCCAGCGGCTTGCCGGTGATCGCCGCGGTGCGGGCCGAGCCGTCAAGCGCCTTCAGTTCGTCGGCCATCCAGGCGACCACCGGGCCGTTGGTGTTGACGTCGGGGGCCGGGACGTCGCGCTCGGCGCCGATGACGTGCTGGAAGCTGCGCACGTAGGCGCGCGCGAGCTTCTCCAGCTCGCGCCCGCTGAGCGCCCCGGGATCGACGGCGACGCCGCCCTTGGCGCCGCCGAACGGCAGGTCGAGCAGCGCCGTCTTGACGGTCATCAGGAAGGCCAGGGTCTCGACCTCCTCGCCGCTCACCGAGGGGTGGAAGCGGATGCCGCCCTTGGTCGGGCCCCGCACGTCGGAGTACTGGCAGCGCCAGGCCGGGAAGCTCTCGAGCCGGCCGTCGTCGCGGCGGATCAGCAGGTGGGTCGCGGTCGTCCGCGCCGGCTTGCGCAGGACCTCGCGCAGGTCCGGGCAAAGTGCGGCGAGCTCCGCCGCCGGTTCGAAGAAGGGCTGGCTCTCGGGCAACGCTGTCTCCTTGTCTCGCACCCCGCCGAACCCGTGCTTCGAAGCTAGGACGCCGCGCCGCCGTTTCGACCCCTCGCTTCCGGGCCCGGGGCGCGCGAGGACCTAGACGGGCAGGGCGAGGAGGTCGCGATGGCCGACCAGGATCCGCGAGCGTCCGGCGGCGATCGCAGAGAGATGCGTTTCTTGCCAGTGCATTAGAGTGCTTTCTTCGACCTCATTGAAAACGGCATCCGCGGCCGCCACGCCGCGCAGCCAGGCCTCGGCCAATGCCTCGTCGCCCTCGGCCAGCTGCCAGTCGCTGGTCGCCGCCGCGACGCGGTGGCCGGCGGCCTGCAGCAGGCGCTCGGCGACCGCCGGCGCACGGCCGCCGAGCGCCGGACCGAGGCCCTTGTCGCGGCGCAGGTCGGCGGCGAAGGCCTCGAGCACGGCGTCGTCGGCCGGGTGCGCCGGCGCCAGCGCGACGCGGTCTTCGACGCTGAGCGCGAAGTAGAAGGCGCTGCCGCGGTAGCGCTCGACGAGGCCGGCCAGCCAGTCCTGCGAGACCAGGTCGAGCAGCGCCGAGCCGGTCACCAGGTCCGGGGCCGCTCCGCCGTCGACGGCGTCGAGCTCGGTGAGGCCGGCCTCGAGCGGGCTGACGAGGGCACGCCAGCCGGGGCCGGCCAGTTCCCCGGGCAGGCGGGCCAGCAGGGCCGGGTCGTGATCGAGCGCGGTCCAGCGCTGGTTGGCGCCGAGCGCCGGCGCCAGGACGCGCAGGTTGGCGCCGCTGCCGCAGCCGAGGTCGAGGATCCTGAGCCCGCTGCGGCCGCCGGCCCAGGTGCCGAGCAGGCGCAGCAGGCCGGCGTCTCGGCTGCGCGCGTCGAGGGGTTCGCGCAGGCCCAGCCAGTCGGCGGTGAAGTCTCCCATGCGCGCCCCTTAGGTCCGTTGCGGTGCCGCGCGGCTCGCCGCCGGCGCGTCGAGGGCCGCCTCGAAGGCCGCCGCGGCGGCCTCCCAGCCGGGCAGCAGGTCGCGCGCGCGCCGCGCCGCGGCGGCCTGGGCCCGGCGCGCGCGCGACCTGCTG
>JAUILQ010000104.1 GCA_030433005.1 Alphaproteobacteria bacterium
GATGAAGCGGACGATGTCCTCGCTCAGCCCCTTGGGGGCCGTGTCCATCTCCAGGTCGGTCGACCAGCCGTACTTGTAGCGCTCGCCGAGCGACTTGACCTTCTCGACTGTCTCGACGCTTGCCGCCATGCCAGTGAGTTCCCTTCGAAAAGCGTGCGTGTCGTTGGTGTTCCAGCCGGCCGGTCTCTAGCGGACCGGTTCCAGGCCCTTCTCCAGGGTCTTTTCCAGGCCCGGCGGCGCGGTCTCTACCACGGGCCGTCCGCCGAAGTCCGCAAATCCGGCCGTCATGTCGGCCAGGGTGACGCCGTCCAGCGCCGTGCGGATCGCCGTGTTGACCTTCTCCCAGTTGCCGCGCATCGGGCAGATGCCCTCGGACTCGCAGCTGTCGTGGGCGCCCTCGACGCAGGCGGTCAGCGCGATCGGGCCCTCGAGCGCCTGGATCACCGAGGCGACGGTGATCTGGCCGGCGTCCTGGGCCAGCGCGTAGCCGCCGGAGGCGCCGCGGGTGGAGGCGATCAGGCCGCCGCGCGCCAGGGTGTTGAGCAGCTTGGAGACGGTCGGCAACGGCAGGCCGCTCTCGTCGGCCAGCTGCGAGGCGCTGACCCGGCGCGCCGGCGCCTGGGCCATCTGCATGAGCACGACCACGGCGTAGTCGGTGAGGCGGTTGAGTCTGAACATCGGCCAATCCGGACCATTCGTGTCAGGATTGGATATACCGTGCCGGAACGGCCGATCAAGCGCTTTCTTGACCGATTTGGTAGGATTTGACGCGTCGGCGCCACGAGGGGCCGCTTCCTGTGCCTCAGCGGACCTCCGGCTCCGGGTGGCTGGTGCCGTAGAGCCGGTCGCCGGCGTCGCCCAGGCCGGGCACGATGTAGGCCTTGTCGTCGAGGTGGCTGTCCAGCGATGCCGTGATGATCGGCACGTCGGGGTGGGCGCCGGCGAAGCGCTCGACGCCCTCTGGGGCGGCGATCAGGCAGAGGAAGCGGATCTCGGCGGCCGGCACGCCGCGCGCCAGCAGCACCTCGACGGCGTGCACCGCCGACCCGCCGGTCGCCAGCATCGGGTCGACCAGCAGCACGCGCCCCGGCTCGGCCGGCAGCTTGACGAAGTATTCCTTCGGCTGGTGCGTCTCAGGGTCGCGGTAGAGCCCGATGTGGCCCTCCTTCGCGCCGGGCAGCAGCTCGCGCAGGCCCTCGGCCATGCCCAGGCCGGCGCGCAGGATGGAGACCATGGTCACCGGCCCGGCGATGAAGGGCGCCTCCATGGCCGTGATCGGCGTCTCGATCGGCCGCCGCTCGAGCGGCAGGTCGCGCGTCAGCTCGTAGCCCATCAGCAGGCCGATCTCGCGCAGCAGCTGGCGGAACTGGATCGGCCGCGTGTCGCGGTCGCGCACCAGGCTTAGCTTGTGCTGGACCAGCGGGTGGTCGATCACGGTCAGGCTGGGAAAGCGGCTGTCGGTCATGGGCGAAGGCTCGTGCCGGGGCAGGGTCTCGGGCCGGGGAGAGGCTCGGGGCGGCAGCATAGCGGCTGGCGGCGACAGCGCCATGACCGAAACGGCCCTGATCGGAACGAACGGCGCCGCCGCGCCCGGGCGGGCGACGGCGGCGCGGAACCGCGAAGGCGGGACGCAAAGGGCCTCAGGCGGCGCGGATGCTGCCCAGGAAGTCCTCGATCTGCCGGCTCAGCGCCCGCGACTGCTCGTCCAGGCGCTCGGCGGCGGTGCGCATGCGCTCCGCGGAGCGGCCGGTCTCGCTGGCCGCCTGGGTCACCTCGACGATGTTGTCGGAGACCTCCTGGGTGCCGTTCGCCGCCTCGCCGGCGTTGCGCGAGATCTCGCGGGTCGCCGCGTCCTGCTCCTCGACCGCCGCCTCGATGCTGACCGAGGTCTCGCTGATCGTCGTGATCGCGCCGCCGATCTTCTCGATCGCCGCGACCGCGGCCTCGCTGATCTGCTGGACCTCGGCGATCTGGGCGCCGATCTCCTCGGTCGCCTTGCCGGTCTGGTTGGCCAGCGACTTGACCTCGGAGGCGACGACGGCGAAGCCCTTGCCGGCCTCGCCGGCGCGCGCCGCCTCGATCGTCGCGTTGAGCGCCAGCAGGTTGGTCTGCTCGGCGATGTCCTGGATCAGGCTGACCACCGAGCCGATGCGCTCGGCCGCGCGTGCCAAGCCGACCACCGTCTCGTTGGTGCGCCGCGCCTCCTCGACGGCGCTCTGGGCGCTCTGGCTCGATTCGCTGACGCGCCGGCCGATCTCGGCGATCGACTTCGACAGCTGCTCGGCCGCCGAGGCCACGGTTTGCACGTTGCGCGAGGCCTGGTCGGAGGCGCTGGCGACGGTGCGGCTGCGCTGGTCGGTCTGCTCGGCGGTCGTCGAGAGCGCGCCGGACATCTCGTTGACCGCGCCGACCGCCTCGGTGACCGTCGAGAGCAGCTCGGCGACGTTGCGCTCGAAACCCTGGATCAGGGCGTCGACCGTCTCCTGGCGCCGCTGCTTCTCGGCCTGGGCCGCCTGCTCGGCCTCGCGCTGGCGGGCCTCGGCCTCGCGCTGGCTGCGCAGGCCTTCCTGCATGCGGGCCAGGGCGCGCAGCAGCACGCCGCTCTCGTCCTTGCGCCGCGTCGCGATCTCGTTGTCGAGCTCGCCCTCGGCGATCCGCTCGGCGACCGCCACGGCGCGCCGGATCGGCGCGATCAGCGCCTGCGAGAGCAGCAGCGCGAGGACCAGGCCGGCCGCCGCCACGACGCCGAGCACGATCGTCTCGACCCGCTCGGTCTCGGCGACCAGCTCCTCGGTGCGGATGCGGAACTCGAAGCCCTGGGCGGCGGCCTGGTCGACCAGGTCGTTCAGGCGCGAGGAGACCGCGGCGCCCTGCTTCTCGATCTCGGAGAGCAGCGGCAGGCCGGTGATCGGCGCCGCCGTGCCGTCCTGCGCGCCGCCGGCCAGCACCAGGTCGCCCTGCTGCTTCCAGGCCATGGCCGCGGCGCGGACCTCCTCGATCAGCGCGCGGGTCGCCGGGTCGCTCAGCCGCTCCTCGGCGACCGCGAGATCGTCGAGGAAGCTGCCGAAGGACGCCTCGATCGGCGCCCGGTCGGCCTCGGAGCCGAAGTCCTGGGACAGGCTGATGGCGCGGCTGAGCAGCCGCGAGCTCTCGGCGAAGTTGGTCTGTGCGGCCCGCGCGAAGGAAATGCCCATCAGCGGCCTGTCGTACATCTCGGTGACCAGCGTGCCGGTGCCCTGGAGCCCGCGCATCGAGTAGAGGCCCTGGCCGCAGGCCAGCACGACCAGCAGCAGGAAACCGCCGAACAGCTTCAATCGGATCGACATGGGAGCTCCCCCTCTCACGCTCGCGCGGCCGGGCCGCCGCGCCGCCCGGTCCGGCCTACTCGACCGTCACCGTCATCTTCATCTTCGGATGGATCGCGCAGATTACCGGCACCTGGCCGGGCTCGGCGAAGGTCACCTCGGCGCTGTCGCCGGGCTTCTGGGCCCCGAGGTTGAAGCGGTCGGCGCCACCCGCCGCCATGACGTTGTGGGTGACCGAGTCGTCGTTGCGGAAGACGACCGTCTCGCCGGCTCTGACCCTGATGTCGCCGGGCTGGAACTGCTTGTCCTTCTGGCTCACCAGGTGGCCGGCGGCGCTCGCCGTGACCGCCAGGGCCAGGACCGGGAAGGCGGCCAGCGCGGCCAGTCGCATTCTCGTCATCTGCTCGTCCTCGTCTTGTTGCGGGGTGATGGTCTGCTCAGCGCGGCAGCACCGGCAGCACGACCGGGGCGAGATCGCCCGTCAGGGTATCCAGGAAGGCGAGCAGGTCGGCCCGCTCGCTGGCGCTCAGCGGCAGCGGCTGCATCTCGGCCGACAGGCTCGGACGCTGGATGCCGCCGCCGATGTAGTGGTCGACGACCTCCTCGATGGTCGCCATCGAGCCGTCGTGCATGTAGGGCGCGCGCCGCGACAGGTCGCGCAGGCCGGGCGTCTTGAAGGCGTGCTCCAGGGCCTCGACTCCCGGCAGGTGCTTGCCGCGCCCGAGGTCGTCGCTCGGCAGGCCGATGTCGTGGAAGCTCTCGTCGGTGAAGTTCCAGCCGCTGTGGCAGGCGGTGCAGCGCGCCTTGCCGTTGAACAGCGCGAAGCCGCGCTTGGCCGCGTCGCTGATTGCCGTCTCGTCGCCCTCGACCCATTCGTCGAAGGGGGCGCGGCTGGACACCACCGTGCGCTCGTAGGTCGCGATCGCCTTGGCGATGGTCTCCGGCGTGATGCCCTGCTGCGGGAAGGAGGCCTCGAAGAGCTGGACGTAGCCCTCGATCCGCCCCAGCTCGGCGACCAGCGGGCCGAGCTCCTGGTTCATCTCGCCCGGCGCCTGGATCGGCCCCAGGGCCTGCTCCTCCAGGGTCGCGGCGCGGCCGTCCCAGAAGAAGGTCTCGCCCCAGGCCGCGTTCAGGATCGTCGGCGTGCGCCTGGCCAGCACCTGCATGCCGTGGCCGACGGCCAGCGGCTGGCCGTCGCCCCAGCCGAAGCCGGGATTGTGGCAGGAGGCGCAGGACAGCAGGTTCGAGCCGGACAGACGGGTGTCGTAGTAGAGCAGCTTGCCGAGCGCGACCTTCGCCGGGGTGTATGGGTTGTCCTCGGGGAAGGGGATGCTGGCCGGGCGCCGGAAGTCGTCCCGGTAGGCCTCCGCGGCCGCCAGCAGATCCTCGCCGGCGGCGTGGCCGGCCGGCGCAAGGAGCGCGGCGGCCAGGGCGCCCGCCGCTGCGAGCTTGCCAAGGGCGGCAGGCCGCCTCTCTTCTCTCTTTCTGAGCATCTGAAAAACCTCCTGTCCTTCAACCGCTCGTTGGACAGGGGAAAACGTATTCGCCGTCTCTTAAAAGTCTCTAAATTGATTAGAATGCGAATGAGTTTGAACGATTCCAAGGAAACCACTTTGGCGATGTGGTCATTCCGTCGAATCGCCAGTCATCGGTGTGCCGCCGGTTCCTCCTCGGTCGCCGGGCCCGGCGCTCTGCCCGAGAGCCGCCAGAGCGCCAGCAGAGCGAGCACCGAGAGCCCGGCCATGACGAAGTAGCCGTCGCCGCCGAACCGCTCGTAGAGCCAGCCCGAGGCGAACATCACCGTGCCGATGCCGAGGCTGCCGGTGACCGTCGCGTAGAGCGCCTGGGAGGTCGCGGCGCGCGCCGGGTCGACGGTCTCGGCGATGAAGCGCATGGCGCCGAGGTGGCTGGCCGCGAAGGTCAGGGCATGCAGCGTCTGTACCGCGAGCAGCGCCC
>JAUILQ010000105.1 GCA_030433005.1 Alphaproteobacteria bacterium
GAAGGAGCTGGCCGCGTCCGGCGAGATCTTCCTCGCCGACAGCAAAGACGACGAGCTGGTCTACTGATGGCGATGCGCGCACACACCTTCCCCTTCGCCGAAGGGGGTCGCGCGGCCGTGTCGGCCGACGGCAGGCCCGCCTGGCCGGTCATCGCCTTCGGCGGCGTCGCGACGGCCGCGGCGACGCCTTCGGATGCGGCGGGCCAGGGGCTCCTCCCGGTGCCCGCGCTCGCCTTCGACGAGGGCGAACTCGGCCGCATCTGTGCCGCGGTCGACCGGGCGGCCCGCGCCGCCGCCGGCGAGGCCATGACCATGGCGATCGAGGGGCGCACGATGGCCGCCCTCGAAAGCCTCGCGGCGGGCATCGGTGCCTTGGATGCGGCCCTCGAGGCGCGTGTCGCCGAGCTGCGCCGGACGACGGCGCGGCTGGCGGCCGCAACGGTCGCGACCCTTGGCGCCACCTTGCCCGAGCGGGTCGCCGACCGGCTCGCAGCGACACTCGCGGACGAATGTCTCGGCCGGCTCGACCCGCTCCTGCCGCTGACCGTCGAGGTGGCGGCCGAGCTGGTCGAACCGCTGCGGGCAGCGCTTGACCGCGTACCCGGCCTGGCGGCCCGGCCCGGAGGCCTCGGCGTCGCGCCGGCCGCTGACCTGACGCCGGGCGAGGCGCGGCTGGTCTGGCCGGACGGCCATGCCGAGTGGTCCCTGGCCGAGCTCCGGCAGCGGGCCGCGCTCATTCTCGAAGGCCTCGCCGATGACGACGACGGCGAGTGCCCGACCGTCGAACCGAACGACACAAGGGGTGAGCCATGACGATCGACCATCGAGCCGTCGAGCCGGCGGCAGGCGCCGAGGGCGCCACGGAAGAGCTGGAAGGCGTGCCGGTGCCGCTCGCCGTCAACGACCGGCTGAACGCCATCTACGACATCCCGGTCCAGCTTGCGGCCGTGCTCGGCAAGACCTCGATGCCGGTCAACCAGCTGCTGCGCCTCGGCCGCGGTGCGGTGGTCGAGCTCGACCGCAAGGTCGGCGAGCCGATCGACATCTACGTCAACAACCGGCTCGTGGCGCGCGGCGAGGTGCTGATCGTCGACGACCATCTCGGCATCACCATGACCGAGATCATCAAGAGCGACAGCTGATGGCGCGACCGACATCCTCGCAGGCACGGCGGCCGGCACCGGCCGGCACGTTCAGCCGGCTCGACCCGGCCGGTGCCGTGGGCCTGGTCGCCGCCTTCGCGGTGATCGGTCTCGCCATCGGCACCGGTTCGGCGCCGGCCCGCTTCGTCGACCTGCCATCCGTGCTGATCGTGCTCGGCGGCACCTTCGCCGTGACCTTCGCGAGCTTCTCGCTGCTCGAGTTCGCGCGGCTGCCCCGGGTCGTCGGCGCGGCGCTCTCGCTGCAGCCCCCCTGTGCCTTGCGCGTGGTTGCCGGCGACGCCCTCACCCTCGCCGAGGCGGCCCGCCAGGAGACGCTGCCCGGGCTCGAGCGCCGCATCGAGGCGCTGGCCCGCCACGTCTTCCTCCAGCGCGGCCTCATGCTGCTGCTCGAGGGGGCCGACCGGGACGGCATCGAGCGGACTCTGCGGCGCGAGATCGCGGCGATGGTCGAGCGCCAGCGGAGCACGGTCGGCATCCTGCGCCGCGCCGCCGAGGTGGCGCCCGCCATGGGGCTGATCGGCACGCTGATCGGGCTCGTGCAGATGCTCGGCCATCTCGACGACCCGGACGAGATCGGCCCGGCCATGGCGATCGCCCTGCTCACCACGCTCTACGGCGCTCTCCTGGCACATGCCCTCTTCACCCCGCTCGCCGAGAAGCTGCAGCGCCGCTTCGAGGCCGAGCTCGCCGGGGCCGAGCTGCAGCTCGTCGCCGCCCTCGCCATCGCCGACCGGGAGAACCCCAGGCGGCTGGAGGCGGCGCTCAACGGACTTCTGGCCCCTGACGAGCGCCTCAGGCGCTTCGACTGAGGAGCCGGCGCTTGCACGGAGGAAGCGACATGGGAACGCGCCTTTTGGTCATCGGCCCGGACGGGCACGAGGTCGCGGCGGCCGTCGGCATGGCGGTGGCGAGCGGGGCGAAGATCCGCCGCGCCGCCGATCGCGCGGCGGCGCTGGCCCTCCTGCGCGCTGGCCAGGGTGCGGATCTCGTCCTCGTCGATCTCGATGCCGACGTTGCCGGCCTCATCCGCGACCTGCGCAGCGAGCGCTTCCATCTGCCGGTCGTGGCCTACGGCATCGCCGCCGACCCGGTGGCGGCGGTGGCGGCGATCCGCGCCGGGGCTCGCGAGTTCCTGCCCCTGCCGCCCGATGCCGAGCTGATCGCGGCCATGCTGGCCGCGGCCGCAGCACCCATGCGCGAGCTCGTCTGCGCCGACCCGGCGATGCGCCAGGTGCTCGATCTCGCCGGCCAGTTCGCCACGGCCGATGCGAGCGTGCTGATCACCGGCGAGAGCGGCACCGGCAAGGAGATGGTGGCGCGCCTGCTGCACGCCGGCAGCCGGCGGAGCGGCGGCCCGTTCATCTCCGTCAACTGCGCCGCGATTCCCGAGCAGCTGCTCGAGTCCGAGCTCTTCGGCCACGAAAAGGGGGCATTCACCGGTGCGGTCGCCCGGCGGGTCGGCAAGTTCGAGGAGGCGAGCGGCGGCACGCTGCTGCTCGACGAGGTAACCGAGATGGACCCCCGCCTGCAGGCCAAGCTGCTGCGCGCCATCCAGGAGCGCGAGATCGACCGGCTCGGCGGCGGCAAGCCGATCCGCATCGACATCCGGCTGATCGCCACCAGCAACCGCGACATGGAGGAGGCGGTTGCCGCCGGCGCCTTCCGCGACGACCTTTATTTCCGCCTCAACGTGCTGACGCTGCATTTGCCGCCGCTGCGCGAGCGGCCGGGCGACATCGCGGCCCTCGCCGCTCATTTCGCCGCCAAGCACGCGCGCAGCAATGGCCGTCCGGTGCCCGCACTCGAGCCCGCCGCCCTGGCCCGGCTGCAGGCGCATCACTGGCGCGGCAATGCCCGCGAGCTCGAGAACTGCATGCACCGGGCGGTGCTGCTCTGCCAAAGCGAGCGCATCGGCCCGGCCGAGATCATCCTGGGCGGCCGGGCGGAGCCCGTGGCCGATGCGCGGCCGGACGGATCCCGCGCCGGCGCTGCCGCACCGGTCGGCCGCAGCCTCGCCGAGGTCGAGCGCGACCTGATCCTCGACACGCTCGGCCACACCTTCGGCAACCGGACGCACGCGGCGACCATGCTCGGCATCTCGATCAGGACGCTGCGCAACAAGCTCAAGCAGTATGGCGAGGCGGGCCTTTCGATCCCCGCACCAACCGGCCCGGCAGCGGCCGGCGACGCGGCCTGAGGGCGGGGGGCGGCGACCGGCGATGGCCATTCAACTGAGAGCGACCACGGACCAGATGGTGCCCATGCTCTGGCAGGCGCTGCGCCAGAGCGACGTGCTGATGGCGCTCGGCGTCATCGCCATCCTCGTCGTGCTCATCCTGCCCTTGCCGCCGGTCCTGCTCGACCTCCTGCTCGCCGTCTCGATCATGTTCTCTGTCCTGGTCCTCCTCACCTCGCTCTTCATCGAGAAGCCCCTCGACTTCAGCGCCTTCCCGACCGTGCTCCTGATCGCGACGATGCTCAGGCTCTCGCTCAACCTCGCCTCCACCCGGCTGATCCTGGCCCACGGCCACGAGGGGCCGGATGCCGCGGGCGGGGTGATCGAGGCCTTCGGCGGCTTCATCATGTCGGGCAATTACGTCATCGGCATCATCGTCTTCGCCATCCTGGTGATCGTCAATTTCGTCGTCATCACCAAGGGCTCGGGGCGCATCGCCGAAGTGGCCGCCCGCTTCTCGCTCGACGCCATGCCGGGCAAGCAGATGGCGATCGACGCCGACCTCTCGGCCGGGCTGATCGACGAGGCCGCCGCCCGCTCGCGTCGCAAGGAGCTGGAGGAGGAGAGCGCCTTCTTCGGCGCCATGGACGGTGCCGCCAAGTTCGTCCGCGGCGACGCCATCGCCGGGCTCCTCATCACCTTTATCAACCTGCTCGCCGGCCTCGTCATCGGCGTCGGCCAGATGGGCATCAGCTTCGGCGAGGCGGCCGAGAGCTACACCATCCTCACCGTCGGCGACGGCCTCGTCTCGCAGATCCCGGCCCTGATCGTCTCGACCGCCGCCGGCCTCCTGGTCTCCAAGGCCGGCGTCACCGGCCGCGCGGACAAGGCGCTGCTGAAGCAGATGGGCGCCTTCCCGAAGTCGCTCGGCGTCACCAGCGGGCTGATGTTCGCCCTCGCCGTGCTGCCCGGCCTGCCGGTCCTGCCCTTCGTCGTGATCGGCGGCGGCGCCGGCTGGCTCGCCTGGCGGTCGTCGCGCGCCGCGGCCGTCCCCGAGGCCGAGCCCGCGGAGGCCGAGGCCGCCCCGGCACGGCCGACCGAGGAGCCGATCGCCACCGCCCTGCAGATCGACCCGATCCGCCTCGAGCTCGGCTACGGTCTCCTGCCGCTGATCAACGAGAGCGGTGCCGGCCGGCTCACCGAACAGATCAAGGCGCTGCGCCGCCAGCTCGCCGGCGAGCTCGGCTTCGTCATGCCGTCGGTGCGCATCCAGGACAACATCCAGCTGCCGGCCAATACCTACGTGCTCAAGGTCAAGGAGATGGAGGCCGCGCGCGGCGACATCCGCCCCAACATGCTGCTCGTCATGCACCCGCAGGGTTCGGCGATCGAGCTGCCGGGCGAGGAGACGGTCGAGCCGACCTTCGGTCTCGCCGCCATGTGGATCGGCCAGCAGCTGCGCGAGGAGGCGACCTTCAAGGGCCTGACCGTGGTCGATCCGGCGACCGTCGTCACCACGCATCTGACCGAGATCGTCAAGGACAACCTCGCCGAGATGCTGAGCTTCGCCGAGACGCAGAAGCTGCTCGCCGAGCTCGACGCGCAGTACCAGAAGCTGCTCGCCGACCTCGTGCCGCAGCGCCTCTCGACCGCCGGCATCCAGCGCGTGCTGCAGGGTCTCCTGGCCGAACGGGTGTCGATCCGCGACCTGCCTTTGATCCTCGAAGCGATCAGCGAGGCCGTCCAGTTCACCCAGCACGCCGTCTTCATCATCGAGCATGTCCGTGCCCGGCTGGCCCGCCAGATCACGGGCTCCATCACCGGGCCCG
>JAUILQ010000106.1 GCA_030433005.1 Alphaproteobacteria bacterium
GCTCACGACCTCGGTGGTGTAGCGCTCCTGGCCCGACTGGTCCTGCCACTTGCGGGTCTCGAGCTGGCCCTCGACGTAGATCTTCGAGCCCTTCTTGAGGAAGCGCTCGGCGACGCCGACCAGGTTGTCGTTGAACAGCACGACGCGGTGCCACTCGGTCTTCTCGCGGCGCTCGCCGCTCTGCTTGTCGCGCCAGGACTCCGAGGTCGCCAGCGCCAGGTTGCAGACGCGCCCGCCCGACTGCATGGTCCGGATCTCCGGGTCGCGGCCCAGGTTGCCGACCAGAATGACCTTGTTGACGCTGCCTGCCATCGCCGTCGCTTCCTTCGCTTTTCGGGCTTTCCGAGTCTCGGGTGATCGCCGGGACCGTACCGCCGGGCGCGGAGTCCGCCAACCGGCGAAGCGGAGAGATTATCCCCAGGCGGTGCGCGGCGGAAGCGCCGGGCAGCCCCCACCTCTCCCCGGCCCTCTCCGCCCCGCCGGGGCAGAGAGGGAGTCGAACGGCGAAGACGGCGCCCTTCCCCTCTCCGCCCTTCAGGGGGGAGAGGGAGGGGCCCGGTCCGAACCGGTAAGATAGCTGACAGATTGGACCGGCAAGATCGTTGACAGGTTTCCTGCTCGGCAAAGGGGGGCTTTGCCGATGCCGTTCAGGGAGACCTGTGTATTGGACGAGACGCTCAGCTTTGTCGCAGCCTGCCTGGAGGGCGAGGAGACGATGACGTCGCTGTGCCGCCAGTTCGGGATCAGCCGGCAGTGGGGCTACGAGCTGATGCGGCGCTACGAGGCCTCGGGCCTGGCCGGCCTGGAGCCGCGTTCGCGGGCCCCTCACCGGCCTGCCCAGGCGATGGCGGATGAGATCGCCGAGGCGATCGTCGCGCTGCGCCGGGCGCATCCGAGCTGGGGACCCAAGAAGCTTCGCGCGGTACTGCTTCGCCAGGCGCCACAGACGGCTTGGCCGGCGGCCTCCTCGATGGGCGATCTGCTGCGCCGCGAGGGTCTGGTGCGTGGCCGTCGACGCCGCCGCACACCGTTGCCGTTGAGCCAGCCCTTCGCCCCGGTCGGGGCGCCGCACGATCTCTGGTGCATCGACTTCAAGGGCTGGTTCCGCACGCGCGACGGCACGCGCTGCGATCCGCTGACGCTGAGCGACGCGGACAGCCGCTACCTGCTGGTCTGCCGCGCGGTCGAGCCGACACTGGAGGGCGTGGCGCCGGTGGTCGAGGCGGCGATGCGCGAGCAGGGGCTGCCGCTGGCGATCCGCTCGGACAACGGCCCGCCCTTCGCGGGCAACGGCGCCGGTGGCCTGAGCCGCCTGGCGGTGCAGTGGCTCAAGCTCGGCATCCGCCTCGAGCGCACTGATCCGGGGGCACCCCAGCAGAACGGTCGGCACGAGCGCATGCATGGCACGCTCAAGGCCGAGACCGCCAATCCGCCGGCCGACACGCCGGCGGCCCAGCAATTGCGCTTCGAGCGCTTCCGCCAGGAATACAACGAGCTGCGCCCGCACGAGGCGCTCGAGCAGCAGACGCCGGCCAGCTGCTACACCACGAGCCCTCGGCCCTATCCCAATCGCATCGAGGCGCCAGACTACGAGGCCGAACAGGCCGTCCGGCGCGTGCGCAGCAACGGTGAGATCCGCTGGGGTGGCGAGCTCGTCTTCGTCAGCGAAACCCTCGTCGGCGAGCCCGTCGGCGTCGCCGAGACCGAGACCGGCGACTGGATCGTGCGCTTCGCCAGCTATCCTGTCGGCCTGATCGACCGCCGCACCAAACGCTTGCGTCCCTTCTCGGCGCCACGGCCGGGGAATCGCAAACGACGACGCGAAAAAACCAGGGAAACCGTCAACGATGTTCCCGGTCCATAGTGTCAACGATCTTGCCGGTTGCTCAGACTTTCGAGCGCCCCGATTCACTCCCTCTCCGCCCCGGGGGGCGGAGAGGGTCGGGGAGAGGTGGGGGATTCCGAGGGGCCGCCAGGCGCGCCACCCTTCGGTTGCAGCGCGCGCCGCCTCGGGTCACACTTCACGCGCGTCGCGAGAGTCGCCGGGCAGGGCGGCCGGGACGGCGCCGGAAAAGGGGGTAGGGGGATGAGCGCTCTTCGCTGGCTGCGTGCCGTGGCGCCGCTCGGGCTCGGTCTTTGGCTTGTCTCGGGGACGGCACAGGCCGCCGAGGGCGCCTGCGCCTGGCCGGCGCCGAAGCAGGCGGCGGTCGACGCCTTCCTGCAGGCTTGGTGCTACAACGACTGGCCGCACGACGTCGAGGTCCGCGACACCGGGCCCTACATCGCCGAGAACCCGCTGTCCGAGGGGCCGCTCGACTACGGCGTCCACCCGGCGGTGCGCATCTACTACTCGCCGAACATGGCGGCCTGGGTCGAGGCCGGGCGGCCGGACGAGGGGCCGCAGCAGCCGGCGATGCTGGTCAAGGAGATGTACTACCCGGCGCCGGCGGCGCGCTACCTGGGCCTGACGCCGGAGACCAAGGTGCCGCACGTCTCCAGCTGGACGGTCATGCTCTACGCGCCCGAGGTCGTCGCCGACGGCTGGTACTGGCTCTACGGCGCCAACCCGGCCTGGGTCGACCCGACCAGGGCGCCCGACGCCAGCGGCGACGCCACGGTCACCGCCGGTCCCGGCGCGGGCCACAGCGACGCCTTCGTCGAGCGCGTCACCGGGCAGCTCGCCTATCCGGACGCCGCCTTCGGCTCCTACTGCACGCGCTGCCACTCCTCCTCGGTCGGCTTCCAGACCTTCTCGACGACCGAGAACTTCGGGCCGGACGCCGAGCCCCGGACCTACCTGAGGGTCGCGCCGGCCGCCGCACCCGGCCAAGTCCCGGCCTTCCCGCACGTCTCGACGCTCGGCCTGACCACGCCGGAGACCACCGACGACAAGCCGCTGCCGCCCGAGGCGCGCACCCCCGACGTCCACGCCCACATCGCCGGCGACCGGCCCCCGCCGCCCTCCGGCTCGCCGCTGCTGACCCAGCCGCGCAAGGAGCCGAACCGGCTGTGGCTGGAGACCTATCCCGAGATCCCGCTGGTCTCGACCGAGAGCGTCGAGCAGCACGCCTTCGCGCCCGAGACCTTCGACCACCGCTTCATGCCGCCGGACGCGCCGCCGCACCCGATCGAGTACGTCACCTCCGACCAGTGCATCGGCTGCCACGACGCCTCGGTCGGCGCGCAGTGGAATCCGCAGATGCTCTATCCCGACAGGAACAGCGGGAAGCTCGCCAACCTCTCGGTCTACGGCGAGTGGCGCAACTCGATGATGGGCCTGGCCGGGCGCGACCCGATCTTCTTCGCCCAGCTCGAGTCGGAGCGGAACCTGCACAAGCCGATCGAGTACTGGGCCCAGGACACCTGCCTGTCGTGCCACGGCGGCATGGGCCAGCGGCAGTTCCACGCCGACAATCCCGAGGCGCCCGAGTGCGACTTCCACTCGACCAGCCGCGAGGCCTGCTTCACCCGCGACCGCCTGCTGCCCTTCTCGACCGACGTCGACGCCAACAGCGAGGGCGAGCTGAAGTACGCCGCGCTGGGCCGCGAGGGCATCTCCTGCGCGCTCTGCCACCACATGTCCGACGAGGGGCTGGGCACGCCGGTCAGCTTCACCGGCAACTTCCAGCCGGGGCCGACCGGCGAGCTCTACGGGCCCTTCAAGGACGTGCTGGTCAAGCCGATGCAGCAGGCGCTGCAGATGACGCCGCTGCACGCCGAGCACATGAGCCAGGGCGCGATGTGCGGCAGCTGCCACACCATCAAGCTGCCGGTCTTCGACGGCGGCGAACCGGTCATGCAGACCAATCCCGAGACCGGCAAGCAGGAGCAGCTCGAGCACTTCGAGCAGACGACCTACCTGGAGTGGCTCAACTCCGAGTTCCAGAACGAGGTCGAGCCGGTGAACCGGGCGGCGGTGCAGACCTGCCAGGACTGCCACATGTCCGACGAGTTCCAGGGCAACCCGCTGAAGATGGCGATCGCCAACATCGAGGACGCCAACTATCCGGCGACCGACAACCGCCTGCCGGACCCCGAGATCGACGTGCGGCCGCGCGACTTCAAGCGCCACACGCTGCTCGGCATCAATCTCTTCGGCATCGAGATGTTCCAGCAGTTCAACCTGATCCTGGGGCTACGCACCGTCGACCCGATGGTGCCCGGCGACACCCAGCTCGGGCTGCAGACCGCCGAGGACGCCGGCGTGCACCTGGCGCGCGAGCAGTCCGCCGAGCTCGAGATCCGCGACCTCGCGGCCGGCGCCGGGGGCCTGAAGGCCGAGCTGCAGGTCACCAACCGGACCGGCCACAAGTTCCCCTCCGGCGTCGGCTTCCGCCGCGCCTTCGTGAACTTCGAGCTGCAGGACGAGTCCGGCGCGGCGCTCTGGGCCTCGGGCCGGACCAACGGCGTCGGCGTCATCCTGGGCGGCGACGGCGAGCCGCTGGAGACCGAGTTCTTCGGGCCGGACCAGCAGAAGTGGGAGCCCTTCCACCGCACCATCACCAGCGAGGACCAGGTGCAGATCTACGAGCTGCACGAGCGCGACCGCCAGGGCCGCATCACGACCTCCTTCCTGTCGCTCTACGAGACCGTCAAGGACACCCGCCTGACGCCGAAGGGCTGGCGCCTCGACGGGCCCTGGGCCGAGGTCACCACGCCCTGCAGCTACGACGCCGCCTACCGCGGCGGCGAGAGCGGCCACGACCCCTGCCGGCCGCTCGACGAGGCCGGCTACACCGGCGGCGGCGGCTACGACCGCCTGGCCTTCGACATCGCCTGCCGGCCGGGCCTGGAGCGGACCCGCAAGGTCGTCGCGCGGGTCTGGTACCAGGCGCTGGCGCCCTACTACCTGAAGCAGCGCTTCACCGACGCCCAGGGCCCGGACACCCAGCGCCTGCACTACTTCGGCAGCTACCTGACGACCGACGGCACGCCGGTCGAGGACTGGAAGATCCTGGTCGACGAGGCCGAGGTGGCGCTGCCCGCCGGCGCGCTCTGCGCGGGGTAGGGAAGGGGCAGGCCCACCTCTCCCTCCCACGGCCTGCCGGCCGCGGGTGAGCAACCGGCAAGATCGTTGACACTATGGACCGGGAACATCGTTGACGGTTTCCCTGGTTTTTTCGCGTCGTCGTTTGCGATTCCCCGGCCGTGGCG
>JAUILQ010000067.1 GCA_030433005.1 Alphaproteobacteria bacterium
TGAAGCGGCGCTGGGGCCGGATCATCGGCATCACCTCGATCGTCGGCGTCACCGGCAATCCCGGCCAGGCGAACTACGCCGCCTCCAAGGCCGGCATGATCGGCATGTCGAAGTCGCTGGCCGCCGAGCTGGCCTCGCGCGGCATCACGGTGAACTGCGTGGCGCCGGGCTTCATCGAGACGGCGATGACCGACAAGCTGGACGAGAAGCAGCACGAGAAGCTGCTCGCCGCCGTGCCGGCCGGGCGACTCGGCACGCCCGAGGACGTCGCCGCGGCCTGCGTCTACCTGGCGGCCGAGGAGGCCGCCTACATGACCGGCCAGACCTTGCACGTAAACGGCGGAATGGCCATGGTATAGGCCGTTCCGGCACGAACGGACGTGAAATGCCGGACGGGGCAGACGACAGGGGCCCGGCGACCGGCGAGGCAACGTTGGCAAGGTGACAGTCCTGTGATATGAGGCGGCGCCTTTCGACGGCCCGGCCAGCGCCGCTCCTCGGCACGAGGCGTCTCGACGCTCCCGGCCGTTCGCAGCGAAGACCCGGATAGAGAATCTCAAGAACGAGTGCGAAGGATCGAACGACCATGAGCGATGTGGCGGAGCGCGTTAAGAAGATCGTCGTCGAGCACCTCGGCGTCGACGAAGCCAAGGTCACCGACGATGCCAAGTTCATCGACGACCTGGGCGCGGACAGCCTCGACACGGTCGAGCTGGTGATGGCCTTCGAGGAGGAGTTCGGCTGCGAGATTCCGGACGACGTGGCGGAGAAGATCACCACCGTGAAGGACGCCATCGACTTCATTCAGGACGCCAGCTGAGGAACCCGGGTCTCGGCCCGGATCCGGACGCCTTTATCGATATGAGACGTGTAGTCGTAACCGGCCTCGGCCTCGTCACGCCGCTCGCAACCGGGGTCGAGCAGACCTGGAAGCGGTTGCTCGAGGGCGAGTCCGGCATCCGGGCGATCCAGAACTTCGACGTGTCCGACCTGCCGTCGAAGATCGCCGGGCAGCCGCCCCAGGGCGAGACCGCGGACGGCGGCTTCAACGCCGACGACTGGCTCTCGACCAAGGACCAGCGCAAGGTCGACCGCTTCATCGTCTACGGCATGGCGGCGGCTCAGCAGGCCGTCGCCGACGCCGGCTGGACGCCCGACGACGAGGAGTCGCTGGAGCGCACCGGCGTGCTGATGGGCTCCGGCATCGGCGGCCTGGAGACGATCTGCGAAGGCGCGGTGACGGTCCATGAGCGGGGCCCCCGGCGCCTCTCGCCCTTCTTCATCCCGGCGGCGCTGATCAACCTGCTGTCCGGTCAGGTCTCCATCAAGTACGGCTTCCGCGGCCCGAACCACGCCGTTGTCACGGCCTGCTCGACCGGCGCGCACGCCATCGGCGACGCCGCCCGGCTGATCCAGTGGGGCGACGCCGACGTCATGGTCGCGGGCGGCGCCGAGGCCGCGGTCGGCCGCATCGGCATCGCCGGCTTCAGCGCTTCGCGCGCGCTCTCGACCTCCTACAACGACACGCCGCAGGAAGCCTCGCGCCCCTGGGACCGGGGCCGCGACGGCTTCGTCATGGGCGAGGGCGCCGGCGCCCTGGTGCTCGAGGAGTACGAGCACGCCAAGAAGCGTGGCGCGCACATCTACGCCGAGGTCGTCGGCTACGGCCTGTCGGGCGACGCGTACCACATCACGGCGCCGCCGGAGGACGGCAGCGGCGGCTTCCGCGCCATGGGCGCGGCGCTCAAGCGCGCCGGGCTCGCGGCCTCGGAGATCGACTACATCAACGCCCACGGCACCTCGACGCCGGTCGGCGACGAGATCGAGCTGGGCGCCGTGCGCCGGCTGTTCGGCGGCGACGTCAGCGGCCTGACCATGTCGTCGACCAAGTCGGCGATCGGCCACCTGCTCGGCGCGGCCGGCGCGGTCGAGGCGATCTTCTGCACCCTGGCGATCCGCGACTCCGTGGTGCCGCCGACGCTCAACCTGCAGGATCCCTGCGAGGGCGCGGACGGCGTCGACCTGGTGCCGCACCAGGCCAAGGAGCGCAAGGTGCGTCGGGCGCTGTCGAACTCCTTCGGCTTCGGCGGCACCAACGCCAGCCTGGTGCTGGCCGCCGTCGACTAGCCGTTCCGGAGGGCCGCTCCGCCGTGCGCCGTGCCCTGACCGTCCTGCTGGTGCTGCTGGTCCTGGCGGGCGGCGGTCTCTACGCCGGCTACCAGTGGGCGCTGGAGCGCTATCGCGAGCCGGGGCCGCTCGCCGAAGAAACCAACGTCGTGATCCGGCCCGGCAGCGGGCTCGACGGCATCGCCCGCGAATTGGCGGCCGCCGGCGTGATCCGCGACGCCGACCACTTCCGCATCGCCGCCAAGGCGACCGACCAGGCCCGCCGCCTGAAGGCCGGCGAGTTCGCCTTTCCCGCCGGCATCTCCCTGAAGGGCGCGCTCGACCTGCTGGAATCGGGCGAGACCGTGGTCCGGCGCCTGACCGTGCCGGAGGGCCTGACCTCGGCCGAGATCGTGGCGCTGGTCAGCCAGGCCGACGGGCTCACCGGCGAGCTGAACGAGGTGCCGGCCGAGGGCAGCCTGCTGCCCGAGACCTACCACTACTCCTGGGGCGACGGGCGCGCGGCGCTGGTCGCGCGCATGCAGGCCGGCCTCGACAAGGCGCTGGCCGAGCTCTGGGAGCAGCGCGCCGCGGACCTGCCGGTCGAGACGCCCGAGGAGGCGGTGATCCTGGCCTCCATCGTCGAGAAGGAGACAGCGGTGGCTGAGGAGCGGCCGCTGGTCGCCAGCGTCTTCGTCAATCGGCTGAACCGCGGCATGCCGCTGCAGTCCGATCCGACCGTCGTCTACGCGCTGACCGAGGGCAAGGGCCCGCTCGGCCGCGAGCTGACCCGGGCCGACTGGCGCGTCGAGAGCCCCTACAACACCTACCGCGAGCGCGGCCTGCCGCCCGGCCCGATCGCCAATCCGGGCCGCGAGTCGCTGGCCGCGGTGCTGGACCCCGCCGAGAGCCAGTTCCTCTACTTCGTCGCCGACGGCACCGGCGGCCACGCCTTCGCCAAGAGCCTCGCCGAGCACAATCGCAACGTCGCCAAGTGGCGGCGGATCAAGGCGACGCAGTAGCGGCAGCGCCGCCGCGCCTCATTCGAACAGATCGGGATAGTCCTGCCGGAGCTCGTCGAGTTTCTGCAGCGTTCCCGAGAGGTGACGGCGCATGGCGCCGCGGGCGGCCTCGGCGTCGCCGCTGCGGATCGTCTGCAGGATCTCCCGATGGTCGCCCAGGACCTGCTGCATCTTGCCCTCGTTCGGCAGGTGCAGGTGGAAGCGCCGGACCCGGTCGAGCTGTCCGCTGCGCTCGTCGATCAGCGCATGCAGGCCGGCCTTCCCGGCAGCCTCGAAGAGGCAGCGGTGGAACGCCTTGTCGAGCGCCATGAACTCCTCGAAGGCGCCGCTCCGGCCGGCGACCGCTTCCTGCCGCTCCAGGATCTCCGCAGCCGGTGCCGCCGGATCGGTGCCCGGCGCCGCGGCCAGCAAGCCGGCGATCTCGGTCTCGACGGCGGCCCGCAGGAACTGGGTTTCGCGGACCACCTGGGTGTCGATGCGGGTGACCAGGGTGCGCGACTGCGGATAGATCTCGACCAGCCCCTCGCGCTCCAGCTTCAGGAGCGCGTCGCGCAGCGGTGTCTGGCTGATGCCGTAGTAGGCGGAAAGGTCGCTGCGCGACAGGCTCTGGTTGGGCGGCAGCTCGAGCGAGACGATGCGCCGACGCAGGTCGGCATGGACCTGCTCGGCCAGCGGCAGCCGCCGACGCATGACCCGGCGTCCGGCCTCCGGCGTCTCCGTTCGCTTGTCCGCGTCGGTCCTGATGCCGTCCATGGAGCCTTCGCTCCCCCGCGCCCGTTCGCCCTGCGCCTCGCGCCTGGTCGAGGCAGGATATCCCGGCCTTGCCGGGGCCAGACTGATATATTAATCGATTACCGGGGCTGTCCAGCCGGGCGGGCTCGGCAGGCGAAGACAGCGGCGGTCGCGCGCCGGCCTTGGCAAGAAGAACGAGGAACGAGATGAGCGCGGACCTCCCCCGCAAATCCCCCGAGCAGCTGCGCAGCGCCCGCTGGTTCGCGCCGGACGACCTGCGCTCCTTCGGCCACCGCTCGCGCGCCATGCAGATGGGCTACGACCGCGAGGACTGGGCCGGCAAGCCGGTGATCGCGATCGTCAACACCTGGTCCGACGCGCAGCCCTGCCATGCCCACTTCAAGAGCCGCGTCGAGGACGTCAGGCGCGGCATTCTGCAGGCCGGCGGCTTTCCGATGGAGCTGCCGGCGCTGTCGCTCTCGGAGAGCTTCGTCAAGCCGACGACCATGCTCTACCGCAACCTGCTGGCCATGGAGACCGAGGAGCTGCTGCGCAGCCACCCGGTCGACGCCGCGGTGCTGATGGGCGGCTGCGACAAGACCACGCCGGGCCTGGTCATGGGCGCGATCTCGGCCGGCCTGCCGATGATCTACCTGCCGGCCGGCCCGATGCTGCGCGGCAACTACAAGGGCGAGGCCCTGGGCAGCGGCTCGGACGCCTGGAAGTACTGGGACGAGCGCCGCGCCGGCAACCTCTCGGAGGCCGAGTGGCAGGGCGTCGAGGCCGGCATCGCGCGCTCCTACGGCCACTGCATGACCATGGGCACGGCGAGCACCATGACGGCGATCGCCGAGGCCCTGGGCCTGACGCTGTCCGGCGGCAGCTCGATCCCGGCGGCCGACGCCAACCACATCCGCCTGGCCGCGGCCTGCGGCCGGCGCGCCGTCGAGATGGCCTGGGAGGACCTGACGCCGGACCGCATCCTCGACGCCCGCGCGGTCGGCAACGCCGTGACCGTCGCCATGGCGACCGGCTGCTCGACCAACGCGGTCATCCACCTGATCGCCATGGCCAGGCGCGCCGGTGTGCCGCTCGACCTCGACGCGCTCGACGCGGCCAGCCGCACGACCCCGGTGATCGCCAACATCCGGCCGGTCGGCGACCGCTACCTGATGGAGGACTTCTACTACGCCGGCGGCCTGCGCGCGCTGATGGCGCAGCTCGGCGACCGCCTCGACCGCTCGGCCCTGACCGTCGCGGGCCGCAGCCTGGGCGAGGAGATCGCAGGCGCCGAGGTCACCAACCGCGACGTCATCCGCAGCCTCGAGGACCCGATCTACCAGGAGGGCTCGCTGGCCGTGCTGCGCGGCAACCTGGCGCCCGGCGGCTGCGTCATGAAGCCCTCGGCCTGCGCGCCGCACCTGCGCCGCCACGAGGGCCGGGCGCTGGTCTTCGACAGCTATCCGGAGATGAAGGCGGCGGTCGACGACGAGGACCTGGACGTCACCGCCGACGACATCCTGGTGCTGCGCAACGCCGGCCCGCAGGGCGGCCCGGGCATGCCGGAGTGGGGCATGCTGCCGATCCCGAAGAAGCTGCTGAAGCAGGGCGTGCGCGACATGCTGCGCCTGTCCGACGCGCGCATGAGCGGCACCAGCTACGGCGCCTGCATCCTGCACGCGGCTCCGGAGGCCTACGTCGGCGGCCCGCTGGCGCTGCTCAGGACCGGCGACCGCGTGCGCGTCGACGTGGCGAACCGCTCGATCGACATGCTGGTCGACGACGCCGAGCTGGCGCGCCGCCGCGCCGCCTGGACGCCGCCGCCGCCGCGCGCCGGGCGCGGCTACGGCTGGCTGTTCGCGCGCCACATCGCCCAGGCCGACCAGGGCTGCGACTTCGACTTCCTGGAGCGCGGCTTCGGCGCCAGCGCCCCCGAGCCCGACATCTTCTGAGGGGGCGCCCGGCCATGCCCGTCCAAGGCGGCCTCGCGCTTCGTCCCTCTTCTCGTCATTCCCGCGAAGGCGGGAATCCATAGGGACTCGCCGGTCGATCCTCGCCCCGCCGGTGGAGCGCCACCGTCCCATTCCCCATGGATTCCCGCCTTCGCGGGAATGACGCCTTAGCCAGGAGACACGCCCGTGACCGAGCATCCGCTGAAGCCCGAGACCAAGGCCCGCCTCGAGGGCGTCTCGACCGCGACCCTGACCACGGCGCTGTTCAAGCGCGGCCTGCGCAACCAGTACCTGCAGGAAGTCGGACCGGTCTCGCCCAAGGGCCGCAACATGGTCGGCCCGGCCTTCACGCTGCGCTACATCCCGGCGCGCGAGGACCTCAATCCGCTCTCGGTCTTCCAGGATCCCGAGCACCCGCAGCGCGCGGCGATCGAGCGCTGCCCGGCCGGCGCGGTCATGGCGATCGACAGCCGCGGCGACGCGCGCGCCGCCTCGGCCGGCTCGATCCTGGTCTCGCGCCTGATGGTGCGCGGCGTCGCCGGCGTCGTCACCGACGGCGGCTTCCGCGATTCGCCGGAGATCGGCCGCTTGGAGATCCCGGCCTACCACCAGCGGCCCTCGGCGCCGACCAACCTGACGCTGCATCAGGCCATCGACATGGACCTGCCGATCGCCTGCGGCGGCGTCGCGGTCTTCCCCGGGGACATCCTGGTCGGCGACGACGAGGGCGTGGTCGTGCTGCCGGCGCAGCTCGCCGACGAGCTGGCCGAGGAGGCGGTCGAGATGACCGCCTTCGAGGACTTCGTGACCGAGGAGGTGATCAAGGGCCGCTCGATCATCGGCCTCTACCCGGCGACGCAGGAGCAGACGAAGACCGACTTTGCGGCCTGGCGCAGGAAGCACGGGCGCTAGCGCTAGACGGCGAGCTCCTCGATCCGGGCCCGCGGCGGCCCATCGGCGCCGAGCTCGAGTAGCGCCAGCGAGATCGGCAGGCTGAAGCGCCGCGGCCCGATACTGCCCGGGTTGAGGTAGAGCACGCCCTCGCGCGTCTCGATGCGCGGCCGGTGCGAGTGACCCGAGACGACGACCGCGATGCCCTCGGCGGCGGGATCGAGGTCGAGCGCCTTCACGTCGTGGATCAGGTAGAGCGCGCGGCCGGCGCAGTGCGCGACGGCGGTCTCCGGAAAGCGCGCGGCCCAGCCCTGGCCCTCGTCGACGTTGCCGCGGATCGCGGTGACCGAGGCCAGCGCTTCCAGCCCCGAGATCACCTCCGGCCTGCCGATGTCGCCGGCGTGGAGGATCCGGTCGACGCCCCGCAGCCGCTGCAGCACCTCCGGGCGCAGCAGCCCGTGGCTGTCGGAGACGACGCCGATCCGCATGGCCGGCCTCAGCCCTTCTCCGGCAGGCGGGTCAGCAGCGGGTCGACCCAGGCCGGCGGCAGGCTGGCGGCCAGCCAGGCGGCGAAGGCGGTCGGCCCGGGAAAGGCGATGCGCGCGCGGTTCTTCGCCAGGCCGCGGCGGATGATCGCCGCCGCCTTCTCGGCGCTCATCAGGAACGGCATGGGGAACTCGTTGACCGCGGTCATCGGGGTCGCGACGTAGCCGGGGCAGATCGTCGAGACGCCGATGCCGTCGCGCGCCAGCTGGCCGCGCAGCGCCTCGCCCCAGACCTTCACGAAGGCCTTGGAGGCGCAGTAGGCCGGCGCGCTGGGAAAGCCGCGGTACCCGGCGACCGAGGCGACCAGGCCGAGCTGGCCGCGGCCGCGGCCACGCATGCGCTCGACCGCCGGCAGCACGGTCTCGACGACGCCGTCGATGTTGGTCGCCAGGATCCGGCGCGTCTGCTCGGCGCTCTCGAAACCGCTCTTGCCGGTGCCGGCCGAGATGCCGGCGTTGGCGATCACCAGGTCGAGCGCCTCGGTATCGTCGGCCCGGGCGATCCAGCCGGCCAGCGCTTCGGCGTCGGTGACGTCCAGCACGCGCGCCTCGACGGTTGCGCCGGCATCGCGGCAGGCCGCGGCGGCGGCCTCCAGCCGCTCGGCGTTGCGCCCCGACAGCGACAGCCGCCGGCCGGGCGCGGCGTAGGTGCGGGCCAGCGCGGCGCCGAGGCCGCTCGAGGCGCCGGTGATCAGGACGTGGCGGGGGTCGGCGAAGCGCTGGGTCATGACGCCAGCCTCGCGCAGCCGGCGGCGGCGGACAAGGCGCCTGGGAAGTCGGGGGTGGCGCGGGGCAGCGCCACCCCCGGGGACAGACAAGAGGAAGGATCGAGCCGACACTTTCGGGGGAAAGGTGCCCGCTCGCCGGCGCCCCGAGGGACCTGGGGGAGGAAACCGCGAAGCGCCGGACGGCATCATAGACCGACTCTGACGATGGCGTCGCATCACGAGAGCGCGACCGCGATGAATCGCCTTCCGCGTGAAGATTTTCCCGCGCCTTGCGGGGTTTACTCCCGCTCGCTGGCCACCGCGTTGACCACGGCGGCGGCCATGGCGCTGCCGCCGCGCCGGCCGTGCAGCGTGAGGAACGGCAGGCCGCACGGGTCGGCGGCCAGCGCCGCCTTGCTCTCGGCGGCGCCGACGAAGCCGACCGGCAGGCCGACAATCGCCGCCGGCCGCGGCGCCCCGGCGTCGAGCCGCTCGAGCAGATGGAACAGCGCGGTCGGCGCGTTGCCGATCACCACCAGGGCGCCGGCCAGGTCGTCGCCCCAGAGCTCGACGGCGGCCGCCGAGCGGGTGTTGCCGATCTTCGCCGCCAGCGCCGGCAGCCGCGGGTCGTCGAGCGCGCAGATTACCCGGTTGTCCGCCGGCAGGCGGGCCCGGGTCACGCCGTCGGCGACCATGCGGCTGTCGCAGAGCACCGGGGCGCCGGCGACCAGCGCGGCGCGGGCGCGGGCCGCGAAGTCGGGGCTGTAGGCGAGCTCCGGGACGAGGTCGGTCATGCCGCAGGCGTGGATCATCCGCACCGCGACCACGGCGAGGTCCGCCGGCAGGCCCGAGAGGTCGGCCTCGGCGCGGATCGTCGCGAAGGAGCGCCGGTAGATCTCCGCCCCGTCCCGGATGTAGTCGAGTGCCATGGCCCTTTCCCTCCGCCCCGCCGCCCGCGGTGATACCGGCCGCGGTGATAGCGGCCGCGCCCCGCGGCGGGCAAGGGCGTCCGTGCTCGCACGCTTCGTGGTTCGACAAGGTCACCACGAAGCGCGAGGAGGCAAGGTCGGCTCGGCCAAGGCTCGAGGAGCAACCCGCGCCGTCCCGGGAAGATGGCTGCAAGGGAAGGAGCCGTGCCGCCGTCGCCCGGCCGGCTTGTCGCTCCCCGGGCCAGCCGATAGAGTGCCGCTCCCTTCCCGCCGTCCCAGGATACCCCGCAGGTCATGGCCGCACCGCTTTCCTCGATGACCGGATTCGCCCGCGTTGACGGCGGCGACGGCGAGATGACCTGGACCTGGGAGCTGAAGAGCGTCAACGGCAAGGGCCTCGACCTGCGCTGCCGGCTGCCCGGCGGCTGGGACGCGCTGGAGCAGCCGGTGCGCCAGAAGACCGCGGCGCGGCTCAAGCGCGGCAACCTGCAGGTCGGCTTCCAGTACGCCAGCGGCCAGGCCCGCCTGCGCCCGCGCATCGACGCCGAGGCCTTCGCCGAGCTCTACGGCCAGGCCGTCGCGCTGGCCCAGTCGATGAAGCTGCCGCGCCCCGAGTTCGAGACGATCCTGTCCTTGCGCGGCGTCGTCGAGGTCGCCGAGGAGGCGGACGACCCGGAGACCCGCGAGGCGCGCTTCGCCGCCGCGCTCGCCGACTTCGAGCGCGCGCTCGAGCTGCTCGCCGCCGACCGCGAGGCCGAGGGGCGGCGCCTGGGCGCGGTGGTCGAGGGCCATCTCGCCGAGGTCGAGTCGCTGGTCGGCCGGGCCCGCGATCTCGCCTCGACCCAGCCCGAGGCGCTGCGCCGGCGGCTGCACGAGCAGGTCGCCTTGCTGCTCGAGGGCGGCCCGGCGCTGAGCGAGGACCGCCTGGCGCAGGAGGCCGCCCTGCTCGCCGCCAAGGCCGACATCCGCGAGGAGCTCGACCGCCTGGACGGCCACGTCGAGGCGGCGCGCGCGCTGCTCGCCGAGGGCCAGGCGGTCGGCCGGCGCCTCGACTTCCTGTGCCAGGAGTTCGGCCGCGAGGCCAACACCCTCTGCTCCAAGTCCGGCGACCTCGAGCTGACCCGCCTGGGCCTCGACCTCAAGGCGACGATCGACCGGCTCAAGGAGCAGGTCCAGAATCTCGAGTGAGCGGGGGAGGGGTCTCGTGGCCAAGCGGGCGGCGCGCTTCAAGCGGCGCGGGCTGATGTTCGTCCTGTCGTCGCCGTCGGGCGCCGGCAAGACCACGATCTCGCGCCAGCTGCTGGCCGACGACGACAACCTGCAGCTCTCGATCTCGGCGACGACGCGGCCGAAGCGGCCCAGCGAGCGCGACGGTGTCGACTACCACTTCGTCGACCACGGCGGCTTCGAGCGCATGGTGAGCAACGGCGAGATGCTGGAGCACGCGGTGGTCTTCGGCAACCGCTACGGCACCCCGCGCGCGCCGGTCGAGAAGGCGCTGGCGGCCGGCCGCGACGTGCTGTTCGACATCGACTGGCAGGGCACCCAGCAGGTCTATTCCAAGATGCCCGACGACGTCGTGCGCGTCTTCGTGTTGCCGCCCTCGGTCGAGGAGCTGGCGCGCCGCCTGCACACCCGCGCCCAGGACAGCGACGAGGTGGTCGCCCAGCGCATGGCCAAGGCGGCCGACGAGATGAGCCACTACGACGCCTACGACTACATCATCGTCAACGAGCAGGTGGAGCGCGCGGTCGCCCAGGCCAAGGCGATCCTGACCGCCGAGCGCCAGCGCCTGAAGCGCCTTGTCGGCCTCGACGGCTTCGTCAAGGGCCTGCGGGGCGGCGCCTAGCAGGGCGCGGGCCTTCGTCGTCACGCCGCTCCGGCGATCCTCTCGACCGTCTTCCGTCCCTCCTTTCCCCGTCATCCCCGCGGAGGCGGGGATCCAGAAGAAGGCGAAGCCGGGGAACGTGCCGGCCGCTTCGCGCGGGCGGCTTTGTCCTCTGGATCCCCGCCTCCGCGGGGATGACGGGGAAAGGGGCGCCGGCGCATCGTGCCGGGTATCCGCGGCGTCGAAAATTCTTACGCCGCCGGCTCTGCCGCCGGCGCGTTGTCATCCGGGTTTACACCTCGGCGCGCCACAGCCTCGCCGGGCCGGGCGTGTCTGCGGCCGCAGCGGTGGCACGCGGCTTGCGCCTCCCGTGGCAAGCAAAGGCAAGGGGAGGAGAGACCCATGACCAAGACGATTTCCGCGGCGGCCGCCGTGCTGGGCACGGCGCTGCTCGCCGCCACGGCGAGCTCGGCCGGCGCCGGTCCGATCTATTCCTCGGGCTTCGAGGGCAGCGACGGCGGCTGGTCCGTGACCGCCGGCAGCGACTGGGAGCGCGGCATCCCGGTGGACGGCGCGGAGGCCTGCGACGGGCCGGAAAGCGCGCGCGGCGGCGCGCACCAAGGCAGCGAGGTTTGGGCGACCAATCTCGACGGCTGCCATGCCAATGCCGAAGGGCCCCTCACGATCTCGCAGAGCTTCGACCTGAGCGCCTACGAGACGGCCAGCTTCTCCTGGTGGCAGCGGCACGACATCTTCATCTTCTACGACCGGGGCGAGCTCCGGGCCGACGGGCAGCTGCTCTACGAGGTCACGACCCTCGGGCGCACCGACTGGGCCCGGGAAGCCGTCTCGCTCGACGCCTTCGCGGGCGGCACGGTCGAGCTCTCCTTCACCCTCCAGGCCTCGCAGGTCATCAACCGCGCCGGCTGGTACCTCGACGAGATGGCGCTGGTCGGCGAGCGGGCGGTCCCGGTGCCGGAGCCGACGACCGCCTCGCTGCTCCTCGGCGGGCTCGCGGCGCTCGCCTTCGGCCGGCGCCGCCGGGGCGCGCGTTAGCCCGCCGCGCGCAGCGCCTCGGCGAGGGCGCAGAAGTCCTCGACCGACAGCTCCTCGGCGCGCGCGGTCTCGGCGAGGCCGCAGGCGGCGAGCAGCGGGCGGGGATCCTGGCCGAGGGACTTCAGCGACTGGCGCAGCATCTTGCGGCGCTGGCCGAAGGCGGCGGCGGTGACCCGCTCCAGCAGGGCGGCCTCGGCGGGGGCCAGCGGGGAGGGCCGCGGGGTCAGGCGCACGACCGAGGAATCGATCTTGGGCGGCGGCGTGAAGGCGCGCGCCGGCAGGTCGAACAGCGTCTCGACCCGGCACAGCCACTGGCTCATCACCGACAGCCGGCCGTAGGCCTTGCTGCGCGGGCGGGCCGAGAGCCGCTCGGCGACCTCCTTTTGGAACATCAGGGTCAGCGACTCGAAGGCCGCGGGATCGCGCGCCAGGGCCGAGAGCCAGCCGAGCAGCAGCGGCGTGCCGATGTTGTAGGGCAGGTTGGCGACGATGCGCCGCGGCGGCCGGCCCAGGCCCTCGGCAGCGACCGCCAGTGCGTCGGCCTCGAGGATTTCCAGGCGCCCGCCGCTCGCAGTGGCGAGCTCGGCCAGGGCCTCGCGGCAGCGCTCGTCGCGCTCGACGGCGATCACCGAGCCGGCGCCGGCGAGCAGCAGCGCGCGGGTCAGGCCGCCGGGACCTGGCCCGATCTCGATGGTCGTGCCTCGGCTCAGGTCGCCGGCCGACCGCGCGATCCGGCCGGTCAGGTTGAGGTCGAGCAGGAAGTGCTGGCCCAGCGACTTGCGCGCGGCCAGGCCGAAGCGGGCGATGACCTCGCGCAGCGGCGGCAGCGCGGCGACCGGATCCGCTAGGCCTGAGCCGGGCTCAGACAAGAGCGGCCGCCCGCCGTCGGGCCGCCGACATCTCGCCGGCCAGGCGCAGCGCGGCGATCAGGCTGGCCGGCCCGGCGCGGCCGCTGCCGGCGATGTCGAGCGCGGTGCCGTGGTCCGGCGAGGTGCGCACGAAGGGCAGGCCGAGCGTCACGTTGACCGCGCCCTCGAAGTCCAGCGTCTTGACCGGGATCAGCGCCTGGTCGTGATACATGCAGAGGGCCGCGTCGTAGCGCGCCCGGGCGGCGGCGTGGAACAGCGTGTCGGCGGGCAGGGGGCCGCGCGCCTCGATGCCCGCGGCGGCGAGCGCGGCGACGGCCGGTGCCACGATCGCCGCGTCCTCCTCGCCCATGGCGCCGCCTTCGCCGGCATGAGGGTTGAGGCCGGCGACGGCCAGGCGCGGCCGCTCGACCGCGAAGTCCCGGCGCAGCGCCTCCGCCGTGATGCGGCCGACGGCGACGATCGCCTCCGTGGTCAGGCTCTCGATCGCCCCGCGAAGCGAGAGGTGCACCGTGACGGGCACGACGCGCAGCTGCGGGCAGGCCAGCATCATCACCGGCTGGACGTTCGCGCCGGCCAGCTCGGCCAGGAACTCGGTGTGCCCGGGATGGCGGAAGCCGGCCTCGTAGAGCGCCGACTTCTGGATCGGGTTGGTGACGACCGCGCCGGCGCGCCCCTCGGCGACCAGCGCGACCGCGCGGCGGATCGACTCGAGCACCGCCCCGGCCGTCTCGGCCGAGGGACGGCCGGGCGTCGCGCGCACCGGCCCGTCGAGCGGCAGCACCGGCAGGGCCTCGGCGAAGACGGCGGCGGCCTCCTCCGGCGCCTCGATCCGGCGCAGCGGCACCGCCAGCCCCAGGCTCTCGGCAAGCGCCAGGAGCCGGGCCGGATCGTCGAGCAGGAAGAAGGGCGCCAGGCCCTCGGCCGCGCGCCGCTGCCAGGCGGCCAGGGCGATCTCGCCGCCGATGCCCGCCGGCTCGCCCATGGTCAGGGCGAGCGGCGGCGCCTGGGTGCCGCCGCTCCCGCCGCTGCGGGCGCCGGGCATCAGACGCGGATGTCGATGTTGGCCGAGCGGCGCAGGTCGCGCAGGTAGCGCTGGGTCTCGAGCTCCAGCTTCTCGCGGGTCAGGCGCTCGGCGATCTGGTCGCGGCCCAGGCCGTCGGCCTGCTCGCGCAGGCAGACGACCAGGACGTTGGCGGCGCCGTTGGCGGCGATCGGCTCGCTCGGCTGGCCGATCGGCAGCTCGCGCACCAGGTCGCGGATCGACGCCGGCAGCTGGTCGATGGTCAGGTCGCCGGCGCTCTCGGAGGTCTGGCCGCCGATCTCCTGGGCCAGGGCGTCGGCCTGCGCGCAGCTCTGGATCTCGCGGGTCTGGCGCGCCGCCTCGGCGACCGCCGCCTGCTCCTCGCCGGGCGCGTAGGGCACCGCGATCCGGCTCAACCGGATGCGCGTCTCGCCGCCGCCGGCGCCGCTGCCGCCGGTGCGCCGGTCGCGCAGCATGACCAGGTAGTAACCGGAGATCGAGCGGATCGGGCCGGCCATCTCGCCCGGCTGCATGCCGGCGACCGCGTCGCCGACCTCGGGCGGCAGCTCGCTGCGCAGCAGCCAGCCGAGGTCGCCGCCGACTGAGGCGGTCGCCGCCTGGGAGAACTGGCGCGCGACGTCGGAGAAGGGCGCGCCCTGGCGGATCTGCTCCTCCAGGCGCTGCGCGGTCGCCTGGACCTCCTGCTCCTGGTCCGCGTCGTCGAAGCCGAGGAAGATCTCGGCGACGCGCACGACCTCCTGGCCCTCGCCCTCCTTGAGACGGGCCAGCAGCTCGGTGACCTCGTCGTCGCCGACCTGGACGGTCGGCCGGATCCGGCGGTCGACGACCGTCCGCCAGGTCAGCGCGGCGCGCACCTGCTGCTTCAGCGACTGCGGCAGGATGCCGGCCTGGCGCATGGCGTCGGCGAACTGCTCGGACGACATGTTGTTGTTCTGGGCGATGCGGCCGAAGGCGGCCTCGACCTGCTCGTCGGTGACCTCGACGCCGAGGCGCTCGGCCTCCTGCATCTGCAGCCGCTCGTCGATCAGCTGGCGCATCACCGGCCGCATCAGGCGCTGGCGGTTCTCCGGCGTGTCCGGCACGCCCGAGCTGGCCATGGCGATGCGCAGGCGCATCTCCAGGTCGAGGGCCGAGACGATCTCGTCGTTGACCACCGCGGCGGCGCGCATCGCGTCCTGTGCGGCGGCGCCCGAAGTCAGGCCGGGCAGCAGCGCGGCCGGCGAGAGAAGCAGCGCGCACAGCAACGCCGCGCAGCGGCGGAAGCGGGATCGCGGGGAGGCAGTGAACGGGCGGCGCGCCGGCATGATCATGACTTTCGCTGTCCGGGAAGGGCGTTCGGGCCTTGATCTATGGCCTTGGCCGGACGAACGCAATGATAGGCCGGCCGCCCCCGCTGCGGCAATGCTCGGCCAGGGAACCGGGGCGTTCGCTCGCCTTCCGGCCGGGTCAGCCGCCGACCACGTTGCCCAGGTGCTTCAGCGTCAGGAAGAAGGTGAAGATCGTGTTGTTGCCGGTCTCGACGTTGTCGGTGAACTCGGTGCTGTGGCTGAAGCCGAACAGCAGGCATTCGTCCTGGTAGAAGATGCTGCTCGAGACGCCGCGGGTCTCGCCGGCGACCAGGTCCCGCGAGGCGCTGATCGAGCCGTACCAGTAGGTCGTGAAGCGCGAGCTCAGGCCGACCGAGACCTCCTCGCGAGCCGGGAAGCCGGTCTCGTCGCCCTCGACGAAGTCCTGGTTGCCGTCGACCGCCAGGTAGGTCGCCGAGAAGCGCAGCGCCGGCACGCCGATGTTGAGGGTCGCCTCGCTGCGCCGCAGGTCGAAGTCGTCCTTGTCGGCGCGGAAGCGGTAGGTCAGGTCCATCTCCGGGATCGGCTGCAGGAAGACCCGGCCGACGTAGTCGGAGAAGTTCTCGTCCAGGCCGGATTCCGGCGCGAACACGCCCTCGGTGACCGGCCGCCAGCTCTGTCCCAGGAAGGCCTGGGAGAACAGGCCGCCGGGCGAGACGAAGCTGTACTGCAGGCCGTAGTCGATGCGGCTGCCGGAATCGATCAGGTCGCGGCCGGTGAAGCGGTCGGGCCGGAAGATGTTGGTGTCGTCGAACTCGAAGTCGACGCTGTCCTCGTTCGGGATGTCGCCGTCCTGGTCGAAGCCGGGCGCCAGGACGCCGTGGACGATCGGCTCGATGATCTGGCTCGATTCGCCGACCGGGCCGACCCAGGGGTAGCGCCACTCCAGGCTCATCTGCGGGAAGATGCGGGCCGTCGAGTAGGATTCTCCGTTGGCCGGGTTGACCTCGCCGGGCTGCGAGGGGTCGTAGTCGTCGACCCAGTAGACGTCGCTCTGCACGCCCAGCCGGAAGCGGTAGACGTCGCCCATCGGGCTGGTATAGGGCAGGTTCCAGGCGGTCACGGCCGAGGCGCGCTTGCTGTCGCGGCCCTCCAGGCGCATCAGGTTCCAGACGTTGCCGTCGAAAGTGTAGTAGCCGCCCGCCGTGCCCGGCTCGCTGACGTAGTTGGCGTCGATCGTCGGCAGCGCGATGGCCTGCTCGGCGTCCGATTCGCCCGGCCGCAGGCTCTGGAACCAGAGGGTGTTGGCACCCAGGTAGTTGCGGCCCCGGAAGCCTTCGACGAAGCCGCGGCTTGTCAGGCGGTCCAGGCCCTGGGAGCCGAAGGTCCGGCGGTAGTTCTTGTCGGTCACCCGGTTGAGCGTCCAGCCGCCGCGGAAGTAGTCGTCGAAGTCGAAGCGCGCCTCCTGGTCGATGTCGCCGCGGAAGACGTTCTCCAGGCGCTCGCCGTTCTCGGGCACCAGGTCGGCGCGCGTGCCGCTGGCGCGCGTGACGATCTGGCCGTCCTCGAAGAGGTAGCGGTGCTCGAGGCCGAGCAGCAGGTACTGCTCGGTCGAGAAGCGCGGCGTCAGCGTCAGGTCGTGGTTGTTCGAGAAGTTGATGAAGTAGGGCACGTCGATGAAGCTGCCCTGGAAGGTCGAGTTGCCGAACGACGGCGCCAGGAAGCCGGTCTTCTTGTCGACCGTCGGGTCCGGGTGGTCGAAGTAGGGCGTGTAGAAGGCCGGGATGCCGGCGAACTCGAGCCGCGCGTTCTTGTAGCGGATGACCTGCTCGTCCTTGTCGTGGACCACCTTGTCGGCCTTGAGCTGCCAGAGCGGCGCGCGCTCCGGGTCCTCGCGGCACAGCGCGCAGGGCGTGAATACGGCGTTCTGCACCGCCGTGCGGTTGCCTTCCGTGCGCAAGGCCGTGGTACCGACCATGCGGCTGTCGTCGATCATCAGGACGCGCAGGCCGCGGATGAAGCCCTCGGCCAGGTCGTCGGTCAGCTCGGCGTACTCGGCGAACAGCACGTTGCCGTCCGGCTCCAGCAGCGAGACCTGGCCGGAGGCGGTGACCACCTCGGTCTTTAGGTTGTAGGTCACGGTGTCGGCCAGCAGGATGCGCTGGCCCTGCACGATCTCGACGTTGCCGCGCGCCGTGACCACGCCGAGCGCGTCGTCGTCGGCGACCTCGTCGGCGGTGAAGGCCGCCGGCTCGTCGCTCGCCATGTCGCCGAGCTGCGCCGCGGTGCGCTCGGCGCCCGGCAGCAGGTAGACCAGCAGCGACAGCGCGGTCAGCAGCGCGGTCAGGCGCCGGCCGGCCGCACGGCGCCGGTGCGCCCCTGCGCCAGATCCCGTCCTGAAGAAAAGCCCCCCGGCCATCGCGTCAGCCGTCCTCGAGATGCAAGAGCAGGGTCGCGCCGATCATCAGGGAGACGCCGGCGGGCGACCAGGCGGCCAGCAGCACCGGGATCTTGCCGGACAGCCCCAGCGCGAACACGAAGTTGGTCAGGAAATACAGCACGAAGGCGGTGATCACGCCGGTCAGCAGAATGATGCCGACCTTGCCGGCGCGCTGCGGGCGCAGCGAGAAGCTCGCCGAGAGCAGGATCATGGCGACGAACAGCACCGGCAGCGACAGCAGCTTGTGCAGCTGCAGCAGGTGGCGATTGGCGCGGAAGCCAGCCTGCTCCAGCAGATCGATTAAGCCCGGCAGGTTCCAGAACGAGATGGTCTCGGGCGGCGAGAAGCTGTCCAGGATCTTCTCGGCCGTCAGAGTCGTCGGCAGGCTGACCTCGGCGGCGCTGCGCGGCGGCAGGCCCGGCTCGGAGAAGTGCGCATCGCGGACCACCCAGGCGCCGGCCCGCAGCTCGGCCTCGGTCGCGTCGATGCGCCGCACGAACTCGTCCTCGCCCTGGAACACGTAGAAAGTGACGTCGCGCAGGATGGTGCCGGTCTGCGCGGCGCGCTGGGCATGGATCACCGTCTGGCCGCCCGCCTCCGGCTGGCGCAGCCAGAGGCCGCTCTGCGACACCGAGAGCTGCGAGACGCGGTTCTTGATGTGCCGGGCCTCCAGCTCGTCGAATTTCTTCAGCATGACCGCCGCCACGGGGTTGAGCAGACCGACGGCGAGCAGGCCGAAGACCACCGAGACGCTGACCGCCGGCAGCAGGAACTGCCAGACCGAGACGCCGGCGGCGCGCGCGACCACCAGCTCGTTGGTCCGCGTCAGCTTCCAGAAGGTGAACATGCCGGCGCCCAGGATGGTGAACGGCAGGATCTCCTGGGCGAAGAAGGGCAGGCGGTAGAGCGCCATCTCGACGACCACCGACATCGGCGTCTCGGCCTCGGCCGACAGGCGGTCGATCAGGTCGATGATCGAGACCAGCAGGATGATCGCCGACAGCGACACGTAGAGGCCGAAGAACCAGATGCAGAACTGCCGGGCGATGTAGGCGGAGAGGGTCGGCGACAGCTTCAGCCGTCGCATCTGCGGCAGCGCGAGCTCGCTCACGTCAGCCTCCGCAAGTGCTCGGCCGGGCGCAGTGGGCCATGGCTGGTCGTCGTCCCCGTACGGTTCTTCGCCGATCCTCGTGGCGACAGGCATAGCGGCAAGCGGGCGGGTTCGTCCAGCGCGAAGCCGGCCGGCCGCGGGGCGCGAATCGGGGCGCTTCGTTGACGTCGCCGCGGTCGAGCCCCTATCTGTTAGCGTTACGGCCGCCCGCCGACGATTCCCCCGCCCCAGCCATGGAGCCCGCCCCGATGCGCATCGCCTTCGCCGCCCCCACCGTCAAGACTTCCGGCACGCTGGTCGTGACCGTCGGCGACGAGAAGCGGCTGTCCGCCTCGGCCGCGGCGGTCGACGAGGCGACCGGCGGCGCCGTCGGACGGGCGATCGCCGGCAGCCGCTTCACCGGCAAGAAGGGCCAGCTGCTGGAGATCCTGGC
Organism: Alphaproteobacteria bacterium; assembly: GCA_030433005.1. Lineage (GTDB taxonomy): Bacteria > Pseudomonadota > Alphaproteobacteria > Kiloniellales > DSM-21159 > Tistlia. Next base: position 18,950 of record JAUILQ010000067.1, read on the forward strand.
GCCGGCCGGCCTCGACAGCGCGCGCGTGCTGCTGCTCGGCCTGGGCAAGCCGGCCGAGCTGACCGAGCTCGACCTGGAGAAGGCGGGCGGCCAGCTGGTCGGCCAGCTCAACGGGGTCGGCGAGACCGCGGCCTCCATCGCCGTCGACGCGCTGGAGGGCACGGCGATCCCGGCCACCGAGATGGCCGCGCGCATCGCTCTCGGCGCGCGCCTGCGCAGCTACCGCTTCGACAAGTACAAGACCAAGGAAGCCGCCGACAAGAAGCTCTCCCTGGCCAACCTGACCTTCCACCTGAAGGAGGCCAAGAAGGCGCAGAAGCAGTTCGAGGCGATCGCCGCCGTGGTCGCCGGCGTCTTCCTCAGCCGCGACGTCGTCTCCGAGCCGGCCAACATCCTCTATCCAGAGAGCTTCGTGGAGCGGGCGGCCGTGCTCGAGAAGCTCGGCGTCAAGATCACCGTGCTCGGCGAGAAGGAGATGAAGAAGCTCGGCATGGGCGCGCTGCTCGGCGTCGGCCAGGGCTCGCGCCGCGAATCCCAGCTGCTGGTCATGGAATGGCACGGCAGCGGCAAGAAGCCGGCCGAGAAGAAGGGCAAGGGCAAGGCCAAGGCGGCCGCCGGCGAGGCGCCGCTGTGCTTCGTCGGCAAGGGCGTCTGCTTCGACACCGGCGGCATCTCGATCAAGCCGGCCGGCGGCATGGAGGACATGAAGTGGGACATGGGCGGCGCCGGCACGGTGCTCGGCCTGATGCACGCCCTGGCCTCCCGCAAGGCCAAGGTCGACGTCGTCGGCATCTGCGGCCTGGTCGAGAACATGCCCGACGGCAATGCCCAGCGCCCGGGCGACGTGGTGACCTCGGCCAACGGCCAGACCATCGAGGTCATCAACACCGACGCCGAGGGCCGGCTGGTGCTGTGCGACGCCCTCTGGTACGCGCAGGAGACCTACCGCCCGCGCATGATCGTCGACCTCGCCACCCTGACCGGCGCGATCCTGGTCAGCCTGGGCAAGGAGCAGGCCGGCCTGTTCTCCAACGACGACGCGCTGTCCGAGCAGCTCGCCGCCGCCGGCAAGGCGGTCGGCGAACCGGTCTGGCGCCTGCCGCTGGGCGAGGAGTACGACCGCATGATCGACAGCGACATCGCCGACATGAAGAACGTCGGCGGTCGCTACGGCGGCTCGATCACGGCGGCGCAGTTCCTGCAGCGCTTCATCAACGAGGGCACGCCCTGGGCGCACCTCGACATCGCCGGCGTGACCTGGTCGGACAAGGACAAGCCGACGGTGCCGAAGGGCGCGACCGCGTTCGGCGTGCGCCTGCTCGACCGCCTGGTCGCCGACCAGTACGAGAAGTAGCGCCGCCGACCGCCGCTGCCGGCTCGTCGCCCGCCGCACGCCGCTCGTCGCCCGGGGGCCGGCCATGACCGAGGTCCGCTTCTACCACCTGACCCGCACGCCGCTGGAGGCGGCGCTGCCGCAGCTGCTGACCAAGACGCTGGAGCGCGGCAAGCGGGCGCTGGTCCGGCTGACCGACGCCAAGCGCTGCGAGGAGCTGGCGGACGCGCTCTGGCGGCGCGACGAGCGCGGCTTCCTGCCGCACGGCACGGCCAAGGACGGCCACCCCGCCGAGCAGCCGGTCTGGATCACAGCCGAAGCCGCGAACGCCAACGGCGCCGGCTACCTGTTCCTCTGCGACGGCGCGCCGGCCGAGGGACTGGAGGACTACGAGCTCTGCTGCCTGCTGTTCGACGGCGGCGACGCCGGCGCGGTCGAGACCGCGCGCGGCCAGTGGCGCGCCCTCAAGGCCGAGGGCCACGACCTCAGCTACTGGCAGCAGGACGAGCGCGGCGCCTGGTCGAAGAAGGCGCTGTAGGGCCGACCTACGCGACCTGCCGCGCCCGCCGGCGCAGCTGCGCCTCGCGCTGCACGATGTAGAGGCCGCCGGCCAGCACCAGCGCGAAGCCGATCCAGGTCCCGAGGCCGGGAACCTCCTCCCAGATCAGCCATCCGAAGGCCGTCGCCCAGATCATCGCCGTGTAGTTGAAGGGCATCAGCATCGCGATCTCGGCCGAGCGGAAGGCCTGGGTGAGCACGATCAGCGCCGTGCCGCCGACCAGGCCGGTGCCGGCCAGCAGGGCGAGATCCTCCAGGGTCGGGGTCACCCAGACGAAGGGCAGGGCGAGCCCGCTGGCGGCCGCGGTCAGCGCGGTCACGTAGAGCACCAGGGCCGCGTTGCTCTCCGTCTTCGAGAGCCGGCGGGTCCAGAGCTGTGCCAGGGCCAGCAGGAGTGTCGCGAGCAGGGCCACCAGCGCGACCGGCTCGAAGCCGCCGCCGCCCGGGCCGATCATGACCAGGACGCCGACGAAGCCGGTGATGCAGGCCAGCCAGCGCCGCCATCCGACCGGCTCGCCGAGCAGCGGCACCGACAGGGCGGTGACGATGATCGGGGCGGCGAAGCTGATGGCGATCGCGTCGGCCAGGCGCATCGCCGAGAAGCAGTAGAAGAACAGCAGCATCGAGCCGAGGCCGAACAGGCAGCGCTCGGCCATGCGCCGGCGCTGGCGCACGCGCAGCGCCGGGCCCAGGCCGCCGCTGCGCCAGATCAGCAGCGCCAGCGGCACGAAGGCGAAGAGGCAGCGGAAGAAGACGATCTGGACGGTCGGGTAGCTGGCGCCGAGCCACTTGACCATCGCGTCCATGACCGAGAAAAGCGCGACCGCCAGCAGCATGAGGGCGATGCCCTCGGCCGGGCGGGTCGGATTTGCCGCCCGGCTCACCGCTTGACCTGCAGCCGACGGGCGAGGCCGCGCTGGCGGCGCAGCTGGGCCTCGCGGTGGACGATGTAGAGGCCGGAGGCGAGCACCAGGCCGAAGCCGATCCAGATGTTGAGGCCGGGGATCTCGTCCCAGATCAGCCAACCCAGGCCGACCGCCCAGACCATCGCCGTGTAGTCGAAGGGCACCAGGATCGAGACCTCGGCCAGGCGGAAGGCCTGGGTCATGACGATCTGGGCGACGCCGCCGACGATGCCGACCGCGACCAGCAGGGCGAAGTCGGGCAGATTGGGCGTGACCCAGCCGAACGGCAGGGCGAGGGCCGAGACCACCGTCGTGGTCAGGGTGAAGTAGATGATGATCGAAATGTTGCTCTCGGTCTTCGACAGCTTGCGCACCCAGATGATGGCGAGCGCGTAGAACAGCGTCGCCAGCAGTGCCAGCAGGGCGACCGGCTGGAAGCCGCCGGCGCCCGGCTTGAGCATCACCAGCACGCCGGCGAAGCCGAGCAGGCAGGCCGCCCAGCGTCGCCAGCCGACCGATTCGCCGAGCAGCGGCACCGATAGCGCGGTGATGAAGATCGGTGCGGCGAAGCCGATCGCGACGGCGTCGGCCAGGCGCATCTCGGCATAGCAGTAGAAGAACAGCACGATGGCGCCGAGCCCGAACAGGCAGCGCAGGGCCTGGCCGCCGGCGTCGCGCACCAGCAGGGCCTGGCGCAGGCCGCCGACGCGCCAGATCACGATGGACAGCGGCAGGAAGGCGAAGAGGCTGCGGAAGAACACGATCTGGAAGGTCGGGTAGCTCGCGCCCAGCCACTTGACCATCGCGTCCATCACCGAGAACAGCCCGACCGAGAGCACCAGCAGCGCGATGCCCTCGAAGGTGCGGTCGCCCGAGGTCGCGACCTCGGGCCGGCGCCGCGGCTCGGCGACCGGGATCGGCTCGCCCAGGGCGGCCGGCAGCTCCGCGGCGGGAAGCGCGGTGGCGGCGGCGTCCGGCCGGGTCTCGTCGGGGGCGCTCACGGGCGGTCGTCGCTCGGCTGCTCCAGGGAAGGCGGCCACTCTAGCCGCGGCCGCCGCCGGCCAGCCCTGCCAATCGCGCAACGCTCGTCGCGCGCGGGAGCCGAGGCGGTTAACCGGCCGGTAAGGCCGCGCGGGCTAGCCTGTCCGGCAGGAGGTGCCGTGATGGTCCTGCGCTTCGCCCTGCTCGCTTTCCTGCTTGCGCTGGCACTCGTGCTCGCGACGCTGCCGGTGCGTGCGCAGAGCGATGCCGCCGCGCCCTGGTACGGCCAGCCGCCGGCCTGTACCCCGCAGCGCGAGGGCCAGCTGTCCTGCCAGATCTCGGTGCTCTGCGAGTGCCGCTACGAGCGCGCCAGCGCGATGACCGGCCGCCCGGCGGGCTTCCGCTGGGACTGCGGCCCGCTGCGCCCGCGCTGCGGCGAGGCCGTCCAGCCCCAGGATCCGACCGTGAACCGCTACGACGGTCCGGTGCCGAACGTCTACGAGCGCAACACGACGATCCAGAACAACAACTGACGGCGGCGCGCGGCGCTTCCGCCTCTTCCCGCCTCCGTCGTCCTCTCCACCGTCGTTCCCGCTTTCAACCGTCATTCCTGCGAAAGCAGGAATCCAGAGAACGCCGGTGCTCACACGGGCCCCTCCGGACTGGGCTCACCGCTTCTTTCTCTGGATTCCTGCTTTCGCAGGAATGACGGGAAAGGGGTGACGCGGGAAGGCGGCAAGGAGCCGACGCCGGCACCGCCCGGATCGCCCGGTCATCGGCTGCCTCAGCCCGCCGCCTCCAGCTCGCTCTGGGCTTCCAGCCAGCGCTCCTCCTCCTCGGCGATGCGGGCCTCGACCGCGGCGTGCTGCTTCTGCAGCTCGGTCAGCTTCTCGGGGCCGCGCTCGTAGAGCCCCGGGTCGGCGAGCGCGGCCTCCAGCTTCGCCTTCTCGGCCTGCAGCTTGGCCAGGGCCTTCTCGGCCTGCTCGGCGGCGCGGCGCAGGTGCGCCGTCGCGGCGCGCGCCTCGGCGGCGGCCTTCCGGCGGTCCTTGGCCGATTCCGCCGGCGCCCTGTCCTTGTCGGGCTCGCGCTCCTGGCGCGCCTCGCGGCGCTCGGCGCGGCGCTGCTCGAGCAGCAGCCGGCGGTAGTCGGCCATGTCGCCCTCGAAGCGCCTGACCCCGCCGTCGGCGACCAGCCACAGGCGGTCGGCGACCAACTCGACCAGGTGGGCGTCGTGGCTGACCAGCACGACCGCGCCCTCGAAGCCGTTGAGCGCCTGCACCAGGGCCTCGCGCGAGTCGATGTCGAGATGGTTGGTCGGCTCGTCGAGGATCAGCAGCTGCGGGCTCTCGCGGCTGACCAGGGCGAGCGCCAGGCGCGCCCGCTCGCCGCCCGACAGCTTGCCGGCGGCGGTGTCGGCCTTGGTGCCGGAGAAGCCGAAGCGGCCGAGGTGGTTGCGCACCCGCTGCTCGGGCTCCATCGGCATCAGCCGGCTCATGTGCTCGACCGCGCTGGCGCCGAGGTCCAGCGTCTCGGCCTCGTCCTGGGCGAAATAGCCGACCTTGAGCTTGGGCGAGCGGCCGAGCCGGCCGCCTTCGCTGCGCAGCCGGCCGGCGAGCAGCCGCGCGAAGGTCGACTTGCCGTTGCCGTTGGCGCCGAGCAGGGCGATGCGGTCGTCCATGTCGATGCGCAGGTCGAGGTTTTTCAGTATCGGCCTGCCGGGCTCGTAGCCGACCGCGCAGCCCTCCATCGAGACGATCGGCGGCGACAGCTGCTCGGGCTCCGGGAAGTCGAAGGACACGGTCTGGCTCTCGACCACCGAGGCGATCGGCTGCAGCTTCTCGAGCAGCTTCAGCCGCGACTGCGCCTGGCGCGCCTTCGAGGCCTTGTAGCGGAAGCGGTCGACGAAGGCCTGGATGTGCCGGCGCTGGGCCTGGATCTTGGCGTTGCTCGCGGCCTCGCGCTCCAGGCGCTCGCGGCGCGTGCGCTCGAAGGTGTCGTAGTTGCCGTTGTAGAGCAGCAGGCGCTGGCCCTCGAGGTGCAGGATCTTGGTCGGCACGCGGTTCAGCAGGCCGCGGTCGTGGCTGACCAGGATCACCGTGCCGGGGTAGGCGACGAGGTAGCTCTCCAGCCACATCGCCGCCTCCAGGTCGAGGTGGTTGGTCGGCTCGTCGAGCAGCAGCAGGTCGGGCTCGCTGAACAGCAGCGCGGCCAGCGCGACGCGCATGCGCCAGCCGCCGGAGTACTCCGACAGGCTGCGCTGCTGCGCCGCCTCGTCGAAGCCGAGGCCGGCCAGGATGCGCGCGGCGCGCGCCGGCGCGCTGTCGGCGCGGATCGTGGTCAGGCGGTCGTGGATCTCGGCGATGCGGTGCGGGTCGGTCGCGGTCTCGGCCTCGGCGAGCAGGGCGGTGCGCTCGCGGTCGGCGGCCAGCACGAAGTCGCTCAGCGCCTGCGGCCCCGAGGGCGCCTCCTGCTTGAGCCGGCCCGTGCGCACGCGGCCCATCAGGCGCAGGTCGCCGGCGTCGGGCTGCAGCTCGCCGTCGATCAGGCGCAGCAGCGTCGTCTTGCCGGTGCCGTTGCGCCCGACCAGGCCGACGCGCCAGCCCTTGTCGACCGCCACCGTCGCCCGCTCCAGCAGGACGCGCGGGCCCAATCGGAAGGTCAGCTCGTTGAGGTGCAGCATGGCGGCGGAGATAGCACGGCGCGCGCGCGGCGAGCCAGAGGGCTGGCGGGAGGTCCGCAGGGGCGGGATGTCCGTAGGGGCGGGAGGTCCGCAGGGGCGGGAGGTCCGCAGGGGCCGCACCCGCGACTCCGCCGTTGCCGCGCGCAGGCGGCGTGGCTATAAGGCGCGCGCCTCATTCATCCCGACCAGCAACGCCTACGCGAGAGGAGCTCAGCGATGGCCGTCCAGCGCACCTTTTCGATCATCAAGCCGGACGCGACCCGGCGCAACATCACCGGCAAGATCGTCGACCGGCTGGAGAGCGCCGGCTTGCGCGTCGTCGCGCAGAAGCGCATCCACATGACCAAGGATCAGGCCGAGGGCTTCTACGCGGTCCACAAGGAGCGGCCGTTCTTCAACGACCTCGTCAGCTTCATGATCTCCGGCCCGGTGGTCGTGCAGGTCCTGGAGGGCGAGGAGGCCGTCGCCAAGAACCGCGAGGTCATGGGCGCGACCAACCCGGCCAACGCCGACGCCGGCACGATCCGCAAGGACTTCGCCGAGTCGATCGAGGCCAACTCGGTGCACGGCTCGGACTCGCCGGAGAACGCCGAGACCGAGATCAAGTTCTTCTTCACCGACGCCGAGATCGTCGGCTGAGGGCGCGCCGCCGAGCCGCAACGACGAAGGGGCGCCCCCGCGGGGGCGCCCCTTTTTGCTTGTCGCCGCGCCGGCGGCCGGCCGCTAGTAGAGGAAGATCAGCATCAGCAGCAGGATCACCACGACGTGCGCGATGACCCAGGTCGCGAACTTCATGCTGCTCTTGAAGAAGCGCTCGCGCTCGCGCTGCAGCTGCTCGTTTTCGGCCGATGCCATGGTCCTGTCCCGTCGGTTTTGACTCGGCGACTGTGATACGGAAAAGCGGCCCGGTCGACAAGGGGCGACAAGGGGCCGACAAGAGGCGCGGGCGCCGCAAGGAGCGGGACGGATGATCGAGATCGACGGCCGGCTGGCGATCCCCGAGGAGGAGATCGAGGTCAGCTTCATCCGCGCCGGCGGGCCGGGCGGGCAGAACGTCAACAAGGTCGCGACGGCGGCCCAGCTGCGCTTCGACCTGCGCCGCAGCCAGGCGCTGCCGGGCCCGGTCAAGGCGCGGCTGCGCCGTCTCGCCGGCCACCGCCTGACCCGCGCCGGCGAGATCGTCATCACCGCGCGCAGCCACCGCAGCCAGGCCGACAACCGGCGCGAGGCGGTCGAGCGCCTGGTCGCGCTGGTGCGCGAGGCCGCGGTGCCGCCGAAGTTCCGCGTGCCGACGCGGCCGAGCCGGACCCAGAAGCGCAAGCGCACCGACGCCAAGAAGCAGCGCGGCGCCGTCAAGCGCCTGCGCAAGGCGCCGCGGGGCGAGGAGTAGGGCGACGTTCGGGCCCTGCGGCGCTGTCCGCCGCCCTCACCCGAAACCGCTCGCGCGGTTTCGCGGCATTATGCAGCAAGCACACCTTCCCGAGAATCCCCGGAGAACGGCGGAACCGCTAGAATCGGGGGATGGGAGAACCGCACGTCATCTCCGCGCTGACGGACAAGCGCGCCCGCATCCTCGGAGAGATTGAGAAGGCCAAGGACCACCTGGCGGACCTTCAGGACCAGCTTGCCCACATAGACGGGACCATGCGGCTGTTCGATTGCCCGCCCAACGCGGAGCAGAAGCCGATACGGACCCGGCCCCGGACCTTCAATCGCGGCGAGCTTACCCGGCTCCTGTTCGATCTCCTGCGCCAGCACGGCCCGCAGACCACGGCCCAGTTACGCGATGCGGTGATGGACCGGAAGTCCATGCCGTCAGAGGCGCAGTTCGATATTCACCGCAGGGTCTTCAAGGCGATGCAGCGGCAGGAAGTAAGGGGCGCTGTGCGGCGGGAAGAAGGGGATGGCGGGGTGGTGTGGGGGTTGAGCGCTTAGATCACGCCCGAGCGCGTCAGATCGTCAATCTCGCGAATAATCAAATACCTAGCCACTTCCGACGGGGTGCTGCCGAAGCGCCCGCTGGCCTTAAGTTGCTCAAGGCAGGCGTAGGCGCCCGCCGGAAGCATGACTTTCACTTGCCTCGTTGGCTCTTCGTTTTCCGGGCGCGGCATAGTCCTTAAATAGTCCCTTATTAGGGCTTGCGGCGCGAATCAAAATTGGTGAGAATCGAAATTCGTTGATACGGTTTTCGTGCTAGAAAGCAAAAGGGACGCTCCGAAGGGCGTCCCAAGTTGGCGGAAGAGGTGGGATTCGAACCCACGGGGGCACTCGCTTGGTAGGCCCTGGCCCCGTCGGATTTTGAGTCCGATGCCTTAAACCGCTCAGCCACTCTTCCTGAGTGCAAGGCCGATCCCGGTGGGATCGGCCTTTGCCGTTGGTCAAACGGCAACGGGAATGAAAACACAGGGTCGTAACCATATCTAGCGCCAATATTGCCATCGCGGCGAGATATAGGGGTTGACGCTAAGGTGACTGCGGCGTCGCACCGCTTGAGTCGGGCGCTGGCGCTTCTCGGCAAGGTGCAGGTTGACGGCACCCCTTACTGTGCCCGCTGCCAGTACCCCTTCCACTGCCGCGACACGGGATGCGCAGCGGCGGCGGCGATCAGCAGCCCGTACAGCTCGCCGTTGGCCTTGCGCCGGAAGTCCTCGCGCCACGCGGCCTCGCCAGCGTAGAAGCCGAGATACCGGCCGGAGATGTGGTGGTGCTGGCCCCACTCGGCCCGGCGCAGGCGCGAGAAGTAGCTTTCAGCCATGTTCGTGCAGGCGCCGTTGTCCTTGAAGGCGACGCTGTGGTTGATGCGGCGCGTCTCGTAGCGGGTGTGCAGCTCGTCCCAGCTTGAGGACTCGTCCGCGTGGATCGTGCTGCCCGGCTCGACACGGGCGAGGATCGAAGGCAGGGCCTCGCTTTCGTGGCGGAAGACGAACGGCAGGGTCCGGCCGCCGCGCTGGCGCATGACGACCACGACGCGGCGCTTGCCGGTCTGGTTGGCCTTCTTGCGGAGATCCTTGCGATCTTCCTTCCGGTTCTCCGGGCGGACGTAGCCGCCGAAGTACGCGCCATCCACTTCCACGGTGCCGGAAAGCGAAGCGGTTTCGTTCTCGGCAGCCATCGCCTCGCGCAGCTTGTGGGCCAGCACATAGGCGGTGCGGTACTGCACATCGAGATCGCGGCCAAGCTGAAGGGCCGACATGCCCTTGGCGGCGTTCACGAAGATCGCGATGGCGAGCAGGTAGTCGCGCACCGGCAGCTTGCGGCTGGCGAAGATCGTCCCGCTGGTGACGCTGAACTGATGGCCGCAAGCCTTGCACTTGAAGATCGGGCGGCTGGCGTACTCGTAGACGGCCAGGCAGC
>JAUILQ010000068.1 GCA_030433005.1 Alphaproteobacteria bacterium
CCAGCTGCGCCAGGCCACGGGCGGCGGCCGGTCGGGCGGCGGGGAGGGCTGAGCGATGCCCGGCTTCCGCGCCGTCATGGCCGGCGCCGTCTGCGGCGGCGTCGACCCGCAGGGGCTGGTCGACCGCCGCGCGCTGGTGCGCTACGCGCCGGCGGCGACGGTGCTGGAGCCCGACGGCGTCACCCTGGTCGAGCTGCAGGCCTGGCAGGGCCGGCCGGGCGGCGCGGTGACGCCGCCGGTGGCGGTCATGACCCGGGCGGCGATGGCGCTGCCGACCGGGACCAAGGGCCCGGGCACCGACGTCACGCTGCGCTGGTCGGACCGCGGCTGGACCGGCGAGCCGGACGACCCCGACCGCCCGAACGTGCGCTACCGCGGCCTGCTCGCCGAGCCGGTGCGCATCGACCGCGTCGGCCCGGTGCTGCCGGAGGCGCCGCGGCGCGTGGTGACCACGGCGCGCATCGTGCTGCTGAACCGCGACGGCCGCTTCGACCGGGCCGACCGCGACTTCGCGATCGCCGGCCGGCGCCTGACGATCAAGCGCGGGCCGAACCAAACCGCTCCGCGCGCGCAGTGGCGCGACTTCGCCGACGTCGCGGTGCTGCGCGCCGCGCGCTGGCAGATCTCCGCCCGCGAGGCGGCGATCGAGCTGGAGGACACGGCGCAGCGCCTGCGCGTGCCCTTCCAGACCCGCGTCTACCTGGGCACCGGCGGCAGCGAGGGCCCGGCCGAGTGGGCCGGCCGGCGCATGCCCAAGCCTCTCGGCTGGAAGGCGGGCATCCGCCCCGACCTGGTCGACGAGGGCGAGGGCATCAACAAGTTCCGCTATGGCGACGGCGCCCTGCCCTACATCGCCGCGCAGCTGAGCGACCGCGGCGGCGTCTTCACGAACCTGGGCGACACGGCGAGCGAGGCGGCGCTCGACGCGGTCTCGCTGAGCGGCGCGCAGATGGCCTACTGCTCGAGCGAGAACCTGCTGCGGGTCGGCGGCCTCAACGCCGGCTACCAGCTGCGCCTGACGGTGCGGCCGGGGCCCGGCGCGCCGGGCACGCACGGCGAGCTGCTCGAGCACCTCTGGCGCGACGTCGCGGCCCTGCGCGGCGACGAGTACTGGCCGGCCTCGCTGGCGCTGCTGCCGGCCGGGGCCGCCGGCGACTACGCGCCCTCGCTCGACCCCGAGGGCGAAGGCCCGACGGTCGAGCAGATGACCGAGCGGGTCTGCAACTCGGCCTTCGCGGAGTGGGGCGACGACGAGGCGGGGCGCCTGCGGGTCTGGGTGCTGCAGCCGCTGACCGGCAGCGCCGCGACGACGCTCGACAGCGGCGACCTGCGCTCGGAGCCGCTGCTGCTGCCGCCGCTGGAGGTGCCGCGGCGCGAGCAGCGCGTGACCTGGCGCGAGCGCAGCGAGCCGGTGACCGAGCTGGTCGCCGAGGCCGACGCGCCGGAGGAGGCCGACCGCTACCAGGTCTCCGACGCGGCGAGCGAGGCCCTGCTCTCCAAGTGGCCGACCGCCGGCGTGCGGCTGCACCGCAGCCTCTACTACGACAAGGCCGAGGCCGACGCGCTGGCCGTGCGGATCCGCGACGTGCTGGGCGACCACCGCCTGGTCGAGGCCGAGCTCGGCCGCGCCGCCTGGCTGCTCGCCCGCCACGACGAGACCCGCCTGGGCCACGACCGCCTGGGCCTCGCCGCCGCCGAGGGCTGGCGCGTCGTGCAGCAGAGCCTCACCGGCGACCGCGGCACCGCCGTGCTCTACCGCAAGAACGAGGACTGACGATGGCGCTGACGAGCTATCCGCTGTTCGCCTGGAAAAACTGGGTCGCCGAGGCGGGCGCGGTGCTGACCGCCTCGTCCCAGGCCGGCGACCTCTCGCCGGCCGAGGTCGCGACGCGTTCCCCGCAGGACTTCTGGCGCTCTGCGCGGGCACTGGACCTCGGCGTCTCGGAGTGGCTGGGAGCGGCCTTTGCCGGCCCGCGCGAGATCGGCCTCTGCGTGCTCCGTTGGGACCGCGAGTCCCTCGTGCCGGTGACCGGCGATACGCTGCGCCTGCGGCTCTACGCGTCCGAGGCGGTCGACCCGCTGCTCGCCCGCCCCTCGTCCTTCGACTTTCCCGAGTGGGAGAAATCGAGCTCCACGGAGATCGACGCAAACGTCACTCAGGCGGCCGACGGCAGCAGCACCGCGGACAAGCTCATCGCAACCTCGGCGTTCAACAACTTCCACTACGTCGAGCAGGACGTCGAGCTGGCCGAGAACCAGCTCTACACCCTCGTCGTCGAGGCGAAGGCGGCCGGATGGAATTGGCTGCAGATGCGGATGCAGACGCGGGGTGCCGCGACTCACAGCGCCTACTTCAACCTGGCAACCGGCGAGAATGGCCAGGACAACGGCTCATCCTATGGCGTGGTGGCGCACGAGCCCGAGGACCTGGGCAACGGTTGGTACCGCTGCTCGATCACGGGCAGTTCGCTGAGCGGTGGAATCCAGCCCAAGGTCGTGTTCTACGCGACGACGGCGGATGGTACCCCATCGGCGCCCGGAGACGACGTCTCGGGGATCTATCTTTGCAATGCCGATCTGACGTTCGGCGAGGAGCCCGGCTCGACCCTGGTCTACGACACCGGCAGCGTCGTCGCCGACGTCGACCCCATCCGCGGTCTCTGGGCGCATCCGCTCAGCATTCCGATCACGGCCGACAGCGCACGCGTCGACCTGTCGTTCGCCGGGCAGTTCGAAGCCGAGCTCGGGCAGTGGATCCTGAGCGACGCGCACCAGTTCAGCCGCAACATCGCCTGGAGCGACGTGCTGACCGCCGACGACGACGGCGAGATCGCCTTCGGGCCCTCGGGGCGCACCGACGGCAGCCGGGGCAAGGCCTACTGGCTGCGCGAGTTCGTGCTGCCGCGCCTCGGCGAGGCCGACCGCCGCGCCTGGGAAGAGGCCGACTACGCGGCGCGCCGGCTCGGCCAGCTGGTCTTCGTCGGCGATCCCGCCGACGCCAACCGCACGACGATCGTCGGCTGCCGCCCGCAGGGCGCCGGCGGCCTGGTGCGCCGCAACCTGCCCTTCGGCGAGAAGGCGCAGCAGATCAGGGAGGACGTCTAGATGGGCTACTCGATCCCGGGCCGCGGCATCGTCAAGACGGTGACCGAGGGCAGCGGCCCCTACACCTTCGGCGACCCGATCGGCGACACCTTCCAGCTGCCGACCGATTCGCCGCAGGTGACGGCGAACGACAAGGCGCCCTTCTGGGTGGTCGACAGCCTGGAAGCGCCGACCAAGGTCGAGATGAACCGGCCGGCGACGGTGACCGCGACGACCCAGGCGCGAGACGTCGTGCGCAGCTACGACCCCGACAACGGCGGCTGGGGCACCGGCCCGATCAACTGGGGCCAGGAGACGAAGTTCATCGTCTACGACCTGGATCCCGACACGCTGTCGAAGCTGCTGATGCTGGTCTGGAACCTCAGCCACGACCACGGCACGGTCGACAGCGGCACCCTGCAGCCGGAGCCGACCGACGGCCAGTTCCAGCAGGCCGAGGTCGACGGCGCCATCACCTTCGCCGCGCCGGCGGCGACCGGCCCCTACGCCTTCTTCGTGACGCTGACCATGGGCTCCAGCGCCGGCACGGTCACCTTTTCGGGCTTCGACGAGGAGCTCGGCGACTCGCTGGACACGACCGACGGCAACAAGTTCGAGCTGGCGATCGTCTGCGACGCGCTCGGCGAGATCTCGGTGCAGGTCCGGGCCAAGGCGGGCAACAGCTGATGCGCAGCTTCCTGGTGAACCTGGACACGGGCGAGGTCCTGGGCCCTGCGCCCCTCGGGCGGCGCCTGCGCGTCGGGTCGATCAAGCGGGCCGTCTCGCCGGCGGCAGTCGGCCGGCTGTGGGAGGACCAGCCCTTCGCGGTGGTGGGCAGCGAGCGCGACGCCAGCCTGCCGGCCGGCCACCGGGCCACGGGCGAGACCGCCAGCTACGACGGCGAGGCGGGCCTCGTGGTCGTCGCCAGCACGAGCGAGGCGGTGCCGATCGCCGAGCAGCAGCTGGCCAAGGCGGCGGCGATCCGGGCCGAGGGCGCGCGGCGGCTGAACGAGATCACGGCCGCCTACACGCCCGAGGAGCGCGACACCTGGGCCCAGCAGGCGCGCGAGGCCGACGCCTACGGCGTCAGCGCGGATGCGGCGGACGCGCCGATGCTGGCGGCGATGGCGACGGCGCGCGGCATCACGCTGGCGGCCATGGTCGGGCGGGTCGACGCCGCCCGAACCGCCTTCACGGCCGCCGCCGGCGCCGTGCTGGGCGCCCAGCAGAAGCTCGAGACCGACGTCTGGGCGATCGACCCGGAGGACGCGGGCGCCCAGGCCGCGCTCGACGGCCTCGACCCGGCGGACGCCGGCAACTGGCCCTGAGAGGCGCGCCCATGAGCATCCTTCCCCTGATCGCCGCGCGCCGGCGGCTGCTGGCCGCCGAGGCCTACGCAGCGAACGCCGTTCGCTTCGACGGCAGCACCACCTGGCTGAACCGGGGCGCGGCCTTCGGCAGCGACTTCACCGCCTTCACGCTGTCCTTCTGGCTGAAGATGAACGGCAGCGACGGCGCCGCCCAGCGGATCCTGCGGACGCGCGACGGCGACTTCTGGTCGGTGCAACGCACGACCGGCAACGCGATCAACGTCAGCGCGGCGAACAGCGTCGGCAGCCTGCTGGTCAACGCGACCAGCGGCTCGACCAACTTCACCGTGGCTTCCGGGTGGAAGCACGTCCTGCTGGCCCTCAACCCTGGCGTCACCGGCGACTGGTACATCGACGACGTCGGCGAGGGAGGGTCGGGCTCCTCCTCGGCCGGCACGATCGACATCACGCGCAGCGATTTCGACGTCGGGCGGACAACGGTTCCGTCCGTCGGCCAGTACCTCGACGCCGACCTAGCCGACGTCATGCTGTTCGGCAGCTACGTCGACCTGTCGAGCGCCCCCAACCGGCGGAAGTTCATCACCGCCGACGGCCTGCCTGCCGACCCGGCCGAGGCCGTGGCGGCCTTCGGGACGCCGCTTCTCCTGCTGTCGGGCGCCACCGCCTCCTGGCACACCAACCAGGGCAGCGGCGGCGGCTTCACGGAGAACGGCGCGCTCGGCGACGGCACGCTGCCGGTGACGCTCTGAGCCCACGGCCCAGGCCGAGCCACCCGCTCCGCCCCTTCCAGTCAACGGAGACCCGTCATGCGCACGCTGCTGACGGCCGCCGCCTACGCGGCCGGCCTCCTTCTCGCCTGCCCGGCCGCCGGCGACGCCGCCGCCGTCACGGGCGACACCACGGCGCGGGGTTCGCCACCACCCTCGGCGGTGCTGGCCGCGCCCTGCTTCGCCGAGCCGCGCGAGGTGCAGCAGGCGCTGCAGGCCGAGGGCTTCGCGCAGGCCGGCACCGGCCTGGCCGGCGACAGCGCGATCTGGGCGCTGTTCCTGCATCCCGACGGCCGCTTCGTGGTGGCGGTGCTGCCGCCCGAGGGCCTGGCCTGCCTGCTCGGCATCGGCGGGACCTGGATCGGCGGCGCGGCTCTCGGGGGAGACGGCAGCCGATGAATTTCGAGCTGCCGCCGATCTCCGGCGACCAGGTGCGCACGCTGCTGCACACGCTGGGCATCTCCTCGGGCCTGGCGATGTTCGGCCGGCTCGCCTGGCACACCACCCAGGTCCGGGCCAAGAAACGCCGCTTCTTCGGCTGGGAGCTGCTGTTCGAGGTGCCGATGGCGGTCTTCTGCGGCGCCGCCGCGCTGGGCATGTCCAGCGTGCTCGGCCTGGAGGGCATGAAGCAGGTCGGCTTCATCTCGATCATGAGCTACCTCGGCCCCGGCGCGATCGAGCACCTGTTCTGGCGCCTGGTCGAGCGCGCCGGTATCGGCCCGGTCGACCGCGGCGACAAGCCGAAGCGCGACTGAGGTGGCGCACCCGGCGCCGCGGCCGCGGGCCTCGGCCGACCCCGCCCATGCCCACGCCCTGCTGCTCGACAGCGGCGAGCTGCGCGTCTGGGCCGACGGCGGCGCGCTGGCAATCGTTCTCTCCGACCTCGATCTGGCGACGCTGGTCGCCGCCGGCGGCCACGCCCTGCAGCGCCGCCTCGGCCCCGCCGTCCCGCTCCGCCCCGAAGACCCGACCCCCGACACGGAGGAACCCGTCATGACCCTGCGATCCGGCGGCGTCGCCGCCCTGCTCGCCGGCCTCGTCGAGCGCGAGGGCCGGCGCTACACCAACCGCCCGGCCGACGCCGGCGGGCCGACGAAGTTCGGCATCACGCAGCGCGCGCTGTCCGACTGGCGCGGCCGCCCGGTGACCGCGGCCGAGGTCGAGGCGCTGCAGGAGGCCGAGGCGCTGGAGATCTACGAGGCGCGCTACGTCCGCGCGCCCGGCTTCGCCGAGGTCCTGGAGATCTCGCCGCTGATCGGCGAGGAGCTGGTCGACACCGGCGTCAACTGCGGCCCCGGCCGCGCCAGCGAGTACCTGCAGCGGCTGCTCAACGCGCTCAACCGCGAGGGGCGCGACTACCCCGACATCAAGGTCGACGGCGACGTCGGCCCGGCGACCCGCGCGGCGCTGCGCGCCTACCTGGCCCATCGCGGCGCCGAGGGCGAGGCGGTGCTGTGGAAGGCGCTCAACTGCCTGCAGGGCGCGCACTACGTCGGCCTGGCCGAGCGCCGCGCCCACGACGAGCAGAACCTCTACGGCTGGCTGCGCAGCCGCATCGAGCTGGACGCGGCGGCGCAGCGCGCCGCGGGGGAGTAGCCGCCATGGACTGGAGCGCGATCGGCGAGACGCTGCTGGGCCAGGGGCTGCCGCTGCTCGGCGGCGCGCTGCTCGGCCCGGCCGGGGCCGCCGGCGGCCGCCTGGTCGCCTCGGCGCTGGGCGTCGCCGGCGACGACCCGGCGGCCGTGCAGGCGGAGCTGCAGGGCAACCCCGACGCGGTGCTGACGCTCAAGCAGCTGGAGCTCGAGCACGCGACTGAGCTGCGCCGCCTGGCGCTCGAGTCCGAGTCCAACCGCCTGGCGCAGGAGACGACGCGCCAGGCCGAGGTCAACGCGACGATGCGCGCCGAGCTGTCGGCCGCGTCCGGCTACCGCGCCGGCTGGCGGCCGACGATCGGCTACGTCGTCGCCTTCCAGCTGGGGCTGCTCGGCCTGGCCGTCTTCATCGCGGTCTGCGGCGCCGTCTACGCCGCCTTCGACGGGCGGGCCGACGTCGTGCAGGTGCTGATGGAAGGCCTGGCGACGCTGCTGGCCAGCCTGACGGCGATCCTGTCGGTCGAGCTGGCGGTGCTGGGCGTCAACATCGTGAAGCGCTCCGACGACAAGGCCGTCGCCAAGGGCCGGCAGCCGGCGCCCGGGCTGATCGCCGCGATGGCCCAGCGGATCGCCGGCAAGCCCTCCTGACCCGCTTCCGCCGCCGAACCGCGTTCGGCAATCCCGCAACCCTCCGACGCCCCCCAACCCTCCCATGGAAGGAGATCCCGTCATGAGCAAGTCGAAGAGCAAGCCCGCCGAGCAGACACCGGCGGCGGACACGGCCGAGCAGTCGCCCGGCCTGGCCCTGGATCCGGGCCGGGCCGAGGCGGCCGCCGAGGAGGCCAACGCGGCGCCGGCGGGCGCCGGCGACCAGGCGGAGGCCGCGACGCCGGCCGAGCCCGAAGCGGTGGCGGCGACGACCGCCGCGAAGGCGGCGCCGGAGGCGTCCCCGGTGCGCAAGTCGCTCGAGCGCTACCTGGCCGATGCCAGCCGCGCCGGGGTGGCGACGATGGTGCTGACCTTGCGGCCGATGGACGATCCCGACGACCCGCACTTCGCCGTCATGCTGCGCCCCGAGGGCCGGGACGGCGAGACGCTCGACTACGAGATCCGCGGCGGCACGGCGATCTGCAGCAGCGTCTTCCTTCACGAGCTCGAGGAGGAGAACGCGAGCCGCCCCGACGGCCAGCCCTCGAACGGCGGGGACACGCTGCGCCCGGCGTATCGGGCGCTGTCGCGCGAGGAGGCGGTCACGGTCGCCGGCCTGAAGGACGTCGGCGCCGGCTTCCTGGCGCTGCTCGCGCGCAGCCACGATCCGCGCGCGGCCGCGCTGGCGCGCACCAAGCTCGAGGAGGCGGTCATGTGGGCGGTCAAGGGCGTGACCGCGCCGCCCACGCAGCCGCCGCGCTGAGCGGCTCCTCCCGATCCAGGGTGCCGGCGGCCGCCGGCGCCTGACCCCGCGTGCGGGCCGTCCGGGCCCGCGCGACGTCGCCGGCCCGGCTGCAACCACTGGCCGCCGCCGGCGACGAGGCTGCCGGAGCGATCCGGCGGGCGTTTCCTCCGCATACCCCTGGCCCCGGCGCCCCCGCTTCCGAGCGGACGGCGCCGGGGCCCTTTTTGCGTCCGGGGCGCGGGGTGGCATTCTTGATCGGACTCCGCCCCATCGTGCTCTATCGGGGGCGCCACCCCGAGGGCGCGATGACCGTCTACACTCAGTTCGATCCCCTGGCCGCCGCCGCTTTCGTCGAGCGGCGGCACCGCGCAGCGGAAGAGCTGGGCCTGACGCTGCGGGTGCGGCGGGACTTCGAGGCACTGCAGCGCGAGGACGCGGGCGGCCAGGCCGCGAGCCGGTTGTTCGGCGCGGCAGGCTTCGACTTCGTCGCCGGCCGGGCGTTCTGGGTCGAGGCGACGGACGGCGACGGGCGGCGCGTGCACCAGCAGGCGATGCGCCTCGAGGACCTGGCAGGCGCCAGCGCGGCCGAGCTGCTGGAGCGGCAGCTGCGCCGGCTGTTCCCCGGCGAAGCCGGCGCCCCGCCGCCAGGGCCGCTCGACTGCGCGCCGGTGCTGCACCGGATCCGCGGGCGGATCGTCTGGCACGGCGAGGCCTGGCTGGCGGAGGCCTGGCGCGGCCGCAACCTCGCGGGGCCGCTGGGCGAGCTGGCGCTGGGCCTGGCGCTGATCGAGTGGCGGCCGGACGCGGTGCTGGGCGTCGCCAGCGAGCCGGACACGCGGCGGGGCTATCCGCTGCGCGAGGGCTATCACCACTGCCAGCCGCTCGGCGAGATCTGGCGCCTGGCGCCGAGCTGGCTTTACTCCGACGACTGGATCAACTGGGTCGAGGCCGAGGACCTGGTGCGCCTGGTCAACTTCGACCGGTCGCGAAGCGCGTCACCACACCCGCCGCGGGGCCGAGACTCAGGCGCAGGGGCAGCACCAGGCGGTGATAGCCGACCAGGTGGGTGAGCCCGCCGATCGTCAGGGCGATGCGCACGTGCTGGGCGATCGGGCGGCGCCCGGCGGCGGCCTCGGCGTAGACGGCGGACAGGGCCCGCGCCGCCGGCTCGCCCGGCAGGTCGCGCTGGCCGACCACGCGGGTCGCGAAGTCGGCGCCGTAGATCTCCGCCGTCGTGGTGCGCTGGCCGCAGTGCAGGTAGGGGGCCCCCTCGGTAACCTGGGCGAAGAGCTGCAGGTCCGGGAGCAGGGCCTCGAAGGCATCCGAGGCGTGGGCCGCCCGGCCGAGGCAGGCGCGGTGCCATTCGAGCGCCTCGACGAAGACGGGGGCCTCTTCGAGCAGCCGCTCGATCGGCATCGGCTCGATCCGCAAGGCGCCGGTCGCGCGTATCACGTTACCCTCCCGCCTTGCGCGGCGGCGGCGACTCGCCGCCGACGTCGCCCTCGTCCCAGGCTTCGGCGAGGCGATCGACCAGGCCGGCCAGGTACTGGGCCTGGGCGTTGACTTCGCGCAGCTGCTCGGGCGTCAGGAGGTCGGCGCGCGCGACGCCGAAGCGGTCGCGCATGAATTGGCGCAGCAGCGCCTGGACGTCCGGTCCCAGGTGCGAGAGGTCGGGATCCGCCGCCCCTTCTCCGAACAGCAGCCAGTGGAAGGACACGCCATAGAGCTCGGCGGCCGTCTGCAGCTGACCGATCGTCGGGTCCGTCCGGCCGTTCTCGATGCGCTGAAGGGTCGCCTCCGAGACCCCCAGCGCGGGCGCGGCCTTTTTCCGGGAGAGCCGGCCCCGCGCACGCCAGAGCCGACGGCTGACATGGTCGAGCGGCCGGCCGCCGCCATGCAATCTTTGGTCACCCATGACCAAATCTTTGCCACCTTTGCTCTTGTCGGTCGAGTCGATTTCGCCTGCAATATGACAAGCTGTTTACAGGGGCGGGACGGCCGGGGGTCGCATGAAGCGGGTGGGAGAACGAGGTACGAGGGCGCCGCGTCCGCGGGGCGCAACGGAGGCAGGCGCAACGGGCGTGGGCGCAACGCGGCGGCGGTTCGTCTGCCACCTGGCGGCGTTGCCGCTGGCCGGCTGCCTGGCACCCTGGCGCGCGGCGTTCGCCGCAGGCGCAGGATCGCCGGCGATCGCCCGCGGCGCGCGGTTCGGCGCCGCCTGGCGGCGCTGGCAGGCGACGAGCGCCGCGCTCGAGCGCAGCTGCGGCACGGCCGAGGCGGTGCCGCCGGCGGTGACCGCGGCCTGGGCCGAGGCCTACGCCGGGCTGATCGCCCTGCCGATCGGGAACGTCGCCGAGCTGCGCGCCCTGGCCGGCGCCGCCCGGCACTACCTGCAGCCGCAGGACGACCCGGCCGACCCGGTGGCGGCGACGCTGCTGCGCCTGATCGAGGGCCAGGAGGCGGTGCTGGGCGAGCAGGGAGCATCGCCGGGCGCGGAGGCGTGACGGCGTCGCCGACGGCTCAGTCGCGGCGGGTGGCCCGCCGGTCGGTGTCGGTCGCGATCGCCTGCTGCAGGCGCTTGACGAGCGCCCAGTCGGCCTCGCTGCGCTCGGCGTAGGGCTTGGCCGGGTCGAGGCCGGCGGCCGCCAGGGCGGCTTCCCAGGCGGCCGTCTCGGCGTTCGGCGGCAGGCGGCCGCCGGGACCGCGCAGGGCCTGCAGGGTGTTGCGGTAGAGCGCCACGGGGCCGGAGAGATCGGCCGACCGGGGGTCGCGGCGGACCGGCGCCGGCAGCGGGCGCGGGCGGCCGCTCGCGGCGATCGCGTCCTCGATCGCCGCCTCGTCGAGCAGCTCGGCGATGACGAAGCCGGCCGGGCCGTTCGGATCGGCGGCGTTCGGGCTTCCGGCGCCCTCGAGGCCGAGCTCGGCGGCCTCCGGGTCGGTGACGAAGCGCGGGCGGCCGGTGCCGAAGCGTGCGGCGTAGGCGGCCGCGGCCTCGGCGTCGCCGAAGCCGTAGCGCGGCCCCTCGGGCGCGGCGAAGGCGTACCAGCCCTCGCCCTCGCCGAGCTCGACCGGGATCAGGTCGTTGCGCCGCTCGGCCGGCACCGCCGACCAGGCGTCATAGCCGGCGGCGCGCGCCATCGCCTCGAGCACCGCGTCGTAGTCGTCGCTCTCGACGGTGCCGAGCGCCGTGTAGTCGCCGCCGGTCGAGAAGCCGGCGTCGACCAGCTGCCAGCGGGTCACGGCAGATCGTCCTCGCCGGCCTCCTCGAGGCCCCGCGCGCGGGCGTAGTGGTTCCAGACGAAGGCGGCCTCGCGCATGCCTTCCGGCGGGATGCCGCGCATCCGCAGGTAGCTCTGCAGCCGATCCCAGTCGGCAGGATCCGGCAGGCGATCGTCGCTCAGCGCCTCCTTGACGAAGTCGCCGCCGGCTTGCGCGTTGGCGGCGAGCCAGTCGCGGAAGGCGTGGCCGCTCACGCTGCGCTCTCCAGCGTCGGGATCGCCTCGAGCTCGCTGGCGAGGATCCGCGCCTGGCGCGCCAGATCGTAGTCCTGCTGCAGGCCGAGCCAGATGGTCGGGCCGTTGCCGCAGAGCTTGCCGAGCTTGAGCGCCATCGCCGGCGAGACCGGCGCGTCCTCGTTCATGATCGCGTAGAGCGTCTTGCGCGAGACGCCGAGCAGCTTGGCGATCTCGGTCACCGAGCGGCCGAGCGCGGGCATGACGTCCTCGCGCAGCAGCTCGCCCGGGTGGATGGGGCGCAGGCCGCTGGGGATCCCCCCCTGGTCGGAGGGGGGGAGAGAGGGGGCCTGGGTGGGAGCGGGAGCGGCGCCGGCCGCTCCCTTGCGCTTGGTGGTGGCCATCAGTGGTAATCCTCCAGGTCGACGTCGGTCGCGTTCTCGCCGTCCCAGGCAAAGCTAACGCGGTAGTTGCCCGAAACCCAGACCGCGTAGCGGCCGGCCATCGGGCCGTGCAGGGGGTGGTACTTCCAGCCGGGGAGGTTCATGTCGCCCGGGTGCTTGGCCTTGGAGAGTGTCGCCAGGATGCGTTCCAGGCGGGCGGTGTTCCGAACCGGAAGCTTGCCGGTCTTGCCGGTTCGGAAGAAGGCCTCCAGGGCCTTGCTGCGGAAGCTCTTGATCATGACTGTTACGTAATAGGTAACAGTCCCGGCTTCAAGAGTCGCTGTCACCTTTTTGGTAACAATCGTGTCCGGGCCGGGCGCGTCGGCAGTGGCGGGGGCGGCCGGATCGGGAACGACCAGGTAGGGGCGCGGCCGGCCGAAGGTGACGAAGTCCTCCGGCCGCTCGATCAGGTCCCGCCCCCTGCCCCGGCCCTTGCCGCCCTTGCCGCCGCCCGTGCCGGGGTCGTCGCCGTCCTGGCCGCTCACGGCCGGGCCGCCAGCTGGTCGCGCAGCAGGGCGCCGACGTAGTGGCAGAGCGGCTCGCGGTCGGGCGCGGTCTCCCGGGTCCAGCCGCGCCCGCCGTCGGGGTCGTTGATCCATTGCAGGTGGTGGCAGAGCTCGTGGCCGTGCAGCGGGCGGTCCAGCACCGGCCCGCAGCCCACGAAGACGTTGCCGCCGAGGTAGAAGGCGCCGACCTGGTCGCCGCCGGGCAGGCCCGCGTCGGCATAGAAGCGGCGGATCGCCTCCTGCGGGACGTAGCGGACCGCCGGCAGCGAGCCGTCCCAGGGAAGCCCGGTGATCGCCGAGGCGCGGCCCGCCAGGTCGAGCAGTTCGGCCCTCGAGGCGACGGCGGTGCCGGCCGGGCAGTCCGGAGAGACGAAGGGCCGGTCAACGGCCTCCTGGCCCGCCGCGGCCGGGCCGGGTGCGAGCGCGACCAGCGCCGCGAGCGCGAGCGCCTGGCCGATCCGTGCGAGGCGCCCGCCCACGGGCGCCTTGCCTTGTCAGCAGGCGCACCGAATAGTAGGGCTGTGCAGGTAGCGCTCCCCCGCTACCAAGGATCTTCAAACGCACTCCATCTGAGTCAATACACGGGCAGTGCTCCCGATGTAGCTCAGACAAGGCACGCTGACGTTGGGCGAAGCTCGCAAGCGCTCGAAGCTGCGCGATGAGGTGCTAGCGAGGCACCCCACGTGCATCTACTGCGCCGGCGCGTCGCCTGCGACGACCGTCGACCATGTGCCCCCTCGATCAGTGTTCTCCATGCGGCACAGGCCGAAAGGCCTCGAGTTTCCCGCTTGTGGCAAATGCAACGCTGGCGGCCGTCTCGACGAACTCATCGCGGCAATGCTGTCGCGCGTCTACCCGGATGCCGAGACCGAAGCGGAACGGGAAGAAGTCAGCAGACTCATGGCGGCAGTCGCGAACAATGTGCCCGGCCTCCTTGAAGAACTTGCCCCCTTTCCGAGGCAAGTCTTGGAGGCGAGGCAATACGGGAACGCGT
The DNA here is from genome assembly GCA_030433005.1 of Alphaproteobacteria bacterium. Taxonomy (GTDB): domain Bacteria; phylum Pseudomonadota; class Alphaproteobacteria; order Kiloniellales; family DSM-21159; genus Tistlia. The sequence goes on from JAUILQ010000068.1 coordinate 13,563, forward strand.
TCACCAGCACTGACGGCGTCTTAAACTGCCAAGGCCCGCTCCTCAATCACGCGATCCACCGTTTCGCTGCGAAGATCGGCTTCGCCCTTCACTTCCACATTACGGGTCGCTGTGTGCCAAAGGACGGCGGCGCTGCTACGTGGTGGCTGACGAACTACCATTTCGCGAGGGGTGAGATGCCGGAGCAGTTGCTCAACATGATGCCAGGACCGAGCACGTTGCAGCAAGGTAGCTGGAACGTGGGAAATCAGTTCTGCCACAGCAGTCTACGAACGGAAAGCGGATCAATGACGGCCCACTTCGCGGCGTTCAGGCTCTCGTTTGCCGTCTGTGCCTTCGTATCCGAGGACGCGACTAGCATCACACCACCGGATGATGTCGATCACGTTGAACTGCATCTACCTGGGTGGTTGCGAGGATCCTAGACTCCGGGTTTGTCCGCTTACGGGCGCGCGTCACCTACATCCTCAAGCTGCTCACCGCCGGCAGCAGCCGCGCCGACATGCTCGTCGACTTCGCCTACCTCAAGGACGCGGCCATCACAGCCGCGCTTGCTTGGTAGCGCCACCGAGTGTGTTCATTGGCTGCTCGCACGACCAGATTTCGATACGAGAGAAGGCGCCGATGAGAGAGCATGCGGACGGTTGGGCGCAGGTGCGGCGAGACCTGAGGATCGCCAAGTGGCTGACCCTTCTCTGCGTGGGCCTCATTAGCGGCGTCGTCGCGATGCTGTTCACGTAGCAGGTGTCGCTGCCGCGGGCGGCTGGCTGGCCACGGTTGCTCGTTGAGCTTCAGCGAGCTCAGGAACGGAGTCTGGCGATCTGCTCGACCGCAAGCACCACGCGCTCGCGAAGGTCTCTCGAATAGAGCTTGGGCATCGCATGCTGGCCTCCCTCCAAGCCAGCGTGGTGAATCACAAAAGCTCCCGTGTCGGAATCGCCTACGATTCACTCCGATCACAAGGCGCTCTAGGCTTGGCATAAACCTGTTACATCTAGTTCTTACGCCACCCTGCACTCACGAAGCGGAGCCGATATTGTTCAGCAACGTCATTGGATTCCCCAAGCGCACGAAGTAGATGATGTCCGTGCCAAATCGATGACGAACAATAGAATTCAAACTTTTTCTTTAGCTCTGGATAGATAATGTGTTTGTTATCTTCACAAGGAAATAGCATCTGAGTCCCGAGTGCATTCGGATGCGCGACTTCGCTTAACTCATCATACAACTTGATAACCGAAAGAAACTTCTTGACCCCTCCCAAATCAAGCCCTTCATTCTCTGTGCCCATCACACTGGTAAGCATCTTCTCCATAAATGGGTATTGCGCTCCAAGATAGTCTAGATAATTCTCATCCAATTTCTTGAGGTGGCGAATGGCGTCCATGATGTGAACCGGGCCTGGGTCGCGCCCCTTCATCCCGGCTATGTACTTCATGACCCTCTCCTCGAAAGCATCTACACTCCCCGTCCTAACAAGCTTGTTGAGATCATGAGAGAAAAGACAGCCCATAGCGATCGTCTCGATCAGCGCCCTTGCCAGAATAACTGCAGGCACAATCTCGCCCCCCTTTAGTAGCGCATTGATCGCATGAGAAATAGAAACGAAGCGCTTTGCGAAACTTCTCCTCGTCTCCTCAATTGAGAAGAGATGCGTACCCCTTTGGTCAAATGAGAACACAATCTCTGACTCTCCAAATTCATGAAGGTCAGACACGATGCCCTCCTCTCGGAGCCGGCGCAGATTCCGAGAGGCATCTAATAATGCTGTCGGGTCAGACCGATCAGTCATCGGAAGGTCTGCATCTCCTGCATCCATGGTGCATCTGGGCTGTTACCAGTAGCGGGCAATGCTCATTGCAGCGCCATCAGTCTGCGTCCGCTGCTCTTAGACGAGCACCACTGCACCGCATCGAGCTGACGAGCATAGTTTCTACGTGCGGGCGATTCTCTAAGGGCCTGCGAGTTACGACTGCCATCACATCTTAAAACGAGGGGCATGTGCCCACCGTCAATCTGGTGGAGAATCGCTGAGATCTTCATTAGCCCCCGGCACCAATGTCGGCGATCCACCGCCGGTGGCAGAAGGCTAGCGGCTGCTCGCAGTGCGCGACAAGCGTGCGCGCTACATTCATGTCGACTTTCTCCCGACCCCAACGTCAACGATGCCGTTGCCGGCCAGCCGAGTTGGTATCATCCAGTCTGGGCGCTCTGGCGGTCTAAGCTCCGGGCCATTCACCCGACATGCCCAGGTGCTTCCGGTACTGCACCTCGTCCAGCGACAGGCCCGTCAGCGCGGTCGTCGTGCGGGCCGCGCCCGTCGGCTCGAAGCCCGAGCGCGCGTAGAGTCTCAGCCCGGCACGTTGCCGACGATACACCACAGCTCCATCCGGCCGAAGCCCTGCGCGGCGGCTCGATGATCGGCCGCCCGTACCAAGGCGCTGCCGACACCGCGGCGCCAGAAGTGCTGGTCGACGTTGAGCGCCCAGAGCTCGCAGGTGCCCGCCTCGGTCGGGTGGCGCGGCTCGCCGAGCGTCGCGAAGCCGGCAGGCTCGCCGGCGAAACGCGCCAGGAGCGCGGCAAAGCGCCTCGGTCCTTCCACGATCATCCGCCTCAGATCGCCGAGCGAGCGCAACTGGTCCAAGGCGTCCAGATAGTCGGCCGGCATGAATGCCTGGTAGGCGGCCTGCCAGGCGCGCACTCGGATCCGGCCGATCGGCTCGGCGTCCTCGGGAGTGACGGGGCGGACCTCAAGGATCGGTTCGTCTGCACTCCTGTCCATAGGCTGCCCCCGCATTGCATCGGCACCATGATCTTCTTCTGGAGGTATGCCTGTCAGAGGATGTCACCCATGTCTCCGGTACGATCGGCCACCGATGGCTCGGGTCGCTCTTAGCGCTCCGCCCCTCTCCATTGCCTGAGCCTGCCGCACCGGGAAAGATGCCGGGCTTCTTCAGCGTGATCGAACGGACCAGATGCGGATCCTGACCCTGAACATCCGTCACGGCGGCGGCCGGCGAATTCCGGCGATTCTGGGCTATGTCGCCACCAGCGGCGCCGACGTGGTCGTGCTCCCTGAGTACAGGGCCGGGGTGTACGGCGAGCAGCTCGAGGAAGGGCTGGAGGGCCTGGGCTACGCGTTCCGCCGGCGCAGCGTGACTGCGCCGAGATCCAACGGCGTGCTGCTGGCCTCGCGGCTGGCAGCGGAGCCGATCGCCCTCGAGGCGGACGAGCACTCTGCCCGGCGAATCGTCGCCTGCCGGTCGGGCGACCTGTCGATCTTCGGCGTCCACTTCGCTCTCGGGGCGGGCAAGCGCCGCCTCTACGACCTGATTGCCGCGCGCTCTCCACTTTGGACACGCTCGGCCTCGATCGTCGTCGGCGACTTCAACACGGGCCGGCACAGGATCGACGAGGCTGGCGCAACCTTCGCGCTCACGGAGTGTTTCGAGGCCCTGGAACGTGAGCAAGGCTGGACCGACGCCTGGCGCCACTTCCATGGCACGGGGGCCCGCGAATTCACCTGGCACTCGCCGCGGGGCAACGGCTTCAGGCTCGACCATGTCTTCGCGAGCAGGCCCGCGCTGGGGCGGATCCGCGCCGTCGCCTACGACCACGCGACGCGGCCCGCCATCACCGATCACTCGGCGCTGATCGTGGACCTGACCTGAAAGCACCGCCGGCAGGCTCCTCGACCCGCCGGGATTTGCTTCCTGCCCTGGAGGCCGTCAGCCTCCGCGCAGCTTGGCGACCGCCGCGTCGGGCGTGGTGAGGCCCGGGCCGCCGAAAACCCGCGAGATGGCGGGCGCGGCGCGAGCTCCGGTTCGCGGCCGCTTCGCGTCGTCGGCTCTCGTGTGCGGGGGCGATAGAAGCTTCATGGCCGCGACAAGACAGCCAACTCCCCGCCGACATCCCGTTCAGATCCTGACGGGCCTCATCCTGCAGGCGCGGATCAGCCTTACGGCCACGTCTACCATCTCAAGACGGCTCATTGCCCCTCGCCGCCATGGCTAGTCGCATTCGCTATCAATCTCGGACACGGCGCTCTCGAAGCTGTCCTGGGCCCGCTTTAAGCGACGAAACTCAGTCGAGCAATCGTCGTCTCCGTCGGAACTATTCACGCAGTTGACGTAGCGACGTAGCGCGCCGTCTATCTCGCCTATGGCGTCGTTAAATTCTTCTACGGCCTCTTCGCATTCGCCCGCCTGAGCGCTTTGAAAACCTTGGCCGTGTGCTGGCGATCCGTGCAAGATGACCGCGGCGAGCGTCAAACGCACAATCATGGCGCCCCCTATGCTTCTGGCATTCTAACGCGTCTTCAACATCGGGCCTCCAGAGCGCGTCGTTGCTACTAAGGCTAACCTCGCCTGCGGCTGGCGCTCCACGATAGGCGCATGGTTTGCGCTTGGCGGAGCGTCTAGCCTGTATACTGACGAGTGCCCGTGTACAAGCGTCACGCCTGTGCGAATCGCCGCTCCTGCAACGCGCGGACCATTTGAACTGCCGCCACTCGTAGCTCCTCCACGACCGCTACAGGTTTCGCCAGCAGCCTTTCGGTCTGGCTCGGGACAGTTTGGAGGCCCAGCCAACTCTTCGCCTCTGGAACGTGGTCCCATCCATCCACGGTCGGCAGCCGGTTTGGTTCCACCTCATTCTCCTCTTGGTCCCAGCCCATGAGGTAGAGGCCCAGCCCATTCCTTCGGTGGAGCTCCACTCCCAGCCCGATCGACGCCCCTGTACCCCTCATCGTGGCCCGAGCGTAGCTCGGGTAGTGTTGCTGCCTCGGGCCAGCGCGCCGGGAGCGACCGATCGCCCCCTGTGCTTCGAGCACCTGGGGGGACCCGTGCCCCGGCGCGTGGCCGCGATGGATGCCCCGTGGGGAGTCTGCGCCATCGAGCGCCAGTACAGGGATCGGCAGGCATCGCGGCGGCTCGACCACACGGGAGGGTCTCGCCATGGAGGAGGAGCGTAAGTGGTTCGTGGGCGTCGACTGGGCATCCGAGACGCATCACGCCTGCCTCTTGGATGCCCAGGGCAACAAGCTCGGTGAGCGGGCCTTCCGGCACGGCGGCGCCGGGCTCGCCGAGATGGCCGTCTGGATCCTGGAGCTGACCGGCGCGACCGCCGAGGCGGTGGACGTCGCCATCGAGGTGCCGCACGGGCCGGTCGTCGAGTGCCTGATGGAACGCGGCTTTGCCGTCCACGCCATCAATCCCAAGCAGCTCGACCGCTTTCGCGATCGCTTCTCGCCGGCCGGCGCCAAGGACGACAGCCGGGACGCCCAGGTGCTGGGCGACGCGCTCAGGACCGACCGGCGCTGTTTCCGCCGGCTCGCTCCGGTCGACCCGCTGGTCGTCGAGCTGCGCGAGTGGTCGCGTATCGCCGAGGATCTCGGCGCCGAGCGCGTCCGCCTCGCCAACCGGCTGCGCGAGCAGCTCTGGCGCTACTACCCGCAATTCCTCGAACTCGCCGATGACCTGGCAGCCGACTGGGCTCTGGAGCTGTGGGCCCTGGTGCCGACGCCGGACAAGGCGCGGCGGGTGCGTGAGGACACGCTCGCCCGGCTGCTCAGGCGACACCGCATCCGCCGCTTCGCCGCCGCCGAGTTGCTCCAGCACCTGCGCGCGCCGGCGATCGTCGTCGCGCCGGGAACCACCGAGGCGGCGACCGCCCACATCAAGGCCGCCGCCAAGCGCTTGGCGCTCGTCAACCGCCAGATCGCCGAGGCCCACGGCCAACTCGACCGACTGACCAGGCAACTCACCGCCGCCGACGGCGAGCAGAAGGACAGCCGGCCGGGGCAGAGCAGGGAGCAGCGCGACGTGACGATCCTCGCATCCTTGCCGGGAGTCGGCAGGATCGTCCTCGCCACGCTGCTCGCAGAGGCCTTCGATCCCCTGCAGCGCAGAGACTACCACGCGCTCAGGTGCCTGTGCGGCGTCGCGCCGGTGACCCGGCGATCGGGCAAGGCCAAGGTCGTCCTGCGCCGGTTGGCCGCTCACCGGCGGCTCGCCAACGCCGTCTATCACTGGGCACGCATCGCCGTGCAGCACGACCCGACGAGCCGCACCAAGTATGCAGCCTTGCGCCAGCGCGGTCATGGTCACGCCAGGGCTCTCCGCTCCGTCGCGGACCGCCTGCTCGCCGTTGCCTGCGCCATGCTCGAAAGCCAGACCACCTTCGACCCCAATCATCCAAGGCAGCTCCACACCACTTGACCGATGCGCGGGTACGGCCCCGCTCATTTCACCCTTGATCATTGGTGGGGAGTCCCCCCTTGCCCTTCCGCTCGGAAGCCCTTCATCGATGCCCAGCCTTCGATCAGCGTGCCGTCGACCGAGAAGTACTCGTCCAAGAGCAGCGCCTTGGCCCGGCCCTGGCTCAGCACCGTCCGCAGGAACTCCCCCCGCCAGCAGCCGCTCGCGGTCCTTGGTGAACACCGTCGCATCCCATACCGGCGCGTCTATCGGCAGGCCGACGAACCACCGGAACAGCAGGATGTAGTCCAGCTATTCCATCAGCTGGCCTTCCGAGCGGATCGAATTTGAAGGCCTGCAGCAGCAGCGCCCGCAGCAGCCTCTCCGGCGCGATCGACGGCCGACCGATCCGCGAGTAGATCTCATCGACGCGCGGCCAGAGAACCTCCAGCGCTTCATCGACCACCGCCCGGATCGCCGGCGGCGGATGATCTGAGGGAACCCGCGCCTCGCGGCTGACGTACGAAAATGGCTCCCCCGAACTCGCATCCCGCCGCGCATGCCAAGCTCCCTCAGCAACACCACAGCGGAATCAAAGCACCTCTCAGGGCGAGCCGGAAGACACTTTCCCGCAGCCTGCTAAAGCGTCGCTGCTGAGTAATCCGAACGGCCGGTTCTCCACTTGCCTAGAACGATCAGGCGTTGGCCGCCCCCTCGTCCCATCGCACCGCCAGGATGCGCTCGGACTCGGAGCCGAAGGGCTCCAGCGTCGCCGCGTCGAGCGGCGTCAGGCCGGCCGCCGCCAGCTGGGCTAGAATCGCGGCGCGGGCGTCCGGCTCGAACATATCGATGTAGAGGGCGCGCACGCGCCGCTCGGCGAAGGCGCGGGCGGCGCCAGCCATGACCTCGCGCTCGTGGCCCTCGACATCGATCTTCATTAAGATGTCATCGTGGCCATCAAGGAAGCTGTCGAGCGGCTTGGCCTCGATCTCGACCGGTTCGTCCTTAAGGTGAAAGGCGGTCGCCGCGCTGTTCTCGGTGAGTGGCGCGAAAACGCTGGAGACAGCACCCTGGACCATCTTCAGGGTCCGGACCTCGTCGGACAGCGCACAGTTGACCGGCGTCATGCAATCGTAGAAGGCGGCTGTGCGTTCGAGCCGCCGGAAGGTCGCTGGGTTAGGCTCGAAGGACAGGACTCGTAGGCCCGCGTAAAGTGGAGCCAAGCGCGCCATGTTTGCCGACCAAAGACCGACGTTGGCGCCGGCGTCGACGAAGGTCGCACCCGGCCGGGCGAGCGAGGCGAACAGCAGCAGGAAGGGGATCTCGTCTCGCAGCGCTTGGCTGTTCGCGGCTAGGCGCGCCGAGCGCCAGTATCCGAACTCGAGCTGCGAGTTGGCGCAGAGCCGCGCACCGAACAGCGTGACGATCTCGTCACGATCTGGAAAGAGCGCCCGCTGCAGGAAGCGCCGCATGCGCGGCTGCCGCAGGATCAGGCGCCAGACCAGATAGTTCTTGAGTTCTCGCAGCACCGGACTTACCCCCTCCCGACTGTGACCCGTCGCCTCTAGTGAGGCAGCGGGCCATCACACCGGATGGCTCCGACGCCGGCAAGGGGGCCGTCGCGCGAACGCCGGGTGTGTGTGTCCCACCCGGACACATAGGTAATGTTTCGTACCTAAGACATGGGTGACAGCCCCGGGCCGAAGGGGGTGTCGAGGGGTTGCAGGGTTCTCTGCTCCAAGTCGATGTATCCCAGATCGTAGTGCATGAAGCTGACGAGCCAAATGCCGTCGTCGACCTCCTTGATTCCAAGGCGCTGACCGGCGAGCACGGTTGACACGTTGATCCGCTTGCAATGCATGCAGATGCGCCCGCAGGCGGTCACCAGGACCTCGCGCTCGTGCAGGGGGTTAGCTGAGTTCGGGCAGCCCCTGATAGGGCCTGGTCGAGGCTGAATAGACTTCGGCGGGACATTTCATTTCGAGCGCCTCGTGCGGCCGCTCGTCGTTGAACTCGGCGACGAACGCGTCGAAGCGGGCCTGCTGCTGCAGGCTGTTCATGCCCGGCGGCCGGGTTGTCTCCATCTTGAGGGTCAGGTGCATGCGCTCGTGGCGGCCGTTCTGCTGCGGTCGGCCGGGCTTGGTCCTCTCGATGGCGATGCCGAGCCGGAGCCACCAGACCGAGAGCTTGGAGAGATTGAAGAGGGCGTTCGGACTGGCGAAGGGCACCCCGTTGTCGGATCGGATGCCGAGCGGCAGGCCGCGCTCCTGGAAGAGCTGCTCGAAGGCGGTGACCGTCAGCTCCTCGCGGGTCGATTCCAGGGCCTCGCAGAGCAGCAGGAAGCGCGAGGCCTGATCGGTGACGGTGATCGGGTAGCAGTAGCGGCGGTTGCCGAGCTTGAACTCTCCCCTCGCCTCCGCGAGGCAGGCTTTTGAAGTCGACACACCAGAGGTCGTTCGGCGCGGCGCCGATCGACAGCGGCGTGCCGGTCGCCCGCCGCCGCGGCCGGCCGAGCGGCTTGACCAGGCCGTGGCGGTGTAGCACCGCGTGGATCGTGCTCTTGGCCGGCACCCGCACGTCGCCGTCCAGGCGCCGGACCAGCAACTCGCGGATCTTGCGCGCGCCCCAGTGCGGCTTGTCGCGCTTGAGCTCGACGATCAGGCTCTCGATCTGCTGCGGCAGCTGGTTGCCGTAGCGGACCGGGCGCCGGCAGCGATCGCTCAGCGCCTCGAGCCCGTGCTCCCTGTAGCGGTTGAAGATCTTGTAGCCGGTCTTGCGCGAGATCCCGAACTCGCGGCAGGCCTCCGTCATCGCCTCGCCGTCGAGAGGACGGGCAACGAACCGCAGGCGCTCGCCCATCACCGAACACTCCTTCCACGGCATCTCGACCTCCGGGCGGGCAGGCACGCCAAAAGGGGTTGCCCCTGTGTCCGGTACGATCTGTCACATCGGTCCCGTCATGGCGCCCCGCGCGCGGACGGCGACCGGCCGGCGGCACCGGTCGCGGCACGGCGCCTGATGCGCCTTCCGGGAGCACTTCGGGAGGTCGATCGCGTAGGAGCTCCTCGCCCGCTGACCGCCCTCTGGCCGATCTTCGCCGTTCAGCCTGACGCTGGGAAGGCGAGGCTGACGCCGGCTGCCTCTACGCCTCCAACGCCCGCCTCCTCACCAAGGATCGGGCAGCGGGTCCGCGGACTGCAGTCCGGCGCCGCCGGCTGCCACCCCGAAATCCGCTACCCCGCTATGAAACCTTGAGGGTGCCCACCGCGACCGGCCGTGGCCTAGTCTCCGCACCGACGGACTATGAGCGGCCGAACGACGAGGGGCCGGACCACGACGGAAGGTGCCGAAGAGGTGATGACCGAGGTGTCGCAGTCGCCCTACCGCTGGGTGATCGTCTTCGTCGCCGCGGTCGCGCTGGCTCTTGCGATGGGGCAGCTCGTCAACGGCTTGTCGGTCTTCGTCGTGCCGCTCGAGCGGGAGTTCGGCTGGCGCCGCGGCGACATCGCCCTGATCAACACGGCCGGGCTCGCCGGCCTGGCCCTCGGCGGCCTTCTGATGGGCCGACTCGCCGAGCGCTTCGGGACCCGCCAGGTCATGCTGGCCGGCGCGGCCGTTCTCGGGCTCTGCGTGGCGGGGGCCTCGCAGGCACAGACTCTGTGGCAGTTCTACCTCCTGTTCCTCGCGGCCGGATTCCTCGGCGGCGCCGCCTTCTACGCGCCCCTGATCGCTCTCGTCGGCAACTGGTTCAGCGCCGGGGCGGGCCTCGCCCTCGGCCTGGCGTCCGCAGGGCAGGCCCTGGGCCAGGGCGGCATCCCCGTCGTCGCGACCCTGCTGATCGAGAGCCTGGGCTGGCGCGGCGCCTTCGTCGGTCTGGGAGCGGGGACGCTGGCGATCCTGGTGCCGCTGGCGCTGCTCGCGCGGGAGCCGGCGCGACGCCCGGCGGGAACGGTCGGCGGGCCGGGCGAAGCTTTGCCCATCGGGCTGCCGCACAAGCTCGTTCTCCCGCTCCTCGGCGTGGCCGTGCTCGGCTGCTGCACGCTGATGGCGGTGCCGCTGATGCACCTCGTACCGCTGATGCTGGGCCGCGGCGTTCCCGCGGCCGACGCCGGCGGGGTGATGCTGGCGATGCTGACGGCCGGCATCGCCGGGCGCATCTGCTTCGGACGCCTGGCCGACAGGATCGGCGCGCTGCCCGCCTACATGGCGGCCTCCCTCTGGCAGACGGCCATGGTCTTCGGCTTCACCCTGTTCCAGAGCCTGGACGGGTTCTACGCCTACGCCCTGCTCTACGGCTTCGGCTACGCCGGCGTGATGACCGGTGTCCTGACCACGACAAGGGCGCTGACGCCGCCATCGCGGCGCGCCAGCGCGATGGGCGTGATCGGCGTTTTCGGCTGGGGCGGGCACGGTCTGGGCGGCTACCTCGGCGGCCTGCTCTTCGATCTCACCGGCGGCTACGCGACGAGCTTCGCCGTGGCCGTCTCTGCCGGTCTCTTCAACCTGGCCGTCCTGACCGCGCTGCTCGTCGCCACGCGGCAGCATCGGCTCCGGGCGACCACCTGACCCCGCTCGGCCCCCGGCGCCCGGGAGCCCTCGGACCCGCCATCGCCGCCGCGGCGAAACGATCTGCCGGGCGAGCGGCGGCGATCCCGGCCCGGTCCCGTTAACAGCGATTTAAGCGCCGCCGGATAGAGCAGCCCGGATGATGATCGATCTGCGCACGCTCCTGGTCGTGCACGCGCTGGTGTCCATCCTGCTCGCCGTGCTGATGGTCGCGTTCTGCCATCGGCACCGGCAGATGCCCGGGCTCGGGCTCTGGTCCGCGGGAAGCGCGCTGATCGGGCTGACGGCCGTCGGCCTGAGCCTGCGCGGCAGCATCCCCGACTCGCTTTCCATCGTCGCGGCCAACACGGCGGGCATCGCCGGGCTGGCGGCCCTGTGCAACGGCATCCGCCGTTTCGACGGCCGCCCGCCGCGCTGGGGCGGTGCGGCACTCGCGGTCGCGGGGGTCGCCGCCTTTCTCGCCTACCACACCTATCTCGACAGGGACCTGACCGCCCGGGTCGTCATGATGGCGGCCATGGTCGCGGCCTTCAGCCTGGTGGCCGCAGCCGAATTGATCCGGGGCCCGGCCCGGAGCCTGCGCGCGACCGCCTTGCCGGCTGCCGCGGCCTTCGGCTTCTTCGGCCTGGCCTACGCCGTGCGCGGGATCCTGGCGCAGCTCTCGCCGCCGGCCGAGACGCTGTTCGCCAACACGCCGGCCCAGAGCGTCCACTGGCTCGCCTCCCTGGCCGGCAGCATCCTGATCGTCTTCGCGCTGCTGATGATGGCGGCGCACCGGCTGCAGCTGGAGGTCCAGGCGCGCAACCGGCAGCTGGCCGTCGCCCAGGCGCGCGCAGAGCGGGCGAACAGGGCGAAGTCGCAGTTCCTCGCGGCGATGAGCCACGAGCTGCGGACGCCGCTCAATGCCATCATCGGCTTCTCCGACGTGCAGCAGCGCGAGCTGTTCGGGCCGCTCGGCCACCCGCGCTACCGCGAGTACGCGAAGGACATCCACGGATCGGGCACGCACCTCCTCGACCTCGTGACCTCGATCCTCGACCTGTCGAAGATCGAGGCGGGAAAGCTGGACATCGAGCCTGTCGAGCTGGACCCGTATGCCGTCGTGGAGGAGGTCCTGCCGCTGGTGCGCGGCGCCGCGCAGGCGAAGGGCATCCGGCTTTCCGCGGAAGCCCCGGCGGTGCCCGCGCTCTGTTCTGCCGATTCGCGGGCCCTGAAGCAGATCCTCCTCAACCTGCTCTCGAACGCGGTCAAGTTCACGCCGGCGGGCGGCACGGTGACGCTGCGGCAGCTTGTCGATGCGACCGGCGGCGTCGCGCTGGTCGTCGAGGACGACGGCGTCGGCATCCCAGCCGCGGACCTGCCGCGCCTCCTGAAGCCGTTCGAGCAGGGGAGCAGCGGCTACGCCCGGCAGAACGGCGGCACCGGCCTCGGGCTGCCGCTCGTCGATGCCCTCGTCCGGCTGCACGGCGGCACCCTGGAGATCGAGAGCGCCGTCGGCCGCGGCACCAGCGTCACCGTGCACCTGCCGCCGGCCAGGACGGCCCCGCTCGCCGTCGCCTCCTAGCGCCCGGATGGCATCGGCAGGAGGCCCCGACGCGAGGTGATCGGACAGACGACGCGATCGGTCTCGGCGGCTGCGCCTCTCAGCCGGCCGCCGGGGTGCGCGCCGTGCGCCGGGCCCGACCGACGGCCGCGGCGCAGAGCCCGCCGCCGAGCAGCAGCGCCAGGGTCGGCGGCACCGGCACCGGCGTGGTCGCCTCGACCTCGAGCGTAAACTCGTACTGGGCGGTCGCCAGGCCGGAGAGCCCCTGGCTCAGGTAGTAGCTGCCGGCGGAAAGCGGCAGCGAGGCGGAGAACAGCGCGCCGGAGGAGGGCACGGCGATGCTGGTCGAGGCGATCCGCTCCTCGTAGTCGCCGCGCCCCAGCGAGAAGCCGACGGTCTGGCCGGGCTGACCGGGCGCGGGCTGGATGTCGAGCGAGATCACCCGGAGGCTGCCGCCCTCCGGCACGACGAACACGAAGGAGTCCGGATCGTAGCCGCTGAGCTCGCCCGCCACGGTGTTCTCGCCGATGCCGAGCTGGAGCGTGCCGCCCACGTCGCCGTCGGATGCCTCGTCGTAGCCGAGCGGACCGGCCTGGGCCGAGCCCTGCAGCGCAAAGAAGGCTGCGCAGGCAGCCGCGAGGACCGGGGTCATCTGTCTCATCAGTCGCTTCACCTCCCGAAATGTCTCGCGCGGGGCCGCCGCGCAGCAACGGGACAAGCAAGGAGCGCGCCATCCGGCCTTCCGCATCGCGGTCGGAGGACGTGCCCGGCTTCGCCCGGGAAGCGCGCCGCCCCGCTGCCGGCGGCAGCCTGGCTGGGCCCTGGCGGCGGCAGCGGGGCCGGACAAGCCGACCGGCGCCCGCCGCTCGTGGGAGCCGGAGCCGCCGCCGGCGGCGCGCAGCGGGGGCCGGACCCTGTCAGAAAGTCTGGCACTCGCGGCGCGGCGTCAGCGACTCTTACAGAGCATCCCCCTGCTGCCGATTCGGCGGCCGGCGTCGCGCGACCTTCGGACAGCCCCTCGCCTTTGCGCTACGATCGTCGGATCGGAGGTATTGCCGCGGAGGCCGTCATGCTCGCCCAGGACCCGCTCCCCGAACCGGCGCTCGCGCCCTTCGGCGCCGTGCTCGAGGGCCTGCAGGTCGCCGACGACGACCCGGCGACGCTGCGCCGCGTGGTTGGCGCCCTGCACCGGCACCGCGTGGTGGCGCTGCGCGACCAGCGCCTGACGCCCGAGCAGTTCGTGCGCTTCGCGCGCCGGATGGGCCGGCCGCAGCCGCACATCAAGACCGAGCTGCGCCATCCCGACTGCCCGGAGATCCTGCTGCTCTCGAACGTCTTCCGCGAGGGCCGGGCGATCGGCATCTACGACGGCGCGGCCTACTGGCACACCGACATGTCCTACGAGGCCGAGCCGGCGAGCGCCACGCTGGTCCACGCCCTGCAGGTGCCGGAGCAGGGCGGCGAGACGCTGTTCTGCGACATGGCCGCCGCCTACGAGGCCCTGCCCGCGGCGCGCCGGGCCGAGCTCGAGGGGCTGCAGGTGATCCACCACTACGGCAACCGCTCCGACCCCGAAGAGGGCTCGCGCACCTCGGCGACGCCGCTGACCGAGGAGCAGAAGCGCGCGGTCCGCGAGGTCCGCCACCCGCTGGTCCTGGCCCACCCCGCGACCGGCCGCAAGGCGCTCTACGGCGTCGCCGGCAGCTCCTTCGGCATCGTCGGCCTGGAGCAGTCGGCGGCCGCGGGACTGCTCGACGAGCTGAAGCGCCACGCGACCCAGGAGCGCTTCCAGCGGTCGCACCGCTACGCCGCGGGCGACCTGGTGATCTGGGACAATCTGGCGACGCTGCACGCGGCCAGCCTGATCGAGCCGGCGACCGGCCCGGCCGACAGCCGCCTGCTCCACCGCATCAGCGTCAAGGGCCTGCCGGACCTCGCCGCCTGACTCGTTGCGGCGGCGCCGGGCAGGCAACGGCGGCCGGCGCCCCTGGCCTCCTCGGCCCACAAAGGGCATGCTCGCCGCGGCCCCCCGGCCTTTCAGAGCAGCCGGCCCTTCAGAGCCGCCGGCCCTTCGGAGCACCAACCAGGATCACGCCCATGCCCGACGGAGAGACCAGCCGCAGCCTCGCGGTGCTGATCGACGCCGACAACACCTCGGCGCGCTACGCGACCGCGATCTTCGAGGAGATCGCCACCCTCGGCGAGGCCAACGTCCGGCGCATCTACGGCGACTTCTCCAACGCGCGCCTGCGCACCTGGGACAAGGCCGTGCAGTCTTTGGCCATCCTGCAGCACCAGCAGCGCAGCAACACGACCGGCAAGAACGCCGCCGACATCGCCCTGGTCATCGACGCCATGGACCTGATGTACAAGGGGCGGCTCGACGGCGTCTGCCTGATCAGCTC